>NZ_JASHGL010000012.1:0-779 GCF_047460355.1 Streptococcus timonensis | reverse complement strand
CAAAATACTGTTTATGCAGAATATTTAGCTATGTTACGTTATCTGAAAATGTCTAGGGTTAGTAAATGTGCTGATGTGTTGAGATTTGCAATTACAGACACGGGACACTTGAAGCTTAAGCAAACCTGGTTTTGTAAATCCAGGCTTTGTCCAATGTGTGCTTGGAGGAGGTCTATGAAATACGCCGTCGATACTAGCAAAATCATTGAAGAAGCAGTGAAAAGAGAGCCTAAAGGTCGTTGGTTATTTCTGACTTTAACGACTAAGAACACTACTAACGCAAATGATTTGAGTAATGAAATCAAAAGCTATAGTGTTGCGTTGCGTAAGATGTTGCGTAGTAAGCCTTTGAAAGATACGGTCTTAGGGTTTAGTCGTGGTATTGAAGTGACCGTGAATAAGGAGAATGGCACGTATAACCAACATATGCACGTGTTATTATTTGTTAAAGCCAGCTATTTTAAAGGTGGTCGGTACATCTCTAAAACAGAGTGGGTTCAGCTTTGGCGAAAAGCAATGAAGTTAGATTATGATCCAAGTGTAGACGTTCGTGCTGTGAAGGGAGCTAATTCTGATGAGCGATTTAAGGCGGTTCTTGAGGTTGCTAAATATCCAGTGAAATCTAAAGACTATCTTGTTAGAGACGATAAAGAGAGTTTGGATACCAATTTAAAGATAGTTAATGACCTTGAAAATGCCTTACACCGTAAGAGATTGACAGCTTTTGGTGGGCTATTGAAGGTTATTCAGAAAGAGTTAAATATCGAGGAGATAGACAG
>NZ_JASHGL010000011.1:0-2142 GCF_047460355.1 Streptococcus timonensis | reverse complement strand
GCGAAGGAACTTACAAAGTAAATCCAGACGGTACAGTAACGTTCACACCTGAGAAGACATTCACAGGAACAGGAACAGGCGTAACAGTTAAACGTGTAGATAAGAACGGTACCCCAGTAACAGCTAAATACACACCAACAGTAACCCCAGTAATCCCAACAGCAGAACCAGCTGAAACAACAGATATCCAAGGTAAAACACAAACTGGCAAACCTGAATTCAAACCAGGCAACCCAGAAGTACCAATGGATGATGAAGTACCAGCAACCTTCGAAGATGGATCAACTGAGAAAGCAATTCCAGGCGAAGGAACTTACAAAGTAAATCCAGACGGTACAGTAACGTTCACACCTGAGAAGACATTCACAGGAACAGGAACAGGCGTAACAGTTAAACGTGTAGATAAGAACGGTACCCCAGTAACAGCTAAGTACACACCAACAGTAACACCTGTGACTCCAGAAGGAACACCAGCTGAAACAACAGATATCCAAGGTAAAGAACAAACTGGCAAACCTGAATTCAAACCAGGCAATCCAGACGTACCAATGGATGATGAAGTACCAGCAACCTTCGAAGATGGATCAACTGAGAAAGCAATTCCAGGAGAAGGTACCTACACAGTAGCTCCAGATGGAAAAGTAACCTTCGTACCAGAGAAATCATTCACAGGTAAAGGAACAGGCGTAACAGTTAAACGTGTAGATAAGAACGGAACACCAGTTACAGCTAAGTACACACCAACTGTAACTCCTGTAACACCAACAGCGACTCCTGCTGAATCAGTAGCCCCTCAAGGTGTAGTTCAAACTGGAACAGTAACCTTCACAGAAGGTGATCCAGTTGCGCCAATCGACAAGGATACGATTACCCTTCTTGATGAAAATGGTCAACCAGCTGCATCAGTAGTTGCTAAATCACCAGAAGGTAAAGAAATCGGTACCTTCACAGTTGATAAGGAAACAGGTGTTGTAACCTTTACACCAACTGACAAGTCATACTCAGGTGATGTTGTTCCGGTTAAGGTTCAAGCTAAAGACGCTAACGGTACTGCTGTAGAAACAGCTTACACACCTAAGATTACTCCAGTAGTTCCAACAGCTGAGGATGTAACTTCAAAAGATAAACAAGGCCAAACCCAAACAGGTAAGCCTAAGTTTACTGAGGGAGATCCAGTTGTACCGATGGATGATGATACACCAGCAACCTTCGAAGATGGTTCAACAACTAAGACAATTCCAGGTGAAGGAACATACACAGTAGCTCCAGATGGAACAGTAACATTTGTCCCAGAAAAATCATTCACAGGGGAAGGAACAGGCGTAACTGTTAAACGTGTAGATAAGAACGGTACACCAGTTACAGCTAAGTACACACCAACAGTAACACCAGTAACACCAACAGGTGAACCAGCTACAACTATTGGACCAAAAGGTCAAGAACAATCTGGAAAACCAAACTTCACAGAAGGTGACCCAAGTGTTCCAATGAATGACGATGTACCAGCTACATTTGAGGATGGTTCAACAACTAAGACAGTTCCAGGTGTTGGTACTTATACGGTAGCTCCAGATGGAACAGTAACCTTTAAACCAGAACCAGAATTTACAGGAACAGCTCCATCTGTAACAGTTGTCCGTGAAGATAAGAACGGTACTAAAGCTTCTGCAACTTACACACCAACAGTAACACCAGTTACTATATTTGTAGACAAAGAAGGTAAAGAGATTCCAGGATATCCAACAGAAGATAATGAACAGCCTAAGAAAGATATTCCAGGCTACCGCTTCGTAGAGACTAAGAAACTTCCAAACGGTGACACAGAGCACGTTTATGAGAAAGTTAAGACAAGTCACAAGGATAAGGAAGGCAATGAAATTCCAGGATATCCAACAGAAGATGGAGAAAATCCTAAGAAAGATATTCCAGGCTACCGCTTCGTAGAGACTAAGAAACTTCCAAACGGCGACACAGAGCACGTTTATGAGAAGGTTAAGACTAGTCATAAGGATAAAGAAGGCAATGAAATTCCAGGATATCCAACAGAAGATGGAGAAAATCCTAAGAAAGACATTCCAGGCTACCGCTTCGTAGAGACTAAGAAACTTCCAAACGGCGACACAGAACATGTCTACGAAAAAG
>NZ_JASHGL010000010.1:0-5075 GCF_047460355.1 Streptococcus timonensis | reverse complement strand
AAAAGTCGGTATAATAGGAAGAGTCCAAAAAGGACAGACTGGGGATGGTCCGTTGGTCAAGGGGTTAAGACACCGCCTTTTCACGGCGGTAACACGGGTTCGAATCCCGTACGGACTATAGTATACTAGAGTCAAGATAAAAAACTTAAAAAAAGTTTTGAAAATCTATTGACAGGATTAACTGGCTGTGATATACTAATATAGTTGTCGCTCACGAGAGAAGTGAGAGGCAAAGACCTTTGAAAACTGAACAAGACGAACCAATGTGCAGGGCACTACAACATACTGTTGTAGTACTGAACAATGAAAAAAACAATAAATCTGTCAGTGACAGAAATGAGTGAGAACTCAAACTTTTAATGAGAGTTTGATCCTGGCTCAGGACGAACGCTGGCGGCGTGCCTAATACATGCAAGTAGAACGCTGAAGGAGGAGCTTGCTTCTCTGGATGAGTTGCGAACGGGTGAGTAACGCGTAGGTAACCTGCCTGGTAGCGGGGGATAACTATTGGAAACGATAGCTAATACCGCATAATATTGATTATTGCATGATAGTCAATTAAAAGGTGCAACTGCACCACTACCAGATGGACCTGCGTTGTATTAGCTAGTTGGTGGGGTAACGGCTCACCAAGGCGACGATACATAGCCGACCTGAGAGGGTGATCGGCCACACTGGGACTGAGACACGGCCCAGACTCCTACGGGAGGCAGCAGTAGGGAATCTTCGGCAATGGACGGAAGTCTGACCGAGCAACGCCGCGTGAGTGAAGAAGGTTTTCGGATCGTAAAGCTCTGTTGTAAGAGAAGAACGAGTGTGAGAGTGGAAAGTTCACACTGTGACGGTATCTTACCAGAAAGGGACGGCTAACTACGTGCCAGCAGCCGCGGTAATACGTAGGTCCCGAGCGTTGTCCGGATTTATTGGGCGTAAAGCGAGCGCAGGCGGTTAAATAAGTCTGAAGTTAAAGGCTGTGGCTTAACCATAGTACGCTTTGGAAACTGTTTAACTTGAGTGCAAGAGGGGAGAGTGGAATTCCATGTGTAGCGGTGAAATGCGTAGATATATGGAGGAACACCGGTGGCGAAAGCGGCTCTCTGGCTTGTAACTGACGCTGAGGCTCGAAAGCGTGGGGAGCAAACAGGATTAGATACCCTGGTAGTCCACGCCGTAAACGATGAGTGCTAGGTGTTAGACCCTTTCCGGGGTTTAGTGCCGTAGCTAACGCATTAAGCACTCCGCCTGGGGAGTACGACCGCAAGGTTGAAACTCAAAGGAATTGACGGGGGCCCGCACAAGCGGTGGAGCATGTGGTTTAATTCGAAGCAACGCGAAGAACCTTACCAGGTCTTGACATCCCTCTGACCGCTCTAGAGATAGAGTTTTCCTTCGGGACAGAGGTGACAGGTGGTGCATGGTTGTCGTCAGCTCGTGTCGTGAGATGTTGGGTTAAGTCCCGCAACGAGCGCAACCCCTATTGTTAGTTGCCATCATTCAGTTGGGCACTCTAGCGAGACTGCCGGTAATAAACCGGAGGAAGGTGGGGATGACGTCAAATCATCATGCCCCTTATGACCTGGGCTACACACGTGCTACAATGGTTGGTACAACGAGTCGCAAGCCGGTGACGGCAAGCTAATCTCTTAAAGCCAATCTCAGTTCGGATTGTAGGCTGCAACTCGCCTACATGAAGTCGGAATCGCTAGTAATCGCGGATCAGCACGCCGCGGTGAATACGTTCCCGGGCCTTGTACACACCGCCCGTCACACCACGAGAGTTTGTAACACCCGAAGTCGGTGAGGTAACCATTTGGAGCCAGCCGCCTAAGGTGGGATAGATGATTGGGGTGAAGTCGTAACAAGGTAGCCGTATCGGAAGGTGCGGCTGGATCACCTCCTTTCTAAGGATAAGGAAAGCACATTGGTCTTGTTTAGTCTTGAGAGGTCTTGTGGGGCCTTAGCTCAGCTGGGAGAGCGCCTGCTTTGCACGCAGGAGGTCAGCGGTTCGATCCCGCTAGGCTCCATTGGTGAGAGATCACCAAGTCATGCACATTGAAAATTGAATATCTATATCAAATAGTAACAAGAAAATAAACCGAAAACGCTGTAGTATTAATAAGAGTTTATGACTGAAAGGTCAAAAATAAGGTTAAGTTAATAAGGGCGCACGGTGGATGCCTTGGCACTAGGAGCCGAAGAAGGACGTGACAAACGACGATATGCCTTGGGTAGCTGTAAGTAAGCGATGATCCAGGGATTTCCGAATGGGGGAACCCAACAGGTAATGCCTGTTACCCATATCTGTTAAGGATATGAGGAGGAAGACGCAGTGAACTGAAACATCTAAGTAGCTGCAGGAAGAGAAAGCAAAAGCGATTGCCTTAGTAGCGGCGAGCGAAACGGCAGGAGGGCAAACCGAAGAGTTTACTCTTCGGGGTTGTAGGACTGCAATGTGGACTCAAAGACTATAGAAGAATGATTTGGGAAGATCAGCCAAAGAGAGTGAAAGCCTCGTATTTAAAATAGTCTTTGTACCTAGCAGAATCCTGAGTACGGCGAGACACGTGAAATCTCGTCGGAATCTGGGAGGACCATCTCCCAACCCTAAATACTCCCTAGTGACCGATAGTGAACCAGTACCGTGAGGGAAAGGTGAAAAGCACCCCGGGAGGGGAGTGAAATAGAACCTGAAACCGTGTGCCTACAACAAGTTCGAGCCCGTTAATGGGTGAGAGCGTGCCTTTTGTAGAATGAACCGGCGAGTTACGATATGATGCGAGGTTAAGTTGAAGAGACGGAGCCGCAGGGAAACCGAGTCTGAATAGGGCGCTTTAGTATTATGTCGTAGACCCGAAACCATGTGACCTACCCATGAGCAGGTTGAAGGTGCGGTAAGACGCACTGGAGGACCGAACCAGGGCACGTTGAAAAGTGCTTGGATGACTTGTGGGTAGCGGAGAAATTCCAAACGAACTTGGAGATAGCTGGTTCTCTCCGAAATAGCTTTAGGGCTAGCGTCGACATTAGAGATTCTTGGAGGTAGAGCACTGTTTGGGTGAGGGGTCCATCCCGGATTACCAATCTCAGATAAACTCCGAATGCCAAAGAATTATGGTCGGCAGTCAGACTGCGAGTGCTAAGATCCGTAGTCGAAAGGGAAACAGCCCAGACCACCAGCTAAGGTCCCAAAATAATTGTTAAGTGGAAAAGGATGTGGGGTTGCACAGACAACTAGGATGTTAGCTTAGAAGCAGCTATTCATTCAAAGAGTGCGTAATAGCTCACTAGTCGAGTGACCCTGCGCCGAAAATGTACCGGGGCTAAAACAATTTACCGAAGCTGTGGATACCTTTATAGGTATGGTAGGAGAGCGTTCTATGTGTGATGAAGGTATACCGTGAGGAGTGCTGGAACGCATAGAAGTGAGAATGCCGGTATGAGTAGCGAAAGACAGGTGAGAATCCTGTCCACCGTAAGACTAAGGTTTCCAGGGGAAGGCTCGTCCGCCCTGGGTTAGTCGGGACCTAAGGAGAGACCGAAAGGTGTATCCGATGGACAACAGGTTGATATTCCTGTACTAGAGTATGTAGTGATGGAGGGACGCAGTAGGCTAACTAAAGCAGACGATTGGAAGTGTCTGTCTAAGCAGTGAGGTGTGAACTGAGTTAAATGCTTAGTTCTATAACATTGAGCTGTGATGGGGAGCGAAGTTTAGTAGCGAAGTTAGTGACGTCACACTGCCAAGAAAAGCTTCTAGCGTTTAACATACTCTACCCGTACCGCAAACCGACACAGGTAGTCGAGGCGAGTAGCCTCAGGTGATCGAGAGAACTCTCGTTAAGGAACTCGGCAAAATGACCCCGTAACTTCGGGAGAAGGGGTGCTGACTTTAGTCAGCCGCAGTGAATAGGCCCAAGCAACTGTTTATCAAAAACACAGCTCTCTGCTAAATCGTAAGATGATGTATAGGGGGTGACGCCTGCCCGGTGCTGGAAGGTTAAGAGGAGTGCTTAGCGCAAGCGAAGGTATGAATTGAAGCCCCAGTAAACGGCGGCCGTAACTATAACGGTCCTAAGGTAGCGAAATTCCTTGTCGGGTAAGTTCCGACCCGCACGAAAGGCGTAATGATTTGGGCACTGTCTCAACGAGAGACTCGGTGAAATTTTAGTACCTGTGAAGATGCAGGTTACCCGCGACAGGACGGAAAGACCCCATGGAGCTTTACTGCAGTTTGATATTGAGTGTCTGTACCACATGTACAGGATAGGTAGGAGTCTAAGAGATCGGGACGCCAGTTTCGAAGGAGACGTTGTTGGGATACTACCCTTGTGTTATGGCCACTCTAACCCAGATAGGTGATCCCTATCGGAGACAGTGTCTGACGGGCAGTTTGACTGGGGCGGTCGCCTCCTAAAAGGTAACGGAGGCGCCCAAAGGTTCCCTCAGAATGGTTGGAAATCATTCGCAGAGTGTAAAGGTATAAGGGAGCTTGACTGCGAGAGCTACAACTCGAGCAGGGACGAAAGTCGGGCTTAGTGATCCGGTGGTTCCGTATGGAAGGGCCATCGCTCAACGGATAAAAGCTACCCTGGGGATAACAGGCTTATCTCCCCCAAGAGTTCACATCGACGGGGAGGTTTGGCACCTCGATGTCGGCTCGTCGCATCCTGGGGCTGTAGTCGGTCCCAAGGGTTGGGCTGTTCGCCCATTAAAGCGGCACGCGAGCTGGGTTCAGAACGTCGTGAGACAGTTCGGTCCCTATCCGTCGCGGGCGTAGGAAATTTGAGAGGATCTGCTCCTAGTACGAGAGGACCAGAGTGGACTTACCGCTGGTGTACCAGTTGTCTTGCCAAAGGCATCGCTGGGTAGCTATGTAGGGAAGGGATAAACGCTGAAAGCATCTAAGTGTGAAACCCACCTCAAGATGAGATTTCCCATGATTATATATCAGTAAGAGCCCTGAGAGATGATCAGGTAGATAGGTTAGAAGTGGAAGTGTGGCGACACATGTAGCGGACTAATACTAATAGCTCGAGGACTTATCCAAAGTAACTGAGAATACGAAGCGTGATTAG
>NZ_JASHGL010000009.1:0-9499 GCF_047460355.1 Streptococcus timonensis | reverse complement strand
GAAGGCAATGAAATTCCAGGATATCCAACAGAAGATGGAGAAAATCCTAAGAAAGACATTCCAGGCTACCGCTTCGTAGAGACTAAGAAACTTCCAAACGGCGACACAGAACATGTCTACGAAAAAGTGAAGACTCCAGATCCAGTGCCAACACCAGATCCAGTGCCAACGCCAGATCCAGTGCCAACGCCAGATCCAGTACCAACACCAGATCCAGTGCCAACGCCAGATCCAGTGCCAACGCCAGATCCAGTGCCAACTCCAGATCCGAAACCAACTCCAGATCCAGAGCCAACTCCAGATCCAGAGCCAACTCCGGATCCAAAACCAACTCCAGATCCAGAACCGACTCCAGATTCAGAAAAACCAGAAGCTCCAGTTAAACCAACTCCAGCTAAGGAAAATGCTCCTCAATTGCCAAATACTGGTACTGAAGATCATGCTAGCCTTGCAGCTCTTGGTTTAGTAGGTGTCTTGAGTGGATTTGGACTTATCACTCGTAAAAAGAAAGAAGATTAATGGGATTTCATCTATAGGAAAACCATGAGTTAACTTTCTCAATAAAAACCAGCTTATCTAAGGATAGGCTGGTTTTTTGTTACTAGTAGAGTTTATCTTGTTTTTAGGTTAAAACTTTGCTACAATATTTTAAAAAGGTAAAAAGGAAGCTACCTTATGAAAAGTGAATACCAGAAAATGATAGCAGGAGAACCCTATCACCCCTTTGATCCAGAACTTCGTGCTCTAGCACAAACAGCACGACAAAAGCAAGCCTCCTTTAATGAAGAGGTCGACCCAGTAAAAGGTATGGAAATAATCAAAGGATGGTTTGGTTCAACTGGTAAAAATCTCTATGTCAATACTCGTTTGGTAGTGGATTATGGTGTCAATATTCATTTGGGAGAAAATTTCTATTCCAATTGGAATCTGACCATGTTAGATGTTTGTCCTATTACCATCGGTGATAATGCTATGATTGGTCCCAATTGTCAGTTTTTAACGCCTCTTCACCCTCTAAATCCGGATGAACGAAATTCAGGTTTAGAATTTGGGAAACCAATCACGATTGGTAAGAATTTCTGGGCAGGAGGCGGCGTTATTGTCCTTCCAGGTGTTACACTAGGTGATAACGTTGTTGCAGGAGCAGGAGCTGTTATTACTAAATCTTTTGGTGATAATGTAGTTCTGGCAGGCAATCCAGCACGAGTTATCAAAGAAATTCCGGTCAAAGACAAATAAAGAACAGCTAAATGCTGTTCTTTTTACTTGTTCTAGAGATTTTTTCTCTTTTTAGCTTTTTTAGTCAATGCTACATCGCATTGATCAATATTTTGTGTAAGATAGCTAGTGATTTGGAAGTCATTTGTGTCTGCTTTTAGCTCAACTTCATAGACGATGCTAAGACTTTCACCCGAGTTTGAGCTATTGATTGTAATCATATCAATTTCTGAGCAGAATTGGTCAAGAGATGATTGGATAGCTTCCTGTACCTTCTCTTGATTGGCTACCGTGATTGTCAAATGTCTACGACGTTGATTGTCGGTTTTTACCTGTTGATTTTCCAAAAGGAACCAAACACCCAAGATAAAGAGGGTGAAGAGAATAGCCAAGAAGAGGTAGCCTGTTCCGCAAGCCAAACCGATAATCATGGCTAGGAAAATAGCAATCAGTTCTCTTGATCCACTCGTTGCAGAACGGAAACGGATCAAACTAAAGGTTCCGGCTACAGCAATCGAAGTCCCCAAGCTTCCATTGACTAGAAAAATAACCAAGGTCATGAGGCAGGGAAGCAGACTCAAGCTGATAGCAAATTCTCTGGTGTAGAGGGTTCTATACTTGTAAGTCCAAGAGAGGGCTAAGCCTAGGACTAGACTTACTAGCAGTGTCAGTATTAGTTGAAGGGGATTTGCGTTTGCAGTTGCATTATTAAAAATTGAATTAAATAGATTAAGCATAAGTAGTTCCTGCACTTTCTATACTGGGACGAGGGGCATAAGAGAGTCCTTGAGATTTGTGGTAAGCACAACTGTATTTTGAAAATTTGTGCTCCGTCAAACCATACTTTTCTAGGATGTCTTGCAACCACTGGGGCTTGTTCCCAGGAGCCTTGATTTCCATTATCACACTATTTTTGTCCAACAGAGGAGCCCCGTGATTTCCTGCGAAGAGACTGACAAATTCATCTCTATAGACTAGATTTTGGTCAATTGTGATACGAATTTTGTTATAGTGGCAGCCCTCGATAGATTTCTTTTCTTTTAATGAATAACGATCGTAGTAGATATACATACGAGGCTTGATGGCGAATTTGTAATCACGCTGAAGTTTTTTCACTGTTTCAATGACGACTGTATCAGTAATGCTAGAATCCAAGTGTCCTTTGGTCATAAAGTTAAGGATAGAAATAGGAGTTGAGAGTAGTCGGTATTTGCGGCCAACCCCTTCTTGGTCCTTTGTTTTGATTTCTAAAAAAACTTGACTATCTATTTTAGGTTGGCTGAGATAGGTCCGCATCCGTACCTTTTCTTTTCGTTTGACCCCAAGATGCTCATCTTGGAGCACAGCAAAGTCTTCCGTATCAAAGTAGATATTTGAAATAGTTGAAATTGGATAGTCGTCTTCTACTAAATATTCCTTTAAATCTTGAATCAGTTTGTCTAATATTTCTTTGGAGACAACATATTTGGTTTCAATCCGTTTAAAAGTTGTTTCGATTGGTTTCATAATTCCTTCTCCTCTAATTTTAGGTTATACTATTTTTAAACAAGGACGAGCTTGTTTGGATAGGATTTTAAAGAGTTTATCTAAAACTTTTGTTAAATTTAACTTAATTGAAACTAAATTTAAGAAAACTTTCAGAAAAAGTTTAGGCTTGTTTTAGGAAAGACCCGTAGACTAAGAGCATGTAAAATGAAAGTCGAGGAAACGAGCATGAAAGCAAAAAAATGGACATTCTTATTAACGAGTATAGCAACTCTAGCACTAGTAACAGCTTGTGCCCAGTCAACTTCAAATACAACAGCTAGCAATACTGCGACAACGAAAACGACATCAACTACAGAAACTAAAAAAACTAGCTATTTTACAGACAAGGACTATGATACTTCTTATGATGAAAAGACAGCAGCAACTGTAACCTTGTCTGGGTCAACAGCGACGGCATCAGGTGACGGAGTTGCCGTATCAGGTTCGACTGTTACTATTTCTAAGGCAGGAACCTATGTCATATCTGGTCAATCTGATGGAGTTCAAATTAAGATTGAAGCCGAAAAGACTGATGATGTACACATCGTTCTAAATGGTGTAACAATGACCAACGCCAATGCAGTTATTTCTGCAACATCAGCTGGTCATGTATATCTAACTCTAGCAGACGGTACAAGCAATAGCCTATCAGACTCTGCTTCTAATAGTGATGAAAAAGCTGATGCAGCCCTCTTCTCTAAAGTGGACTTGACCATCAATGGTAAAGGAACTCTCAATGTAGATGGTAAGAAAAACAATGCTATCAAGGCAAATGATACCCTTCACATCACAGGCGGTACCTACAATATCACAGCAGTCGGAGATGCCTTTAATGTCAATGATGAACTCAACATTACTGGCACAACCATGACCATCGATGCCAAGGAAGACGGAGTCAAGGTCGACAATGATGAGGACACCTCTGTAGGAACCATGTATCTCTCTGATAATACCATCACTGTTACTGCAGGGGACGATGGTATCCACGCTTCAGGTGATTTGGTTATTGATAGTGGTACCTATACCGTTAAGAATTCTACAGAAGGGCTTGAAGGTAAGTCAATCACTATCAACGGTGGAGACATCACCGTATACTCAACAGATGATGGTGTCAATGCGGCCAACAAAAATGCCCAACAAAGTGAAATCTTCTTTACTATGAATGGTGGGAATTTGACCGTTGAAGTTGGTCAAGGGGACACGGATCCAATTGACTCAAACGGGAACATTACAGTTAATGGAGGAACCATCAAAATGACTGGTCAAACTGGTTTTGACTTTGATGGAACAGCGACTTATACAGGCGGAGATATCTATCTCAATGGTGAAAAACAAACTGAGATTGACAATTCTATGCCTGGTGGAGGTGGACCTCAGGGAAATGGAGGACCTGGCGGTGGTGCACCTGGTAGACGACCATAAAAGAAAATCCCCTTTCTCAAAAGAGAAGGGAGATTTTTATGTTATAGAAAAAGGAAGAGGAGATAAAAGTTTCTACTCTATCTTATATCTAAACCACATCTATTTCTTATACATGCTAGTTTGCCACTTTCATTGATAAAAATTTACTCGAATATGAAAAACACCCTACAAGTGTAAGGTGTTTTTGGTGCAGAAAACGTGAAATTAATAGGTTACAACATTCAATTGATCTTTATCATATTCAGCAATAAAGATATTTGAGACTTCTTCGAAACCTTCTTCTTTCAATTTCTCAATTAGCCATTCCTCTGATTTACCAATGGTTTCTAGAATTTCAACTTGGACAACACCATCTGTAATCACTGGGTACTTAGGATTTTCGTCACCCATTCTTACGACAATCAGCTGTCCGTTTTGCTCAATCACAGCTCTCTTGACATCCTTCAATTGGAAAATTCCTTGAGCGCGCAATTTAAGAGCTACATCTGCAGCTGCAAGACCTTTTGAGCGACAGGCTTCAGGATCTAACTTACCATTTTTAATGATAATAGTTGGTTTTCCGTCAATTAAGTGTTTGAAAAAGGAAATATTGGTATTCAACCATTTAAGGAGTAAGATGAGAATAGTCCAGATGATGAGGATAACAATGTATTGGATGATAGTGATGGAACTATTGTAGATAACTCCACCGATAATACCCCCGAGAACAAAGTTCTGGATTTGATCTACTGCAGAACTTGGTGCTAAATTTCCTTTACCTGTTACGTTAATAACAAAAACAAGAGAAAGTAGCCCCAAGGCCAATTTAATTGCAATCGTAGCAAAAAAGCTTATCATTTTTCAACCTCCACGAGTTCCACATCTGATTTATAGAGTTCCATTTTTTCTAATAAATAGCTATCTTGGTCAGTCCCGCTAATGGCGCGATAAAAATTGTCGCCAACCTTAATAATAGCTCCATCAGTAGTAGCTGAAGTATTGACATAAATATCTTTTTTATCAACACCTAACTCTTTTGATACAATCTCGATGAAGTGTAAGGAACTACGAAATTGATTATCATTGGATTGGCTGTTTTGAAAATTCGTAATGCTAATCAATACAAAAGCAATTAACGTCAAAATAGAAATGAGCGATAATTCACGGAACTTACTCCCTCTTTTATCTTTGAAAGCCTTAAATGCAAAGAATCCAGTCACAATCACTAAGAATGTCGACACAATAATCATGGTCCAATTCTGTTGACTAATCTGACTGAGAACATAGTCATATGAATAGAATTTCATAAGATTTCTCCCTTTTTTAAATTCAATCTATTATAAACTAATTCCTAAGCTATAGCAATTTTATTATGACGAAAAAAGCATTTAATTGTTGTTTCCTACTTAAGGTAGGTTTTTCTGATTTGACTTAGCCTCCCGTCTTGACTTTCGTTTAGCTTTTGATATAATAGTAAAAATTTAGAGGAGGTGCTCTATGATTCAAAAACACGTCATTCCTATTTTAGAGTTTGATGATAATCCTCAGGCAGTCATTATGCCCAATCATGAAGGCTTGGATTTACAGTTGCCAAAGAAGTGCATCTATGCATTTTTGGAAGAGGAGATTGACCGCTATGCTCAGGAAGTAGGAGCAGAGTGTGTCGGCGAGTTTGTGTCTGCCACAAAGACTTATCCTATTTATGTTATGGACTACAAAGGCGAAAAAGTTTGTCTAGCTCAGGCTCCTGTTGGTTCTGCCCCGGCCGCCCAGTTTATGGATTGGTTGATTGGCTATGGTGTGGAGCAAATCATTTCCACTGGTACTTGTGGAGTCCTAGCCGATATAGAGGAAAATGCCTTCCTAGTTCCAGTCCGAGCCCTGCGAGATGAGGGGACCAGCTACCACTATGCAGCGCCTTCTCGTTATATGGATGTTCATGTAGAAGCGATTTCAGCCATTGAGCAAGTCTTGGAACAATTAGGGGTTCCTTATGAAGAGGTTATGACTTGGTCGACAGATGGTTTTTACCGAGAAACAGCTGAAAAAGTTGCCTATCGTAAGGAAGAAGGCTGCGCTGTTGTGGAGATGGAGTGTGCAGCTCTTGCAGCAGTTGCCCAGCTTCGAGGGGTCGTTTGGGGTGAGTTGCTGTTCACGGCTGATTCATTGGCAGATCTTGATAACTATGACCAGCGCGATTGGGGCGCAGAAGCTTTTGACAAGGCCTTAGAACTCTGTCTTGAAATTGTTAGTCATATGTGACTGCTTTAACTGTTTTATGGTACAATGTAGCTATGTTATTCAAATCATTTTCGGAAAAAATAAACACGACCTTGGGGCGTTTATCACCTGCTCGTCGAATTTTTTTAAGTTTTGCTTTGGTTATTTTCGCAGGCTCTCTTCTTTTGAGTCTGCCATTTGTGCAAGCAACAAGCTCCCAAGCGACCTATTTCGACCATCTCTTTACAGCAGTATCCATGGTCTGTGTGACAGGACTCTTTACTCAACCAGTAGCTACCACATATAACATCTGGGGTCAGTTAATCTGTATGTTTTTGATCCAGATTGGTGGTTTGGGTCTCATGACCTTTATAGGAGTCTTTTATATTCAAAGTAAGCAAAAGCTAAGTCTTCGTAGCCGTGAAACAATTCTGGAGAGCTTTAGTTATGGAGAAACTCAGTCTTTAATGGTTTTCATACGTTCGATTTTCTTGACGACTTTTATCGTTGAAGGACTCGGAGCCTTCCTGTTAAGTTTTCGTTTTGTTCCGGAATTTGGTTGGGGCCGAGGAATTTTTACCTCTATTTTCGTAGCTATTTCAGCTTTCTGTAATGCTGGTTTTGATAATTTTGGAAGTACAAGTTTAGTAGCTTTCCAAACTGATCCTTTGATTAATCTAGTGCTTGCTGCTTTGATCATCACAGGTGGTCTAGGGTTCATGGTTTGGTTTGACCTGGCCACGCAGTTGAGCAAGAAAAAACGTCGGCTTCGCTTCCATACCAAGTTGGTTCTCTTCTTGACAGCTGGAATTTTATTTACTGGAACAGTTTCAACCCTCTTGATAGAGTGGAACAATCCGGGAACGATTGGGAATCTCAGCATCCCTGATAAATTGCTAGTCAGTTTTTTCCAAACTGTCAGCATGCGGACGGCAGGCTTCGCTTCTATTGATTTTACTCAGGCTAGGCCTGTTACCTTGATGATCTATATTTTGCAGATGTTTCTCGGTGGGGCGCCTGGTGGAACAGCCGGGGGGCTTAAAATCACAACCTTCTTTGTATTATTAGTATTTGCACGCAGTGAGCTTTTAGGCTTGCCTCATGCCAATGTAGCTCGAAGAACAATTTTACCTCGGACAGTCCAAAAATCATTCAGTGTCTTTATTATCTTCTTGCTAACTTTCTTGCTGGGCTTGATCCTGTTAGGGGTAACAGCAGAAGGGAATCCGCGCTTTATCTACATCATGTTCGAGACAATTTCAGCTCTTGCTACGGTCGGAGTAACTGCAAATTTGACGCCAGAGTTAGGCAGATTAGCTCTTAGCATTATCATGCTACTGATGTTTATCGGACGAATTGGGCCACTGACTCTATTAGTTAGTTTGGCTGAGTATCAACCAGATAAGAAAGATATGATCCACTATATGAAAGCAGATATTACCATAGGATAAGAAAGGATAAACTATGTCAGATCGGACAATTGGAATTTTAGGTTTGGGTATTTTTGGGAGTAGTGTACTTACCGCCCTCGCTCAGCATGATATAAATATAATCGCCATTGACGACCATGAGGAGCGAATCAATCAGTTCGAACCTGTCTTGGTACGTGGAGTTGTTGGAGATATAACAGATGAAGAGCTCTTGCTCTCAGCAGGAATTGATACCTGCGATACAGTTGTGGTGGCAACTGGGGAAAATTTAGAATCTAGTGTGCTTGCAGTCATGCATTGCAAGAGTCTAGGAGTACCAACTGTTATTGCTAAGGTTAAAAGCCATACAGCAAAAAAAGTTCTTGAAAAAATTGGCGCAGATTCAGTTATTTCACCAGAATATGAGATGGGTCGTTCGTTGGCGCAGACTATTTTATTTAATAACAGCGTTGATGTTTTTCAGTTGGACAAAAATGTCTCTATTGTTGAGATGAAAATTCCACAATCGTGGGCAGGCAAAAGCTTAAGTCAACTTGATCTTCGAGGACAATACAATCTCAATATTCTTGGTTTTCGTGACTATGAAAATGCTCCCTTGGATGTTCAATTTGGGCCGAATGATCAATTGAAAGCTGACGGCTATATGATGGCAGTAATCAATAACCAATATTTGGATAATCTAGCTAAATTTAATGAAAACTAGAAAAAATAAAAACTTCTTTACAAAATAAGAAAAAAATGATACAATAGCCTTTGTGTGAAATAGCAGCAGGAAAGCATGAAGCTCGTCAACAGGTGTCTTCTGATAAGTAACCTTGGCTGTTTAGGCGAAGGGCATCTGCACGAATCAGGGCTTTCTAAGTGACTATTTCCGCCAAAATTATATTTATATTAGGAGGACATACATATGTCACGTTATACAGGACCATCTTGGAAACAAGCTCGTCGCCTTGGCCTTTCACTTACAGGTACAGGTAAAGAATTGGCACGTCGTAACTACGTACCAGGACAACACGGACCAAACAACCGTTCTAAATTGTCAGAATACGGTTTGCAATTGGCTGAAAAACAAAAACTTCGTTTCACTTACGGAGTAGGTGAAAAACAATTCCGTAACTTGTTCGTACAAGCTACTAAAATCAAAGAAGGAATCCTTGGTTTTAACTTCATGCTTCTTTTGGAACGTCGTTTGGATAACGTTGTTTACCGTCTTGGTCTTGCGACTACACGTCGTCAAGCTCGTCAATTCGTAAACCACGGTCACATCCTTGTTGACGGAAAACGTGTTGATATCCCATCATACCGTGTAACTCCAGGTCAAGTTATCTCAGTTCGCGAAAAATCATTGAAAGTTCCAGCTATCCTTGAAGCGGTTGAAGCTACTCTTGGACGCCCAGCATTCGTATCATTCGACGCTGAAAAATTGGAAGGTTCATTGACTCGTTTGCCAGAACGTGATGAAATCAACCCAGAAATCAACGAAGCCCTTGTCGTTGAATTCTACAACAAAATGCTTTAATTTTAAGAAATATCTTACAGAAAGCCTACAACAGTGGGCTTTTTGCTTTGCAAAAATTAAAAATATGAAAAAAATCAACTCAAGTTCTTGACAAAGTTGGAAAAGTCGGTATAATAGGAAGAGTCCAAAAAGGACAGACTGGGGATGGTCCGTTGGTCAAGGGGTTAAGACACCGCCTTTTCAC
>NZ_JASHGL010000008.1:0-39574 GCF_047460355.1 Streptococcus timonensis | reverse complement strand
TTCTATTCTGTGACTACTGCTGCTGATGGTTCTGAAGTGAAAACTTTAATCAACACTGTTGTTGCTCAAGAACCTGTCACTCAAATCGTAGAAGTTGGTAATCCTGTCACTCATGTTGGTGATGATAAAGGGCAAGCTACTATTACTGAAGAAAAACCTCGTGTCGTGATTGAAGAGGAAGAAATTCCATTCACTACTATCACTCGCGAAACAAACCAACTGCCTAAAGGACAATCTCGTATCGTGACTGAAGGTGTAAACGGTCGTCGTAGCTACTTCTATTCTGTGACTACTGCTGCTGATGGTTCTGAAGTGAAAACTTTAATCAACACTGTTGTTGCTCAAGAACCTGTCACTCAAATCGTAGAAGTTGGTAATCCTGTCACTCATGTTGGTGATGATAAAGGGCAAGCTACTATTACTGAAAATAAACCAAGAGTTGACATCCAAAATGAAGAAATTCCATTCACTACTATCACTCGCGAAACAAACCAACTGCCTAAAGGACAATCTCGTATCGTGACTGAAGGTGTGAACGGTCGTCGTACACATTTCTATTCTGTGACTACTGCTGCCGATGGTTCTGAAGTGAAAACTTTAGTCAACACTGTTATCGCTCAAGAACCTGTCACTCAAATCGTAGAAGTTGGTAATCCTGTCACTCATGTTGGTGATGATAAAGGGCAAGCTGCTATCGCTGAAGAAAAACCAAGAGTTGACATCCAAAATGAAGAAATTCCATTCACTACTATCACTCGCGAAACAAACCAACTGCCTAAAGGACAATCTCGTATCGTGACTGAAGGTGTAAACGGTCGTCGTAGCTACTTCTATTCTGTGACTACTGCTGCTGATGGTTCTGAAGTGAAAACTTTAGTCAACACTGTTGTTGCTCAAGAACCTGTCACTCAAATCGTAGAAGTTGGTAATCCTGTCACTCATGTTGGTGATGATAAAGGGCAAGCTGCTATCGCTGAAGAAAAACCTAAACTAGATCTTCCAGGTCAAGAAGTACCAGCTCCTGTACCTGCTGGCGAAAGCAAAGAACTCCCTCAAAAACCAACTCCTGTCTCAAACGAGAAGAAACTTCCTGAAACTGGAAGTCGTGAATCAGCATGGCTAATCGCAACTGGATTGATGACTGCTTTAACTGCTTATAAACTTAGCAAGAAAGAAGACTAAAATCCTATCTAAAACAAATAAAAAAGCGAGATTAAATCTCGCTTTTTTATGTTCAGTATTCCTTGATTAGTCGCCAAGTCCGATACGGTCAAAGATATCATCTACTCGTTTGGTGTAGTATGTTGGGTTGAAGATTTCATCGATTTCTTCTTGAGTCAGACGTGATGTTACTTCTGGATCTGCTTCCAAAAGTGGTTTAAAGTCGACTTGGTTATCCCAAGAGTAGGCTGTTTTTGGTTGCACCAAATCATAAGCTTGCTCACGTGTCATACCTTTCTCAATCAAGGTCAACATAGCACGTTGGCTAAAGATAAGACCGAAGGTTGAGTTCATATTGCGGATCATATTTTCTGGGAAGACCGTCAAGTTCTTGACGATATTTCCAAAACGGTTAAGCATGTAGTCAATCAAAATGGTTGTATCTGGTGTGATGATTCGCTCAGCTGATGAGTGAGAGATGTCACGCTCGTGCCAGAGAGCCACGTTCTCATAAGCTGTTACCATGTGCCCACGGATAACACGCGCAAGACCAGTCATGTTTTCAGAACCGATAGGGTTGCGTTTGTGAGGCATTGCTGAAGAACCTTTTTGCCCTTTGGCAAAGAACTCTTCCACTTCACGTTGTTCTGATTTTTGAAGACCACGGATCTCAGTCGCCATGCGTTCGATAGAAGTTGCGATGCTCGCAAGAACTGCAAAGTACTCAGCATGAAGATCACGAGGAAGGACCTGTGTAGAGATTTCTTGAGCACGGATACCCAATTTGTCGCAGACGTATTTTTCAACGAATGGTGGGATGTTGGCAAAGTTACCCACCGCACCAGAAATCTTACCAGCTTCCACACCAGCAGCCGCATGCTCGAAACGCTCGATGTTGCGCTTCATTTCGCTGTACCAAGTCGCAAGCTTGAGACCAAAAGTCGTCGGTTCAGCGTGTACCCCGTGGGTACGACCCATCATAATGGTGAACTTGTGCTCCTTAGCCTTGTCAGCGATAATGTTGGTGAAATTTTCAAGGTCACGACGAATGATGTCGTTGGCCTGCTTGTAAAGGTAACCGTAGGCAGTATCCACCACGTCGGTAGAAGTCAAACCGTAGTGGACCCACTTGCGCTCTTCGCCAAGCGTCTCAGAAACCGCACGTGTGAAAGCCACCACATCGTGACGAGTCTCCTGCTCAATTTCTAAAATACGGTCGATGTCAAAGTCCGCCTTCTCGCGAATCAAAGCCACATCTTCCTTAGGGATTTCTCCCAATTCAGCCCATGCCTCGTCAGCCAAGATTTCCACCTCAAGCCAAGCACGGTATTTATTTTCTTCACTCCAAATGTTCGCCATCTCAGGGCGAGAGTAACGTTCGATCATGTTATTAATTTTTCCTTTCTTTTGATGTTTCACATCAGTTAGCAAACGGCAATCACTTTATTCAAATTCTTCTTTCCCAATCCATACAGACGGATAGTGATCTAGTGTATTCAAATCCGTATCAAGCGGTAGACCATAGATAGCTAAATAGTTATCAGGATATTGTGCAACTAGCTCTTCATACTTTGCTTTCACTTTTTCGTGATTGCTACTAGCATACAAAACTTCGACGACTGCCCCCGTCTTCTCTTTTTCAACAAATGCATTAACGATGAGTTGAATCATAAAAACCTCCTAAAGCGAAATGCCCTTCATATTTGCTTCAAGAATGGGCATCTCAACACCTAACTCCTGACCTGTCTGATAGACACTTTGACAACAGTAGAAAATATCCTGTTTATCATTGTGTAAGGTCATGATTTTTCGTGTCAGCTCATTTTTCGCAAACATGACTTTCATAGCTTTTCCTGCAATCCATGCTGGAATTTTGTAAGGCAGAAGCTCGGATTTGTAGAGCTTTAAATTCACGCCACGCGCTTCTACGACTTTCATAGCCTCTCGAATGGCCTTGATGGCCAATGATAATTCCGAAGAACTATTCATCAAGTTCAGAGCCAGCTCTTCTGGATTTTCCAATTTTCCCGAACGAGCAGTTGTCGAAGTAACACCTGCATTAATCGCCATGTGAATCCAAATCCACTCGACCATATCATGAGGAACTTCCCACTTCAAATCTGCAGAAGTCAGTAAAGTCCTTAAATCAGCATAGTTAGAGATCTGTGCTCTTTGCTCACCTTCTAGCATTAAATGGTCAAACAAGACGCCATCTAAATGGTTCTCCTGCATATGACCACCCGCTGTCGGAAAAGCCAGAATATAGTCGTAATCTCCTGCCCACTCTTGGATCTCTTTTCGAGTACTCCAGAAATTGCAGAAGAAAACGAGAGTGCCTTTGATATTATCTTTTCGCAAGGTTTCCACAGCTTCTTTGACAAACCCATGACGCACACTCAGAAAAATAAAATCATATTCCGAATCAGCTTCCGCCACATGAACCTCATAGGTGTCGTGTTTGTTCTCACCTTTTGAATGATAACGACCATCTAGCAGATCAACCAACAACTCCTTGGGAGCATTGTTTTTCTTACTATCTCTTAGTACGTGTTCCACTTGATGACCTGCTTTTTGAAAAGCATAGGCATAAGTAGTCCCGATCACTCCAAGTCCTAGAATCGCTATTTTCACTTAAAAATCAATCCCTTTCCAGCAGTAGTTGTCTGGCTTCTCTTGTCGATTTTTCGCCTGCGACAAGCCTAGTCAACCTTGCAGGGGTAAGACGATGGACCTTATAACCGGGGTCCTGTCTTACTCCCCAAACTCCTCTACCTCATCCGGCATATCACTAAACAAAGTCACATGTCCCATTTTGCGGTTGTGCTTTGCTTCTAGTTTACCATATAAGTGGAGGTGAGCGCTTGGATTTTCTGTCACATATGTTTCAGCAACCTCGACATGCTGGCCGAGAACATTGAGCATGACTGCTGGAGCATGGAGGTGGATTGCTGGAAGTGGCGCTCCGAGAACGCCCAAGATATGGGTATCAAACTGCGAGAAGTCGCAAGCTTCAATTGAATAGTGGCCTGAATTATGTGGACGTGGGGCAATCTCATTAACGATGATGTCATCTGCCGTCGCAAACATTTCCACGCAGAGAGTTCCAGACAAGTTGAGTTGTTCTGCGATGCGTACGGCCATGGCTTTGGCTTTATCAGCTAGACTTTCTGAAATGCGGGCAGGCACAATGGTCTTAGAAAGAATGTTGTTGCGGTGGATATTTTCCTGAACAGGGAAGACTGTCACGTCCTTACCATTACCTGACACGATGACAGAAATTTCAAGGTCGAAGTTGACGAATTCTTCCAAAACACAGTCTGCTGAATCTGCTAGCGTATAGGCTTCTTCCAAATCTTCTACTGAACGAATGACCTTTTGTCCATGCCCATCGTAGCCACCAGTTGCCGTCTTGAGGACATAGTTTTTAGACAGGTCGATATCAGCCAAGTCATTGCTAGAATTTACGACCTTGTAAGGAGCCACCGTTACTTGGGCCTTGTTTGACAAAAAGTCCTTTTCAAAAATGCGATTTTGGGAAATGCGGAGCAGATCTGTCCCTTGAGGGAGTTGACCATCCTTGATGACAGCATCCAAACCATCGGCATCGACATTCTCAAACTCATAGGTGAGGACATCGCAACGCTCCGCCAACTGACGAAGGGCGTCCACATCATTATAAGGCGCTACGATGATTTCCGCCACACGAGAGGCCGGGCAATCTGCCGCAGGATCCAGCGCGATGACCTTGTGCCCCATGTAGATAGCAGAAATAGCCATCATCTGACCCAGCTGACCACCACCGATAATTCCGATTGTTTTAGATGAGCTCATTTGTCGACTCCTCTGCGATTTTTCCTTGTTCTTCTGCGAAATCCGCTAATGCTGTCGCAATAGTCTGGTCCTCTACTGAAAGGAGACGAAGGGCAAAGAGGCCAGCGTTAGTCGCACCTGCCTCACCGATAGCCATAGTTGCGACAGGTACGCCACCCGGCATCTGTACAATCGAGTAGAGCGAGTCCACCCCACTAAGGGCACGTGATTTGACGGGCACACCAATAACAGGTAGAGTGGTTTTGGCTGCTACCATACCTGGCAAATGGGCTGCGCCACCAGCACCTGCAATAATAACCTTGATGCCACGGCTACGTGCTTCTTCCGCATGTTTGAACATGAGGTCTGGTGTGCGGTGGGCAGAGACAACCTTCTTTTCGTAGACTACACCGAAGCGGTCTAGGACTTCTGCTGTTTTTTGCATGGTTGCCCAGTCGGATTTGGAGCCCATGATGATGGAAATAATTGGTTTAGTCATAATTTTTCCTTTTTCTTCTTTTTTGATAATGGTCTTAGGTGGTGGGGACGGAAGCAAACCTTCGGTTTCATTCCTAAAATTTGAGCCTAAGGTCTCAAATTTTCCCTAGACCAGAACAGATACTGTTCTGGTCTTTTTACCACGGCGACCATTGTCGTGTTTGGCGACTGCGTCGCCTTTTCTTATATCTTTATCTAATTGCCTTGCTTCCGATATCCGTACGATAGAAAAGGCCTTCTATGTTTTGGTTGTCGAGTTGGCTGTAGATGGTGTTTTGGCCGTCTTTAACGGTGTCTACTGTGGTGACCAGCATGTAAACACGGCCTCCGTTTGAGAGAAGGTCTTGCCCATTTTCAGCGAATTTAGCTCCGGCATAGTAAGTGATGATGTCGCCTTCTGTCTTGGTAGGAAGCTTGACACCTTTCTCATAAGCGAGTGGGTAGCCATTTGAAGCTACAACCACACCCAGTGTCACACCCTTATCTAGCCAGCTGATGTTCGGCTCTTTACCATCTAAAATGTCCGTGATATTTTGTGCAAAATCTGATGTCAAGCGAGGCAAGATGATTTGCGTTTCAGGATCTCCAAAGCGAGCGTTGAACTCGATGACTTTGGGTCCATCTGCTGTCAAGATAAGACCGGCATAAAGTACACCAAGATACGGACGACCTTCTTTAATCATCCCTTCGAGGACTGGTTTGACAATGGTGTCAACCGCTGTGTTAACCACACTTTGTGGCAAGTGAGGAACTGGCGCATAGGCACCCATCCCACCAGTGTTGGGCCCCTTGTCGCCATCATAAGCACGTTTGTGGTCCTGAGCTGTTGGCATGATGTAGAACTTGTCACCATTGACAAAGGCAAAAAGTGAAAATTCCTCTCCTGCAAGAAACTCCTCGATAACCACACGCGCACCTGAGTCCCCGAATTTATTGTCCAAAAGCATCTCGTGAGCAGCTTCGACTGCTTGCTCAACTGTCTCCGCAACGACAACACCTTTCCCAAGGGCCAAACCGTCTGCCTTGACGACAATTGGAGCGCCTTTTTCTTCGATATAGGCCTTGGCTTCCTCAAAATCAGAAAATGTGCCATAGGCTGCTGTCGGAACGCCGTACTTGACCATGATTTCCTTAGCAAAGTCCTTAGACCACTCCAGCTCTGCTGCCAATCTTGTCGGACCAAAGGCCTTAAGCCCAGCTTGGTTAAAATCATCCACGATACCAGCAGCAAGGGCATCATCTGGACCGATAAAGGTCCAAGCAATATCGTTAGTCTTTGCGAAGTCAATCAATTTAGAATGTTCGGAAATCGAGATATTTACCAATTCCAGACCATCCAGACTCATCCCGTCATTCCCAGGAGCTACAAAGACTTTTTCAACTTCTCTTGACTCAAGTAACTTTTTAGCAATCGCATGCTCACGACCACCCGAACCGACAACAAGCAGTTTCATTTCTCAACCTCTTTTGCGAATTATTTACTAACATTATAACATAAACGTTCGTTTTAATCTTGTTTCGTTTCGCTTTTAAAGCAAAAAAAGGAAAGAAACTGTTTTCTTCCCTTTTATTTTCTTAATGTCTAAAATGTCTCACACCTGTGAAGACCATGGTCAAGCCGTATTTATCAGCAGCTTCGATAGACTCTTGGTCACGTACTGAGCCTCCTGGCTGGATGATGGCCTTGATTCCTGCTTTGGCGATTTCTTCCACGTTATCCGCAAATGGGAAGAAGGCATCCGAAGCAAGGACAGCACCGTCAAGGCGGTCTTTAGCTTGGTCAATGGCAATACGGACGGAAGCCACGCGGTTGGTTTGACCAGGACCAACACCAAGTGTCATGTGGTCGTTAGTCACGATGATACCATTTGATTTGACATACTTGATAGCTTTCCAAGCAAACTCAAGAGCAGTCACTTCTGTCTCAGTTGGTTGGCGTTTGGTTACCACTTGCCAGTCAGCTGGGCTTTCCTTGACCACGTCTTGATTTTGAACGAGGAGTCCACCGACAACACCTGTGTATTCTGCTTCCACTTCACTAGCATCTTGTGCGTCAAATGGCAAGGCAAGAATGCGCAAGTTTTTCTTTTTGTTGGTCAAAATAGCTAGCGCTTCATCTGTATAGCTTGGTGCGATGATGATTTCAAGGAAAACGCCGTGCATCTTCTCAGCTGTCGCAGCATCCACCTCACGGTTGAGAACGACAATTCCACCAAAGATAGAAACTGGGTCAGACTCATAAGCGTAGTCCCAAGCAGTCTCGATATCATCAGCTTGACCAATCCCACATGGGTTCATATGTTTGAGAGCTACAACCGTTGGACGTTCTTTGAAATCGCGAATAATACGGATAGCAGCGTCTGCATCGCGAATATTGTTAAAGGACAATTCTTTACCGTTGAGTTGTTTAGCTGAAGCAATCGAGTAGTCAGTCGGCAAGGCTTTTTGGTAGAAGTCTGCGTCTTGTTGAGGGTTTTCACCGTAACGCATAGCTTGTTTAAGGTCATAAGTCAAGGTCAGTTTTTCTGGCTTGCTTTCTCCGACTTGAGCTGTGAAATATTCTGCAATCAAGGCGTCATAAGCCGCTGTGTGACGGAAAACCTTAGCCGCCAAACGTTGGCGAGTTTCATAGCTTGTTTCGCCATTAGCTGCCAATTCGTCAAGAACAACAGCATAGTCAGCAGGGTCTACAACAACGGTCACGCTGGCGTGATTTTTCGCTGCTGAACGAAGCATAGATGGACCACCAATATCGATGTTTTCAACAGCATCCGCATAAGTCACGTCTGGTTTGAGAATGGTTTCCTTGAATGGGTAAAGGTTGACCACCACAAGGTCAATGAGCTCAATCTTGTTGTCCTTAGCCGCTTCCAAGTGGCTATCCAAGTCGCGACGAGCTAGGAGACCGCCATGGATATTTGGGTGGAGGGTCTTGACACGACCGTCCATCATTTCTGGGAAACCAGTCACATCATCGATAGCAATGGTATCAACACCGGCATTATCAAGGGCAACTTTGGTACCACCTGTTGAGATGATATCCCAACCAAGTTTTTTAAGTTCTTTGGCAAATTCAACAATGCCCGCTTTGTCTGAGACCGAAATAAGTGCTCGTTTAGTCATATTCATTTCTCTTTTCATTTTTTAAGTGGATTGACAACCAAGGTCAAATAGCCTACTGTTTCTTTTTGCCTAGTCTGGCGACCATTAGGATGACCCCTATCCCAACCAGTACTGTTATTACAAACTTACCTTCATTAGGAAAATCCGGCAAGACAAGATTAACAGCCAAGCGCAGGCAGATTGCAAGTAAGATGAGCAATAGCCATTCTTTCCATTTAGTCATAAATTTCCCTTTTTCTGTTTATTCATTATTGAAAACTAATATCGATATCGTCAGAGTATGCCTGAATCCCTTGGACAAAGTCATAACTTGTATCTTGTTTGTTAATCCGATGATTGACTTCTACCGTCTGCTTATGTTTCCCCTTAGCTCCTAGAGCTACTAGGCTGGACGAACGTGATAGAAAGACAACTAGCAGTGCAATTGGATTAGCTGAGTAATATTTAGTTGAGTTGGCAATTACGATTTTCTTAGCCTTACGCAAGTCAATAAAACCAAAGCTCTGACCAAATGAAACCAAATGGTCTCTATAAATGGCTACCCCTGCCTTGCGGTCCACATAAGAAGCTCCAGACTCTAGACTCTGGATTTGCCCCATCAACTCAGGATAGAGCTCGAAAAATTCTTTGGCTTGGCGTTTTGCCTGACGGCGATGGATGAAAATATAGATATTTGGAGCCGCAGCAAAGACTAAATAAATCAGAAGAGCTACACCAACTGCAATCATCAGACTTTGGAATTGATTTTCTAAATCTGTGATTGAAAAATAATCATCTTCAAAATAGAGACGGATTTCCTTATCTAAATCACTGGACTGGCTAACTTCCTTGACAACCTCTTGGATAGTCGGATTGGGCTTGGAACCATTTCTACTCCCAAAAACCCTCTGAGGACTTTGCTGCAATTTATCAGCATTGACCAAGAGAGACTTGGTCTCATCTTTATTTGGGTCCGCCTGTAGAACAAAATAGTTGGTCAACTGGTCTGATAGGTAATAGCCAGCTATATAAAGGTTGGTCCCATCAACATCTGTTTTGATTGGCTTAGGATCAATATAATTAATGGCGATGTAGCTATTGCCTCTCATAGCCATCCAACCACTATCGTGTGTTTTGATGGAGTCATCAAAAAAACCCCAGGTAAACACAACTGACAAAAAGGCTATAAAAAGCGATAAGAGAAAAGCTAGTTTCCCATTTTTACCCCAATACCTTACTTTCATTTTCTACTTCCTCTCCACCCCTAGCTCATCCAAAACTTCTGGATAGAGCTTGTACTCTGTTTCGTGGATGCGAGTCTCGAAAGTATCAAGGGTATCCCCTTCATGCCTTGGCACACGGACCTGTTTGATGACCTTGCCGGTATCAACACCAGAGTCCACCCAGTGAATAGTCACGCCAGACTGGTCCACACCTGCATTCCAAGCATCTTCAATACCATGAGCACCTGGAAATTCTGGCAGATAAGCTGGGTGAATATTGATGATACGGCCTTCATAAGCCGCTAGCAAGGTTGGCCCAACGATTTTCATGTAACCTGCGAGACACACCAAGTCAATCTCATGCTGATCTAAAAGGTCAACAAGAGCCTTCTCATAATCAATCTTGCTAGTAAATTCCTTGAGCTCAAAAGCATAGGAAGGAACCCCAAGCTTTTCTGCACGCTCAAGTACATAGGCATCCCGGTGATCTGAAAAGACAAATTCAACTGGAAATTGCTCTGCAATGACCTGAAAGTTTGAACCATTTCCAGAAGCAAAAACAGCAATTTTTTTAGCCATTATTTTATCACCACACTTGCATCTGTCTTCTTGACAATCCGACCGATTTCATAGACAGGCTCGTCGAGAAGTTCCTTGACACGCTCCACATTTTCTGGTTTTACCGCAAGCATGAGACCAATACCCATGTTGAAGATTTCAAACATTTCTTCATGTTTGATTTGGCCATATTTTTCAAGGGCTTTAAAGATTGGTAAAATTGGCACTTTGTCTTCCTCAATCTCTGCAGCTAAGTTTTCTGCAAACATTCGAGGGACATTTTCGATAAAGCCACCACCCGTGATGTGGGCAATCCCGTTGACCAACTCTTCCTTAATGAGTGGTAAAACAGCCTTGACATAGATACGAGTTGGTTCGAGAAGAACATCTTTGAGTTTCTTTCCTTCCAATTCTGGCAAGACTTCTTCGCCTGTGTAGTCGGCAAAGACACGACGAACGAGTGAGTAACCATTGGAGTGAATACCACTTGAAGCAAGACCGAGAAGAACATCACCTTCAGCTACTTTTGAGCCGTCAATTATTTGAGATTTCTCAGCCACACCGACTGCAAAACCAGCTAAGTCGTAGTCATCTTCGCCGTACATCCCAGGCATTTCAGCCGTTTCCCCACCGATGAGGGCAGCACCAGCCTGCACACAACCTTCTGCCACACCAGCAACCACTTGTTCTAGTTTAGCTGGTTCATTCTTGCCAGTCGCTACATAGTCAAGGAAGTAAAGAGGCTCCGCACCTGCAGCGATGATATCATTGACACACATAGCCACACAGTCTTGACCGATAGTATCGTGTTTGTCGTACTTGATAGCAAGCATGAGCTTGGTTCCAACACCGTCAGTTCCTGAAATCAAAACTGGCTCTTTAACACCTGTTTTTGAAAGGTCGAACATGCCACCAAAACCGCCAAGAGCTCCCATAACACCAGCACGCTCTGTACGTGCCACGTGTTTTTTGATACGTTCAACAACTTCATAACCCGCTTCAACATCCACACCAGACTGCGCATAAGCATTCTTATTTGTCATTTTATTCATTCCTTTTCTTTTTTTGAGAAAGACTGCGACGTATTTTTAGATAATGCTCAATGAAAATCAAAGAGCAAATTAGGAAGCTAGCCACAGACTGTACTTAAGTACGGCAAGGCTACGCTGACGCAATTTGAATTTGATTTTCGCAGAGGATAAACCATCATTTTATCTAAAATTACCAGTCAGGTCTCTAGCTTTGGTCCCATAGGAGAAAGCGTCTACTGACAAATGCTTTAGCTTTTAGTCAGTAGTGAGACGTGGCGCGTAAGCATTTTTATTTGTCATTTGTTTTTTCCTTTTCCTTTCCTTCAATGGGAAATTTTATTTGTAAAAACTCGTTTTTTCTTCTAAGCTTCTACGATATTCTTCTTCATAGTCATAGAGAGGAGTTGGATATTTCCCATCAAAGTAAGCCACACAGAGACCGCCATTTGGCGCATCTGTTTCGATGCCGATAGAATCAATCAAGCCATCAATCGAAAGATAGGTCAAGCTATCCGCACCAATGATTTGGCGAGTCTCTTCGACCGTATGATTGGCCGCAATCAGCTCCTGACGTGTCTGGATATCAATCCCGTAAAAACATGGATAGGCAAGAGCAGGACTACCAATGGCAACGTGCACTTCTGATGCCCCCGCTTCTTTCAAGAGTTGGACAATACGACGAGATGTTGTTCCTCGCACGATAGAGTCATCAATCATAACCACACGTTTGCCTTTTACAACACCAGAAACAGCAGATAACTTCATCCGAACCCCTTGCTCGCGTAATTCTTGAGTCGGCTGGATAAAGGTCCGTTGCGTATATTGGTTCTTGATGAGCCCCATTTCATTTGGCAGACCTGATTCTTCGGCAAAGCCCATAGCTGCGCTGAGAGAGGAGTTTGGCACCCCGACTACGATATCAGCTTCATACTTGAACTCACGTGCCAGTTGAGCTCCCATTCTCTTACGAGCCGTATGGACATTGACTCCGTGGATATTGGAGTCAGGACGTGCGAAGTAGATATACTCCATGGAACAGATAGCCAACTGAGTATCGTTTGTATAGCTGTCATACTGGATACCATTGTCATCAATAATGACAATCTCGCCTGGTTTTACGTCGCGAATCCACTCAGCACCGATGACTTCAAAGGCACAGGTTTCAGATGAAACCACTACTGCTCCATTAGCCATTTTCCCGATTGATAGAGGACGGAAGCCATTTGGATCCAGCGCTGCAATTAACTTATCTTCAAACATCAAGAGATAAGCAAAACCACCTTTAACAAGACTGAGTGCTTCCTTGATTTTACCCATCAGGTTTGGATTGTGGCTACGGCGAATAAGGTGAGCCAAGATTTCAGAGTCAGAGGTTGAGCTGAAAATCGCTCCTCTTTGTTCCAATTCTTGCTTGAGCGATTCTGCATTGGTCAGATTCCCATTATGAGCCAAACCAAACTGCATATCATGAAAGCGGAAGAGGAACGGTTGGATATTGTCTACAGAAGCTTCTCCCGCAGTCGCATAACGCACGTGCCCAATCGCTCCAGTTCCTGTCAATTTATCCAAATTCGCAGGATTTTTGAAGACTTCTGATAAAAGCCCCATATCACGATGACGCTTCAATTTCCCTTGGTCATTGGAGAGGATTCCTGCCCCCTCCTGACCACGGTGCTGAAGACTATGGAGTCCAAAATAGGTCAATTTGGCGGCGTCTGGGTGACCCCAGATACCAAAAACACCACATTCTTCATTAAGAGATTTTACTTCGTATGTCATTTTATATACCTAATTTTTATTTGTGTATCATTCCTTAACGATACTAGAGCGGAATGATACGGCAGAAGCTCGTTTCACTCGCAAAATAAATCCTTTGCAATCATCACGAACTAGAACTACATGACTTTTACCTTACTGATACTATCTATTTGAAAATCTGCAAATCTCATTTCCCAGTAAAGTATTTAACCGCTGATGCAAAGAGATATTGGTCTTTATTCCCTGGAATATTTTGGAAGAGACCGTCTTCGAAACGTTCTGAGTGTCCCATCTTACCGATGATTTGACCGTTCTTACTTGTGATACCTTCAATCGCATTGATAGAACCGTTAGGATTGTATTGTGAATCCATGCTTGGTTTGCCTTCGAAGTCAACGTATTGGCTAAAGATTTGACCATTGTCACGGAGTTCCGCAAATTCTTCAGCTGTCACGACAAACTTACCTTCACCGTGTGATACTGGGATGGCATGGATGTCACCAACTTTCACGCCAGCAAGCCATGGTGAGTTCGTATTAGCAATCCGTGTTTCCACCATCTTAGCCACGTGTTGGTTGGCATCATTGTAGAAGAGGGTTGGACTCGTGCTACTTGCATCTTCAAAGTTTCCGTATGGAAGAAGACCTGATTTGACGAGGGCTTGGAATCCGTTACAGATACCGATGATCAAACCACCGCCTTCGATAAAATTGTCAATGGCTGCACGTACTTTTTCATTGAGCAAGATGTTAACGATAAATTTAGCTGATCCATCGGGTTCGTCGGCCGCTGAGAAGCCACCTGCAAAGAAGAGAATGTTAGCTTTTTCGATATTGTCAACCATGGTATCGACAGACTTGACAATCGCTTCTTCATTCAATGTGACAAATGGTACCAAGTTGACTTTGGCCCCTTCTTTTTCAAAGGCCTTAGCGGAGTCATGCTCCGAGTTGGTACCTGGGAACACCGGAATGTAAACCACTGGTGTCTCAACTGTTTCTTTGGCTTTAATCACAACATCTGATGCCACTGCAGGTACTTCTTCTAGTTCAGTAGCCTGTTCAAATTCTGTCGGGTAAACTTCTTCCAATTTACCTTGGAAGGCACTGTCAAGTTTATGTCCATCAAGCCTTACACCGTTGACAACCACTGTAAAGTCTCCAACTGTTTGACCGATCTTCTCTACACCTGTAATTTCTTCAGGAGATGTGAAGATGAATCCGCCTAATTGGGCTGTCAAGCTGGTGTCAAGGTCAACCAATTGAACAGTGGCACCGATATGGTTCCCAAATGTTGCAAGTGCAAGAGCTTCAAGGACACCTCCATATTTGACAGCAGATGCTGCTGTCACTTTGTGGGTTGCTTGAATAGCTTCAAACTGAGCAAAGTTAGACTTGATTAGATCAAAATCAATTTCTTGGGCCAAAGCTTGACCTGGGATGTAATAGATATTTTCACCAGCAGCTTTAAATTCTGGAGAAAGAACCTTACGGCTATCTGCTGTTGTCACCCCAAAGGCAACCAAGGTTGGTGGTACTGTCAATTCTTCAAAGGTACCAGACATAGAGTCCTTACCACCGATAGATGGCAAACCAAGCTGGATTTGTGCTTCGATTGATCCAAGGAGAGCAGCCACTGGTTGACCAAAACGATCTGCTTGTTTATCCATACGCTCGAAGTATTCTTGATAAGAGAAACGAGCCTTAGACCAGTTTGCACCAGCAGCAACCAAACGAGCAGTTGCTTCGACGACCGCATAGGCAGCTCCATGATACGGAGACCATTCGGCTACATAAGGGTTGAACCCTTGTGCCATGACAGAAGCCGTATGCGTCACACCATGTTGGACTGGCAATTTCTGCACAGAAGCCTCAGTTGGTGTCAGTTGATAACGACCACCAAGCGGGTGGTTGACAGTCGAACGTCCAACAGAACAGTCAAATATCGTCTGTAAACCTTTTTGACTGGTATGATTGAGGTCAGATAGGACTGCAAGGGTATCCGCTTCAAGAGTTTCAGCACTTGTCTTACGCTCTTCTGGCAGTTTGACATCCTTGTCCACTACCTTAGCATCCACAACTACACGTACACCGTTTGTATCAAGGAAACGACGTTCCAAATCAACGATTGTTTCGCCATTCCAGTGCATGACGAGATTTGGTTTTTCAGTTACTGTTGCAACTACAACAGCATCAATGTTTTCTTTATTACATTCTGCTATGAAGGCATCTACATCTTCTGGACGAACTACCACGGCCATCCGTTCTTGAGATTCAGATATAGCAATTTCTGTACCATTCAAGCCTTGATATTTAAGAGGCACTTTGTCTAGATCAATTTCAAGACCATCTGCTAATTCACCGATAGCTACACAAACCCCACCAGCACCAAAGTCATTTGATTTCTTGATCAGACGGGTCACTTCCCCATTACGGAAAAGACGTTGAATCTTCCGTTCTTCGATGGCATTCCCTTTTTGAACCTCAGCACCAGCTGTTTCAACAGATTCAACCGTTTGAACTTTAGAAGAACCTGTCGCACCACCGACACCGTCACGTCCAGTCTTACCACCGAGGAGGATAATAGCGTCGCCAGCTTCAGGTTTTTCACGGACAACATTTCCCTTGGGGGCTGCACCGACAACGGCACCTAGCTCCATACGCTTAGCAACGAAACCTGGGTGGAAGTATTCACGAACATAAGTTGTTGCCAGACCAATTTGGTTACCATATGAAGAATAACCGTGAGCCGCTGTTTTAGAAATCACTTGTTGTGGCAATTTACCAGCGCGAGTTTCTGAAATCGGAGCTGTAATATCACCAGCACCCGAGATACGCATAGCTTGGTAAACGTATGAACGACCTGACAATGGGTCACGAATGGCCCCACCGATACAAGTAGCCGCTCCACCAAATGGTTCGATTTCCGTTGGGTGGTTGTGAGTTTCGTTTTTGAACATGAGAAGCCATGGCTCTTTGACACCATTGACATCCACTTCAATTTCAACTGAGCAGGCATTGATTTCATCAGACACTTCCATGTCGTCCAAACGACCATTGGCACGCTCATAACGGCCAAAAATAGTCGCCATATCCATCAAGGTTTGAGGTTTTTCGCTACGTCCCAACTCATCACGCATGGCAATATACTTGTCATAAGTAGCTTGCAATTGTTTTTGGAATTTAGAAGCTGAGAAGTCGATATTCTTCAACTCCGTCTCGAAAGTTGTGTGACGACAGTGGTCAGACCAGTAAGTATCCAAGACCTTAAGCTCAGTCTCAGTTGGTACACGTTCAATGGATTTGAAGTAATCTTGAATGAAGAGAAGGTCATCCACTTCCATGGCTAATCCTTGCTCGGCCTTATACTGTGCAAAATCTTCTGCCTTATAAGTTTCAAAGAAATCCAAGTTTGGAATGGTCTTATCAGACTCAGAGAAATCCTGTTTCGCAATGCCAAGAGTGATATCTTTGAAACGAGAGTCCACTGGGTTCAAAAGGTAATTTTTGACAGCTTCCAACTCATTCGCATCAATATCCTTGTTAACCAAGTAAAGTTGCGCTGTATTCACTGTTACATCATTTGAACTACCCAACAACAGCAAAGCTTCCTGTGAAGATGCCGCACGTTGGTCAAATTGACCAGGCAAACTTTCGATAGCAAAGAAAGCAACCTTCTCAAGATCAGCCTTCACTTCAGCTTCATCCAAAACAGTATCGGTCACTTGCTCAGAGAAGATGTGTTTTTCCGCACGCGCAAACAAGTCCTCTGCCAAATCAAAGACATCGTAAACCTGAACAATCCGAAGCTCCTTCAAGGTTTTCAACTGAAGATTATGCTGTAATTCTTTTACTAAAGAGTCAGATTTCACACGAAAATCAGCTTTTTTCTCAACGAAAATACGTTTATCCATTTTAGTTCCTTTATCTATTTCTACTTAAAGATTGTAGTGAAGAGCAAGTAAAACTTTACTTCAATCCTTGTAATTTCTCCAGCACAACCTTATATACATCCGTTAAACTGCCCAGATCTCTACGGAAAACATCCTTGTCCATATGGTGCCCTTCCGCATCCCAAAGACGGCAGTTGTCTGGTGAGAATTCGTCTGCCAAGATAATCTTGCCATCCTTATCAAAGCCAAATTCCAATTTGAAGTCAATCAACCGAAGACCAATTTGTGCAAACCAATCTTTCAACAATTCATTGATACGACGCGTTTCTTCCTTGATATAAGCGATTTGTTCATCATTGGCAATATCCAAGAACTTCACATGCTCATCATTGATAAATGGATCATCCAAATCATCGTTCTTGTAGTAAAATTCAACGATTGGAGTTTCTAAGTCCAAACCTTCTTCAACTCCAAAACGTTTTGAGAAAGAACCTGCAGTCACGTTACGAAGAACAACCTCCAAAGGAATGATGGTCACCTTCTTATTGAGTTGTTCTGTGTCAGAAATACGCTCGATAAAGTGTGTCGCCACACCAGCTGCATTCAATTTTTCAAAAATAAGAGACGAAATCTGATTATTCAGCACACCTTTCCCCTCTATGGTCTCTTTGCGAGCCCCATTCAGCATAGTGGCCTGGTCCTTGTAGACCGACTTAATCACATTTTCGTCTTCTGTAGTATAGATATCTTTAGCTTTTCCCGTATAAATAAGTTTACTGGACATTTTCTTGTTCGCCTTTCGCATTACTTTACATCATTCTAACACAACATACACTAAAAATCAAACATTTAGGCGAACGATGTTCTGAAATATTCCGTAAAGGTAAAGAAAAATCACAAATAGAAATAATATTTGCGATTTTTAGCGATAATATCAAAATAAAAACTTATTCTTGCTTTAAAAGGTAATCAAGATAAAAACGTAGGAAACTTTTCTTACCAGTAATCATGGTCATCCGCCCTTCAAGACCATAACGAATCTTTTCTGCATTCTCACTATTCAGGTCAGTTTCTGCTTCCAGCTTAAAGAAATTCCCCTTTTCTGTCTTAGTTGCATTCGTATCGATACTTGTAATCTTCGATCTTAAAACAACCTGCTTATGAGCGTCATTTACAGTTGTAAACCGTACTTCATGACCAATTTTGACATGAGCGACCTCCTTGGAGCTGATATAAGCAGTTAGTTTGACCTTCCCTTCCCTCTCTAGAACAGGATAGAGTTGTGCTAAAACTGTTCCCTCTGCTACCATGCTAGATTGACTAACTTCTGGATTGAGATGAACTATGCCGTCTTCAGAAGCCTTGATTTGTCCTTTGTCTAGCAAGGCAACTTGGGCCTTTTTACCTGATTCTGCTTCAAGGATTTTCTGCTCTAAAAGACTTAATTCTTGTCCAACCTTAGCTAATTGCTGGGATTTGAGCGACTCTATTTGACTTCCCAATCCAGTTGAATAGGCCTGCTGGACACCCGATCCTGCGTACTGGACGCGATAGTTGGCAAGAACAGACTCCAACTGAGCTATCTGAGCGTCTACTTGGGAAATAGCTGTTTGCTTTGATTCTGGCATCTGCTCTTTGGTTACCTGATATGACTGGTAAATGCCATAACCAAGATTCGTGCTCTCTAGCTGTTCATCCGTTTGAATAGCAGACTTAGCCTTTTGATAATCTTTGATTTTAGACTGGGTTTCTCCAATTAGATTTCCAAGCTCAACTTGAGTTTGACTAGCTGCGGCATTCTGAGAAGAAATATTAGCATTTTGTTGCAAAACATTACTCCTAAGGTTACTAGTTTGGTTGAGATAATCCCGAAACATTTCCTGATAACCAAACTTATCTGCTTTTGGAAATTGGTCACTTCCTGCTTGAAGGCTTGCCTGCAAATACTCCAGCTGAACCTTCTGATCCTTCAGCATTTCTAACTGATTGCTAACATTCTCCGCCTGAATCGCTTCTGCTCCCTCTTGGTATTGGATGAGAAGATCTCCTTGTTTAACAAGTTTATTTTCGACCAAATGATTGTTTATAATCTTATTGTTACTGGTCGATTGAATGCTTGCAATGATGCGGGCTGGTTCAATTGTAGCGCCAGCTGATAAACTCACTTCTTTTTGTGCAAAGATTGAAAAGACTAGTAAAAATAGCAAGAGGATAAAACTTGGCAGAATCACGTAACTAGAAAAATTATGATAGCGACGATTGTAAAACTCTGCACTTTCTAAAAATTCTGATTGCATATCTGCTCCTTTCTAGCTATTGACCAAATGGGCATAGAAACCATCTTGTACAAGCAAGTCCACATGATTTCCTTCCTCGACAATCTTACCCTTATCTAAAACAAGGACTTTCTCTGCCCGCTCAGCAATGGTCAAGCGGTGGGCGATAAATATCAAGGTCTTATCTAGGGCCATGAGATTATCCACAATCCGCTTCTCTGTCAAAATATCCAGACTGCTAGTTGCCTCATCCAGTATCAAGACAGGCGCATCTGTCAGGAGAGCACGCGCCAAGGCGATTCTCTGACGTTGTCCACCTGAGATCCCTGCCCCATCCGAAGTCAACTCTGTCTGGTAGTTTAGGGGCATCCGCTCGATATCTTCCCGTATTTCAGCCAATTCCACCGCTCGCAGGATGTCCTCCTGAGTTGTCCCCTCCTTGGCTCCTAGAAGAAGATTTTCTAGAATCGTCCCATTAAAGACATAGGGTTGCTGCGGTAGATAATTGATATACTGGCGCAAGGTCTTTTTATCAAGCTGATTGAGATTGACACCACCCAAGCTAATCTCTCCCTGACTAGGTTCATAAAAATTGACCATCATCTTGGCCAGTGTCGTCTTACCCGATCCTGAAATCCCTACAAAAGCCATCTTAGAACCTTGTGGGATAGTCAGATTAATATCTGATAAGACATCTCGACCATAGCCATACTTATAGTGAACATCTTTGAAAGTCATTTCGCCTTTCATCAGACTCAAATCCGTAACTGTTTTCTTTTCCTCAAACTCGGATGCTACCAGATAAACCTCATTAAGACGATTGTTGGCAACTTGCGCTGTCTGAAGCTTGGTTTGTAGATTAATGATATTTTCCAGAGGATTGGTAAAGTATACCAGGAGAGTATTATAAGTAATTAGTTGGCCCAAGCTCATCTTGCCTTCCATGACGAGAAGAGCCCCCATCCAGAGAACACCGACATTGAGCAAGAGCTGGGCTAACTTTTTCAGAGCTCTCTGCAGGCTTTCTGCTCGACTGTAGATAAAGGATTTTTTCAAATAATCCACAAATTCCTTGTCTATCTTTTGGTAGCGTAAACTTTCACTAGTCAAGGACTTAATGGTCTCAATACCATTAATATCCTCGATAATAGAAGATGACAGGACTGCATTAGCTTCCATGGTCTCACGATTCATCTTTTCAAAAGGCTTCATAAAAGCAAAGATAATCGCTGTATAGATGGGAAGCGCTAGTAAACTAATGAAAAATAGATTGGTGTTTTGGGAAAAAAGCACGATTGAGATGATTAAGATGCTCGATAAGTCCAAAAATATTGAAAGAATGGTCGAAGCCAGCGCATCAATAATACTATTGGCATCTGTGAAACGTGATACAATTTCCCCTGTCCGCCGTGTTGCAAAAAAGGACATCGGAAGATGAAAAACATGCTTGATATAAGACAAAATCACATCAATAGACAGGCGTTGTCCTAGGACAAGCAAGAGATACTCTTGAGCATAGGACAAGATTTGCTGGAGGATATAAACAATAACCAATCCTAGCGAAACCATCCCCAAGGTCGAACGCATCTGGTCAGGAACATAAGTATCGATAATAGACTGGAGATAGTAAGACCCAACAATATTAATCAAGGTTACTAAGAATGTCGCTAGGATGATATTGGTAATCAAGCCACGCTGTTTCACCAAAATGGGAATAAACGAAAAAAGTCCCTTCTTTTCATCCTTATGTGGCTTATAGTCTGGACTAGGTGCCATAAAGAGGCTGATGCCTGTCCACTCCTCTGCAAAGCGCTCACGAGAAATCTTAGTCAGCTTGACACTAGGATCTGGATCAGCGATGTGGATCGTCTTCTTATCCTGACCAGTCACCACATAATAGTGAAGCAATTTACCTTCCTTGAGTACATGTGCCACAAAAGGAAAGGTCAAGTCTGGCATATCAAAGAGTGTCATATCCGCCCTGATAGCCCGCGTCTCAAAGCCAATCTCTTCCGCAACCTTGACCAGTCCCAAAGCTGTCGTCCCATCCATGGTCGTCTTGGCTAACTCTCGCAGATGGGCTAGTGAATAATAGCTACCATAGTAGCCAAAAACCATGGCCAATGCAGCTACACCACAGTCCATCTGATCCACTTGGGGACGGTAGTGCCTTTTCCTAAACTTCATAAGTTTCTCCTTTTTCCTAATAATCTCTTAAATAACTTTGTAAGATTATTTTAGCTAAATAAAATGGAAAGAAGGAAATTATTTCTAAAAAAACAATATCCACACTCCAACAGCACCTTTTAGTGCCAAATATTATCCTAAAAATACCAAAAAGAGGCAGAACAAAAGTCCTGCCTACTAAAAATATGATTTCAAAAGGAATATAGCACGAAAATTATATTTCTGTTTCTGAACCGAATTTGTAGCCTATGTTAAAAATTTTTACGGCAGCGTTTAATAATCCAACATTTCCCAAGATTTCCCTGATACTGGAGCCACAAAGTCCAGATACATTTAATCAATCTTTATCATATTTTTCTTTACTTCTATAAAGTAAAATAAATGCCATCAAGAATAGTGAAATTGTAGGTATGTCAAAATATTCAAACCATGTAGATAGATTTATTTTGTTTACATCAGCGACTATTCTAACAATGATATAAACCATCGAACTGCAGCATACAGTAAACTCTAGCCAAGCTTTTTGTAACACTTGAACGACTTTCATCTCAAACCCCAATCTGATGTTCCATCAATTCCCAATCTTACTTTCTTTTGTTTTGTACTTATATCCTACATAAAACAGACCAAGTAGAATCGGATAGATTTCTGGATAAAACAAGGTATTGATCGGTTTTTTCAAAATCAAATACGTTACAATGTAGATAATGACTGACACGATAAAATATCCCTCAGCAAATCCCAATAAAAATTTTTTCATAGCAGACTCCTATTTATCTGACAAGAATGACAGAGTTTTTCCGCCATTCACACACAAAATCCTTTTCATTCAGATTCATCATTTATAGTTTGGATTATGTTTTGACAAATCCTTGCAAAAAATCCCAAAATAGCCTGAGGCAATCAATCCAACTAAATACCATTTCTAATCAAAGGATAATAAAGAACCTGTACGAATTACATGAAGCACGAGATTGAGACCTATTGCTACTAAAGGAACTATAGTGGCTAGTTTAGGTAACAATGTATTGAGATCAGTGTTGCGATTCATAATTGATTTCCTTTTACGATTTGCCACAAATTTTTAAATTAACGTCTACTTCCCAAATGACGCCCATACATATAGGTAACGACTCCTAAAACACCCCAAGCTACTGCTGTAGAAGTAGTAACAATGAAACCTCCCTTAGTTACAGCCAAGTCTTCCTCTGTCATAATAGCAAATTTTTTATTCAGTTTTTTCATATTCCATCTACTCCTTTAAGTATATTAGCCAAATGTACGAGATAACCAATAACCAGCTACACCAGTTACACCTGCAGCAAGTAATGAGCCTCCGATAACAATCAATAAACCTACTCCACCTTGTACTTGCTCTAATTCATTTTGCTCTACGATTTCAAATTGATTCAAATTTTGCATGATATACTCCTTTTTAAATAATACTAGCTAATCCAATAGCTACTCCAACTAATAAGCCCACTATTCCTGAGGCTGATATAATTATAGCCGCAAATTCGTTTGAAAAATTCATTGATTTCCTCATTATCTCTTGTTTCGACTAATTCCAATAGCTACACCTGCACTTAAACCTGCAAATGCTGAACCAGCAATAATACTAGCTGCCACTGCTACAGGGATAATCCCCCCATCCACATTCATCAGCTCTTCTTCTGTGAGAGCTACAAAGTTTTGTTCCATTTTGTCAAAGTTTGCCATATTTTTCTCCTTTATTTTTATAATTTTTGATTGTAAAACCTAGCCTTTAAACCATTTATATAGCCAGGTTGGATAAATGACTGAAATAATCATCCCTGTTCTCCTTTCCTTTCTTCTCACTTTTCTATTCGAGAAATCATTTTACAATGAACAAGTAAATGTTATTTAAAATACAATTTAATAAACCATGGCCATAAGATTGGTAAATACATCGCGCAGTCTCCCTTCTTTTCTTCTTACTTATCTATTCGAAAAATAATTTAAAATAAATAAAAACATTATTTATTTCAAAAACCACTTAATCAACCAGGGATAAAGTCCTGTCACATACATAAACGATCCTCCTTTTTCTTTCTCATATCTCTATTCGCAAACTTTGATAAAAATTTCTCACTTTTTTGCAAACAAAAAATCAACATGACTAGCATGTTGATTTTTTCTAAATTTTCTCTTTAATAGTTTTTAATACATCAGCCACACTCTGGAGGTTGTCAATTTCTTCATCACTGATTTCAATTCCAAATTCATCCTCAATTGTTAGGACAAATTCCATCAAATCTACAGAGTCAGCATCCAAATCGTCTTTGAGGCTTAGATTTTCTGTTACTACAAAATCGTCTCCTTGACGCTCTTGGATAATGGTTACGATACGGTCAAAAATTGCTTGTTCTGTCATATATTATTCTCCTTATTCCTCTGAAAATTCACGCGCAGTTTGAGCAACTACGTCTGTTTCTAGCATGGTACGAATCTGGCGTATTGTGCTATACACAGCCTTGGCATCACTTGAGCCATGAGTCTTAACAACCGGTGCCTTGACACCAAACAAAACTGCTCCTCCAACATCTGAATAGTTGAGTTGTTTTTTCAAACCTCTGAGATTATCCTTAAGAAGGAGGGCACCTAACTTAGCTCTAAGCCCCCCACCTGCTATAGCATTTTTGAGCAAGCCCATGATACCCATAGCAGTCCCTTCAATAGCTTTGAGCACAGCGTTTCCCGTGAAACCATCTGTTACGACTACATCAGCAACTCCGTCCATCAAATCACGCGCTTCCACATTACCGATAAAGTTTAAGCTTTCATCAGCTAGCAATAAGTCATAAGTTTCCTTACGAAGTGGGTCTCCCTTACTGCTCTCTGTCCCGTTATTAAGTAAACCTACACGAGGTTTGTCAATTCCACGAACATTTTTAGCATAGAAGGAGCCTAGGATGGCATATTGATGAAGGTGATGGGCTGTATTTTCTGCATTGGCACCAAGGTCAAGCATATCAAAGCCTTTTCCATCTATAGTTGGCAATGTTGACATCAATCCAGGTCGATCAATATTTTTGATACGACCAACTATGAAGAATCCTGCTGCCAACAAGGCACCTGTATTTCCTGCAGAAAGGACAGCATCTGCCTCTCCATCTTTGACAGCCTTAGCCGCCAATATCATGCTGGCATTTTTCTTTTTACGGATAGCTTTTGTAGGCTCATCATCAGAATTTATTTTTTCATCTGTATGGATAATGCTGACACGCTCTGCGGCCGTTAGATATTGCTTGATTTTACTTTCGTCTCCGTAAAGTTGAATCTCAATATCTGAAAAGTCAGCAAGGGCTTGATTAACTCCCTCTACAATAGCTTGTGGTGCGTAATCACCACCCATTGCATCTACTGCGATTTTTTTCATTTGTTTTCCTCTTTCAGTAGTTGTCCCCAATCTGCTAGGGAATCAATAAACTTCTTTGATTTTAGGTGAATTCCAACATACTCTTCGTAAATCTGGTCCATAAACTTACGCAATTCTTGCTTGATTTCTGACTTAAGAGAAATAGTCTCTAGAGTGTCAAAATCAATAGCCTGAAATTGATTGAGCAGATAAGGAATATTGGGATTTAGATGACATCGTTTCTCGTCCTCATGGTAATGCTCTGGACATAAGCAAGCGCCATATTTGAAGGAAAAGTCAAAGGCTTGCCCCACACGATGACAAAAGGTACACTCATTAAAGTTGAGACTGATTCCAAAACGTGTCAATATTTGAATTTCAAAAATATTGGTCAAAACTTGATAATCCAGACCCTCTTCCATCAGCTCTAAAGTCTTTTGCAAAAAAGCAAATAAGGGAGCATCCTGTTGATTATCCTGCAAACTCGCATCTGCCAAGGCTGCAACGTAAGTCGCATAGGCCATCACAAAGAGGTCACTATTGATTTTCGGAAAAGTCTTCACCTCATGATAATCTTCTATATAACTAAGTCCATCATCATTGACTTTTAGGAGAAAATGGGCTAAAACTAAAGGTTGAATGACAGGAGCTAGTTTGGATTGGCCGGCGTGTTTGACAAAAAACATGCGCTTCCCTGCCTGTTCTGTAAAGATTTTAACAAGCTTATCATCCTCTCGAAAATTTCGATTGTAAAGTACTAAACCCTGACTCGTAATCGATTGAATCATGCTTCTCTCATGTACTCCTCAAGTCGTTTCATAGCTTCTCTGATGGTTCCCATGCTAGCTGCATAAGATAGGCGAACATAGCCTTCTCCATACTGTCCAAAGGCAGCACCAGGAATAAAAGCAACAGCCTTCTTCTGGGCAAAATCCTTCAGAAAAGCAAAGGAATCTTGATTATAGCCTGCCGGAATCTTAGCAAAGATATAAAAAGCCCCATCTGGTTTGATAATCTCAAAACCAAGGTCAGTCATCTTCTCAATAATGTAGTCCCGCCGTTGGATATATTCCTTCTTCATGGGTTCTGCATCATCTTTACCAGCTGTTAAGGCTTCTACTGCAGCATGTTGCGCCATGGTGTTTGCAGCGGTTACCAAATACTGGTGACTCTTAATCAACTGGGCTATAAAGTTTGCTGGTGCAAAGATAAAGCCTAAACGCCAACCTGTCATGGCATGGGATTTAGAAAGACCGTTAATGATAATTGCCTGATCTCTCAATATAGTTCCCAAAGATACATGATTTTCCCCTGTATAGGTCAATTCTGAGTAGACTTCATCACAGACTACGAAAATCTCATACTTGCGTAAAACAGCTGCCAAGGCTTCTAATTGCTCGCGACTATAAGTAATTCCTGTAGGGTTGGCTGGATAGTTGAGAATAACTGCCTTGAGCTTGTCCCCCTGTTCTAGAATGGCTTTCTCTAACATTTCTGGAGTTAAGACAAAACCATTCTCAGTCGTATCAATCTCGACAATCTCTGCACCAACTAGATTAACTATTGGCTCATAGCCAGGATAGGCAGGAGCTGGCAAGAGAACCTTGTCTCCTTCCTCCAAAATAGCTGTCAGAGTAGCTGATAGAGCCTCTGTCGCACCAATTGTGACCAAGATTTCATTCTCTGGATTATAGTCCAGCTGATATTTCTCTTTTACAAAATCACTCGCAGCTTGGCGCAAGGTCAATAAACCACTCATACCTGTATAATAGGATTGGTTCTGGTCAATGGCTCGCTTTGCTGCCTCCTTCACATGGTCTGGCGTTGTAAAGTCTGGTTCCCCCAAGGTCAATCTCAAGACTCCGGGAATCTCTGAAATGGCCTGGTCAAACTGACGAATCAAGGACACTTGAATCTTATCTAATTGTTTGTTAAAGCGCTTGGTTAAGTCCATAGAAACCCTCCTTGCTTAAAGAACATAGTACTATTATACTATAAAAGCGCCCTGACCGCAAAATTCCCTGATTGACACCCTTCCTTGCTTTCTATTTTACTTTTTTTCTAGACAAGTCTATAATAAGAAGTGCTTATTCTAGGAGGTTTTTATGTCATTCTTATCAAAAAACAAAGCAGGACTTTTAGTCTGCCTTGTCATATCGATTATCTCATGGTACCTTGGTAATTTCCTGCCTGTCGTAGGAGCACCTGTCTTTGCCATCTTTATCGGTATGTTTCTCCATCCCTTTCTCTCTAACTACAAACAACTGGATGCAGGTTTAACCTTTAGTTCTAAGAAATTGCTCCAATACGCAGTCATCTTACTGGGCTTTGGGCTCAATATATCTCAAGTCCTGGCAGTTGGACAATCCTCACTACCTGTCATTCTCTCAACCATTGCTATTTCCTTGATTGTTGCCTACCTTTTCCAGAGATTTTTTGCACTCGATACAAAACTGGCCACCTTGATTGGAGTAGGTTCTTCTATCTGTGGTGGTTCTGCCATTGCTGCAACAGCCCCTGTTATTCACGCCAAGGAAAAAGAAGTGGCCCAAGCTATTTCCGTTATCTTTTTCTTCAATGTCTTGGCAGCTCTTATCTTTCCAACTCTAGGTTCTTGGCTTCATCTCTCCAACGAGGGTTTTGCTCTCTTTGCGGGTACTGCGGTCAACGATACTTCCTCTGTAACAGCCACAGCTAGCGCCTGGGACAGTCTTTACAATACAAACACTCTTGAGTCTGCCACTATTGTCAAACTAACACGTACCCTCGCCATCATTCCTATTACCCTCTTCCTCTCTTACTGGCAGAGTCGACAAGAAGACAATCAGCATCGCTTTCAACTTAAAAAAGTCTTCCCTCTCTTTATCCTATACTTTATCCTAGCATCTCTCCTAACCACACTAATGAGTGCCTTAGGTGTCCCAAGTAACTTCTTTGCCCCACTCAAGCAACTATCTAAATTCCTTATCGTTATGGCCATGAGTGCCATCGGCCTCAAAACTAATCTCATTGGATTGATCAAATCCAGTGGACAGGCCATTCTTCTGGGAGCCCTCTGTTGGATTGCTATTATCCTAACTAGTCTCGGTATGCAGGCGCTCATTGGTATTTTCTAATAAAAAAGTAGCCAGAAGGCTACTTTTTTATTGTTCTAGAATCAATCGTGTATGTTCTTTCTTAATACAACGATTCATCACAATATCTTCACATCCGCCAGCTCGGAGAATTTCTTCTGCCTCTTGATTTTCAAGACCAAGTTGAGCCCAGAAAATCTGTGCATCTGCTTGTAGAAAGTCACGGGCAACATCTGGTAAAAACTCGCTGCGACGGAAGACATCCACAATATCAACATGAAAAGGAATATCAGCAAGACTTGCATAAGCCTTTTCTCCAAGAATTTCCTGGCCTGCTAATTTCGGATTGACTGGAATGATTCTATATCCTCGAGACTGCATCTCCTTGGATACACGATTACTAGTGGTTTCCTCACGATCCGACAGACCTACTACAGCTATTGTTTTGCTAGTTGTTAAATACTGACGCACTACGCCATCACTAGGGTTTTTAAATAGTTCGCTCATGCAAAACCTCCTTTTTCATCAGTATAGCATATTTTGAAAGGGTTTGCATAATTTTGCTCTGAAAAAAATCAAAAAATCCTCTTAAAATTAAACTATTTCATTTAACTTTAGGAGGATTCATAAAAATTTCATTTAAAGATTATTCTCTTGTTGGTTTATATTTAAGTTCTTCACCATGTTGTTTGACAAAGTCACTCATCTCTGAGTCAGGAATTTGTCGAAGGTAGAGATTGGCACGAATCGTGTCATCTTCTTCACGACAAGTAGAAAGAACAAGATATTTATCCTTAGCTGATACCTTGACATTTGGTTTCTTAACCTCTGCAGTATCATAAATAATACTTAGCTGTTTTTCAAAATCTGCATCATCATCAAAACTTGTACGGTAAAAAGCTGTCTCTTCTGGAACAATGATCATGGCAACAGCTTCATAGTAATACTTTCTCTCTGGAGTTTCAATAACCACATAAGGATGTTCATCAAAATATTCTTGTCGACTATAATAGTTCACATCTTTAAACATACGGTGGTCAGCCACTTTACTACCACGAGCATGGCCAAATAGCCAAGTCAATCGATCGCTAAAGTCCTTCTTGTTATCAGCGTCCATAAAGACTGCCCCCATTAGAGGTTCGTTAACGCCATCAAAACGCTTATCTAAATAAGTCTCATTATCCGTTGTTTGAACGACTGGTTCATCCAACTGTGTGCCAGGAATATACACATAACCAACTGTTTCAGAGTTTGTTGCAAGCAGGCCTTTAAATTTATTAGCGAGATATTCTTTTTCTTCTTGACCAGCAGTATAGGTTTGCTTTGGAGCTTCCTGGGTGACCTTAACATCATTTTGTTTATCTTCTGTCGGAGCTAGGAAGCTTTTATAGATAAAGAAGCCTCCCAAAGCAACGATAGCCACTGCAACTATAGAAGCAATTATTTTACCAATAGGTGATTTCTTTGTCGTAGAACGTCTACTCATCTTTTCCTCCCTCTTTTTTACCAAAAAAATCACTGAAACCAAGTTTCAGTGATTGGCTACTTTTTAAATAAAATTATTTAGCAGCGTGTGTTTTTGGAAGAGCTTTTTGACCTGCTTTAGCATCTACACCAGCTTTTTTAGCCGCATCGTCTGCTTTTTTAGCTTGGTCTTTAGCAGCTGGTTTACCATCTGCTGGTTTAGTTGCTGCTTGGTGTGCTGCTGCTTGATCAGCAGATGCAGCTTTACCTTGTGCTACTTTATCATCAGCGATACGTTGTTCATTTGTACGGTTAGCTTCTACACCTGTTTCATCGTAGTAGTTACCTTGTCTTTTCGCAGCTGCAATATAAACTTTCTCATAATGTGCACGGTATGCATTTGTTAAAGCAGTAACTTCTGCACTCAAAGCTTTATCATAAGCTTTTTGAGCAGCATCAACATTTGCTTGCAATTGTTCACGTGCTGCAGCTACATTTTGGCTGTTCCCACCTTGGAAGTGAACATCAGATTCTTGTGGGTTAGTACCTTTGTAGTCTTTATCTACTGTTGGGCCATAAACAGGTTTTCCATCAACGATTTTTGCATCAGATGAAGAAGCTGAGAAGTTTGCCAATGCATCCTTAGCTGCTTTTAGGTTAGAAGCAACAGAAGTTTTTGCTACTTTTGCTGCTGCTTCTGCTTGGATATCAGCTGCATGAATCTCAATTTGTTTTTGAGCTTCATCTGCCGCATCACGCCAAGAAACATATTTCTTTTGGATCAATTGGTTAGAAGAAGATGAATTTTCTCCTTGTGCAAAAGCTGGAGCTGCTGCTGAGAATACTGCAAGAGCTACTACTGATGATAATAAAACTTTCTTCATTGTTTTATCTCCTCTTTAATTTTAAAATTTAATTATAAGGATAATCCTTACTACCCTAAAGTATATCACATATATTAGAGTTGTCAAGTTTTTTCTTAAATTTTTTTAAAATTTCTGGTAAAAAACGAGTGAAATTTATTATATTCTAAAAAAATAAGCACTATTCTAGAAAGATTAAGGAAAAAAATAGACTAAAAAACGAACAATTAGTGAAATTTTCACATTTTTCTGATCTAATTAAGAAAAACTCCCAACAAGGTCTATCACTTTGTTAGGAGTTTTGTTTTATTTAACGAATGAATTAAATCTTTTTCTCAATGTTAAACAAGGGAGAAAGAGGACGTTTTTCATGGATACGAATAATTGCATCTCCAAGGAGGTGAGCAATAGAAATTTGCTCAATCTTATCAATCAAACGCTCTTCTGGTAAGTAGATGGTATCCAAAACAATCAATTTCTTAATAGCTGATTTCTGGATATTATCCATAGCTGGTCCTGAAAGTACAGGGTGTGTACAGCTTGCATACACCTCAACTGCTCCTGCTTCAGCCAAAGCATCAGCAGCATGACAGATTGTACCAGCTGTATCAATCATGTCATCAATCAAGATACAAGTCTTGCCTTCTACCTTACCGATGATGTTCATCACTTCACTGGTATTCATCTTATCTACACTTCGACGTTTATCAATAATGGCAATTGGTGTTTTCAAAAATTCCGCCAACTTACGGGCACGTGTTACACCACCGTGGTCTGGACTAACCACCACGTAGCCTGATCCAACCATGCCACGACGCTCAAAGTAGTCCGCAATCAAAGGAGCACCCATCAAATGATCCACAGGAATATCAAAGAATCCTTGAATCTGTGCCGCGTGTAAGTCAATAGTTAGTAAACGATCAACTCCAGCCACTTCTAGCATATTGGCTACAAGTTTTGAAGTGATTGGCTCACGCGCTCTTGCCTTTCTATCCTGACGTGCATAACCATAATAAGGCATCACAACGTTAACTGATTCTGCACTAGCACGTTTTAAAGCATCTACCATAATCAGAATCTCAAGTAAGTTGTCGTTAACAGGTGAGCTTGTCGATTGCAAAATATAGACATGCTTACCACGTATAGACTCTTCTATATTGACCTGAATTTCCCCATCTGAAAATTGGCGAACACTTGATTTCCCCAATTCTATCCCAATCTCTTGCGCCACGCGCTTTGCTAATTCTTTATTTGAAGAAAGGGCAAAAAGCTTTAAATCAGAAAAAGACATGATTTCCTCCGGTATTTTTGTATCACTTGTGTTTTTTCACAATATTATCCACCTACCATTGTAGCGCTTTTTCCACTATTTTTCAATAAAAAATAACACAAGGATATATATGTCTATCTTGTGTTCATAATATTATAGTATTTGCCTCATACTACCTGTGTCTACATCATAAACAGCGCCCGAAATAATCACGTCATCTGGAATGAGAGGAGACTCCTGAAGTAATTTCATATCTTCACGAACACTTTCATCAATATCTTGAAAAGGTAAAAAGTCTTGGTCAGATACATCTACTCCCAACTCTCTTTTTAAATGTTCTTGAAAATCTTTATTTTGAAATGTTTGAGCACCGCAGTCTGTATGATGGAGCACCACAATTTCTCTTGTCCCCATTTGTTGTTGGGAAATTACAAGTGAACGAATCATATCCTCAGTCACTCGACCACCCGCATTCCGTAAAATATGGGCATCTCCAAGAGCTAACCCTAGAGCTGGCGCAACGTGCAAACGTGAATCCATACAAGTTACGATTGCAACCTTTGTCTTGGGTTTAATGGATAAGTGCAAATCTCCATGTAGTTCTACATAAGCTTGATTGGCTTTTAAAAAATTTTCAAAATAGGACATGACAACTCACTTTCTAGTCCGCCAGATAATTTGAACACCAAATTATTTATCTCCTATCTTACCATCTTTTACCTCGTTTGTCAGCTTTCAGTATTTATATAGAAAACTAGGACAGAGACATCCAGCTTCTAGCTTGGACTTCTGTCCTAGTTTTATGTTTATGATCCTTTTTGGATATACTTATTGAGTGAACCAGCAAAGCTCTGAAGATTGAGACTTTGTACATAGACTTCACCAGTACCTCGGAAGGTATTCACCACTCCTTCACCCGTACCTATAGACTGCCAGAAGCCATTTTCTAAGTGGATATCATAGTCCAGAGATTGACTCCAAGCCACCACGTGGGCATTGTCAATGGTTATTTCTTGATTTTGAAGCTCAATTTTCTTAATAGATCCAAAAGCATTGGCCAAAAGAGTTCCCTGACCTTGGGTTGTCATCACAAAGAGACCGCCTTGTCCTCCGAACAGGGCTTTCCCAATAGACTGGCGCTCCATTGTATAGAAAGCTGTACCATCAAGAGCTAAAAAGGCTCCATCATTTAATCGGTACTGCTTTTCGCCTAGCTCAAGAGCAATCACTTGACCAGGAGTATCTGGTGCTAAAGCAAGGTTTCCGTTGTCAGACTCTGCAACAGCTTGAGTGATAAAGGTACTTTCACCAGAAACCATTGAACGCCCTACAGCTTTGACAAAACGTCCCAAACCAGAACCGCTTGCATTAAGCTGGGTATTGAGACTTACATTAGGTGTATGGTAGACCATGCTACCGCGCTGAATAAAGACTGTTTCTCCCTGATTGAGCGACAACTCTACCAAAGGAAACTGCATGTGACTATCCATAGAAAATTTCATCAGAAATTCCTCCTTACTTTTAATAAATGTTAGCAATAAAATAATTAGTCATCTAAAACTGACCATAACTATTAAGAGAATACCTTTTTCAAGACTTCCTGAATAGTCGTTACCCCAATCACCTGAATTTCCTTAGGCGGTTTAATGCCAGTCAAAGAATTTTTTGGCACATAGATTTTTGTAAATCCAAGCTTAGCAGCCTCATTAATGCGTTGCTCGATACGATTTACGCGCCGAATCTCTCCCGTCAAACCCAACTCTCCTACAAAACATTCCTGGGGATTGGTTGGCTTGTCCTTGTAACTAGAAGCAATAGCAACTGCAACAGCCAGGTCAATAGCAGGTTCATCTAATTTGACACCACCAGCTGATTTGAGATAGGCGTCCTGATTTTGAAGGAGCAAGCCTGCCCGTTTTTCTAAAACAGCCATAATCAAGCTAGCACGATTGAAATCAAGCCCTGTCGTCGTACGCTTGGCATTTCCAAACATGGTCGGCGTCACCAATGCCTGCACTTCCGCAAGAATTGGACGTGTCCCTTCCATAGTCACAACGATTGACGAACCAGTGGCTCCATCCAAGCGTTCTTCCAGAAATACCTCACTTGGATTGAGAACCTCAACCAAACCACCTGACTGCATCTCAAAAATCCCAATCTCATTGGTCGAACCAAAACGATTTTTAACTGCTCTCAAGATACGGAAGGTATGGTGGCGTTCCCCTTCAAAGTAAAGTACCGTATCCACCATATGTTCCAACATTCGAGGGCCCGCCAAAGTTCCTTCCTTGGTCACATGACCGACTATAAAGATGGCGATGTTATTGGTCTTAGCCAGCTGCATGAGCTCTGCAGTTACTTCCCGCACTTGAGAAACAGAGCCTTGAACCCCTGAAATCTCAGGAGACATAATGGTTTGGATGGAGTCGATGATGAGAAAATCTGGCTGAATTCTCTCTATCTCTGCACGAACACTTTGCATATTGGTTTCAGCATAGAGATAAAACTCGCTATCGATATCCCCCAAGCGCTCTGCACGGAGTTTGATCTGCTGGGCAGACTCTTCTCCGCTGACATAGAGGACTGTTCCTACTTGAGACAGCTGGGTTGATACTTGTAAGAGAAGGGTTGATTTTCCAATACCTGGATCTCCACCAATTAGGACGAGACTCCCTGGTACCACACCCCCACCGAGTACACGGTTGAATTCCTCCATCTCAGTCTTGGTTCGATTAACATTGATAGATGTTACTTCAGCCAATTTCATAGGCTTGGTTTTCTCACCTGTCAAGGACACACGCGCATTCTTGACCTCGGCAACCTCAACCTCTTCTATAAAGGAAGACCAAGACCCACAGTTAGGACATCGTCCCAGATATTTAGGGGAATTATATCCACAATTTTGACATACAAATGTCGCCTTTTTCTTTGCGATGATAAACCTCTTTCTAAATCTCTATCTCACATTCAATCACTTGGCAAAAATCAATCTTCTCATTTGGCACAAACTGGCGCATGAGCATGCGATGGGCTACAACTACCACAGTTTGATGTTCCCGATACTTAGCCATGCATTCTAGAAAACGAGACTTCATCTCTACAGCTGTCTCATATTGAACAGGAGAATTTGGGAGCAACTCCCCCTTGTTTTCTAAAAACAGACATCTAGCTGTTTCAAAGTTCTCTATACCTGTTTCATAAACCTGCCATTCATGCAATAATGGCTCTACCCTCAAAGGAAGGCCAGTAGCACAGGATACATAAAAAGCCGTTTCTAAAGCTCGCGTCACTGCAGAAGACACCAGGATATCAGCTGAGCCAAACAAAGGATTTTTGCAAAGTTCCTGAACTTGTTGTCTTCCTTTCTCAGATAAGGGTGCCAAGTCTATCCCGAATCCAGTATAGGAACGCTCCTCTAACTCACGGTAATTTGGCTCCCCGTGACGGATAAAAATAATTTTCATATTAAGATCCCCATAAAACTATTAATTCTCCTTGGTAGCTGCCAAAACGGAAGCCTTAACACAGCCATTGCCATCTACCCCTATAAACTCTATGCTTTTAGCACCGTTTTCCTCTAAAAAATCTTTTAAATCTAGATTAGTAAAGCAAGAAGCCCGACGCTTTTCAAAGATACGAGAAGATACAAGCAGCAAGCCGGTCGCAAATTTCTTCTTTCTGTCTTTTCTCCCCCGTCAAGGACACACGCGCATTCTTGACCTCTGCAACCTCAACCTCCTCAACAAAAGAAGACCAAGACCCACAGTTTGGACAGCGCCCTAAATACTTGGGGGAATTATATTCACAATTTTGACACACAAATGTCGCCTTTTTCTTTGCGATAATAAACCTCTTTCTATATCTCTATCTCACATTCAATCACTTGGCAAAAATTAATCTTCTCATTTGGTACAAACTGGCGCATGAGCATTCCGTGAGTTACAATGATAATAGTTTTATAATTTTTATATTTTTCCAAAGCACTTAAAAAACGATGACGCATCTCTAGATCAGTTTCATAGCGATAAGGAGAATATTCAGATAAACCTCCTTGATGTTTTAGATAATATTCATGAGCTACCAATACACTAGTTAAATCAGAGTTAGTGCCATCTAAGTCTGGACGCCACTCATGAAAAAACGGCTCCACAAATAAGTCCAATCCTGTTTCAACTGCTATATAATGTGCTGTTTCTAAAGCCCTCGTTACAGACGATGAAATAATAATCTCTGCCTTTTCAAAACATGCGATTTTAGCAACTTCTTTTGCCAGACTGCGACCTTTTCCTGTCAATGGTGCTAAATCACGACCAAAACCACTATAGAGTTGCGGATTTTCAAGTTTATCAAGCATACTATAATCTGGCTCCCCATGACGGACAAAGATAATCTTCATCTTAGTGCCCTGTTGACCCAAATCCACCGGTCCGTACGCCATCCGCCTCATCTCCATCTGCAATTAAGAAAGGAGCAAAAACAGCCTGGACTACACGTTCCCCAACTTCAAGAACAACTTCTTGATCTGTGATGTTTTTCATCTGTGCAAATATATGTCCTTCATTTCCTGGATTGCCATAGTAGTCTCCATCAATAACACCCACAGAGTTGATCAAGACTAGCCCCTTCTTACGAGGGTTTGAAGAACGATCATAGAGATAGAGTACCTCTGTTGGTTGCATATAAGCCTTTACCCCAGTTGGAACGAGGACGATTTCTCCTGGTGCAATGACCGTGCGTTCTGCCACCTTTAAGTCGTAACCAGCTGCATGCGCTGTCTCACGCTTTGGTAGCAAATTTTCATCTGTAAAACTAGAAACTAATTCAAAACCACGAATTTTCATATTATTCCTCTTTTTAATCATTTATTCTAGGCTATTTTATCTTATTTATTCGAAAAAAGCACGAAAAAGAGCACACAATTCACACTCGCTTAGGGCTGCTGGATTCCTCCCCTGACCCGCTTCACGCAGAACTGTTGCTCCACTATTTATTATACCACATTCTCCTCTATTTTTAAAGAGAAATTATTTTTTCCGTCGATTTCGGAAAAAGTCCTGCATAATCCCTGCGCACTCATCCTCTAAAATCCCCGTTTCAACCTCTACACGATGATTGAGACGCTCATCTGTCAAAATATCGTACAAACTTCCAGCTGCACCAAATTTCTGATTCTTAGCCCCATAGACCATCTTGGGGATGCGAGCTAGCCCAATTGCCCCACTACACATAACGCAAGGCTCAATGGTCACAAAAAGGGTACAATCGAGCAAACGCCAACTCTCTTCACGCAGATTAGCATTCTCAATGGCCATGATTTCTGCATGCATGACTGCTCGTTGCAACTCCTCACGAGCATTATGGCCTCGACCAATGATTTCTCCATCCTTAACAATGACACAACCAATCGGGATTTCATCATTCTCTAAAGCAATCTCTGCCTCCTTCAAGGCTTCTCTCATAAAGGCTTCTTTTTCTTCAAGCGTGTAATCCATTTCTTCTCTCTTTCCTAGCTATCAACTCTACAATTATAACATGTTTCTTAGAACAAAAAAAGCCACCGAATGCGGTGACTTTATAGGGAGATTATTATGAAAAAGAAAAGTTTAGGATATTTGTTACAACAAGTTAGGAGGTCTTCTTGTAACTGTCTATAGTATATCCAAACTGTCTTAAACAAATCTTAAAAAATCTCCTATGACCAAACACTTTCTAAAATATTTGTCTGTTCACGACCAGGACCTACTGAGAATGTTGAGATACGAACACCCACCAATTCGCTAACACGGCGAACATAGTTACGTGCATTTTCAGGAAGGTCTTCCAAATTACGTACTCCAGTGATATCTTCAGACCAGCCAGGCAATTCTTCGTAGATTGGTTTACAACGTTTCAATTGTTCGAGACTAGCTGGGTAGTAATCAATACGTTGACCGTCAAGATCATAGGCAACACAGATTTTAACAGTATCCAAACCACTCAAAACATCGATAGAGTTCAAAGAGAGATTTGTGATACCAGAAACACGGCGGCTATGGCGCATAACAACTGAGTCAAACCAACCTACACGACGCGGACGACCAGTGGTTGTTCCATACTCATGCCCCACTTCACGAATACGATCACCAACTTCATCAAATAGCTCAGTTGGGAAAGGACCATCACCTACACGACTTGTATAAGCCTTACATACACCGACAACTTTGTCAATCTTGCTTGGACCTACTCCAGAACCAATTGTCACACCACCAGCCACTGGGTTTGATGAAGTAACAAATGGATAAGTACCTTGGTCAATATCCAACATGACACCTTGTGCACCCTCAAAGAGAACCCGTTTACCATTATCAAGCGCGTCGTTCAAGATAACAGAAGTATCAGTCACATATTGCTTGATTTGTTGGCCATACTCATAGTATTCTTCAAAAATATCATCAATTGAAATAGGTTCACTATCATACAATTTTACAAATTGACGATTTTTCTCAGCAAGATTACGTTCTAAACGTTCACGGAAGATTTCTTTATCCAAAAGATCCGCAATACGAATTCCAACACGAGCTGCCTTGTCCATATAGGCTGGACCAATTCCTTTAATTGTCGTCCCAATCTTGTTATCACCCTTAGCTTCTTCTTGAAGACGGTCTAACTCAATGTGATAAGGCAAAATAACATGCGCACGATCAGAAATTCTAAGATTATCTGTTGTAACACCTTCTTCATGCAAATAAGACAATTCTTTCACAAGAGATTTAGGGTTGACAACCATCCCATTACCAATAACAGAGATTTTTTCTGGGAAGAAGATACCTGAAGGAATCAAGTGCAATTTAAATTTCTTTCCATCAATAACAATTGTGTGACCTGCATTATCTCCGCCTTGGTAACGAGCAATCACTTCCGCATTAGCTGAAAGAAAATCTGTAATTTTTCCCTTACCTTCATCACCCCATTGGGTACCTACAACAACAACTGAAGTCATAATAAATTTTCGTCTGAGCCAAAAGGCTCGTCCTTTCTCATATACATGGTGGGACTCTCACCCACAATAATATCTTACAATTTATTATAAGAAAAAAAGCCTATTTTATCAAGAATTAACACTAGAAAAGATTAGGGAATTCGTTTACTTTTGATTTAAAAAAATACAAAAAAATAGCATAATCTAAATATTTTTTATAAATTAATTATTATTGTTCGTAATAAATGAAATGAAATTTTATTAAAATGAATAATTTAAATTTTGCCCTAATAGATAATTAAGATAGATCCGGTACGCTGCTCTAAAATGACAGAGGAGAAAATCCTTCTCATTCTTTATCCTAAAACGAACTAAATAATAAAGTAAGAATTTTAAATGAAACGATTCCCAATCATCATTAGACTGAAAAAGTAACGCATATTCCCCTTCAATCTGTTTGAGAAAAATAAAACAATGATCATAATACTTTTGAAGCATATAAAAAACCTTTCTTATTGATAAAACTAGTCTATCAGAAAGGCTAATTAAAAAGATAATTAATCCTATATAATAAAAATTTCAAGCTAAACGAACTTCAAATAAACGAAAGAAGTAAGAATAGATAAAAAAAGGTTCATAAAAAAATTTATACGTATACTGAAGAAACAAAAAAACGTTCCTTAGAACGTTTAAGAACTCCGCCAGTAGGACTCGAACCTACGACATCATGATTAACAGTCATGCGCTACTACCAACTGAGCTATGGCGGATAAAAGCTAAGCGACTTCCATATCTCACAGGGGGCAACCCCCAACTACTTCCGGCGTTCTAGGGCTTAACTACTGTGTTCGGCATGGGAACAGGTGTATCTCCTAGGCTATCGTCACTTAACTTTGAGTCATACATACTCAAAATTGAATATCTTTCAAATTTCACTTAAAATCTAATCACGCTTCGTATTCTCAGTTACTTTGGATAAGTCCTCGAGCTATTAGTATTAGTCCGCTACATGTGTCGCCACACTTCCACTTCTAACCTATCTACCTGATCATCTCTCAGGGCTCTTACTG
>NZ_JASHGL010000007.1:0-42938 GCF_047460355.1 Streptococcus timonensis | reverse complement strand
AGGCGGTTAGAGGTTCGACTCCTCTAGGGTGCATTTTTTTATTTACTTCGGGAAGTAGCTCAGCTTGGTAGAGTACTTGGTTTGGGACCAAGGTGTCGCAGGTTCGAATCCTGTCTTCCCGATTGATATTGCTTATTAAGTAGACCAAGAAGGTCTTTTTTTATTTTCATTTTTTTCTTTTTTAAAATTCTTAATTTCTAGAAAATAGTTGCTATCTTTACCTTAACTAAGGTATACTAGTAATTAATAGTTGTTTTTAAAAATAATAAATGAGAGATTATGTTGTTAATGAGTGTAAGTTATGGGTTTTAGGAAATTTCGATTATTGATGTCAAAGTATGGTTTTAGCATTACAATCATACTGATGGAATTAATTCTGATTTTTGGTCTGTTTTTATTCTTAAGTCAGATAGTACCCTATGTTTGGATTATTCTTGTTGTTTTGATAAGTGTGGCGACAATCTTATCGATTGTCAATCGGAATATGTCACCAGAGAGCAAGGTTACCTGGCTTTTAGTTGCTTTTTTTCCGGTATTTGGTCCACTGCTTTATATCATGTTTGGTGAGAGAAGATTATCAAAAAAGGAACTGAAACAGCTTCAGGAGTTAAATGCTATCGCATTTCATGAGGATACTGGTAATAACCTCCATCACCAGTTAGAAGACCGGGATAAGTCCGCTTATGGTATTATAAAATCTTTGCTGAGCATGGATAGTAACTCAGAGGTCTATGACCAAACTGCTTCTAAGTTTTTTTCTTCTGGCGAAGATATGTGGCAGCAAATGTTAGAGGACTTAAGAAGTGCAGAAAAGTTTATTTTTCTCGAGTACTACATAGTTGATGAAGGGGTGATGTGGGGCAGCATACGTGAGATTCTTGAAGAAAAGGCTGCTCAAGGCGTTGAAATCAAGATGCTCTACGATGATATTGGCTGTATGGTTACATTGCCAGGAGATTATACAGTAAATTTGAGATCTAAAGGGATTGAGACTCATAAGTTTAACAAAGTAATTCCTCGAATGACAGTAACTTATAATAACCGTGATCACCGTAAAATCTTGGTGATTGATGGACAGATTGCTTATACTGGGGGAATCAATCTAGCTGATGAATACATCAATCATATTGAACGCTTTGGTTATTGGAAAGATAGCGGTATTAGGATAGATGGTCCGGCTGTTCAAGCTTTTACAAGACTATTTCTTATGAACTGGTATATTAACGGTGGAGATATTAGTAATTTTGACCAATATCGTATAGAGTGTCAAGCCGTTTCATCTCCCGGTTTATGCATTCCTTATGGAAGCGGACCAAAGCCAATCTATAAATCTAAGGTAGGGAAAATAGTTTATCAAAACTTGATTAATCAGGCAACGGATTTCGTCTATATCACTACTCCGTACCTAATCATTGATTATGATTTGACGGAAGATATTAAAAATGCAGCTATGCGTGGTGTAGATGTACGAATAGTTACTCCCTATATACCAGATAAGAAGCTCATTCAGCTTGTAACAAGAGGTGCTTATCCAGATCTTTTATCAGCTGGGGTACGTATTTTCGAATATACTCCTGGATTTATTCATAGTAAACAAATCATTGTTGATGGTCGGTTTGCGGCTGTAGGTACGATTAACTTAGATTATCGTAGTTTGGTTCACCACTATGAAAATGCAGTATTACTGTACAAAACAGAGTCAATAGCAGATATTCACAAGGATTTTGAAAATATTTTTGAACAATCTCAAGAAATCTTCTCTGACACCATAAATCCTACTTGGTATCAAATGTTGATAAAAGAAGTGACACAGTTATTTGCGCCTATGCTGTAAATAAAATGGCTGAAATGCAAATAATATTAGAGTAAGAGGCGAATGAACGCCTCTTTTTATATGAGCAGAAACCTTGACATTAGGACATTATTAGGCTATTATATATCCATATAATATATGGGAGTCTGTGTACAGTCTGAGAGGAAGTGTTAAACTTCGACCGCACCTGATCTGGGTAATGCCAGCGTAGGGAACGAATACTTGGCCTAATTTTGCACCTTTTTCATATATGAAAGAGGTTTTTCTTTTTTTTACAAAGAAAAACTGTAACTTAGAAGGAGGTTTTAATGAAGGCAAGCATTGCTTTACAAGTCCTGCCCCTATCACAGGGGATTGACCGCATAGCTGTAATTGATAAGGTCATTGCTTATCTGCAAGCTCAAGGAGTAACCATGGTGGTGACACCCTTTGAAACAGTTTTAGAGGGAGAGTTTGATGAACTCATGCGTATTCTTAAAGAAGCGTTGGAGGTAGCTGGTCAAGGGGCAGACAATGTTTTTGCTAATGTCAAAATAAATGTAGGAGAGATTTTAAGCATTGATGAGAAACTTGAAAAGCATAATGAGACAGCATATTAGTCTGCTAGGATTTTTGGGTGTCTTATCCTTTTGGCAGGTGGCGGGTTTCTTAAAACTCCTACCAAAGTTTATCTTGCCGACACCACTTGAAATTCTCCAGTCTTTTGTTCGTGACAGAGAATTTCTTTGGTACCATAGTTGGGCAACCTTGAGAGTAGCCTTACTAGGTTTAGTGTTGGGTGTCTTGATAGCCTGTATCATGGCTGTTCTTATGGATAGTTTGGGCTGGCTCAATGACCTGATTTACCCCATGATGGTAGTTGTCCAGACCATACCGACCATTGCCATAGCCCCTATCCTAGTTTTATGGCTGGGGTATGGGATTTTGCCCAAGATTGTCTTGATTATCTTGACGACAACCTTCCCTATTATCGTCAGTATTCTAGATGGTTTTAGGCATTGTGACAAGGATATGCTGACCTTGTTTAGTCTGATGCGAGCCAATCCTTGGCAAATCCTGTGGCATTTTAAAATCCCGGTCAGCCTGCCCTACTTTTATGCAGGTCTGAGAGTCAGTGTCTCCTACGCTTTTATCACAACAGTGGTATCTGAGTGGTTGGGAGGCTTTGAAGGACTTGGTGTCTACATGATTCAGTCCAAAAAACTGTTTCAGTATGATACTATGTTTGCGATTATTATTCTGGTATCGCTGATTAGCCTTCTGGGTATGAAGCTAGTCGATATCAGTGAAAAATATGTGATTAAATGGAAACGTACTTAAAAGAAGCGTTTTGTAAAAAGAAAAGAGGAAATATAAATGAAGAAAACATGGAAAGTGTTTTTAGCGATTGTAACAGCTCTTCTAGCTGTCGTGCTTGTGGCTTGTGGCCAAGGAACTGCTTCCAAGGATAACAAAGAAGCAGAACTCAAAAAAATTGACTTTATCCTAGATTGGACACCAAATACCAACCATACGGGACTTTATGTAGCCAAAGAAAAAGGGTATTTCAAAGAAGCTGGAGTGGATGTTGACTTGAAATTGCCACCAGAAGAAAGTTCATCTGACTTGGTGATCAATGGTAAGGCGCCATTTGCTATCTATTTCCAAGATTACATGGCTAAGAAATTGGAAAAAGGAGCAGGTATTACTGCCGTTGCAGCGATCGTTGAGCACAATACATCAGGGATCATCTCACGTAAATCTGACAATGTAACTAGTCCAAAAGACTTGGTTGGCAAGAAATACGGAACTTGGAATGACCCAACTGAGCTTGCGATGTTGAAAACCTTGGTAGAATCTCAAGGTGGAGACTTTGAGAAGGTTGAAAAAGTACCAAACAACGATTCAAATTCGATCACACCGATTGCCAATGGCGTTTTTGATGCTGCCTGGATTTACTATGGTTGGGATGGAATCCTTGCTAAATCTCAAGGTGTAGATGCTAACTTTATGTATTTGAAAGACTACGTTAAAGAATTTGACTACTACTCACCAGTTATCATCGCAAACAACGACTATCTAAAAGACAACAAAGAAGAAGCTCGTAAAGTCATCCAAGCTATCAAAAAAGGTTATCAATACGCTATGGAGCACCCAGAAGAAGCGGCTGATATCTTGATCAAGAATGCCCCTGAGTTAAAGGATAAACGTGACTTTGTCATCGAATCTCAAAAATACTTGTCAAAAGAATATGCTAGCGACAAGGAAAAATGGGGACAGTTTGATGCTGACCGCTGGAATGCCTTCTACAAATGGGATAAAGAAAATGGAATCCTCAAGGAAGACTTGACTGATAAAGGATTTACCAACGAATTTGTAAAATAATGACAGAAATTAGACTAGAACACGTAAGCTATGCCTACGACAATGAAAAGATTTTAGAGGATATTAACCTACAGGTAACTTCAGGTGAAGTGGTCTCTATCCTAGGACCCAGTGGTGTAGGAAAGACTACTCTCTTTAACCTGATTGCAGGGATTTTAGAAGTCCAGTCTGGGAGAATCATTCTTGACGGTGAAGAAAATCCCAAGGGACGCGTGAGCTATATGTTACAAAAAGATCTGCTCTTGGAACATAAGACGGTACTTGGTAATATCATCCTGCCTCTCTTGATCCAAAAGGTGGACAAGGCAGAAGCCATTGCCAAAGCAGATGAAATTCTTGCGACCTTTCAGTTGACGGCTGTAAGGGATAAGTACCCTCATGAACTCAGTGGTGGGATGCGCCAGCGTGTTGCTTTACTCCGTACCTACCTTTTCGGGCACAAGCTCTTTCTTCTAGACGAGGCCTTTAGCGCCTTGGATGAGATGACTAAGATGGAACTTCATGCCTGGTATCTTGATATTCATAAACAGCTAGGCCTGACAACACTCATCATTACGCATAGTATCGAGGAAGCCCTCAATCTTAGTGACCGTATCTATATCTTGAAAAATAGGCCTGGGCAGATTGTTTCTGAAGTCAAACTCGACTGGTCTGAAGCCGAAGACAAGGACGTTCAAAAAATTGCCTATAAACGCCAAATCTTAGCGGAACTAGGCTTAAATAATTAGAAATATAGAGAGTGGGTGAAGTTTATTCTTTACTTACTCTCTTTTTTCTTTAAAAAAATCGAAAAATTCGGTATAATAGTCAAAGATAGTCAAGGTTCAAAGAAAGAGGTGACGTTCTATGAGATTTAAAAATACATCAGACCATATAGAGGCCTATATCAAGGCGATTTTGGAGCAGTCAGGTATGGTTGAATTGCAACGAAGCCAATTAGCGGATACCTTTCAAGTCGTGCCTAGTCAGATCAATTATGTGATTAAGACTCGTTTTACAGAAAGTAGAGGCTATCTAGTTGAGAGTAAACGAGGTGGTGGGGGCTATATTCGTATCGGCCGGATTGAATTTTCCAACCACCATGAAATGCTTCGAGATTTGTTGTATTCAGTAGGTGAAGAAGTTAGCCAGGTTGTTTTTGAAGATGTTTTAAGACTCTTGTTTGAGCAGGATTTAGTGACTCGTCAGGAGATGAATCTATTATTAGCAATGGCGACAGACCGAGTTTTAGGCGATGATGCCAATCTTATACGTGCCAATATGCTCCGGCAGTTATTACAAGAGGTAGATAGAAAAGGAAAATAGAACTAAATGAAATATTCAAAAGCATTGAGAGAATGTATAGAAAGTGCCTTTCTGGTCGCAAGTCATTTTGGGGCAGATTACCTAGAGTCATGGCACCTATTGATTGCTATGGCCAATCATGGTTATAGTGTAGCTGGGGCGACTTTAAATGAATTTCCATATGAGATTGATCGTCTGGAGGAAGTTGCTGTAGAGCTGACTGAAACAAAGTATAGCGATAAGGAACATTATCAGGAGCTGCCTTTTTCACACCGTTTGAAGGTATTGTTGTTGGAAGCAGAGCACGTATCTTCTGTCGTTCATGCCAAGGTATTGGGAACAGAGCATGTTCTTTATGCTATCTTACATGATGGCAATGCCTTAGCTACTCGCATTTTAGAAAAAGCAGGATTTTCTTACGAAGATAAAAAGGATCAGGTCAAGATTGCTGGACTTCGTCGTAGTCTTGAAGCGCGTGCAGGCTGGACTAGAGATGATCTTAAGGCCCTTCGCCAACGTCATCGTACAGTAGCAGATAAGCAAAATTCCATGGCCAATATGATGGGCATGCCTCAGGCTCAAAGTGGAGGTCTAGAAGATTATACCCATGACTTAACGGATCAAGCTCGTTCTGGGAAATTGGAGCCGGTTATTGGACGCGACCAAGAAATCTCTCGTATGATTCAGATTTTGAGCCGTAAGACAAAGAATAATCCGGTGTTGGTTGGAGATGCGGGTGTTGGTAAAACAGCTCTTGCCCTTGGCTTGGCTCAACGCATTGCTAGCGGAGAAGTACCAGACGAAATGGCTAAGATGCGCGTCCTCGAACTTGATTTGATGAATGTCGTTGCTGGAACACGTTTCCGCGGAGACTTTGAAGAACGCATGAATAACATCATCAAAGATATCGAAGAAGACGGCAATGTCATCCTCTTTATCGATGAACTTCATACAATTATGGGTTCAGGTAGTGGAATTGATTCGACCTTGGATGCAGCCAATATCCTTAAGCCGGCCTTGGCTCGTGGAACTCTCAGAACAGTAGGGGCAACCACCCAGGAAGAATATCAAAAACATATTGAAAAAGACGCAGCCCTATCTCGTCGATTTGCCAAAGTAACTATTGAGGAGCCAAGTCTAGCAGATAGCATCTCTATTTTACAAGGTTTGAAGGCAACTTATGAGAAACACCACCATGTACAAATCACAGACGAAGCTGTAGAAACAGCGGTTAAGATGGCTCATCGCTATCTGACTAGCCGTCATTTACCAGACTCAGCTATCGATCTATTGGATGAAGCAGCAGCGACTGTTCAGAACAAGTCTAAACATGGTAAACCAGATGAATCTGGCTTGACTCCAGCTGATAAGGCCTTGATGGATGGGAAGTGGAAACAGGCAGCTCAGTTCATCGCTAAAGAAGAGGAAGCTCCTGTCTATAAAGACTTGGTATCAGAGTCTGATATTTTGACTACCTTGAGTCGCTTATCTGGAATTCCAGTTCAAAAATTAACCCAATCCGATGCTAAGAAATATCTGAACTTAGAAGCTGAATTACACAAACGGGTTATCGGACAAGAACAGGCTGTATCTAGCATCAGCCGTGCCATCCGTCGTAATCAATCAGGTATTCGTAGCCATAAACGCCCAATTGGATCCTTTATGTTCCTAGGTCCTACAGGTGTTGGTAAGACAGAATTAGCCAAGGCTTTGGCAGAAGTTCTCTTCGATGACGAATCAGCACTTATCCGTTTTGACATGAGTGAATACATGGAGAAATTTGCGGCTAGCCGTCTCAATGGTGCTCCTCCGGGCTATGTAGGCTACGAAGAAGGCGGAGAGTTAACCGAGAAGGTTCGCAACAAGCCATACTCAGTTCTGCTCTTTGACGAAGTAGAGAAGGCTCACCCAGATATCTTTAATGTCCTCTTACAAGTCTTGGACGATGGGGTTCTGACAGATAGTAAGGGACGCAAAGTTGACTTCTCAAACACCATTATTATCATGACATCAAACCTTGGTGCGACTGCCCTTCGTGATGATAAGACAGTCGGTTTTGGAGCTCGAGATATTCGTTTTGACCAGGAAAATATGGAAAAACGTATGTTTGAAGAGTTGAAAAAAGCTTATCGACCAGAGTTTATCAACCGTATTGACGAAAAGGTAGTCTTCCATAGCTTGTCAAGTCAAGATATGCAGGACGTGGTCAAGATTATGGTCAAACCTTTGATTGCAAGCTTGGCAGAAAAAGGGATTGACTTAAAATTCCAAGCATCTGCCCTTAAACTTCTAGCTCAGCAAGGCTATGATCCAGAGATGGGTGCGCGACCGCTTCGTAGAACTCTACAAACTGAAGTGGAAGACAAACTAGCTGAACTCTTACTCAAAGGAGAATTGGAAGCAGGCAAGACCCTTAAGATTGGTGTCAAAGCTGGTCAGTTAAAATTTGAGATTGTTTAAAATTGTGAGGTTGGAACAGATTGTTTCAGCCTCTTTTTTTTTTGGAAAGTTGTCACTATAATAAGCATTTGAATTGTGCATTTAGTTTAAGGAATTCAAAAACGAATTTCTACTGATCAAGTTTTGTATATCAAGAAAAAAATTCTATCATGTAGAAAATATTTTTATAAAAAATAATAAAAAAGTGTTGACGAACAATAGAAGGAGTAGTATGATATAAAATATAAAAATTTATAAAAAGGTTGAAAAGACTTGAAAAAAAAGATAGCAGTGGTTTTTGGAACCTTTGCTCCCTTGCATCAGGGGCATATTGATTTAATCCAAAGAGCAAAACGACAATGCGATGCTGTATGGGTGGTGGTTTCAGGTTATGAGGGAGATCGTGGTGAAGAGGTTGGACTTACACTACAAAAGAGGTTTCGCTATATTCGTGAAGCATTTCGAGATGATGAGTTGACATCTGTTTGTAAACTTGACGAAACCAATATTCCACGCTATCCAATGGGCTGGCAGGAGTGGTTGGATCAGATGTTGCAGGCCATTTCCTATGACCAGACTGGTGAGGAACTAATCTTTTTTGTAGGAGAGTCCGAATACCAACAAGAATTGTCAGAACGTGGTTTTGAGACTGTTCTACAGGAAAGAAAATTTGGAATTTCGGCTACCATGATTCGAGAAAATCCAAGCAAATATTGGAAATATATCGCTCAACCTTTCCGCCGTCAGTTTACGAAAAAAGTGTTGATTATGGGAAGTGCTAGTAATGGTAAAACAACTCTAGCCAAGGATTTAGCTCGCTTTTATGATGCGCCAGTCAGTCTGGAGTATGCTCGTGAGTATCAGATAAAAAATAATGTCCGAGATGATGAGCTTATCTCCAAAGATTATTATTACCTTCTTTTAGGCCAATATGATCAAACTTCCAAGTTAATCGATAGCAATGCCAATCGAGGCCTAGTCATTGCAGATACTAACTCACTAGTAACCAAGGGCTACTACGATTACTACATGGAAAGCGAAGAGCAGGAGGACTTGTCCGTAGAGACCTTTGATAATCTCTTTGTTTCCATCTTAGCCAAGGAAAAGTGGGATTTAATCCTCTTTGTGCAACCTATTGGCTCTTATGTCAATGATGGTTTTCGCGACATGACCATGGCAGAAGACCATATCCGTCACAGTTTTTCTCAGCATTTGGATATGATGAGGGAGCAATATCTAGCCAATATCCCTCATGTTTATCTAGCTGATGACTATTTAGGAAATTATGAAGTAGCAAAAATAGCTATTGATGCCATTTACCAAGCAGATTAGGAGAAGAAAATGAAAAAAATAACTGAAAAAATCACTCGATTTATTGAAAACTTTAAAAATGTTCACGCAGAAGCTCGTAAAATTGGTTTTGCAGGAATTATGCGTTTGATTTGGAAAGACCTCTTTGTGGGCCGTAGTCTTTTCCAGTGGCTCTATTTGATTGCTTTATCAAGTGTTCCTCTTATTCTGGAGTTTACACAAAATACAGAAAGTCATGACTGGATTGGTCTCTTGGCTTCTTGGACAGGGATTGTCTGCGTTATCTTAGTAGCTGAAGGTCGAGCTAGTAACTACCTTTTTGGAGCTATTAACTCTGCAATCTATTTGGTCCTAGCTATGAATGCGACTTTCTACGGTGAAGTTTTGACAACAGTTTATTTCTTTGTCATGCAGCCTATTGGTCTCTATACTTGGTTGTCTAATCGGATCAATGAGCAAGGAAGACCAGAGGAGTCTCACTTTGAAGCTAAGAAACTCGGTCTGATTGATTGGCTCAAGTACTTGGCCTTGACTGCTATCATCTGGATTGGCATGGGATTAGCCTACCAAAGTATCAGCAGTGCTCGTCCTTTCCGTGACAGTATTACCGATGCGACCAATGGTGTTGGTCAGCTCTTGATGACACGTCTTTACCGTGAGCAATGGATTTTCTGGATTGCAACCAATCTCTTTAGTATCTACCTCTGGTGGGGTGAAAACATCCATATCCAAGGAATGTACTGGGTCTACACCCTCAATAGTCTAGTCGGTTGGTACCAATGGACTAAGGCTGTCAAGGAGGGATAAGTTGACTGAAACGATAATCCCGGCTGGAATGACAGAGAGAGAATATTTTGAGATTCATGCGACTGAGAAGGAATTTCTAGACTGGTACTGCAAACAGGATCTTCCTCAGTATGAAAAACCGAGCGTGACGGTGGATATGGTAGCTTATTGCTTTGTGGAAGGGAAAATCAAACTCTTGCTAATTCGTCGCAAGGGCCATCCTTATCAGAACTGTTTGGCTTTGGTCGGTGGTTTTATAGATAAGAACGAAGATGCAAGGTATGCTTGTCAGCGTGAAGTGAGAGAGGAGGTTAACCTTGACCTTCCTTTGGAAAAAATCGAACAGTTGATGACAGTATCTACTCCAGGTCGTGATCCGCGGGGCTGGACGGTTACTATCGCCCACTTGGTGTATCTACCTAGCCGCGCACTTGATCTCGTTCAAGCTGGTGATGATGCCAAGGATGTGGTTTTTGTCGATGTTGATTTTCAGACGGGCAAGTGCTTCCTAGAGGGACTAGAGCTGGGGGAGCAAGCCTTCGCCTTTGACCATTATGCCATTATCCAAGAGTCTATTAAACGAATCCAAGGGCGTCTTGACTGGAATCCGACCTTCCTCTATCTGTTGGAGGAGGAGTTCACTGTCTATGAAGGAACCGAATTAGTCAATCTCATCAACCCAGGACGACCAATCGTCAGCAATAACTTCCTCGTAAAATACGGTGAGTATATAGAAGAAGTTGGGCTCAAACGAGTGCCTAAAAAGAAACCAAGAAAAACCTATCGATTGAAATAAAAAGCTTGGGAGCAGACATCGATAGCCCAAGTCTTGGTTTCCTAGTTTCAGTCCTGAGAAGTTTCAACAAATCCGATAGCTGGTTGAGCTTGAGTATAGAGAAAATAAAGTTTGTGTCAAAAGTCAATTCAGCCATCGTGTCAAAGACTTATTAGTCATAAAAAAGCGAGGTCGGGATTTTCCCGACCTCTTTTTGTTTAAGGATGTTTATCTTTATTAGAATTGCTCATGATTCGAATGAATAGATCTTTGTATTTATATTTTAAATAATGTTCGTGTAAGTACATTAGAGACACATAAACAATCATGAAAATAGTGGTTAAGTAGAACAAATCGAATGTTGTTTGAGCGTAATGAGTAGCAACCCCATAAGAAGAGAAAGCACCAATAATCAACCAAGGAAGATATTTATAATATTTCTTTGACATAAACCCGCACCTCCAATATCCTATTTCAATTTTATTATAGCCCTTCAAGAAAAAAATGTAAGCGATTACAATTGCAAAATATAGCACTTTATCAGGAAGAACTTTTGTGTTTTTTAAATTCTTTACGAATAAAAGATATAGGAGGGATAAGGAAATAAATGTACTAAAAAATAATTCTAAAAAATTTTAGATAAATAGTTGACAGATTTTAAAACAAATATTACAATAATATTACAAAAATGTTTCCAAATATTTCAAAAACATTACAAAAAGGAGCAAAAAAATGAAAACTAATACCTCTATTAAACTAATAGCCGCAACTGTCCTTGTTTCAACTCTGCTATTGGGTGCTTGTGGCAATAAGAAAGAAGATACAGCAAGTAGTAAATCAACTACGACTACTCAAACTACCACCAGTTCTAAGGCTGCGTTTTCAAATAAGGAAACTAAACCTCAGACTTCAACAACCACTACAAGTTCTGAAAAAAAGACAGCTTCAGCTAGCCAAAGTTCCAGTCCTACAAGTCAAGGGCAAGAAGCGAATCAAGCACCGCAAACACCCCAAGCTCCTCAGCAGCAAGAAACACCAGCTCAACCATCTTCTAATCAGCAAGCTTCTCAAAGCCAATCTAACCAAGCAAGTCAGTCAACTTATGATCCAGCAACTGATCGCAAACTCCAAGACAAGCAAGCAGAGCATAACAAACGTTATAAAGGGGTCTTGACTATGGTGGACAAAGACTTTTCGGCTGCAGCTGGGAATTGGAAGGGTGCTAATGGTGAAACTATCACTGTCTCCTCAGGTGGCCAGTTTGCAGTGGAATCTGCTGATGGTAAGAAAGAGAACTACACTATCCAAAGTTATTCTTATACCCTTGATGATGGAAAATACAATGCTGAAGTAGGTGGTGGCAAAGTTATTCAAATTACAACAGGCGCAGATGGCACTGTTTCAAGTGTTACTTTGATTAAGCCATAGACTTGAGAGTATCAAATTGCCCCCTAAAAATAAGAAACCCGTAAACTATTGAAGTTACGGGTTTTCTTCTTGGTTGTTAAGCTTTATCTAACTGCAAGAGGGCTTCAATCTCAGCCAGAGTGCTGGCTTGTGAAATGGCCCCACGGAGTTTAGCAGCGCCTGATGTTCCACGGAGATAGTGAGGAGCCAGTCCTCGGAACTCACGAACAGCGATGTTTTCGCCCTTGAGATTAATCAAACGTTTCAAGTGCTCGTAGGCGATTTTCATCTTGTCTTCAAAGGTTAAATCAGGAAGGATTTCTCCAGTTTCAAAGTAATGATTGATTTGATTGAAGAGGTAAGGATTTCCCATGGCTGCTCGTCCAATCATAACGGCGTCGGCACCGACTTCTTCGATACGCTGTTTAGCTTCTTGAACCGTACGGATGTCTCCGTTAGCGATGAATGGAATCTTTGTCAGAGCTTGTGCAACCTTATGAAGAGTCTCAAGGTCCGCATGGCCAGTATACATTTGCTCGCGTGTACGACCGTGCATAGCAAGGGCAGAAACACCAGCAGCTTCAGCGGCTAGGGCATTCTCAACTGCTAGGGATGGGTCAGACCAGCCTGTACGCATTTTGACAGTGAGAGGGATATCAAGGACAGATTGGACCTTGTTGATGATAGAGTAGATTTTATCAGGATCTTTGAGCCACATAGCACCAGCTTCGTTTTTGACGATTTTATTAACTGGGCAACCCATATTGATATCCACGATATCTGTCTTGGTGTTTTTTTGGATAAATTCTGCTGCGCGAGCCAGACTATCCTCGTCGCTACCAAAGAGTTGGATAGAAACTGGGTTTTCGCCTTCATCGATATGAAGCATATGAAGAGTTTTTTCGTTGTTGTATTGGATACCCTTGTCAGAGACCATTTCCATGACAACGAGTCCAGCTCCGAGTTCTTTTGCGATGGTACGAAAGGCTGAGTTAGTTACTCCTGCCATGGGTGCTAAAACGGTACGATTGGGAATCTCAACATTGCCAATCATAAAAGGTGTATTAAGATTTGTCACGAATGAGTTCCTCCAGGTCGTTTTCATCAAAGTTGTAAGTCGTTTGGCAGAATTGACAAGTGATTTCTGCCCCGTGGTCTTCATCCTTCATTTCCTGTAAATCTGAGCTTGGGAGGCTAGCGAGAGCATCCATAAAGCGTTCTTTGCTACAGTCGCATTGGAAACGAATTTCTTCTTCAGACAGACGTTTGTAGGGCTCGTCACCATAGATTGCTTTGAGAAGGGCTTCAATATGGTCATCGCTTTCCAGAAGTGTAGAGATAGGAGGCATTTCTTGGATTCGTTTTTCAAAACGTGCGATTTCTTCCTCTTTGGCATTTGGCAATACTTGGAGCAAGAAACCACCTGCAACTTCGACCTTGTCGTCTTTGTCTAAAAGAACATTGAGGCCAACTGCTGAAGGCGTTTGTTGACTTTCTGTAAGATAGAAAGCTAGGTCTTCACCGATTTCTCCAGAGATAAGAGGCGTCATGGAATTATAGGGATTTCCAGTGCCATAGTCTGTAATCACTAGAAATTGACCGTTTCCGACAAAAGGTCCAACGAGGACTTCTCCTGTTGCAGTCTTTTTAATGTCAACTCCAGGGTTTTGAACGTAGCCTTTGACGTTACCCTTGGTATCTGCAACTGTGATAATGGCACCGAGGGAGCTAGTTCCAAGAATCTTGACGGTTAGCTTGGTATTTCCTTTTTCGTTGGCAGCGAGAATTTGGCTGGCGATAAGGGTACGGCCAAGCGCTACGGTTGAACTAGCTTGGGTTTGATGTTTTTCTTGAGCAGTGCGGACAGTTTCAGTGCTGTCTAGTACATAAGCACGAAAAGCCCCGCTTTCTGATATAGTTTTAATAATTTTATCCATAGCTACTATTTTAGCATAAAAATGCCCAAAGAGGGAGTGGTGTGTTTGCTAGTCTTTCAAATTGTCCCATTTATAATTGTCAATCTTAGGATGGCAAAGAAATTGGGTTTTTTAGAATATTTTTATCGATATCTTAGCTTTCCTTAAAATATTCTAAAATCAATTTCTAAAAAACAGAAAATAGTTGAAAATAGAAAAAGTAAAGTGGTAAAATGGGAGCAAGATAAAATAGAATTGTAAGTTTGCGAAAATACAATGAAAATGTACAGAAAAGAATCAAATATGAATAAAAAGAAACCATACTATGTTTTTTTTGGACAAACTGTCCTGTATTTTATTATTTTACTGGGTTTACTTTACTTCTTTAGCTATCTTGGTCAGGGTCAAGGCGGCTTTATTTACAATGAATTCTAAAGGAGATCCTTACCGTGTCAAACCAACCAATTACTGATATGATTGAGGCGATTGAGCGTTACGCCCAACTGCAACCAGACTATCCTGTCTACAATGTCCTTGGAGAAGAGTATACCTATGGCCAATTGAAGGCGGATTCAGATGGCTTAGCAGCCCATATTGACCAAATGGGACTTCCTGAAAAGTCACCTGTTGTGGTCTTTGGTGGCCAAGAATATGAAATGTTAGCAACCTTTGTGGCCCTGACCAAATCTGGCCATGCCTATATCCCAATTGACAGCCATTCTGCCTTGGAGCGCGTGTCTGCGATTGTTGAAGTAGCTGAGCCAAGCTTAATCATCGCTATCAATGAGTTTCCAATTGAAAACCCAGCTACTCCAATCATGTCCTTGGAGCAAGTGCGTGAAGCTTATGCGGCTCAGCATGCCTATGATTTGCAACATCCGGTCAAAGGGGATGATAACTACTACATCATCTTTACTTCAGGGACAACTGGGAAACCAAAAGGGGTGCAAATTTCGCATGATAACTTGCTCAGCTTCACCAACTGGATGATTACAGATAAGGAGTTTGCGACGCCAGAGCGCCCACAAATGTTGGCGCAACCACCCTATTCCTTTGACTTGTCTGTCATGTACTGGGCACCGACCTTGGCTCTTGGAGGAACGCTTTTTGCTCTCCCGTCAGCCATCACTCAAGACTTCAAACAACTCTTTGCGACCATCTTTTCTCTTCCGATTGCTATCTGGACTTCGACACCATCTTTTGCAGATATGGCCATGTTGTCTGAAGATTTCAATGCTGAAAAGTTGCCAGGAATCACCCATTTCTACTTTGATGGCGAAGAGTTGACCGTTAAAACTGCACAAAAATTGCGCGAACGTTTCCCAAATGCGCGCATCATCAATGCTTACGGGCCAACAGAAGCAACAGTTGCTTTATCGGCAGTTGCTATTACAGATGAGATGCTAGCGACACTTAAACGCTTGCCAATTGGTTACACCAAAGAAGATTCTCCAACCTTCATCATTGATGAGGCAGGAAATAAATTGCCAAATGGAGAGCAGGGAGAAATCATCGTGTCTGGACCGGCTGTTTCAAAAGGCTATATGAATAATCCTGAAAAAACAGCCGAAGCTTTCTTCGAATTTGAAGGTTTGCCAACCTATCACACTGGAGATGTTGGAACTATGACAGATGAAGGTCTTCTTCTTTACGGTGGACGGATGGACTTCCAGATCAAGTTTAATGGCTATCGCATTGAACTAGAGGATGTCTCTCAAAACTTGAACAAATCCAAGTACGTTGAATCTGCTGTTGCAGTTCCACGTTACAACAAGGATCACAAGGTCCAAAATCTCTTGGCCTATGTCATCTTAAAAGATGGCATCAAAGAACAATTTGAGCGAGAAATTGATATCACGAAAGCTATCAAGGAAGACTTGGAAGATATTATGATGTCTTATATGATACCATCTAAGTTCCTTTATAGAGAGGATTTACCACTAACTCCAAATGGGAAGATTGACATTAAAGGATTGATTAATGAGGTGAATAATAGATGATGGATTTCCTGAAACAGCTACCTCATATTGAGCCGTATGGGAATCCGCAGTACTTTTTGTATGTGATTGCTGCAATTTTACCAATCTTTATCGGTCTTTTTTTCAAAAAACGTTTTGCCTGGTATGAAATATTGGTTAGTCTCTTCTTTATCGTCACTATGTTGACGGGTGGAAAGACCAATCAATTAGCCGCCTTAGGGCTTTATCTGATTTGGCAAATTGTACTGGTTCTTTTTTACAAGCACTATCGAAAAATTCGAGATGGCAAATGGATTTTCTATCTCATTAGTCTGTTATCTTTGCTTCCAATTATACTTGTAAAGGCGCAAACAGCCATTAACGGAACACAATCCTTGCTTGGTTTTATCGGAATTTCTTATTTGACATTTCGTTCGGTGGGAATCATCATCGAACTTAGAGATGGAGTCATTAAGGATTTGAAGATGTGGGAGTATTTGCGTTTTCTTCTCTTTATGCCGACATTTTCAAGTGGTCCTATTGATCGTTTCAAACGTTTTAATGAAAATTATCAGACGATACCAGAGCGCGATGAGTTGATGGATATGCTAGCTGAATCCGTTCGGTATATCATGTGGGGATTTCTGTATAAATTTATCCTAGCTCATATTTTAGGCGAGATTTTATTACCACCGCTAAAGAATTTAGCTTTACAAACAGGTGGCGTCTTTAACTATTATGTAGTGGCCATCATGTACACATTTGGTTTAGAACTCTTCTTTGATTTTGCAGGTTACTCTATGTTTGCTATAGCTATTTCAAATCTGATGGGAATTCGTAGTCCGATTAACTTCAACAAACCTTTCTTGTCAAGAGATTTGAAAGAGTTTTGGAATCGTTGGCACATGAGTTTATCATTCTGGTTCCGTGATTTTGTCTTTATGCGCATGGTCATGGTGATGACGAGAAAGAAGCTTTTTAAGAATCGAAATGTGACTTCAAGTGTCGCCTATGTCCTGAACATGCTCCTTATGGGGTTCTGGCATGGGATAACATGGTTTTATATCGTTTACGGGCTCTTTCATGGAGTGGGCTTAGTCATTAATGATGTCTGGGTTCGAAAGAAAAAAACGCTCAATAAAGAACGGAAAAAAGCAGGGCAACCACCTTTTCCTGAGAACCGTTGGATTCAGTTGCTTGGCATGGTTATAACCTTCCATGTCGTGATGGTTTCATTCTTAATCTTTTCTGGATTTTTGAATGATTTATGGTTTAAAAAATAAAAGGAATTAAAAAATGGATATCAAATCAGAAGTTATTGAAATTATTGATGAATTGTTTATGGAAGATGTTTCTGACATGATGGATGAGGATCTCTTTGATGCAGGTGTCTTGGATAGCATGGGAACGGTTGAATTGATTGTTGAGATTGAAAATCGTTTTGAAATTCGTGTTCCAGTGACAGAGTTCGGTCGTGATGACTGGAATACAGCCAATAAAATCGTAGCAGGCATTAGGGAGTTGCAGAATGCTTAAGCGTTTGTGGTTAATCTTTGGCCCTCTGCTTCTTGCTAGTTTTCTTGTTTTCTTACTGGTCTTTTTCTATCCAAACAATCCGAGTCATAATTTGACTGAAGAAAAATATTCTGCGGCAGAGATTAGTTCGGAGAGCTTTAAAGAGAGAAGCCAAAAAGTAAGAGCCTTTACGGAACCCAATATGCGCTTTATTCCCTTTTTTGGCTCAAGTGAGTGGACTCGTTTTGATAGCATGCATCCTGCGGTCTTGGCGGAGAAATATAGTCGCCCCTACCGACCCTATTTTTTGGGACAAGCAGGAGCGGCCTCGCTTAACCAGTATTTCGGTATGCAGCAAATCTTGCCAGAAATCGAGGAAAAGCAGGCAGTATTTGTCATTTCCCCTCAGTGGTTTACAGAGGAGGACTATGAGCCAGCCATCTTCCAAAACTACTTTAATAACGATCAGTTGACAGCCTTTTTAGAAAATCAATCGGGAGATATAGGAACCAAACATGCGGCTAAACGTCTCTTAAAGCAAAATCCAGGAGTCTCTATGAAGGGTATCGTTGAGAAGCTGTCAAAGGGTGAGGAATTATCAGAAGTTGATCATGCTATTATCAAGGCTTTTGCACGTTTTAATGAGCGTCAGGCCTCTCTATTTGGGCAATTTTCCATTCGAGGAAAACTCAAGTACAAGGAACACGTGGAGAACTATTTAAAAGATCTTCCGGATCAATTTTCTTATGAAGAGTTAGAAAAAATTGCTCGAAAGGATGCAGAAGCCAATACCAGTAACAATGATATGGGAATTGAAAATCAATTTTATAAGACCCAGGTGAAAGACTACCTCGAGAAATATAAGGGCTATCAAAAGAATTATAATTTCCTCAAGTCCTCTGAGTACAATGATTTGCAGTTGGTCCTTAATCAATTTGCCAAATCAAAGGTCAATGTGCTCTTTGTTATTCAGCCTGTCAATAAAAAATGGATGGCCCATACAGAGCTCAGCGAGGAAATGTATCAACATGCTGTGGAAAAAATTCGTTACCAGTTAGAAAGTCAAGGTTTCACCAACATTGCTGACTTTTCTAAAAAAGGCGGAGATTCCTACTTTGTCAAGGACACCATTCACATTGGTTGGCTGGGGTGGCTGACTTTTGATAAGGTTGTCAATCCCTTCTTGACGGATCCGAAACCAGCTCCAGACTACAAGATGAATGATCGTTTCTTTAGCCAAGATTGGGCGAATTACGATGGTAATATCCAAGATTTTCAATAAATAGCAAAAGAACCTGAACCTTGTATTGGGCTCTTTGTAATGAATGATTTTTGGTAATTGACAGTGTTGTAACGGCCTCTTCATTTGAATAAGGGTAAGTAAAAAGAGATTAAGAAGATGAAAACATCTCAGGTGTTTTCATCTTTTTTCTTGACTCCTTACTTGGATGTGATATACTTAACTAGTAAAGGAATAGTGTAAAAACCTTGTAGTTATAGAAATTTTGTTCGGAGAAAGGAGCAAATCATGAGACAGTTGGCAAAAGATATCGATCATTTTTTAAATGAAGTAATCCTGAAAGCTGAAAACCAGCATGAAATCCTTATTGGCCATTGTACCAGTAATGTGGCTTTGACCAATACTCAGGAGCATATTCTTATGCTTTTATCAGAGGAGTCGCTAACCAACTCTGAGTTGGCGCGTCGTCTCAATGTCAGTCAAGCTGCTGTTACCAAGGCTATCAAATCCTTGGTCAAAGAGGGGATGTTGGAGACATCTAAGGATCCCAAGGATGCGCGCGTTATCTTCTATCAATTGACAGACTTAGCACGACCAATTGCTGAGGAGCATCATCATCATCATGAACACACCCTCTCAACGTATGAACAAGTTGTAAACCAGTTTACATCTGACGAACAAAAAATTATCCAGCGGTTTTTAACTGCTTTAGTAGGAGAAATCAAGTAATGAGATACATCACAGTAGAGGATTTGTCCTTCTATTATGACAAGGAACCTGTGCTTGAGCATATCAATTACAGTGTTGATAGTGGGGAATTTGTCACCCTCACTGGAGAAAATGGAGCTGCCAAGACGACTCTTATCAAGGCTAGTCTGGGTATTTTGCAACCAAGATTTGGCAAAGTTACCATTTCAAAGACCAACACTCGTGGGACAAAACTAAGAATCGCCTACCTTCCTCAACAGATTGCAAGTTTTAATGCAGGCTTTCCAAGTACCGTTTATGAATTTGTCAAATCAGGTCGCTATCCAAGAAAAGGTTGGTTCCGTCGTCTAAATGCTCACGATGAGGAACATATCAAGGCTAGTCTGAACTCGGTAGGCATGTGGGAACATCGGGATAAACGAATTGGCTCCCTCTCTGGTGGGCAAAAGCAGAGGGCTGTTATCGCACGCATGTTTGCTTCGGATCCAGATATCTTTATCTTGGATGAGCCGACGACAGGGATGGATGCGGGAACCAAGGATGAGTTTTATGAACTCATGCACCACAGTGCCCACCATCATGGCAAGGCTGTTTTGATGATTACTCACGATCCTGAAGAAGTCAAGGACTACGCAGATCGCAATATTCACCTGGTCCGAGACCAAGATTCCCCATGGCGTTGCTTCAATGTACATGAAAGTGACCAGGAGGTGGAGCATGCTTAATCTATTGTCTTATGATTTTATGCAGCGAGCCTTTTTAGCTGTTATTGCCATGAGTCTCTTTTCACCAGTTCTGGGGACCTTCCTTATCTTGCGTCGTCAGAGTCTCATGAGTGATACTCTTAGCCACGTTTCGCTTTCAGGGGTTGCCTTTGGCTTGGTTTTAGGAATTTCTCCGACCATTTCAACAATTGTGATTGTCTTGATTGCAGCGGTCTTCCTTGAATACCTACGTACGGTTTATAAAAGCTTTATGGAGATTGGGACAGCCATTCTCATGTCTACAGGACTTGCAGTTTCACTTATTGTCATGAGTAAGGGTAAGAGCTCTAGTTCTATGAGTCTGGATCAGTACCTTTTTGGTTCTATCGTGACCATTAGTCAAGAGCAGGTCATTGGGCTTTTTGTTATTGCAGCGGTTGTTTTAATCCTGACCTTCCTCTTTTTAAGACCTATGTATATTCTAACTTTTGACGAGGATACAGCTTTTGTCGATGGTCTTCCAGTGCGTACCATGTCTATTCTCTTTAACATGGTAACGGGTGTGGCTATTGCCCTCATGATCCCAGCAGCGGGAGCACTTTTGGTATCGACTATCATGGTTTTACCAGCTAGTATCGCTTTACGTCTAGGTAAAAACTTTAGTTCTGTGATGATTCTTGCCAGTGTTATTGGTTTTCTAGGTATGGTTGCGGGACTCTATATTTCCTATTATGCAGAGACACCACCGAGTGCAAGTATCACCATTATCTTTGTAGTTGTCTTTTTAGTAGTCAGCTTACTCAAACGTTTTATCAAATAGGAGAAGTAAATGAAAAAACTAAGCCTACTTTTGGCAAGTCTTGTGACACTATTCTTAGTCGCTTGTTCCAATCAAAAGCAAGCAGACGGGAAATTAAATATCGTTACAACTTTCTATCCTGTCTACGAATTTACCAAGCAAGTAGCAGGGGACACAGCCAATGTCGAGCTCTTAATTGGAGCTGGGACAGAACCACATGATTATGAACCATCGCCTAAGGCAGTCGCTAAAATCCAAGACGCAGATGCCTTTGTTTATGAGAATGAAAATATGGAAACTTGGGTTCCCAAATTGTTAGATTCCTTAGATGCGAAAAAAGTAAAAACAATCAAGGCTACTGGAGATATGCTGCTTCTTCCAGGAGGTGAAGAAGAGGAAGACCATGACCATGGTGAAGAAGGCCACCATCATGAGTATGATCCTCACGTGTGGTTGTCTCCTGCGCGTGCCATTAAGCTTGTAGAGCACATCCGTGACAGTTTATCAGCTGACTATCCTGATAAAAAAGCAACCTTTGAGCAAAATGCAGCTACCTATATCGAGAAATTGCAAGCTCTGGACAAGGCCTATACTGAAGGACTTTCTAGTGCAAAACAAAAGAGTTTTGTGACTCAGCACGCTGCCTTTCGTTATCTTGCCTTGGACTACGGACTCACTCAAGTCTCTATCTCTGGGCTTTCGCCAGATGCGGAACCCTCAGCAAGCCGCTTGGCAGAATTGACCGAGTACATCAAGAAAAACAAAATCTCTTATATCTACTTTGAAGAAAATGCTTCTCAAGCCCTAGCGAATACCCTCTCAAAAGAAACAGGAGTGAAGTTAGATGTTCTGAATCCTCTTGAAAGCTTGACCGAAGAGGACATGAAGGCTGGAGAAACCTATATCTCTGTCATGGAGAAAAACCTCAAGGCACTCAAGCAAACAACTGATCAGGCAGGAGCAGAGATTGAACCAGAAAAGGCAGAGGAAACTAAAACCGTTCAAAATGGCTACTTTGAGGATGCAGATGTTAAGGACCGTACCCTGAGTGATTATGCTGGTAACTGGCAGTCTGTCTATCCTTTCCTTGAGGATGGGACTCTTGACCAAGTATTTGACTACAAGGCTAAATTGACTGGCAAGATGACCAAGGATGAGTACAAGGCATACTATCAAAAAGGTTACCAAACAGATGTAAGCAAGATTAACATTACAGATAATACGATGGAATTCATCCAAGGAGGCCAAAGTAAGAAATATACTTACAAGTATGTCGGCAAGAAAATCTTGACTTATAAGAAAGGGAATCGTGGAGTCCGTTATCTCTTTGAAGCGACTGATGCAGACGCTGGACAATTCAAGTATGTTCAGTTTAGCGACCACAATATCGCTCCGGTCAAGGCAGAGCATTTCCATATCTTCTTTGGAGGCACTAGCCAAGAAGTCCTCTTTGAAGAGATGGAAAACTGGCCAACCTACTATCCAGATGGCTTATCAGGTCAAGAGATTGCTCAAGAAATGTTGGCTCATTAAATCCAAACAATCCTTCCTACATGGGGAGGATTTTTCTTGTTTTATCAACGTTGAGCATCTGGATTGACATTGGCTGAGAAGGGAGTGTATTAGATGTAATAAAAATAGTTACAGTAAAGAGAGGTTTTCTATGGTTTACCAATATAATAGTTAGATTTATTTGGCTGAAGTAGTTTTAAATGTCAAGGACTTAGAAAGTCAGATAGCATTTTATCATCAGTTGCTTGGGTTGGAGATTTTGAATCAATCGGAAAATCAAGTTCTTTTAGGTGCCGGTGGGAAACCACTAGTTCGGCTAATTAAGACAGATGACATTAGTAATCCTAAGCAAAGTTATGGTCTTTATCATATGGCACTTCTTTTGCCGACTCGTGAAGATTTGGCTAATGTTTTTAAACACTTGTTAGACTTAAAGATTCCACTAGTTGGTGGAGCTGATCATGGCTATAGTGAGGCTATCTATCTAGAAGACCTAGAGGGTAATGGCATAGAACTCTACAGAGACAAACCTGAGGCAGAATGGGATATTCGTGAGGACGGGCGAATTATTGGGGTCACAGAAGAGTTGTCTGCCCAAGCTATCTATGAACTAGGACGAGGCATAGAGCCTTTTGTCATTACTAGTGGTACTCGTATGGGCCATGTTCACCTATCTGTAAAAAATAGTCGAGAAGCGAGTGTGTTCTACCAAGAGTCTCTTGGTCTTGAGGATAAATTCACGATTCCACATGCTAGTTGGATAGCATCAGGAAACTACCATCATCATTTAGCAGTCAATGAATGGGGTGGAAAAAACCTAGCAGGGAGAGAAAAAGCCGTAGCTGGTCTGGCTTATTATGCCCTTGAAGTCGAGAACAAAGAGGAATTGTTGAAACTATTTGCTCGATCTCAAAGATATCAGGCAACAACACAATGGATTTCTTCCAATGAGTTTACATTGACTGATAGTGATGGGATTGTGTCCCTAGTAAGAGTCAAGAAGTAGACTGTTGCTTAACATGATAGATGATGAGATGCTTTTGACAAGGGACTTGATTGGGCTGCTTGATCCTCAACTCTTTAAAACCGGCATTCTATGTTATAATGAAAGGGATAACTTATACAGTTAGAGGAGAGTCTATGCAAAAAGAAGTTATGCTTTTCATTGTTAGTACGGCTGCCATTCTTTTAGCCCTACTTGGTGTTTGTGGCACATGTTTTTATCTTTACGTTCGGGATGAGAAAATGATCCGCCTTGCAACATCATCTGTTAAGGGCAGAGTTGTTGGCTATAGCTATTTTCAAGATGCTTACCCTCCCATCGTTGAATACATGGTAGATGGAAAAACATATAAGAAAACCCTAAAGTATTTTATGGTTAAAACGGTCTCTCTCCCTTGGGCACCAGTCAATGCGGCGAGTGGGCGTACAAGAGCAGAGTTTCTAGAACCGTCAATTACCTTCCGTCGGAATTCTCTCATTTCCATTGATCACTCTATGCGTGAGCATTTTCCAATTGGTTCGGAGATGACGGTCTGGTATGATCCAGAAAAACCGACCAGTGCCTTTGTGGAGCGCTACTGTGGCGTCAACAAGTTTTATAAATGGTTTGGCATTGGATATGCCATAGCCTTAGTCCTGATTTATAGCATTATAATCCTCATATTTTTGTCACAGTCATAAGAGGCGAAAGGCAGCAACTGGGAAAGCAGCTTCATTTCATTATCGTAACTTATGGAGAACGATATTGTTCTCCTTTTTTAATTTCTTGTCAGTGCTAGTTCAGTAATAACCGGACTTTTGACAAGGGAGTTGATTAAAGTTATAATGAAGGAAAAATAAATCAAGGATAAAAATATGACCAAATCGAAGTACATTACTCGTCTCAAACGTTCAGAAGGCCAATTGCGGGGCATTCAAAAAATGATGGAGGAAGACCGTGATTGTGTTGATATCATTACCCAATTAACAGCTGTTCGCTCCAGTGTCGAACGGATTATTGAGTTGATGATTACGGAAAATCTCACGACCTGCATTAACCAACCGCTGGATGACCCTGAGGCTCAAAAAGCACGCTTGGAAAAGGCTGTTCAATATCTAATCAAACGTAAGTAAGAAAAAAGGATTTGCTAGGTAAAGGGATTTTATAGATTTAAAATTATAGGAAAAGAGCGGTTCTGCTAACAATGATGTAGGTGGAACCGCTCTAGTTTTTCTATTTGTTTAATAAGTAATACAGATTTTATTCAGGTTTTTCAAGGATGAAGATTTCCTTGGTAGCATATTTGCTTTCTTTGTAACCTAAACTTTCGTAGCTTGCGATCAATGGATCATAGACTTCATTTTTTCCTTTTTGTTCGCGGGGGATGACGACATAGTCTATCGTAGCATCTGCTTTTCTCTGGTTATGATAGAAAATATCATAGAGATATTGGTGATTACGAAGGGCAGGTGTATAGCCTCCTTCTGTTACAACAGATGCTTCTTCCGGCAAACTCTCTAGAGTATAACGCATGGTATCAAATTTTTCTTTGTGTTCAAAGTAATAGCCAACATTAAAAGACCAATTGTGCGTAAAGTGATGGAGGAGGGTGCCGGACATGATGATACCAACTATAACAATAGCAACTGTCGTTTTTTCTTTAATGAATTTACTTACTTTTAGATCTTCCAGAGCAAGCAGGGCCATGATGAAGAGCAAAGTCTGACTACCATAACTGTATTGGAAACCAATATCATATTGATAAGGCCAGTCTGGCAATAAGTTAATGACAATCAATGGTAAACAAAGTAAATAGTTCGACCAGTTGCGCTGAACCAGTGGAAGAAAGGCGAGAGGAGCTAAAACGAAGAATAAGTAACCCAGTTTTTTAGCAATCAATAGTTTACTAAAGACATAAGTTGGATGAAGAATGAGATTTTTAAGAACACTTAAAATTCCATTTTCGCCCTCTAACAGATAAGGTTCAAATCGGGAAACCATTCCCCCTTCTCCGTAGGTGTTCAAAAGATATAATCCAAGGGCAAAGTACAGAACAGGTAGCATGAAATCTGCCAGAATAATCCATTTCTTGGTCTGGCTTGACAGGGAGAAGCGCTTTTGGAATAAGAAATAGAGTCCAATGCTCACAACATAAATAAATGCATCTTCTTTTACGAATAAAAGCAAGAGGGTTACTAGGAGAATTTTCCATTTTTGCTCAGAGACAATAAAATAGAACAACCAGATAATTAAAGGAACTAGGAAGCAGTTTTCGTGAAGGTGATAGCCTCCAGCGGTTGTCATAACAGGTATGAGAATAAACCAAGCAATTATCAGACTATTGATTGGTTTAGAAAGGTTCAATTTCTTCAGAAGTAATCTTAAGGGAACGACTGCAGAAAATACAACCCAAATCTGTAATACTTCTAAAGTTTCAACATGTGGGAAGAGCTTATAGAAAGGCAACATGAGATAAAAAATCGGGGAGATATGGACTGCAAAGTGGGAGAGAACTCGGTCACGTTCTAGAGTTGTAATAGCAGTCAGGTCCGTGCTCATTCGATGAAACATCTGTGAAAACAGTCCGATATCAAATGTAGAACCATCAAATGTTTTCACCTTGTAGGTGACTACGATAGAAAGGTAAATAACATAAATAATAACCAATGAAAATACGGAGTAAGTGAGGAACTTTTTATATTTCTCCAAATATTTTTCAATTGGGATCTTAATCAAAGAGATATAGGTTATTGTTGAGATAAAAATAGCCAAAAGTGCTGGCCAAATAATCATATTAAATCGGGTATCGGCAAGGTTGATAGCATGAAATTCCAGTGCAGAATCTAGAAAATTTGTACTGGCTAGGCTGAGTAGACGAGGACTAGTTAGCAAAACTACTAATAAATATAAATTGGAATATTTTTGATTGCTTAGAAAAGTTCCTGTAAATAAGATTAAGGTAAGGAATAGGAGTCCTAGAGCTAGGAAAAAGGATATACTTTTAAAAATTGCGATCAGTAAGACGAGACTAGAAAGTAGAATATTAATCTTTCGCATATTTAAAAAGAAAACTTTTAATGGCGCAAAAACTAGCAGTACAGCTGTTATAACAAAGACACCTAATTTCAAAAGAGAGATAGGAGATAATGTTAGGAAAAGATCTTTGGAAGGTGAAGTTAAAAGGTCTACCAAGATCATCATTAGATATGCGCCAATACCACAGGATAAATAATCGTTTCGTTTTCCATTTAAAAACTTAAAAACTTTTTGCATTTCATGAAATCCTCCAGTCAATATTCTATCATAAATATAGGTAATATTCTAACTTAAATTAGGATATCAAAAAGATAGGACGGTCTTCACTATTGGCTTTTTAAACTTTTGGCAAACATCAATTGAAATAGTGATAAAACGAAAAAACCGATTAAGTTTCTTAATCGGTTTTTTACTTATTCTACTTGACCGGGCCAGGCGTTCATGCCACCTTCTACATTGGTAACGGTGAGGCCTTGGGCGCTGAGAAATTGACAGGCAGAGGCAGAACGCACTCCTCCTTGACAGATGATATGGTATGTACGGTTAGGATTGAGTTCTTTGTAGTCTTGCTCCAAGGTACTTAACGGAAGATTTTTGGAACCTGGTGCATGTCCTGCTTGGAATTCATGTACTTCACGGACATCGATAAGATCTAGATTTTCATTTTGATATTTTTCATAAAAGTCAGTCATGCTGATATTAGTTACCATATTCTACTCCTTCTGGGTTAGCCATTTTGTATAGTGAATAAGCGCCGTCAAGGTTTTGGACGGTAAATCCTGCTTGCTTGAGGATACGCTCTGCGATATAGCTGCGCAAACCACTGTGGCAGCTAACGATGTAAGCTTGGTTCTTGTCTAGTTCATCCAAGCGTTCCCGTAGTTCGTTTAGGGGGATGTGGATGGTGTCGACTTTGAGTCGACCACTCTGAAATTCGCCACTTGTTCGTACATCTAGAAATTTCTTACCCTTAGCCAGTTCGTCTTCGAGCTGGTACCATTGAACATTGTCGCTGAGACCTTCGATAAGGTTCAAGGCTGCGTAGCCCAGCATATTGACGGGATCTTTGGCAGAACCAAATGGTGGTGCATAGGTGAACTCTAACTCTGGCAAGTCAAAGACGGTGAGATTTCCCTTGATAGCAGTTGCGAGGATATCGATTCGCTTGTCAACACCTTTCTTCCCAACTCCTTGGACACCATAGATTTTGCCACTGGTTGGGTCAAAGAGGAGCTTCAAGGTCATATCAGTAGCACCTGGATAATAACCAGCGTGGTCTTTCCCACTGACATGAAGTGCCTTGTAAGGAATGTGATTTATGCTAAGGATACGTTCGCTGAGACCAGTCGAAGCAGCTGTCATATCAAAGGCACGAACGATAGCAGTGCCGATACTGCCTTTGTTAGTACGGTTGAGTCCTGCGATGACGTCCGCGACTTGGCGTCCCTGACGATTGGCAGGAGAAGCGAGAGAGATGAGAGCGTCTTGGCCCGTAATCTCTTGCTTGACGACGATGGCATCCCCAACTGCAAAAATATCTTTTTGACTGGTTTCATAATGTTTATCGACCAGGATTCCACCACGAAGTCCCAGTTCAATCCCCGCAGCTTTAGCCAGACCATTTTCAGGTTCAACACCGACAGAAAGGATGGTAAGGTCAGAAGTGATTTTTTGACCATTTTCGAGAACGATGATTTTTCCTTGTTCTTCAAATCGAGTCGCAGATTGGGAAGTGATAACACGAACGCTGTTTTTAACCAATTCTGCTTGGACAAAGGCTGCCATTTCTTGATCTAATGGTGGCAAGACATGAGGTGCTTTCTCAACGATGGTAACTTGCAATCCACGTTTAGCCAGGTTTTCAGCCATTTCAAGCCCGATAAAGCCTGCACCGATAACGACAGCTTCTTTTGGATGATTGTTCAAGGCAGCTATAATCTCGTCAAGATCGGGGACATTGCGGAGCGTGTAGGCATTCTTAGCTTCTGCCAAACCTTCAATGGTAGGAACAAATGGTTTAGCTCCTGGGGAGAGGATCAACTTGTCGTAGCTTTCTGTGAATTCCTGTCCATCATGGCGTACGGTCACAGTGTGATTTTCTGGAGAAATCTGGACAACCTCATGGAAAGGTCGCACATCCAGATTAAACCGTGCCTTGAGGCTTTCAGGGGTTTGGACTAACAAATCTTCCCGTTTAGGAATTTCTCCTGAAACATAGTAAGGAAGTCCGCAGTTTGCAAAGGAAACAAAGGGACCTTTCTCAAAAATAGTGATTTCAGCGTCTTCCATGAGACGTCTGAGGCGGGTTGCTGCTGACATACCGCCTGCAACTCCTCCGACAATGATAATTTTCATTGATTTTCTCCTTTATGCTTCTAAATGATCTTACCTGTCCAAGCGCTCATACCGCCTCGGACATTGATGACATCATAGCCTTTTTTCTTTAGCTTTTTAGCCGCCATCTTACTGCGCACACCGGAATGACAAATGACATAGAGTGTTTCTTTTGTTGCTGGTGTATAAGATCCGATTTCGGTTAGAGGAACATTTTTGGCATTTTTGATATGACCTCTACGAAATTCCATCGGCGTCCGAACATCCAGTAGCTGAATTGGTTCTCTGAGTTTAGCTTCTAACTCGCTGGTAGAAATACTGTCAATTTTTGTAAATAAGTGAAACATAGGCACCTCCAAATATACCCTTACGGGGTATATTAAACCATGAAGTCAAGCTTTTGTCAAGCAAGTTGAATTGATTAGTATTGTTTCTTTTTCAGTATATAAGATGTTATCTTACAAACTAAAGAGTTGGTTGGTAGGTTAATGAATAGAACCTGTCCTATTTATTCAACAACTAGTTATCTAGAAAATTACCTTTTCAGAAAACGAAGACCATCTATACTAAAGTAAGAAAAAACAAGCAAAGCCCTTGAAAAATCAGAGCAAATCAAGTATAATATAAGTAATCATTTGTCGTAGGTTTTGTCTGAAATATTGTCCAGACAAGGCTCACAGCAGTTAAATCTTCTTACAAAAGTCAGATTTAGCTGCTCTTTTTGTGCTTTTTTTCAGGTTTTTGAACCTCTGTAACAGAGATTTAAAGATTCTGAAAATTGCCCGAAGGATAAGGTGATAGGGGTTTTCAACCATCTAACGATAATCAAAAGCTTAAATAGCTAGGCTTGGAATTTTAACTAAAAGGAGAATCATCTTGGCAGGACATGACGTTCAATACGGGAAACATCGTACCCGTCGTAGTTTTTCAAGAATTAAAGAAGTTCTTGACTTACCAAATTTGATTGAAATTCAAACAGATTCATTCAAAGATTTCTTAGACCACGGTCTTAAAGAAGTGTTTGAGGACGTATTGCCAATTGCAAACTTTACAGAAACAATGGAGTTGGAGTTTGTTGGCTACGAAATCAAAGAACCAAAATACACTCTTGAAGAAGCTCGTATCCACGATGCCAGCTACTCGGCACCAATCTTTGTAACTTTCCGCTTGATCAACAAAGAAACTGGGGAAATCAAGACCCAAGAAGTCTTCTTTGGAGATTTCCCAATCATGACTGAGATGGGTACTTTCATCATCAACGGTGGTGAGCGTATCATCGTTTCTCAGTTGGTCCGTTCTCCTGGTGTTTACTTTAATGACAAGGTAGACAAAAACGGAAAAGTTGGCTACGGTTCAACTGTAATCCCTAACCGCGGAGCTTGGTTGGAACTTGAGAGCGACTCAAAAGACATCGCCTATACTCGTATCGACCGTACTCGTAAGATTCCATTCACAACTTTGGTTCGTGCGCTTGGTTTCTCAGGTGATGACGAAATCTTTGATATCTTTGGTGATAGCGAACTTGTTCGCAACACAGTCGAAAAAGATATCCATAAGAACCCAATGGACTCTCGTACAGATGAAGCATTGAAAGAAATCTACGAACGCCTTCGTCCAGGTGAGCCAAAAACAGCTGAAAGCTCACGAACTTTGCTTGTTGCTCGTTTCTTTGATCCACGTCGTTACGACTTGGCTGCCGTTGGACGCTACAAGATTAACAAGAAGCTTAATGTTAAGACACGTTTGCTCAACCAAACTATTGCAGAGCCTTTGGTAGATCCTGAAACAGGTGAAATCTTGGTTGAAAAAGGAACTGTCATGACTCGTGATGTGATTGAAAGCATCGAAAGTCACTTGGATGGTGATTTGAACAAGATTGTCTATACACCAAACGATTCAGCAGTTTTGACTGAGCCAGTTGTTCTTCAAAAATTCAAGGTGGTGGCACCGACTGATCCAGACCGCGTCGTAACAATCATTGGTAATGCTAATCCAGAAGACAAGGTTCGTGTAGTGACTCCTGCAGATATCCTTGCTGAGATGAGTTACTTCCTTAACTTGGCTGAAGGTATCGGACGTGTGGACGATATCGACCACCTTGGTAACCGTCGTATCCGTGCAGTTGGTGAATTGCTTGCTAACCAAGTTCGACTAGGACTTTCTCGTATGGAGCGTAATGTCCGCGAACGTATGTCTGTTCAGGACAATGAAGTCTTGACACCGCAACAAATCATCAATATCCGTCCTGTCACAGCTGCAGTCAAAGAATTCTTTGGTTCATCACAGTTGTCACAGTTCATGGACCAACACAACCCGCTATCAGAATTATCACACAAACGCCGTTTGTCAGCCTTGGGGCCTGGAGGTTTGACACGTGACCGTGCCGGATATGAAGTCCGTGACGTGCACTACACTCATTATGGTCGTATGTGTCCAATCGAGACACCTGAAGGACCAAACATCGGTTTGATTAACAACTTGTCTTCATACGGACACTTGAATAAGTATGGATTTGTTCAAACACCTTACCGCAAGGTAGATCGTGAAACAGGTGTCGTTACAAGCGAAATCGTTTGGTTGACAGCTGACGAAGAAGACGAATTTACAGTTGCTCAGGCAAACTCACGCCTAAACGAAGATGGAACTTTTGCTGAAGAAACAGTTATGGGACGTCACCAAGGGGTCAACCAAGAGTATCCAGCTTCTAGCGTAGATTATATGGACGTCTCTCCTAAACAGGTAGTTGCCGTTGCGACTGCATGTATTCCTTTCTTGGAAAACGACGACTCCAACCGTGCCCTCATGGGTGCCAACATGCAACGTCAGGCTGTGCCTTTGATTGATCCAAAAGCGCCATACGTTGGTACTGGTATGGAATACCAAGCAGCCCACGACTCAGGAGCTGCAGTTATTGCACAACATGGTGGTAAGGTTACTTATGCGGATGCTGACAAGGTAGAAGTACGTCGTGAAGACAGCTCGCTTGATGTTTACCATATCCAAAAATTCCGTCGTTCAAACTCAGGTACTGCATACAACCAACGTACTCTTGTGAAAGTTGGCGATGTCGTTGAAAAAGGTGACTTTATCGCTGACGGACCTTCTATGGAAAAAGGTGAAATGGCACTTGGACAAAACCCAATCGTTGCCTACATGACATGGGAAGGTTACAACTTCGAGGATGCCGTTATCATGAGCGAACGCTTGGTGAAAGACGATGTCTACACATCTGTTCACTTGGAAGAATACGAATCAGAAACACGCGATACAAAGCTTGGACCTGAAGAAATTACTCGTGAAATTCCAAACGTTGGTGAAGACGCTCTTAAAGACCTTGACGAGATGGGTATTATCCGTATCGGTGCTGAGGTTAAAGAAGGGGACATCCTTGTCGGTAAAGTAACACCTAAGGGTGAAAAAGACCTTTCAGCTGAAGAACGTCTCTTGCACGCTATCTTCGGAGATAAATCTCGTGAAGTTCGTGACACTTCTCTCCGTGTGCCTCATGGTGCTGACGGTGTTGTTCGTGATGTCAAAATCTTTACACGCGCAAATGGAGATGAGTTGCAATCAGGTGTTAATATGCTGGTTCGCGTCTACATCGCTCAAAAACGTAAGATCAAGGTCGGAGATAAGATGGCCGGACGTCACGGTAACAAAGGGGTTGTTTCTCGTATCGTTCCTGTAGAAGACATGCCTTACCTTCCAGACGGAACTCCAGTCGATATCATGTTGAACCCACTTGGGGTACCATCACGTATGAACATCGGTCAGGTTATGGAACTTCACCTTGGTATGGCAGCTCGTACTCTTGGTATCCACATCGCAACACCAGTCTTTGACGGAGCAAGTTCAGAAGATCTTTGGGAAACTGTTAAAGAAGCAGGTATGGATAGTGATGCTAAGACTATCCTTTACGATGGACGGACAGGTGAACCATTTGATAACCGTGTGTCAGTTGGTGTCATGTACATGATCAAACTCCACCACATGGTTGATGATAAATTGCACGCCCGTTCAGTCGGACCATACTCAACTGTTACGCAACAACCACTCGGAGGTAAAGCTCAGTTCGGTGGACAACGTTTCGGTGAGATGGAGGTTTGGGCTCTTGAAGCCTACGGTGCGTCAAATGTCCTTCAAGAAATCTTGACTTACAAGTCTGACGATATCAACGGACGTTTGAAAGCTTATGAAGCTATTACAAAAGGAAAACCAATTCCAAAACCAGGTGTTCCGGAATCCTTCCGAGTTCTTGTAAAAGAATTGCAATCTCTTGGTCTTGACATGCGTGTCCTTGACGAAGACGATCAAGAAGTGGAACTTCGTGACCTTGATGAAGGAATGGACGAAGATGTCATCCACGTAGATGACCTTGAAAAAGCCCGCGAAAAAGCAGCAAAAGAGGCAAAAGCAGCCTTTGAAGCAGAAGAAAATGCAAAAGCGGAAGCAACAGAAGAAGCTGCTGACCAAGAATAAGTAGCTCACTTAGAATAGAAAGGGAAGAAATAGTGGTTGATGTAAATCGTTTTAAAAGTATGCAAATCACCCTAGCTTCTCCAAGCAAAGTCCGTTCATGGTCTTATGGAGAAGTCAAAAAACCTGAAACAATCAATTACCGTACTTTGAAACCAGAACGTGAAGGACTATTTGACGAAGTCATCTTTGGTCCTACAAAAGACTGGGAATGTGCTTGTGGTAAGTACAAACGTATTCGTTACAGAGGGATTGTTTGTGACCGTTGTGGGGTTGAAGTAACGCGTACTAAAGTTCGTCGTGAACGCATGGGACACATCGAGTTGAAAGCTCCTGTATCTCACATTTGGTATTTCAAGGGGATTCCAAGCCGAATGGGCTTGACCCTTGATATGAGTCCTCGTGCCCTCGAGGAAGTTATCTACTTTGCTGCTTATGTGGTGATTGATCCTAAAGGAACACCACTTGAGCACAAGTCTATCATGACAGAGCGTGAATACCGTGAGCGCTTGCGTGAGTATGGATATGGTTCTTTCGTTGCCAAGATGGGTGCGGAAGCCATCCAAGACCTTTTGAAACAAGTAGATCTTGAAAAAGAAATTGCTGAACTCAAAGAAGAGTTGAAGACAGCTACTGGACAAAAACGTGTCAAAGCTATCCGTCGTTTGGATGTTTTGGATGCCTTTTACAAGTCTGGAAACAAACCTGAATGGATGATTCTTAACATCCTTCCAGTTATTCCACCAGATCTTCGTCCAATGTTGCAGTTGGATGGTGGTCGTTTTGCCTCATCTGACTTGAACGACCTTTACCGTCGTGTTATCAACCGTAACAACCGTTTGGCTCGTTTGCTTGAGTTGAATGCACCAGGTATCATCGTTCAAAATGAGAAGCGTATGCTTCAAGAAGCGGTTGACGCTTTGATTGACAATGGTCGTCGTGGTCGTCCAATTACAGGACCAGGTAGCCGTCCACTTAAATCATTGAGCCACATGCTTAAAGGTAAACAAGGACGCTTCCGTCAAAACTTGCTCGGTAAACGTGTTGACTTCTCAGGACGTTCCGTTATCGCCGTTGGTCCAACTCTTAAGATGTACCAATGTGGTGTACCACGTGAAATGGCGATCGAGCTCTTTAAACCATTCGTTATGCGTGAAATCGTTGCTCGCGATATCGTTCAAAACGTGAAAGCGGCTAAACGCTTGGTAGAACGTGGAGATGAACGTATCTGGGATATCCTCGAAGAAGTTATCAAAGAACACCCAGTACTTCTTAACCGCGCACCTACCCTTCACCGTTTGGGTATCCAAGCCTTTGAGCCTGTCTTGATTGACGGTAAAGCCCTTCGCTTGCACCCGCTTGTCTGTGAAGCCTACAATGCCGACTTTGACGGGGACCAAATGGCCATCCACGTACCACTTTCAGAAGAAGCTCAAGCAGAAGCTCGTATATTGATGTTAGCTGCTGAGCATATCTTGAATCCGAAAGACGGTAAACCAGTTGTTACTCCATCTCAGGACATGGTTTTGGGTAACTACTACTTGACTATGGAAGAAGCTGGTCGCGAAGGTGAAGGAATGGTCTTCAAGGACCGTGACGAAGCTGTTATGGCTTACCGTAATGGTTATGTTCACCTGCACTCACGTGTTGGTATCGCAACAGACAGCCTCAACAAACCATGGACAGAAGAGCAAAAACACAAAATCTTGCTTACAACTGTTGGTAAAATCCTCTTTAACGATATCATGCCAGAAGGTCTACCATACTTGCAAGAGCCAACTAATGCTAACTTGACAGAAGGTGTTCCGGCTAAATACTTCTTGCCAGTTGGTGTAGAAATCAAGGAAGCAATCAGCCAACTTGAACTAAACCCTCCATTTAAGAAGAAAAATCTTGGGAACATCATCGCTGAAATCTTCAAACGTTTCCGTACGACAGAAACTTCTGCCCTACTTGACCGTATGAAGAACCTCGGCTACCACCACTCAACTCTTGCTGGTTTGACAGTGGGTATCGCTGATATTCCAGTAGTTGAAGACAAGGCTGAAATTATCGCAGAATCACACCAACGTGTAGAACAAATCACAAAACAATTCCGTCGTGGTATGATCACAGATGACGAGCGCTACAATGCTGTTACGGCTGAATGGCGTGCTGCCCGTGAAAAACTCGAGAAACGTTTGGTTGCCAACCAAGATCCTAAGAACCCAATCGTTATGATGATGGACTCTGGAGCTCGTGGTAACATTTCAAACTTCTCACAGCTTGCCGGTATGCGTGGTTTGATGGCTGCTCCTAACGGACGTATCATGGAATTGCCAATCCTTTCAAACTTCCGCGAAGGTTTGTCAGTACTTGAAATGTTCTTCTCAACTCACGGTGCTCGTAAAGGTATGACCGATACGGCCCTTAAGACAGCCGACTCAGGTTACTTGACTCGTCGTTTGGTTGACGTTGCCCAAGACGTTATTATCCGTGAGGACGACTGTGGAACTGATCGTGGTCTCTTGATCCGTTCTATCACAGAAGGTAAAGAGATGATTGAGTCTCTCGAAGAGCGTCTCAACGGTCGTTACACTAAGAAAACTGTTAAACATCCAGAAACTGGTGCAGTGATTATTGGTGCAAATGAACTGATTACTGAAGACAAGGCACGCGAAATTGTCAACGCTGGTGTTGAAGAAGTAACTATTCGTTCAGCCTTTACATGTAACACTCGTCATGGTGTCTGCCGTCACTGTTACGGTATTAACTTGGCGACTGGTGATGCGGTTGAAGTCGGTGAAGCAGTCGGAACAATCGCTGCCCAATCTATCGGGGAACCTGGTACACAGCTTACAATGCGTACCTTCCACACGGGTGGGGTTGCCTCAAATACCGATATCACTCAGGGTCTTCCTCGTGTCCAAGAAATCTTTGAAGCCCGCAATCCAAAAGGGGAAGCGGTTATCACAGAGGTTAAAGGTGAAGTTACTGCTATCGAAGAAGATGCCTCAACTCGTACTAAGAAAGTCTTTGTCAAGGGCGAAACTGGCGAAGGTGAGTATGTGGTACCATTTACCGCTCGTATGCGTGTAGAAGTTGGAGATCAAGTTTCTCGCGGTGCGGCATTGACAGAAGGTTCTATCCAACCAAAACGTCTCCTTGCTGTTCGTGATGTCTTGTCAGTTGAAACATACCTACTTGGTGAAGTACAAAAAGTTTACCGTAGCCAAGGGGTAGAAATCGGTGACAAGCACATCGAGGTAATGGTTCGTCAAATGATCCGTAAAGTTCGTGTCATGGATCCAGGTGATACAGACCTTCTCATGGGTACTCTTATGGATATTAACGACTTTACTGATGCCAACAAGGATGTCCTTATCTCAGGTGGAGTTCCAGCGACTGGTCGCCCAGTTCTTATGGGAATTACTAAAGCCTCACTTGAAACCAATAGCTTCTTGTCAGCTGCTTCCTTCCAAGAGACAACTCGTGTCCTTACAGACGCGGCTATCCGTGGTAAGAAGGACCATCTCCTTGGACTTAAGGAAAATGTCATCATCGGTAAGATCATCCCAGCAGGTACTGGTATGGCTCGCTACCGTAACCTTGAACCAAAAGCTGTAAATGAAGACGAATGTCTTCTTCCTTCACAAGAAGAGTCTCAAGTAGATGCTTCTATGGAAACAGTTGAAGTTGGAGAATAGGCAAATAAGTCTGCAAAAAAAGAGGGGTAATTCCCTCTTTTTGTGGGTATAAATACTGAATAATAGCTGTATGTTTTTACAAAAAACGCTAACATTATGATGCATAAAAGTATAAATATACTTTTTTCAAAAAGTGAAGCAAAATGCTTTAAATTTATCTAGACTAGTGGTAAAATAAGGCGTTGCTTGAATTAGAAGAAATAGCAAAAACATGCATAAAATATAACAATATATACAATCCCAGATGGGAATTGGAGGTAATATAGTGAAAAATGATTTGTTTAACGACCGTATTAGTCGGTTTTCAATTCGTAAGTTACATGTAGGAGTTTGCTCAGTCTTACTCGGTACCTTAGTCATGCTCGGAACAGCTACAGGTGTAGGTGCTGATGAAGTGACAGAAGAGAAACAGGCTGAGGGAGTTACAGCTACAACAGAAGTAGGGAAGGCTGAAGCCTCAACAACTACAGAAGTAGTAGTGGAAGATGTTACATACCAAGCGGATGCAGCGCCTGTAGTAGCAGAGGACACTGTAAAGCCTGCTAATAAAGAAACTGAGGTAGCGCCAGTAACCGAAGAAAAATCGGATACAGTTGCAGCAGAAAAACCAGGGAAACGCCGTACTCGTCGTGCCCTTGGTGATGCCAATGATCCAAGTTTAATCGGGGATGACGTTGAAGATGCAACTTCAACTCCGAAAGTTGAAAAGCCTGGCTTTACAACAAATATCAATGCTAAAGACTTAGCCAGCCAAATCTCTTGGTTGGACTTTGGCGATACAGCCAACTGGACAGGGACTACTACAACATCAAAAGGTGACCTTGCTCTCCAAGTCGGCGCGACCTACACCAAGGAAATTATGCCGGGCTATGTGGTCACCATTAAAGTCAAATCTTTGAAGCCTTTCCAAGCGACTGAAATCTATAAAAAACGCCTTGAAGAACGAGGAGCAACAGAAGCTGAAAAAGCGACCTATGACCCCAATGCTAGAAATGGTTATGTGAATGGAAATGCAAATCAGTTTACCTTGAAGGAATTTAATGCCGGTGAAGAAGCTAAGGTTATTGCCGAGCCTCAAAACAATTGGACTGAAATTAAAAAGGAGGGGATTGATACTGGAACTAAGAAAACTACTATTAGTTCAGAATTAACCGGTGGGAACATTGGGGTCCAGTTTGAAGTTTCTGCGACCTTCCGTGGCAAAGCAGTCAAACCTGCTGTCGTCATGGCAGATGGTGAGTCCGCTAACCCTGGTGAATTGCTTATGTTCACGACCAATGGAGAAGGATGGCAACAAATTGGTGAGTGGTATAAACTCGGAAAAACAAATACTAAAACGTTTATTCCACAAGATACAGACAATTTATTTGGTTCAAATCCTACCACAAATATAAATGGCATGAATTTCTATGGGTTGAATCTTAACCAACTTCGAGGTTCAACTCAAGCCGGTCCAGATAAAAAAGCGGTTGCTTGGAAGTACTTTGGAAGTGCTGATCTAACAACTGGAGGTCTCGGAACAGGAGTCTTCGGACCAAATATTTCTGCAGCTAATGTTGCTGTTCCTCTTGTTATGACAAAAGGAGCTTCTGAGATTGGTCTTTACATTGCTTCAGGTGGGAAACAGTCCGCTATGTTCGGCTTCTTCCCGCTTGATGAAGGGGATGCTCCTGAATCATATGGCAAGGCGATTCATTCTATCGCAACGGTTGATGGGATAACTGGTAAAAAAGTCAACCAACCATATCTTGGTCACGTGAGCCCAGATATGGATGAAAACAATACCCTTGATTGGACTGGTGATGACAAGGCGACCACTGCGGATGAAGGCGTTGACCAAATCTTGCCAGATGATTTAAAAGGTTCAACTCATGAAATGATTAAGTTGGATCGTACTCGTCCAGGTGGCTATACTCTGAAGGTTGAAGCTCATACTGATGGAGCTCCAGAAGCACATATCTATGGCTGGATAGACTTTAACCAAAATGGTAAGTTTGATGAGGATGAACGCTCAAATCTCGCTACAATAACTAAGGATGGCACTGTTGAGTTACTGTTTGCAAACAGCAAGACTTACGTCGACCCAAGCGTTAAAGAGTTAGGTGCTCGTGTTCGTATCGCTAAGAAAGCTAACGAGATCGAAAGCCCAACTGGCATGGCCTTCTCAGGGGAAGTTGAAGACTTCAAGACTCAAATCACCCACCCACCAAAAGGGGAATTCAAGGAAACTTCTGGTCCTCAAGCTACTAAACAAACAGCGACTGTAACCTTTACAGCACGTGGAGAACACAAGTTTGAACGTAATTCTGCTGCTGTTATTGATGAAACTGTAGAACCATACATCGTTGACAAAGATGGCAACCGTGCAACTCTTGATGCAGAAGGTTACTATGTTGTACCAGGTCAAGGGAAATACAAGATTACTGCTAACGGCAAAGATGTAGATGTTGAGTTTATCCCAGAAGATAACTTCCTAGGAACAGCTGATGGTATCTCTATCCGTCGTTCAGATAATAATGGCTATAATACTGGTTGGTCAACAAAATTCCCAGACCAAGAACCTAATGTGAATGGCCAATTAAATACTATGGATGGTCAATATGTTCCAACTGTAACACCGATTGACATTGAAGGAGTTGACAAGACTTCTAAAGATATTCAAGGTGCAACTCAAAAAGAAACACCTACCTTTAATACAACAGCTACTAACTTAAATGGTGATAAGATTGCAATCACTCCAAGTGCAGAATACCCGGCTAAGTTGGTAGATCCAGCTACAGGTCGCACGATTGATGAGCCATCTGTAACAGTTAAAGGTGAAGGAACATACACAATTAATCCTACAACAGGTGAAGTAACCTTCACTCCAGAACCAAGCTTTACTGGTACAGCTAAAGGTGTGGAAGTTACATTGTCAGCGCCAGTTGGACGTAATAAAGACGGTAAGGTTCAAAAGGAGTACGTTAAGACAGCTACAGCTAAGTACACACCAACAGTATTGCCAGTAACACCAACCGCAACACCAGCTGAAACAACAGACATTCAAGGTGCAACACAAACAGGTAAGCCTGAATTCAAGGGTGGTACAGTTGAAGTTAATGGTGTTAAAAAGACTGTTCCAATTAATGAAGCTGTCCCGGCAAAATTTGATGACGGCTCAACAACTAAGACAGTTGAGGGAGTTGGTAAATTTACGGTTGCAGCAGATGGTACAGTAACATTCGTTCCAGAACCAAACTATGTAGGTACTGCTCCAGCAGTAACCGTTGTTCGCGAAGATGTGAATGGAAACAAAGCTTCTGCTACATATACCCCAACTGTAACTCCAATTTCTATCACTCCAACAGACAAGGTTTCTGAGGATATCCAAAACGTTCCACAAACTCAAACTCCTACATTTGAATTAAGCAACGACAAGACTGCTGAAATCACAAGCAAGAAATTGGTAGATCCAGCAACTGGTCAACCTACTGATGAAACAACTGTGACAGTAGAAGGTGAAGGAACATACTCAATCGATCCTACTACAGGAGCAGTGACTTTCACTCCTGAGAAAGACTTTGTCGGAACTGCTAAAGGGGTTAAAGTCCAAGCAACTGCGACTGTTATAAATGCTAATGGTAAAACTGCAACTATCACTTCTGATGCAAGCTACACACCTACTGTAAAAGCAGCTGTACCAACAGCAGATCCAGCTAAATCTAAAGATATCCAAGGTGCGACTCAAACAGGTACACCAACCTTTGCGGGTACAACTGTTTCTGTAAATGGTGAAGATAAAGAAATCACTATTAAAGATAACAGCTACACACTTTTGGATAAAGATGGAAACGAAGTTCTTGGTACAACTCCAGCTTATGCAGAAGATGGTACAACACCAATTGGTACTTTCTCTATTGATTCAACTACAGGTAAGGTAACTTTCACACCAACTGATAAGTCTTATACAGGTAAAGTTACCCCAGTTAAAGTTCAAGCTGAAAGTACAAATGGTCTTAAAGTAGATACAACTTACACTCCAGAGATTGTGCCAGTAACACCAACGGCGACACCAGCAGAAACTAAAGATATTCAAGGTGCTACTCAAACAGGTAAACCTGAATTTAAGGGTGGTACAGTTGAAGTTAACGGTGTTGAAAAGACTGTTCCAATCAACGAAGATGTTCCAGCAACCTTTGAAGATGGCTCAACAACTAAGACAGTTGAGGGAGTTGGTAAATTTACGGTTGCGGCAGATGGTACAGTAACATTTGTTCCAGAACCAAACTTTGTAGGAACTGCACCAGCAGTGACAGTTGTCCGCGAAGATAAGAACGGAACAAAAGCTTCTGCAACATATACTCCAACAGTAACTCCGGTTAAACCAACTGCAACACCAGCTGAAACCACAGATATTCAAGGTGCTACACAAACAGGCAAACCTGAATTTACTGAAGGTGACAGCCGTGTACCAATCAACGAAGATGTTCCAGCAACATTTGACGATGGTTCAACTACTAAGACAGTAGAAGGTGTTGGTACTTACACAGTAGCAGCAGACGGAACAGTAACATTTGTACCAGAAAAATCATTCGTTGGAACGGCTCCATCAGTTACAGTTGTTCGTGAAGATAAGAACGGAACAAAAGCTTCTGCGACATACACACCAACAGTAACACCAGTAACCCCAACCGCAACACCAGCAGAAACAAAAGACATCCAAGGCGCAACTCAAAAAGGTAAGCCTGAATTTAAGGGTGGAACTGTTACAGTTGATGGAGTAGAAAAAACTGTTCCAATCAACGAAGATGTTCCAGCAACATTTGACGATGGTTCAACAACTAAGACCGTTGAAGGTGTTGGTACTTACACAGTAGCACCAGACGGAACAGTAACATTTGTTCCAGAAAAATCATTTGTTGGTACAGCTCCATCAGTTACAGTTGTTCGTGAAGATAAGAACGGAACAAAAGCTTCTTCAACTTACACACCAACAGTAACACCAGTAACACCAACTGCTGAAGATGCTACTTCAACTGACAAACAAGGTCAAACACAATCAGGTAAACCAACATTCACACCAGGTAACTCAAACGTACCGATGGATGATGATACACCAGCAACCTTCGAAGATGGTTCAACAATGAAGACAATTCCAGGTGAAGGTACTTACACAGTAGCTCCAGATGGAAAAGTAAAATTTGTCCCAGAGAAATCATTCACAGGTACAGGAACAGGTGTAACAGTTAAACGTGTGGATAAGAATGGTACACCAGTTACAGCTAAATACACACCAACCGTGACACCTGTAACACCAACCGCAACACCAGCTGAATCAGTAGCCCCTCAAGGCGTGGTTCAAACTGGAACAGTAACTTTCACAGAAGGTGATCCAGTTGCGCCAATCAACAAGGATAGCATCACTCTTCTTGATGAAAATGGTCAACCAGCTACATCAGTAGTTGCTAAGTCACCAGAAGGTAAAGAAATCGGTACCTTCACAGTTGACAAGAAAACAGGTGTTGTAACCTTCACACCAACTGATAAATCATACTCAGGTGATGTGGTTGCCGTTAAGGTTCAAGCTAAGGATGCCAACGGCACACCAGTAGAAACAACTTACACACCAACAGTAACTCCAGTGACTCCAGAAGGAACACCAGCTGAAACAACAGATATCCAAGGTAAAGAACAAACTGGCAAACCTGAATTCAAACCAGGCAACCCAGAAGTACCAATGGATGATGAAGTACCAGCAACCTTCGAAGATGGATCAACTGAGAAAGTAATTCCAGGCGAAGGAACTTACAAAGTAAATCCAGACGGTACAGTAACGTTCACACCTGAGAAGACATTCACAGGAACAGGAACAGGCGTAACAGTTAAACGTGTAGATAAGAACGGTACCCCAGTA
>NZ_JASHGL010000006.1:0-80179 GCF_047460355.1 Streptococcus timonensis | reverse complement strand
TTTGAAGAGGCATGCGGTTACCCTTACCATCAACTTCGAAGAAGCGACGAACCTGGCCTGCTTGACCTGCTTGAACTAGACGACGTTCACCTAACAAGAGGTCTGAGGTTGGACGTTCTTGGCGGTCGAAGGCTACTGATTCTTCCTCGGTGACAACCTCTGGTTTTTCAAGAATCAAATAACCAGATCCTTCTAGTGGCTCTACACGGCTTTCTACCTTAGTACCAACCTCAACAATCTCAGTCACAGATTCCTTAACTACTTCTGTTTGAAGAGGCGTGCGGTTACCCTTACCATCAACTTCGAAGAAGCGACGAACCTGGCCTGCTTGACCTGCTTGAACTAGACGACGTTCACCTAACAAGAGGTCTGAGGTTGGACGTTCTTGGCGGTCAAAGGCTACTGATTCTTCCTCGGTGACAACCTCTGGTTTTTCAAGAATCAAATAACCAGATCCTTCTAGTGGTTGTACACGACTTTCTACCTTAGTACCTACTTCGACAATCTCTGGCAAGGCTTCCTTGACTACTTCTGTTTGAAGAAGCGTGCGGTTACCCTTACCATCAACTTCGAAGAAGCGACGAACCTGGCCTGCTTGACCTGCTTGAACTAGACGACGTTCACCTAACAAGAGATCTGAGGCTGGACGTTCTTGGTGGTCAAAGGCTACCTCTTGTTCTTCAACCACTAACTCAGGTAGAGTTTCAACTGTCGGACTTCCTTCTCCTTCTTGCATACTGCCGACATGATGAACTTCAGGAACAAGTAGTTTTTTCTCAAGTTCTTGCTTCATATCAGCAAAGGCTTGAGGCGTTGGCGTTGCCGAAGCAATTAAGGCTGTTGCTTGACCTAGTATTGGATCAGTTGCATCTTTCTCACGAACTTTCGCGACTAGGTTTTCCAATTCTTGCTTAGCAGCTTGGTAAACCTGAGTTCCATTCAAGTCAGAACCTGCTTGTTTCAAGTCATTTAAGGCTTGGTTGACTGCTTCTTGACTAGCGTCGTGGTTTTCTAAGATAGCTTTCGCTGCATCTATTTTCTCTACAAGCGCTGCTTGTTTTTCAGAATCCGCAAAGGTATAGGCTGTTGTTTCTTTTCGACCTTGAGCAGTTGTGATTTCTTGTTTCAGGTATTCATCATTGACAGCTGCTTTTGGTGAAACCAAGACATCAAATTCAAGGATTTGACCTTGGTAATGCAATTGAAGTTTTTGACGGCCAGTCTTTTGCGCATCGTAACCTGTAATCTCTACACCTTCATCTGTAAAGCTATGTTCTGTTTCAGTTTCATCATCGTACAAGACCTTGAAACGTCCTTCAGACAAGTCAAGAGCATCGCCTACAAAGTAGTCAATTTTCGGTTGTTTGCTAACATACAAGGCTACTGCTTCTTTAGGTTTAGCCTCGTCGGCAGTCACTGTAACCTTCAAGTTTCCTGCAACCGGAACTCCTAGGTAAGTTAATGTTAATTCTTGCTCTCCATTACGGTGGGCATTATAACCATTTACGGCAATGCCGGCATGAGTCAAGTTAATCAGCTCATCAGCTTCACCACCTTCGTATTGAACACGGACTAGACCACCTTTAAGATTCAAATCCTCACCTTCTTGGTAAGTTGTCTTTTTAGGTGCTTGTTCAAGGCTGACAGCCTTAATCTTTCTATCATCCTGAGGAATTGTGACTGCTAGTATATTACTGATTTCTTTACCTGGTAACTGAGTACGGTAGTAAAGAAGGCTTGGACGATTCTCAAAACTCAATGGTTCTGTCGCTAAATCTCCACCATTCTCGCTCTTCAAGGTTGCGATTGGTGTTTGTGAATCTGCCTTGTCATAGACTGTAATGGTTGCTCCAGCAGGAACTTCTGAGAATCCAAGCTGGACCTTATTGTCAGCAAGGACACGAGCAGCCACTTTTGCCATTGGAATGTTTTGGCTTTCTGTATCTAGGCTTTCGTACATCTTCCAGTTGTAGATACGGATAGCTTTCCATGGTGTACCATTATCCGATGTGATAACGTTCAAGCGCCAGTCTTGAGCTGTAATTGGGCTATCCAGGGTAATATCTGACACATGGGCTTTATTGCCACGAACTTCCTTAGCTAGCTTCCATTCGCCAGCTTCATCTTTGTAGTAAAGGTCAAAGTCTTTGGTGTTCATCAAACCATCATTGACAGACTCTCCACCAGCTCCTGCGTGATCCATGACCCATCTCACAACACTGCGAGGTTGTGTCAAACGAATATCAACACTACCACTCAATTGAGCCGATGACCATTTGTCAGATAGACTAGTGATGGTACCGTTCAACATTCCTTCGATTCCTTCCCCACCTTCAGTATTCGGGAAGGTGCTGCCAATCACGGTTGCTCCTGGGACAATGTTTTTAGCCAAAGGTCTTGGAAGACTTGTATCTTTAACGGTCATTCCCCATTCAAATATTGTTGTAGCAGCTTCAGAACGAAGACCATTCTTCCCCACAGCGACAACCTTCAACTCTTGGCTTGTTCCTGTTGCACTTGCTGAACGACTAACTTTTGGCAAGTAGATGGTTGTAGCCGATGATCCTGTTAATAGGCGCCAGTTGTCTCCATCTTTTTCATAAACTTCATAGAAGTCCGCATCTTTATGACCAGTAAATTGGACAACTGCCTCAGCTTCTTGGGCATTTTTCAGAGATTGTTTGGTTACTTTAAGAGCAGTTGGTGCTTGAGGTGCCTCTTGATTATCTGACACTGTCAACTCACCCAAGTTAAATTGGTAATCCTTAAGAGCAGCAGTATTTTCAAAAGTAAGTTTGATACCGTAAATGGTCTGACCTGCCAAGGCACTCAAGTCAAATTCGTCTTTTGTCCAATCGTCAGATAGAGTCAGTTCTTTACGAGCATTCTCGCCACCATAAGTATAGTTTTTCTGAGTCGTAAATTCTACATAGACCTTGCTTCCTTTACCGCCTTTATGGGCAACACGGAGTTTCGTTTTATCTGTTACTTCCAGTTTTGTAGAGTAGAGACGAACATCTTGGTTGGTATTTTCAGCTAAATCACCCGCAAACTTGAGCGAATTTCCTCCATTGTAGGCATCTTCAAAGTCATAGTCAGCTTGGAGTTTAGCAGCTGAGGATGTTTGCCACCAGCGCCATGTAGGCAAGATACCTGATACAGAACGATAGTTCCATTCAGAATTCTTGGAAACTTTACCATCTACAAACCATTTTTTACCATGTCCAGTGTTAAAGGATGTTGTGAAGCTACGTCCAACTGCTGGTGTGCGGTCAGCTACGAGGTTGGCAATCCCGTACCAGTCCTTATCCTCTGGTTTTTGACCAGTTGGATCTCCTTGATAACCTGTAAAGAAGATGTTTTCATTCTTATGATAGTCTTCGCCTGTCTTACCAAGACTCGTGATAGTATCAGGTGCAAAGAGGCCAAGTGATAAGCGAAGCTTGCCATTTTCATCTAGAAGGGCATCCCATTTTACCTTAGTCTTATAAGAACCACCTTGTTGTAATTCCAAACCAGCAAAGACATCGTACTGGCTACGCTCTAACCATTTTGCCATAGCTACAGAGTAATCATTTTTCTCTTTGGTCCAGTTAAAGTTGGCAAAGAAGTGATCCGCAGGAACCTTGTCTCCCTCTTTTTGCATGAATGGATAGTTGTACTCGCCTAGTCCATCTTCGTGATATCGACCATATTCATAAGTCATGGCATCATACCAAGAATACTTGACTGGATGGTTGACTCGTGCTGCATATTCCTTAGTATAGAGCATAAAGTCACGCATTTTCTTACCAAGGGGTGATACGATATCTCCTGTTGTTTCTTGGTTAATAAAGTAACCATCAAATCCATAGTATTTAGCCAAGTCTACCAATTTACGAGCAATAGGGAAAGTACCATCCTCATCTTGTTGAAGGGCTGCTGCAAATTTTTCTTGGTCTGCAATGCTATTTGACCAGTTGAAGAAGAGTGTACCCAATACAGGGACACCATTACGGTGACCAGCATCAATCACGTCCGGAGTTGGAACGAGTCCTTCCCAGAAGACCATTGAATTCAAGTATTGCCAGTAGTCGAAAGCATAGGCTTTAAACTCTTCACCACCTACAGAAGCGTGGTCTTTAGCCTTAGAGTTGGTATTGGCAAGAGCTTCAACCTTGGCATCCTTATTGGCTTTTTCGTTAACTACATGTCCACGATAGCGCTTGGCTAGTTCTACTGAAGAGCGGTTAATAGCATCGTCTTCGCGAGCACCTGGTTCCCATTTCAACAAATCTTCCCATGTATCAAACTTAATTTCTTTTGGTCGAAGACTTTTTTCTTCTTTCTTAGGAACATCTGAGACAGTTGCTTTCTCTTCAGCCTTATTTTCTGTAGCTACAGGTGTTTCTTCAGCCTTAGGCGCTTCAGCAACCGGGCTAGCTACTTCCTTATCAGTTGCAGTCAATTGGTCCAAGGTTGGTTTTTCTTCTGAAATAGGTTGTTCACTAACCTTGTTTTCCGTCTCTTCCAACTGCTTTAATACCTCAGGTGAAGCTGTAGTTGGTTGCTCTGATGTGGCAGGAGATGCTTGCTCTGTAGCCACAGCAGCAGTAGTAGTTGTTTCATTCGCTGGGATTGCAACTTCTTCTGCTAGAGCTTGGTTGGCAAATAAAACCGAACCAATCATCAAAGAGCAGGCACCCACTGACAATTTTCGAATACTATAGCGGCAACGTTTTTCAAAAAATGGATTCTTCATCTTTTTCTCCTTTTACTTCCAGAAAGTAAGCGCTTTATTTTTGTTTTAAAAAAGTAGCTGCCCTAATAAAGATAATAGAACAGTTCATCTCCATTTTACGCTATTTAAGGGAAGAGTCAATCATAGTACAAAAAGAACTATAAAGAAGTGAAGAAATGATATAAATTTGACAATCTTCTGAACTTTTTTTCCTTAAAATTGATATTTTTAAAAAAAATATTAAATAGCACTTGTTAGATTTACTTTAATCCTTTAAAATAGAATGGGAGAGATTCCGCGATTATTTTTCGGAGGAAAAAGAAATGTCCATTAATTGGCAGGAAATTGCATTTCACTTTTTAGGTGGTCTGGGACTATTCTTGTATAGTATCAAGACCATGGGGGACGGTTTGCAACAAGCAGCTGGAGATCGTCTTCGATTTTACATTGACAAATATACCAGCAATCCTTTCTTTGGAATTTTAGTTGGAATTGGGATGACTGCCCTGATTCAATCTAGTTCAGGGGTTACAGTTATTACTGTCGGTCTTGTTAGTGCGGGACTATTAACCTTACGTCAAGCTATCGGTATTGTCATGGGTGCCAATATTGGAACCACAGTTACATCCTTTATTATCGGTTTTAAACTGGGAGACTACGCTTTACCTATGCTCTTTCTCGGAGCTGTCTGTCTCTTCTTTACCAAGAATCGCTCTATTAATAATATCGGACGAATCATCTTTGGTGTCGGTGGTATCTTCTTCGCCCTTAACCTCATGAGTGGCGCTATGGAACCTCTCAAGGATCTACAAGTCTTCCGTGACTACATGGTAGAATTGAGTAAAAATCCAATCTTAGGTGTCTTTGTCGGAACGGGATTAACCCTTCTGATTCAAGCTTCTTCAGCAACCATCGGTATCTTGCAAAATCTCTATGCTAGCAACTTGATCGATCTTCAAGGAGCCCTACCGGTTCTCTTTGGTGACAACATCGGTACTACCATCACTGCTATCATCGCTTCACTTGGAGCAAATATCGCTGCCAAACGTGTTGCTGCTGCCCATGTGGCCTTCAACGTTATTGGAACCATTATTTGTATTATCTTCCTTGTACCTTTTACGGCTTTGATTCAATGGTTTGAAGGTGCCCTTAATCTCGCGCCAGAGATGACTATTGCCTTTGCCCATGGTACCTTTAACATTACCAACACAATCCTCCAGTTCCCATTCATCGGAGCCCTAGCCTTCGTGGTTACTAAGCTCATCCCTGGAGAAGATGAAGTTGTCAAATACGAGCCACTTTATCTTGACCAACAGCTAATCAAGCAAGCGCCATCTATCGCACTTGGTAATGCCAAAAAAGAACTCTTACACTTGGGTAACTACGCTGCTAAAGCCTTTGACCTTTCTTATGACTACATCATCAAATCTGATGAAAAGTTGGCAGAAAAAGGTCACAAAACTGAAGAAGCTATCAATACTATCGATGAGCAATTGACTCGTTACCTCATCAGTCTATCTGGTGAAGCCTTGAGCCAAAAAGAAAGTGAAATTTTAACTAACATCCTTGACTCTTCACGAGATTTGGAACGTATCGGAGACCACGCTGAAGCTCTTATCAATCTTAACGATTATTTGCAACGCAAGAATGTTCAATTCTCTGAGGCTGCATTAGATGAGCTAGCTGAGATTTATCTTAAAACGAGCGAATTTGTCAAAGATGCTCTTGAAAGTGTAGAAAACAACGATCTTGAGAAGGCTCAAGCTCTTATCGAGCGTCACGAAGATATCAACAAGATGGAACGTGTCCTTCGTAAGACTCATATTAAACGTCTTAATAATGGTGAATGTTCTACTCAAGCAGGTGTCAACTTTATCGACATCATTTCCCACTATACTCGTGTATCAGACCACGCTATGAACCTTGCTGAAAAGGTTTTAGCAGAACAAATTTAAAAGATAAGAAGCCACCTTGACTTAGGTGGCTTTTTCATCTCTTACTCGAGAGTATCTTTTCTAACGTATAGAAAAATGCTTTGATTCACAATGGAATCAAAGCATTTTAAATAGTTCTCCAATCATAAAGGCAGATGCAGCAGAACCTCTATACTTGGCTTCTTCTCTTTTGATAAAGCGAGCAAGATTGACTAACTCTGGCGCTGGGGTCTTGGGATTCTTGAGAAGTTCAAGAGTGACCAGACCTGATAGCCGTACTGCTAGCAATCGCTCATTGGTACTAGGCAATTGCTTAGCAGTCTCTAGAAGTGCAGCAACTAGATCTTCACTCAGGTTTTGACGGGCATTATTGTAAAGGTCCCGTATCAAGGTTTCTAGGTTTGATTCTTCCATACCTATCACCTCCATCATTTCTGTTTAATAATTTTTAATCAAATCTACTGTAGAACGATCCAATTTTTTAACCAAGGCTTGTAAGAAAGCTTGAGCTTCAAGGAAATCATCCATTGCATAAAGGGTTTGGTGAGAGTGGATATAACGAGCACAAACACCAATTGTTGTTGATGGTACTCCACCATTTTTCAGATGAGCTGCCCCAGCGTCAGTTCCACCTTTTCCACAGTAGTATTGGTATTTGATGCCAGCTTCTTCAGCAATTGTCAAAAGGAAATCTTTCATGCCTGGGAGAAGCAAGTGACCTGGATCGTAGAAACGAATCAAGGTTCCATCACCAATCTTACCTTGACCACCATAAACATCACCAGCAGGTGAACAGTCAACTGCCAAAAATACTTCTGGATCAAATTTGGTTGTTGAGGTATGAGCACCACGAAGTCCAACTTCTTCTTGGACATTAGCCCCAAGATAAAGTTCATTGCCTAGTTTTTGGCCTGACAAGTTTTCTGCCAATTCACTCACCATGAGAACTCCGTAGCGGTTGTCCCAAGCTTTGGAGATGATATTTTTTTCGTTAGCTGTTAGGATTGCGCTACTATCTGGAACGATTGTGTCTCCAGGGCGGATACCAAAACTTTCGGCCTCAGCCTTATCCGCAAAACCACCATCAAAGACGATATCTGAAATAGCTGGCATGGTTGGCCCGCCTGTCCCACGAGTCAAATGTGGAGGTACTGAACCTGAGATGACTGGAATTTCACGTCCTTGGCGCGTAAAGAGTTTAAATCGTTGGCTGCTGACAACCATCGGGTTCCAACCACCGATTTCAACTACTCGGAAGGTTCCATCTGGTTTGATTTCACTCACCATAAAACCAACTTCATCCATGTGAGATGCTACCAAAACACGAGGTGCATCGACTGCTTCTGAGTGTTTGATACCAAAAATACCACCTAGGCCATCAGTCACTACTTCATCCACGTGAGGAGTTATCTTCTCACGAAGATAAGCGCGTACAGGTGCTTCATGACCTGAGATAGCAGAAAGTTCTGTTACTTCTTTGATTTTAGAAAATAATGTTGTCATTTCTATCCCTTCTTTCTTTCAACCATTTTACCACTTTTTATAGGAGAAGTGTAGTGAAAATCATCAATCTATAGATCTATCTACACCAAAAAAGAATCACGACTGTGATTCTTTTTATTTTGAATTTCTCTTTAAAGAAAAGTGGTCTGGTACGGGATCCTTACCTATTTCAGACCAAGGATGACATCGCAATATCCGTGCCAATCCCATCAGAACCCCCTTAAATCCATGCTTTTCAATAGCCTGAATCATGTAGTTTGAACAAGTAGGCTCAAATCTACAAGAAGGTGGGAATGCAGGGGATATAAAGCGTTGGTAAAAGCGCACAGGCGCAATTAAAATTCGTTTCATTATTTATTAGTTGTTACAGCCATGGTGTGTAGTTGGCTGATTTCTTTTTTGTTAAGACGACGGGATTCACCTGGACGGAGACCTGTCAAGTCTAGGTGTCCAAAACGTGTCCGAGACAACTTATCCACTTGAAGCCCAACTGCTTCAAACATCTTTTTAACCTGGTGGTTACGTCCTTCATGGATGGTCAACTGTACAACAGAACGGTTTTTAACAGGATCTACTTTGAGAATTTCGTAGACGGCTGGCTTAGTCTTCTTGCCATCAATCTCAAGACCACGAGTTAAGGGGCGCAGATTTTCCTTGTTAGCAATCCCTTTTACACGCGCAACATAGACCTTATCGATTTCATTACGTGGGTGAATCATCTCGTCTGTAAAGTCACCATCATTTGTCAAAATCAAGACACCTGATGTATCCCAGTCCAAACGTCCAACTGGGTAAATACGTTCTTTGACATTGGGCAAGAGGTCAACAACAGTCTTACGTCCCTTATCATCTGTCACACTAGAAATCACACCGCGTGGTTTATTGAGCAGATAGTAAACCTTTTCTTCGTTATAGATGGGTTGACCTTCAACTTCTACCTTATCTCCAGACTTAATGGTTGTCGCTAATTCACATACTACCTGACCGTTAACGGTCACCAAGCCTTGCTTGATCAACTCCTCTGCTTTTCTCCTACTGGCCACACCTGCGTGGGCAATATATTTATTGATTCTCATCTTCTTCTATCCTTTCACCAAATAATTGGCTTTCTTGTGCTTGAATTTCAAGCTCATCAATCACAGGCAATTCTTCCAAATGGTTAATACCCATGTAATCTAGAAAATAATCCGTAGTTACATAGAGATTAGGGCGTCCAAGTACCTCTTTTTTCCCATCTTCTCGTATCAAATCGAAGGCCTGTAACTTAGCTAGAGCTCCGCTTGAATTAACCCCACGAATAGCGTCAATTTCTATACGTGTGATAGGTTGCTTATAAGCAATAATGGATAAGGTTTCAAGCGCAGCCCGAGATAGGCTCTGGTTGATTGGCGCCTTAGAATATTCTTTTAAAATATCAGCAAATTGAGGCTTGGTCACCAATCTGTAGGCACCTCCTGTCTCAATCAGGGCCAAACTAGAATCCTGGTCTTTTTCATACTTTTTGGCTAATTTTTCAAGACTCTGCTGAATACCTGTTGGAGGTAGTGAGAGGAGCTCTGCTAACTGGCGAGCCCTAATTCCATCTTCACCCGACACAAACAGGAGTGCTTCTATTTTTGCTAAAGTACTCATACTTCCTCTCTATCAAGCCTGGCCTGGCTTTGCTCTGCTTGATTTTCCTCATTCTTTTTCATGAGATAGATATCTCCAAAACTCTCTTTTTGAATCAAGAGAATTTCTTGGGTTTTAATCAACTCCAGGGTCGCCAAAAAGAGTGTAATGACCTCTTGTAAATCCTTGGTTTCTTTAAACAAATCCTGCAAACATAGCTGTTGCCCTTCTACCAAGGCTTCCCGAACGATGAGCATCATATCCTCAATCTTGTACTCATCCCGTAAAATAGTTGTATGATTTTTTGAGAATTCTTCCTTTTTCTTGGTCAGTAAGGTTGAAAAGGCTAAGAAAAGATCAATCGTGGTCTTATCATGCACAAGTTCTGCATCCTCGTAAATCAACTCTGTCGGTGCTTTAGAATAATACTGGGCTCGATCTTGGTGCTTAGCTTCCAACTGCTCTCCCAAAAGTTTAAACTTACGGTATTCTTCGATTTGAGAAAGGAGGTCCTGTTCAAGATCATCTTCTAAATCTGTCAGTTCTGCAACCTTTGGCAAGAGCTTACGACTTTTGATAAGCATAAGCTGGCTAGCCATAACCATATATTCACCTGCTACTTCAAGGCGCATAGCTTGTAAGGTAGATACATAGGCTAGATACTGCTCGATAACTTCTGTAATGGGTACATCATAGATATCCATCTGGTACTTGGAAACCAAGTACAAGAGCAAGTCTAAAGGCCCTTCAAAATCTTTTAATTTAATATCCATTATCTATATTTTTCTAAGGTCATGACTGTTTTTAATCCTAGTTTTTTTGCAATTTCGTACAAATCGACCTTGTTTTCTACTTGTCGTAGGATAAACTGTTCCCGCAAAGCTTGGGCTGATAAGTCCGGGAAACCTTTCTCCGTCACAAATGACTCTAACTGGCGAAAGGCCCATTGACGAGAATATGGCTTACCAGTTTTTTCAAAGAGGTAGGTCTGTCCCATCAAGGGTTCTAACTCTGCAAGTAATTTTGTGGGAAGACTTAAGATTCTTTGTTGAGAGGCTTTATTGATTCTCAACACTTGAAAATCTAGATTCACATCACTTGTTTTTATAGCTAGAATTTCACTAGGCAAGAGGCCCAATTCAACTATCAATAAGGCTATTAAACGCCCTTCTGGATAGGTACTTTCTTGCCAGAAAGAACTCCAGTCTAAAAGCTCTGACTTGACTTGTTTTTTCTCAGCCTGTTTCGGCAATTCCAAACGATAAAAGGTGCCAATCTTTCCTTTCTGATATAAAAAGTAAAGAAATTGGTTGCAGGCTGAAATCTTACGTTTCTGGGCACTAATTTTCAATTCCGACAGTTGAGCTTGATATATCTTGAGGCTGGTCTCTGTAATTTTCTGGTCAACAAGCTCTAAAAACTGCTCTAAATCATATCTATAAGACTGTTTAGAATTCGGCGACAAGCCTTGTTTACTATCTAAAAATATTGAAATCCATTCTCTCATTTGTTTCGAATCTCATATTCCTTATTAAATTCGTGCAAGAGGGCATTGACCGCCTTGAGAATAGACTTACGCGTGATAATTCCTTGGAACATACCCTCATCATCTACTACAGGCAAGAAGGGCTCATCTACTAACTTATGCAAGACCTCTGTGATGTTGTAGTCTGGAGCGACTACTGCCACATCTTTTTTGGTCATGTGAACAATATCAGTTGAAGCCATCTGCTCATCGGTCAAACCTTGCTCCATTTGATATGCCAAAATATCTCTTAAACCAATGGTCCCCACAAAGCGTCTGTCGTATGTCACAACAGGAATCCGAGAATAAGTAATCTGACTCAAGACCAAAATGGCATGATCAGCATTATGGCTATCAATCAAGGCTGCTAGCTTTTCTGCCGGAGTCAAAAAGGTTTCCTCTTGCTCCAGTAAAAAGAGTTCAAATTCCTTGGCAATCATCGAACAAACTCCTTGGACAAGCCTGGGTAAATCTCATGATTACGTGTTAAAAAGTCCACTTTGAAACTCTTGTCATCAATCTCTACACGCGCATAGAGACATTCTCTGATGGTTCCCCGTGGTTGACTGATAGAACCTGGATTTAGAAAGAGAGTCTTGCCTTCCATCCAAGCACTTGGCACATGCAAGTGCCCGTAAAGACAGATATCTGCCTCTTCTTCTTGAGCCCAAAAATCTAATTTTTGAAAATTAAAGTTAATATCAAACAAGTGGCCATGAGTCTGGATAATCTTAGTAGGTCCTAACTGAGTCACGAGTCGTTCTGGATAAGCTGCATAAAAGTCCATATTGCCTTTTACGACATAAATACCTTCCCATAGTGGTGACTCTGGACGTAACTCTGAATCACCATTGTGAAAAATAGCATCGACTTTCCCTAGGTAACGATCGCGGATTTCTTCCACAATCAAGCTATCTCCATGGGAGTCGCTCATTACAATGATGGTTTGCTTTGCCATGATGGAAATACCTCCAAAAGTTTCTTAACGGCTAAGGCACGGTGAGATTGACTATTTTTTTCTTCAAGGGTTAATTCAGCTGATGACTTGCCTGTTTCTCCTACTAGGAAAAGAGGATCATAGCCAAAACCATTTTCACCCTTAGGTTCAAAGTTAATGTAGCCTGGCCAATCAGCTTCGACCACCAAGCTTTCCTTACCTGGGCTAGCCACAACCAAAGTGGTGTGGAATTGTGCCGAACGGTCCTTGAGGTCAAAGACCATGGCTAATTCGTGTAAGAGTTTGGCATTGTTTTCTTGATCACTTGCTCCTACTCCTGCGAAACGAGCTGACCAGACCCCCGGCAATCCACCGAGGACGTCAACTTTAAGACCAGAGTCATCTGCCAAAACCATCTTACCTGTTAACTGGGAAATGGTTTCTGCCTTCAGACGAGCATTTTCTTCAAAGCTCATACCTGTTTCAGCAACTTCAGGCAGATCTGGATAATCATTTAGATTCTCCACATCATATCCTAGTTTGTCAAAAATAGCTCGAAATTCCTTGGTCTTACCCTCGTTACGAGTCGCAATCAGCAAAGTTTCTCTGACCTTACTAGTTTCAAAGAAGGCTTCCACATCGACTCCTTCTTTAGGCAATTCCACATACAAGAGTTGCCCATTCTCAACCAAGAGCAGAGCTCCTTGACGTTGAATAACCTCCAAGTTTCGGCCTAATTCTTGATTGAGCATATCTACCACAAATGAGAGCAAACGATAAGGGGAACCATATCGTAAAACAGTGACTGAAATCGGGAAACCGTAGTCTTCATCTCCAAATATTTTGGCGAATTGAAACAGAGGAAACTCTACCTCATCATCCGTCAAAGTCCGAATACCACCAAAAACACCATAGGATCCAACATACCAGTCCTGGTCATCCTTATATTCATAAATTTTATTTGTCATAATGTTACATGCTCCACATGAATCTCTTTTTCCAGCCATTCTGCTCCTATCTGGGCAAAACTTTGGCTACTAGCTGTTGTGTAAAAATGGTGTTGCAACGATCCTGCATCCCGGCTACGATTAATTTCAAAATAGTTGAGCAAGACAGAGATATCCCGTACACACTCGGCTCCACTATCGATCAGTTTTACATCCGGTCCCATAACATTTTGAATGATGGGCCTCAGCAGTGGATAGTGGGTACAGCCCAAGATCAAACTGTCCACCTTGCCCACCAAGGGACGCAATGTTTCATAGACTACTTTCTTAGTTACACTAGTCGATAGGGCCCCAGACTCAACCAAGGGAACAAACTTAGGACAAGCCAAACTTTCCACTTGAAGGTCTGGATCTAGGTCCTGAATCTTTTTACGATAAATATCTGAGGTTACCGTCATGGGTGTTCCAATAACACCAATCTTGCCTCCTTGAGTAGACTTAATAGCCGCTGAAGCTCCAGGCAAAATCACTCCTAAAACAGGGATATCCAGCTTGGCCTTAACTTCTTCCCAAACGACTGCTGTTGCAGTGTTACAAGCAAGGACAATCATTTTGACATCCTTGGTTAAGAGAAAGTTAACCAACTGCCACGTATATTCACGGATTTGTTCATCAGAACGTGGTCCATAGGGCGCCCTCGCCGAATCTCCAATATAGACGATTTCTTCATGGGGAAGCTGGCGCATGAGCTCACGCACAACGGTCAAGCCCCCAACACCCGAATCCAAAAAACCAATTGGTCGATTATCCATAGAGTCTTCTTTCTAATCCTCTTTTTTCTCATTGATAGTTCATTATGATTAACACGATTTTTAGGCAATTACTGACAGGTCAAAAAAATCAACTGCCTCCCTCTTAATCATAATCAAATATCAATAGAATGCAAGGAAAACGTCTCATCTTTGAGAACTATTGAACATAGTGAGAAGTCTGGAACTTTCATCCCAGACTTTTCCTTATTTATTTCTTTTTGTTTTTAGCAAGAGCTGCTTTTTGTTGACGGATGATTTGGTGGTAAACTTGTTGTACCTTAGCTTCGCTTGGTTTTTGACCATTTGCGCTCAAGAGGGTACGAACTGCTTCTGCATTCAAACGTGGGTTATCAGCAAATTCTTTTTCAATTTGCTTGCGCACCAAGTACATTCCTCCAAGAGCTCCACCTAGAAAAGCTAAAACAATCAAGACAATTGCTAAAATAAGATCCATAATATTTCTCCTGTTTCTTTTTGAGTCCTCTATATTATACCATAAAGTCATTTCCCTGACTAGTTTGTTTTATGGTTTCAGCCACTGTGATTTCCTAAGTAATTAGCAAATACTTCATACTTAGTAAAACTTAGTAAAATAACCTCGTTTTCCTTGAAAGCCCTTGCAATAGTTTCATTTATTTGTTATATTAAGACTATCCGAAAACAAATCACATATATTTCTGAAAGACCTATTTTTTTTATAACAAAATGTATGCGCTTCCAGATAAAAGAAAGGAGAATTTTGTGGATAAAAAATATTGGGAAAAATCCTGTAAGTATAGCATCCGAAAATTAACTGTTGGAACTGCTTCCGTATTACTTGGAGCTATCTTTCTGGCTACAAATACTGTTGCTGCAGATAGTATAGAAATCAAGGAAAAGGAAGCAACCATTACCGAGACTGCGGTTAATATAGATCAAAAAGTGGAGGAAACCCTTCCTGCCAGTACAGATACTAAGCCTGTGGTTGAACTAACTGATAAGATAGACGAAACAGAGAAAGAAGCACCTCAGACAAGCAGTCAATCAGAAACGAGTCCTGTTACACCTGCTGAAAATACAGAGAGCGAGAAACCAGAACTTCCTGTGAACAAGCAAGAACATTACGAATTACATTACAATCAACCAACAGCTCCTTCCTATGACGGATGGGAAAAACAAGCCCTACCTGTTGGAAATGGAGAGATGGGAGCAAAAGTCTTTGGCCTCATCGGTGAAGAAAGAATCCAGTACAATGAAAAGACCCTCTGGTCTGGAGGTCCACAGCCTGATAGTACTGACTATAACGGAGGAAACTATCAAGACCGTTATAAGGTTTTGGCAGAAATCCGTAAAGCTCTCGAAGCTGGAGACAGACAAAAGGCGAAACAACTTGCTGAACGTAATTTAGTAGGTCCTAACAATACCCAGTATGGTCGCTACCTATCCTTCGGTGATATCTTTATGGTCTTTAACAACCAGAAGAAAGGGATAGATACTGTTACAGATTATCACCGTGGATTGGATATTACAGAAGCCACTACGACTACTTCTTATGTTCAAGACGGTACTAGCTTTAAACGCGAGACCTTCTCAAGCTTCCCAGACGATGTTACTGTCACTCACTTGAGTAAAAAAGGGGATAAGACCCTTGATTTTACACTCTGGAATAGCTTGACAGAGGATTTGATTGCGAATGGCGATTACTCTTGGGAATATTCGAATTATAAACAAGGAGCAGTTACCACTGATTCTAATGGTATTTTGCTCAAGGGTACTGTTAAGGACAATGGCCTTCAATTTGCTTCCTATCTTGGTATCAAGACTGACGGACAAGTCACTGCTCAAGATGGTTATTTGACTGTTACAGGAGCAAGCTATGCAACACTGCTACTCAGCGCTAAGACTAATTTTGCTCAAAATCCAAAAACCAATTATCGTAAAGACATTGATCTAGAAAAAACGGTCAAAAATATCGTAGAGACTGCAAAGGCCAAGGGCTACGAGAAACTCAAGGAAGATCATGTCAAAGACTATCAAAGTCTCTTCAATCGAGTACAATTAAATCTCGGCGGTAGCAAGTCTAATCAAACTACAAAAGAAGCTCTTCAAACCTATAATCCAACAAAAGGACAAAAATTAGAAGAACTCTTCTTCCAGTATGGACGTTACCTACTAATCAGCTCTTCTCGTGATAAGACAGACGCCCTTCCTGCAAACTTGCAAGGGGTTTGGAATGCTGTAGATAATCCACCATGGAACTCTGACTACCACCTCAATGTCAACTTGCAGATGAACTACTGGCCTGCCTACATGAACAATCTTGCTGAAACAGCCAAGCCCATGATCAATTACATCGATGACATGCGCTACTACGGCCGTATCGCTGCCAAGGAATACGCTGGTATTGAATCTAAAGAAGGACAAGAAAATGGTTGGTTAGTTCATACCCAAGCTACTCCATTCGGCTGGACAACTCCTGGTTGGAATTACTATTGGGGCTGGTCTCCTGCTGCCAATGCTTGGATGATGCAGAACGTCTACGACTACTATAAATTCACCAAGGACGAGACCTATCTAAAAGAAAAGATTTATCCAATGCTCAAGGAAACTGCTAAGTTCTGGAATTCCTTCCTGCATTATGATCAATCAAGTGACCGTTGGGTATCTTCTCCATCCTACTCACCAGAGCATGGAACTATCACTATCGGGAATACCTTCGACCAGTCTCTAGTTTGGCAACTTTTCCACGACTACATGGAAGTGGCCAACCATCTGAAAGTGGATCAAGACCTTGTAACAGAAGTTAAGGCTAAATTTGATAAGTTAAAACCACTTCATATCAACCAAGATGGTCGTATCAAGGAATGGTACGAAGAAGACAGCCCTCAATTCACCAACGAAGGTATTGAAAATCATCACCGTCACGTTTCTCATCTGGTCGGACTCTTCCCTGGTACCCTATTTAGCAAGGATCAACCTGAGTACCTTGAGGCTGCGCGTGCTAGCTTGAATCACCGTGGTGATGGAGGAACGGGTTGGTCTAAGGCCAATAAAATCAACCTCTGGGCTCGTCTCTTAGATGGAAATCGAGCACATCGTTTACTTGCAGAACAACTCAAGTCTTCAACCTTAGAAAACCTCTGGGATACACACGCACCTTTCCAAATCGATGGTAACTTTGGTGCAACCAGCGGTATGGCAGAAATGCTCCTTCAATCACACACAGGTTATATCGCACCATTACCAGCCCTTCCAGATGCATGGAAAGACGGGCAAGTTTCAGGTCTTGTAGCCCGTGGCAACTTTGAAGTCAGCATGAAATGGAAAGAGAAAAATCTTGAAACCCTATCTTTCCTTTCTAATGTTGGTGGAGACTTAGTCGTAGACTATCCAAATATCGAATCTAGTATCATCAAGATTAATGGCAAGGAAGTTCAAGCTAGTCGCCTCAAAGATAACCGTATCCAACTTGCGACTCAAAAAGGGGATGTCATTACCTTTGAAAACTTCCCTGGACGAGTGACTCGCTTATCTGCCCTTCGAAAAGATTCTGTCACAGCTGAACTCGATTTTAACACAGTTGCGGGAGCAAGTCATTATGTCATCCGACGAGAAAGCAAGGATGAAAACAGTCAAACTCCTAGCGTTCGTGAGTTTATCACCAACCAAACTCACTACATCGATCGCTCGATTGATTCTAGCCATGCCTATACTTATACCGTTAAGGCTATGCTAGGGGATCGTACAACACCAGTTTCAGATCCTGCTTCTATCGATGCCTTCAGTGAGTTGATGGATGACCGTGACAAACGCATCCAGTACGGCTCTGCCTTTGGAAATTGGTCTGACGCAGAATTATTTAGTGGTACAGAAAAATTCGCCGATATCTCAAACGGAAATTACTCCGATAAGGATGCGACTGCAACCATTCCATTCAATGGACCTGGTATTGAAATCTATGGTCTCAAGTCATCTCAATTGGGACTGGCTGATGTTAAAATTGATGGTAAATCTGTTGGAGAACTTGATTTCTATACAGCAGGAGCAACTGAAAAAGGTGTCTTGATTGGACGTTACACAAATCTATCTTCAGGTCCTCATTTGATGACCATCACAGTTAAGCGCGAGCACAAAGGACGTGCCAACGAGCGTGCAAAAATTTCTCTCGATTACTTCAAAGTCTTCCCAGGACAAGGAGAATCTGTTGAAAAAATTGACGACCGCGACCCTCGCATCGAGTACGGATCTGTGTTTAAGGATTGGAGCGATGCAGAGCTCTATGCTTCTACAGAGAAGTATGCCGATATCAACGCAGATGACAGCCTCGCTTCTGAAGCCACTGCAACCATTCCATTCTCTGGTACAGGTATCCGAATCTATGGACTGAAATCATCATCTCTAGGCAAGGCACTTGTCACAATCGATGGCAAAGAAATGCCAGCTCTTGACTTCTACACCCCAGGAGCAACTGAAAAAGGTGTCTTGATTGGAGAATTTACCAATCTATCTGACGGCGATCACGTTCTTACTCTAAGAGTGGATCCAGATTCTCCAGAGGGTAGAAAGAAAGTTTCTCTTGATTCCTTTGATATCTTAAAAGCTCCGTCCGTATCACTCGATAGTCCCAGCCTTGACCCTATCAAGCCTGGTGATAAGACAGTTTCTCTAACATTACCAAGCGGGGATTGGGAAACTATCTCTATTAAATTCCCTGGCATTAACGATTCACTTCTAGTTCGAAAAGTCGATGAAACTCATGTTAGCACATCTGGTGATCAGAAACAATTAACAATTCAAGATAATAAAGTGCAACTTAACATCCCTGAGACAACTAACCGTAAAGCCGGTAATCCAATAGAAGCTTACGCTATTTTAGGAAAAACAAGAAGTAGCGCTGTTGTCACAGTCTTTCCGAAGGATGAAACTGCTCCAGTTGAAGAAAAAATCCTTACAAGTAAAGGTGACCAACCTGCTCCTACTGTAGAGATTCCTGAATATACTGGACCTATTGGCACTGCGGGAGAGCAAGAACCACCTACTCTTGAAATTCCTGAATACACTGAACCTATCGGCACTGCAGGAGACCAGGAAGCACCTTCTGTGGTAATTCCTGAATACACCGAACCTATCGGCACTGCAGGAGACCAGGAAGCACCTTCTGTGGTAATTCCTGAATACACCGAACCTATCGGCACTGCAGGACAAGAAGAACCGCCATCTCTTGAGATTCCTGAATATACTGAACCTATTGGCACTGCAGGAGAGCAAGTACCGCCGTCTCTTGAGATTCCTGAATATACTGGACCTATCGGCACTGCGGGAGAGCAAGTACCGCCGTCTCTTGAGATTCCTGAATATACTGGACCTATTGGCACTGCAGGTACCCAAGAAGCACCTTCTGTAGTAATTCCTGAATACACTAAGCCTATTGGTACTGCAGGTACCCAAGAAGCACCTTCTGTAGTAATTCCTGAATACACTGAGCCTATTGGTACTGCAGGTGCCCAAGAAGCACCAAGTATCACACTTCCTAAGTTTCAACTCAAAGTAATGAAAGATAAGACTACAGGAGCTCAAATTATTAGTGGTACAAGTGAACTAGGAAATGCTGCTTATCTTGAAAGCAAAAAAGTAGAAAATCAGGAACTTTTAGGCAAGAAATACGATGCCTTTACCCTTCAACTCAAGGATAAAGATAGTCAACCAGTTCAACCAACAGGTCCTGTACTTGTCCGATTACCAGCAACAGGTACTATCCAAGAACTCTATCAATTCACCTCAACAAAAGATTTGAAACCTCTAGAATTTACAATTCGAGATGGTATGATTGAGTTTATTAGTCCTGAGTTGAATACCTACGCTATTGTTTATAAGACTGAAGTCTCAACTGCACAATCAGTCCAAACTAACAAGGAAAAAACAAATGTTGAAGACACAAAACCATTGGTTCAAAGAAAAGAAACTAATGATACAGTCTCTACAAATGAAAAGCAACTTCCAGCGACAGGTGAGAAAACGAGTCATCTCCTCTTTATGGTAAGCCTCAGTCTTGCCCTCACTGCAACTTTCTTACTACAAGAGAAAAGAGACTGATCTTAAGAAAGTAAGATTATTGCACCCATGGAACTCGAAAAGGATGGAAATCTCCATCCTTTTTTTATGTTACAAAATTTTATCAGTAAGTGAGATTCGCTAGATTCCTGATTATCGTACAAGAATCCTTAACATTTTTCATACTCTTTTAAAATACTTTAAAAAATAAATCAAGAATACCCAAAATAAACTTTATAAAAATATACTGGACTATAAAGCTAATCACGTACCAGATAACTTTTACTATAGCAACAATTGGTTTTATAAAAATAAGTAATAAAACTACCCATACAAATTTCATTTTTTATCTTCCTTTCTAGGAAGTCCAAGAATCCATGGTAAGGAAGAACTTAGTTTTAAAGCTAGAATCAATCTAGTCAACTCCAATACTTCTGACTCTGATTCCTTCTTTTCAGTTAATGATTCCATCCCCTTTACCCAAAGGTAAGCTCCGATAGTTCTAGCAAGATCAGTAAATAAACTTGGTTGATGATCCATTTGATTCTCCCTTGCTTAATCACACTTATAATCACTTACTTCTTATTACATTTAGTATATCAAATTGTTAAAGATAATCAAGTTTTATAACTAAAAGAAAAAAAGTTTCATAACCTTGATCGATAGTATCAACCAAGATTATAAAACTTTATTATTTCATATCATTTTTATATCGTTCCAATTCAGCTTGGTTAGCCCAAACATAGTGACCTGGACGAATCTCAACCATTGAAGGTTTATCAGTCTCATAGTTATGTTGACTTGGGTCATAAACTTTCAAGACTTTTTTACGTTCCAAAATTGGGTCTGGAATCGGTACTGCAGACAAGAGAGCTTGAGTATATGGGTGGATAGGATTGTTGAATAATTCTTCTGTCTCGGCCACCTCAACAATGACTCCCTTATAAATAACCGCAATACGGTCAGAGATGAAACGAACCACTGACAAGTCATGGGCGATAAAGAGGTAAGTCAAGCCCAACTCTTTTTGGAATTTCTTGAGCAAGTTCAAAACTTGGGCACGAACAGAAACGTCCAAGGCTGAGATTGGCTCATCCGCAATAACAAAGTCAGGTTGCATGACCAAGGCACGGGCAATCCCGATACGTTGACGTTGCCCACCTGAAAACTCATGTGGATAACGAGTCAAGTGTTCTGCCAAAAGTCCAACTTCGCGGATGATGTTTTTAACCTTTTCTTCTCTTTCTTCCTCATCTTTAAACAAATGATGGTTGTAGAGACCTTCAGAGATAATGTAGTCAACTGTCGCACGCTCATTCAAGCTGGCAGCAGGGTCCTGGAAAATCATCTGAATACGACGGATAATTTCTAAAGCTTGCTTACGTGATTTCTTCCCATTGATTTTTTGACCGTCAAATATAATATCACCTTTGCTAGTATTATTCAAACCAATAATAGCACGACCAATGGTAGTCTTACCACTTCCTGATTCACCAACTAGAGAAAATGTTTCCCCTTTATTGATAAAGAAGTTGGCATTCTTAACAGCTACAAACTTTTTACTTCCTTCACCGAAGGAAATCTCTAAGTCTTTAATTTCTACTAATTTTTCAGACATTTCCTTCCTCCTAGTTTTCAAGATGTACAAGACCCATTCTCTCACGAATCTTGTCATGTAAATCTGCAATTACAGCTGGCTTTTCAACTTTTGGAGCTCGTTCATCAAGCAACCATGTTTTAGCCCAATGAGTATCTGACACCTTAAACTGAGGTGCTTTTTCTTCGAAATCGATCTTCATAGCATAGTCAGAACGAAGGGCAAAAGCATCTCCTTTCAACTCTGTATAAAGTGATGGAGGTGTACCAGGAATTGAGTACAATTCTCCTTTGTCGTCTGCCAACTGTGGCAAGCTTGACAAAAGGCTCCATGTATAAGGGTGGCGTGGATCGTAGAAAATTTCTTCAACTGTACCATACTCAACAATTTCACCCGCATACATGACCGCAACCTTATCAGCGATACTTGCTACAACACCAAGGTCGTGTGTGATAAAGATGGTTGTAAAGTGATATTCATGTTGAAGTGATTTCAACAAATCAATGATTTGGGCTTGAATAGTCACATCGAGGGCTGTTGTAGGCTCATCACAGATAAGCACATCCGGACGACAAGCTAGAGCGATAGCGATAACGATACGTTGACGCATCCCACCTGAATACTGGAAGGGATATTCGTCGAAACGTTTTTCAGAATCTGGTATACCAACCTTGTTCATGTAGTCGATAGCCATCTCTTTAGCTTCCTGAGCTGTTTTCCCTTGGTGTTTAATGATAACTTCTGTAATCTGACTACCAATGGTTTTGATTGGGTCCAAACTAGTCATTGGGTCTTGAAAGATAGTAGCAATCTTAGCACCACGAATCTTCTCCCAATCTTTGTGAGAAGTGAGACTTGTCAAGTCTTGTCCACGATAGTCAATTTTACCTTGAGCAACACGCCCGTTTTCTTCCAACATTCCTGTGAATGTTTTAGTCAATACAGATTTTCCTGAACCAGACTCCCCAACCAAGGCTAGAACTTCCCCTTCAATCAGGTCAAGAGAAACTCCGCGGATAGCTGTCAAAACTTTGTCACGAACGTCAAATTCCACGACAATATCTTGAGCAGATAAAATTACATTTTTACTATTTGTCATTTCTACTCCTATCTATGTGTACGTGGATCACTAGCATCAGCTAGGTTTTGCCCAACAACGAAAAGTGACAAGGAAACCAAGACCAAAGTAGTCAATGGAATCCAGAATAGGTAAGCATTAGTTGTTACGTTCTGTGAATATTCTGAAATCAAACGACCCAAACTTGGAACTGTAATCGGTAATCCAAGGCCGAAGAATGATAGGAAGGCTTCATAAGAGATAAAGGATGGAAGCATTTGCGACGTACTTGTAACGATAACAGATACCAATTGAGGCATGATATTTTTTATAATAATTTTGTAGTCAGGTGTCCCCAAGGTACGTGAAGCAAGGTTATACTCCAAATCACGGTAACGCAACATTTGAATACGAATTGAGTGCGCAACGTTAATCCAAGTAGTTACACTCATGGCAAAGATCAAGTTCCAGAAACCTGCTCCGATAGAGTAAGTCAATACGATAACAATCAAGAGTGATGGAATGTTATTGATAACGTTGTAGACTTCCAACATGAAACGGTCAACAGACTTTGAAATCCCCCAGATTCCACCGATGATAACACCGATAAATAGGTTGACAAAGGTAGCAATCACCGAAATCAAAATTGAGTTACGAGCTCCAAACCAGACACTATCAAAGAGAGATTTACCATTACTGTCTGTACCGAACCAATATTCAGCATTTGGTTTAATGAAGCGGACACTAAAATCGTTTACCTTACTTACATCATTAAAGTCAAAATCAGAAAAGATTGGATAGATGAAACTCATTAAGACAATGGAAATCAAAATCCCAAGCATGATCACTGTTGATTTTTTCTTCAAAAATTGTCTAAAAACAGAACCCCAATATGAATAGGCAGGAGCATCAATTGCTTCAGAGGCAAAATCGTCGCGTTTTACAAACTGAAATTTTTCATTATTAATCGTAGACATTATTTGCCTCCTTTCTCTGTCAATTTAATACGTGGGTCAATTATCGTCATCCAAATATCACCAACTAGGTTTGAGAAGATTGAGATACAAGTGAAGATAAATACGAGACCAACAACCATGTTGTTATTTGATGCTTTTACTGAGTCGATCAACATTTTACCCATACCTGGATAAGCAAAGACTGTTTCAGTCAGAGTTGCTCCACTAATAACACCAATGATAGATCCTGGAATTCCTGAAACCAATGGTACCATCGCGTTCTTAAAGATGTGTTTGCTAGAAATTTCTTTCTCAGACAAACCTTTGGCACGGGCAAAACGAACAAAGTCTTGAGATTGCAAGTCAATCATGTAACGACGAATCCAAATTGCCATGGTAGGTGCTCCAAGCAAACCAAGAATGACTGCAGGAAGCACATATGAACGCCAGTCCCCAGCACCCAAAATAGGGAATGAATCAGGGAAGCCGATAGATGAACCAATCAAACGAATGATATAAACTAGGGCAATCGTCGGAAGGGCAAGCAAGAAAGTCAAAGTCCCGGTAGAAAAACTATCAATCCAGCTATTCTTATGACGAGCCATTGCTGAACCAAGTGGAATCGCAATAGAGTATGAGATAACAAGACCAATCAAACCGGAGATAGCAGAGCTGACAATCATTGAAGGATACTGATAATTGCTTTCAGTAGCAGTATAAGGGTCATTTGGGCCATAGTTAGCTACTTCACGAGAATCAGCTTGGCTTGGTGATTTGTAGGTTCTTGAATAAATGTTAACTGATGAAGTTTTCTTACCTGTTGGGAATTGAACCTCAGAAGTCTTGGTTTGTCCTTGACCTTGAGTGATAACTTGTAGAACCGGAGTATTAGCGTAAGTTGGGTAAGAGTCACCCAAGTTTAAGTTAACGAAGTTTTGATGAACAAATGGGAACTGACTATTGAAGTACAAGAGATACTTATGTTTTGTACCTGAACCAACGAGAGACCAGCCAATTGCTGGATCATTTTCAAAGCGCAAATAACGCTCTAAGTTAGGATTTTCTGGATCTTGAATCTTATTTGTATGGTCAATATCAAGCAAGTTTGCATAGAAATGGAAGACACGTTCAAAAATTGGAATTTCACGTGTCGCATAGAATTGACCACTTTCTGAAAACACACCCAAAGTCCAACCGTTACCTAGTTGTTGAATATATTTTTCATAGATAGCTTTATTTGTATCATTTGCATCTACTGTCACAGAAGAGTCAATGCTACTAGCTTTTTCTTGCAACTCTTTGGTATCGAAGTATTCGATGTAGCCCATACGCTCAAAAACGGTATTTTCATAATCGTCCCGTTTATCAGGAGTTGTTGCAATTTTATTGTAGTTAGTATCTTGTTTAAAAATCAATTTCCGTGGAACCATCGTATAGATGATCGTGTAGATCAAGGTCGTTACTAGAAAGATAGAGACTAGCGACCGCAAGATACGCATAAAAACATATTTTTTCATATTATTTCCTTTAAAATCCCAAAAGAACCTTCTCCTTGTGGAGAGAAAGTTCTAATGAGCATTATTTATTTCACATGACTCGCTAATTCTTTTTGAGCTTTTTCATTTGCTTCAGCTTTTTCTTTAAGCCATTTTTCACGAGCTTCTTTGTACTGGCTAGCAGTTACAGTGTCAGATTGCAACTGAAGATACTTGAAGTAAACATCTGATCCCTTATCTCCAGATTGAGTGTAAGACGCTGAGAATGGTACTACACGAGAGATAATTGGTGCTGCACCACTTGAAGACATTGCTGGAAGGAAGAGTGAGCTATCTGTCAACCAAGCTTGAGCCGCCGCATATTTTTCATAACGAGCTGCAAGGTTGCTAGTTTCCTTACCTGCTTCATCAACCAACTTGTCATATTCTTTCAAACCAACTTGAGCAACTACTGGGCTAGATGGATTGTCATATCCCATGTAAGATTTAGTTGTTTCGCTGTTAGTTGTTTTTAGGATATCAAGGTAAGTTGAAGGGTCTTCGAAGTCAGGGTTCCATCCAACAGCACCTGAAAGGTCCCAATCTTCTGCTGCTGCACTAGCTGCGTAGTATGTAATATTGTGCAATTCATCAGTTGTCATTTGTTGAATATCGATGACAACATTTTCTGTTCCTAGCACAGTTTCAACAGATTGTTTGAATGACTGGATACGTGCAATAAAGTTTTTAGATGTTTGGTCTACTGGAATATCTAGATGGATAGGGAATTTCACTCCTTCAGCTTCCAAAGCAGCTTTTGCTTTAGCAAATTCTGCCTTAGCCTTGTCAGCATTGAAGAGACCATCTTGGCCATCTGCAAAGTTTACGTCTTTCCACTCATCACCATAAGAAACAACTTTTTCAGTTACCATATCACCAAATGATTTACCATTCGCTGAAACAAACTCTGGTTTCACAAACAAGTTACGAACGGCAAGTGCTGCTCCATCTTTACCATTAACTTGAGCTGAGTAAGATGTACGGTCAAAAGCAAAGTTCAAAGCTTGACGGAAGTCTTTGTTAAGAAGAGCTTTCTTAGTAGATGTTTTTTCTTCGTCAGTTGTCTTAGAAGTGTATTTGTATTCTTGACGGTCGATATTGACACCCAAGCCACCGATACCAGCTCCTTGTGGAGTGTAGTAGATATTGTCTTTGTATGTTTCTGCTACTTTAGAGAAGTTTGAGCTTGTTGGGAAGAGACGTGCATAGCTATAAGCTCCGCTTGTAAAGTTACGCTCAAGTGACTCTTGGTCTGAACCATCATAGTAAGCAAGCGTCACAGTGTCCAAATGAACATTGTCTTTATCCCAATATTTTTCGTTTTTAACGAATTCAATAGAAGACTTAGCAGTCAAACCTCTTAGCAAGAATGGACCATTATAAAGCAATGAAGTTGGGTCAGTTGCTTTACCGAAGTCAGATCCTTTTGATTTTTCAAATTCTTCGTTCAAAGGATAGAAGATTGAGTAAACCAATTTAGTATTCCAGAATGGCTCAGGCTGATTCAAAGTATACTCAAGAGTATAGTCGTCCACAGCTTTGACACCAACTGCAGAAAAGTCTTTGTTATTGCCAGCTAAATAATCACCAAGTCCCTTAACAGAATCTTGAGCTAGATAAAGTGCTGCAGATTTATTATCAGCTGCGTGTTTCAAACCGTTTACGAAGTCTTTTGCAGTTACTTCTGCATATTCTTCACCATCAGATGTAAACCATTTAACACCTTTACGAATCTTGTATGTATATGTCAAGCCATCTTTAGATACTGACCAATCTTCTGCAACTGCAGGTGCAAGGTTTCCGTATTTGTCATTTGTAAATAGACCATCGATACCATTTGAAGTAGCGACTTTTGTACTTTGTTTACCTGAGATAAGATAATCCAAAGTCTCTGGATCAGCAGTATATGTATAACCATAAGCTTTTGGAGCTTCTGAATTAGATGATTTCTGAGAACCACCACATGCTGCAAGAACACCAGTCGCAAGTAAAGCAACGCCAGCTAGGGCAAAAATCCGACCTTTTTTCATATTATCTAACTCCTTTGATAAAAATTATATGATACTGTTCATTATAACACAGTTTCTATAAAAAGTAAACGAATTTTCAGAATATTTTGTCTCAATTTTTTTGAAAGTTATAAAAGTTATTTTTCAGAAAAGAAACTATTGACGGAAATAAGTTTTCAAGGTATAATATTAAAAGTTAAGGCGGTATAGCCAAGTGGTAAGGCACGGCTCTGCAAAAGCTTGATCGTCGGTTCAAATCCGTCTACCGCCTCTATGATACAAGAGACTCTTTCAAGAGTCTTTTTCTTTTTTAACAATTAGGAAAGCTTTACTAGATTCCCAGTAAAGCTTTTTTCTTATTCTGTTTCTTCTTCTGCTTCAATCTCTTGGATTAGAACCTTGAGTTTGGTAACACGACCATTTTTAACCTTATCGTTAGTCAAAATAATGTGTTTATTTGCACTTTCCACTTCATAACTAAGTTTTTCTGTTGTCGGAATGGTTCCGATACCAGTTAGATAGTAACCAGCTATGGTGTCTACATTGTCACTTTCAAGCTCGACATCAAAATAATCATTGAAATCGTTCAAATTCATTGTCCCTTGAACAATATGAGTGTCCTCGCCGATAGTATGGACATAGACTTCAGCACGGTCAGTTTCATCATCAATCTCACCAACAATCTCTTCAAGGAGATCCTCAAGTGTTACCAAACCAGCCATTCCTCCGTATTCATCAAGAAGAATAGCCATCTGTCTTTGTGAATTTCTTAGTTCTTTTAACAAATCGTCCACAAAAATGGTTTCAGGCACAAAGAGTGGATCTTGTAAGATTCGCTTCCAGACGATATTATCGAACCCACTGACAAAGGCTTCTTTAAGGAGACTCTTTGTATGAATCAAACCAATGACATTGTCCTTATCGCCGTCATAAACAGGAATTCGAGAAAAGTTTTGTTTTAAGATACTTTCGATAATGGTCTGAGTGTCATCTTGGATATCTACCATGAAAGCATCTGTTCGAGGAACCATGACTTCACGCGCCATAAGCTCATCTAGTGAGAAAATCCCCTGCAACATCTCGATTTCATCAGCATCCAAAGTTTCTTCGCTTTTAGTCAGCATGTACTCAATCTCATCACGAGTCATTTTTTCGTCTGCATCGTCAAATGTCATCGGCGTCAAACGGCTCAAAAGATTGGTTGATGCAGATAGCAACCAAACAAAGGGACTCACAATCTTACCGATAGCAATAATAAATGGTACAGTTCGGATTGCCAAGGCATCCTTAAGATTTAGAGCAATGCGTTTAGGATAAAGTTCACCAAAAACAATAGAAATGTATGTCAAGAAAGCTAATGATAGGAAAGAAGCTGCTGCTTGTGCTGTCTCGCCACTTCCAATCCAAGAGCCAATCACTTGTCCAAGTGTATCTGCTAATTTAGCCCCTGACAAGATAGTTATCAAAGTAATCCCAACCTGAATAGTTGATAAAAAGTGGTTAGGGTTTTCAAGTACCTTTAGCAAACGGATGTAGCGTTTATCTCCCTCTTCTGCCTTCTGCTCAACACGTGAACGACTAAGTGAAACCATAGCCATCTCTGTCGCAGAGAAAAAAGCGTTAAAAAGGGTCAATACAACTAATAGTACAAATTGCAGTAACAAATCCTGACTGCTCGGGTCTTCCATTTTCCTTCTCCTAAATAGTATAATTGAGTCTATTATACCATATTTTTCGTTTTCTACACATTTTTTGCGATTTCAACAGTTAATCCCCTATCTGAACAGATAAGGGAATATCAGTTCATTTAGTTACCGTAACTTCACCTGTACGATAATCTAGTTGGATTCCTTTCTGAACATTAGGAACGACAACATTAAACTCTAGCTCTCCATCCGATGATTTGGCTTCAATTTGAGATGCAGAAGGGACCAAGTCTTGGTCTGTTGCATAGAGTAAAGTTACACGATAACGAACCCGTTTATTCTGATCCAAGGCTTTACGGACCAAACTCTCATAGTAGTTTTGACCCGTAGAATCCTCTGCACGTGCCTGATTGGCCCAGGCTGTCTGAACAGCAATATTTTTAGGATTACTTGTTGAGGCATCAAAACCATCAAGTCCACCAATCAAGGCATAGCCTAATAAATGACCTCTATCTACAGCATGATTATAGCTCCCTTTTAAATTTTTAACCTGATGCCATCCCGCTGGTGTCCAAGAAGTAGATCCATTCCCAGTTTCTTCACGGTCTTTATACTGTCTAGTCGCTTTTGACATAAGGGCATTAGCGACAGTTGGAACCATCTCCTCACCTACAGTTTTTGTTTTATTATCCGCGTAGGGCTTGCTCGAAACTTTAGCGTCTAGATTGGTTTTGTTGTCATTCACTACAAAAGCCCCTGCTCCATTCCATTCAAGAGAGCCTTTAATTTGTTTTCTTACAGACTCTGTCAGAACACTCTCAGCTAATTCTTGACTTGGTGCATCAGATGACTGGGATTTCTGTTTTGTTGACGTTTGAGGCGTAGTGTTGGAAGACTGCATTTGATTGATGTAGTAACTTCCTGCAGACAAGAGTAGAAAGACTAAGAGACCAACTAGAGCCTGTCTTGTTTTTTTATCCATATTTTCTCCTTGATTTCTCTAGAAAAAGGCTGGTTCCCCAGCCTATTTTCCTGTAAATTTTGATATAAGTTCCTGCCACTTGGCTGGTGCCAAAATAGCCCATGGGTCTTGACCTTTGCCCAAGATACCATAGCCCAGCATTAAACCGATAGCCAGAGCTAGAGCACCCAACAAAAGTACAACGATTACCAATAGAAATCGACGCAATACATATTTTGCTTCTTTATTCATCTTCATCAGCTTCCACACTTACCCGTTCAATCTTAGCTCCTAACTGAGCCAATTTTTCATGGAAACGATAGTATCCTCTGTCCAAATGAACTAGCTTGCCAACTACAGTTTCTCCTTCTGCTACTAAGCCCGTTAAAATCAAGGCTGCACTAGCACGTAGGTCTGTCGATAAGACTTCTGCCCCCTGAAGATCTTGCCCTCCTTGAATGCGAGCAGTATCACGAATAATTTCTGAGTGCAAGCCCATACGACGCATCTCTTCTAAATGCTGGAAGCGGTTCTCAAAGACAGTCTCCACCATGACGGACTCTCCTTTGGCCACTGTCATCAAGGCTGTGAACTGAGCCTGCATATCCGTCGGAAAGCCAGGATGAGGCAAGGTCTTAACATGAACAGCCTTTAGCTTTTCACGTTGAGAACGGATCCGAATCCCTTCATCCTCATCAATGACTTCAACACCCATTTCTAGTAGTTTTGCTATCAAGGGACGGTTGTGTTCCCAGATAGCGTCCTGGATTAAGACATCCCCACCAGTCATGGCAGCTGCCACCATAAAGGTACCTGCTTCGATACGGTCTTGAACGACATTATGAGTCGCACCAACAAGTTTTTCAACACCTGTGATGGTAATGGTTTCAGTCCCTGCACCCTTGACCTTAGCTCCCATCTTGTTTAAGAGAACAGCTAAGTCTACAATCTCGGGTTCACGCGCAGCATTTTCCATAACCGTTACGCCGTCTGCCAAAGTTGCCGCCATCATCAAGTTCTGGGTAGCTCCAACACTTGGAAAATCCATGTAAATATGAGCCCCTCGTAGACGATCTGCCTTGGCTTCAATGTAACCCGCTGTCTGAGTGATTTTAGCCCCCATCGCCTCCAAACCTTTCAGGTGAAGATCGATAGGGCGACTCCCAATGGTACAACCACCTGGCATGGATACCTTAGCATGCCCAACACGAGCTAGGATTGGTCCCAAGACCACAATAGAAGCACGCATTTTGCTCACATATTTATAAGGCGCTTCCTCTGTAATGTCTCCAGAAGCATCGACTTTAACTATGTGGGCATCTTGATCAAAGGTTACTTGAGCCTTGAGACCACGAACGACCTGATTCATCGTAAAAACATCTGATAAGATGGGAACATTTTTTAAAATTGTTTTTCCTTCACTTGCCAAAACAGTTGCAGCAAGCAAGGGGAGAACTGCATTCTTTGCACCCTCGATAGCAACACTTCCTACTAGGCGATTATCGCCACCTTGGACTATAATTTTTTCCATAGAATTTTCCTTTACTGTCAATTTTAGAAGAAGTTTCTAACCGCATCTTGCCACAATTGGTAGAGATTTAGGAAGAAGGAACTCACAAGAAAACCCAATCCTATACTACACAATGCCACTAAGAGGCGAACTTTCCCTGCATTGTCATTGGTCACCTTCAAAATCTGATCCCACTTGACCAAATCTTTCAAGAGATGAAAGACTAGGTAGATAAACAATATATGACTACTAAGGGTAAATAATAATTGAATCATCGGCCTATTATACCATCTTATCTTTTCCTATGCTAGTTTAGGGACTAGGCAGCTGCTTTAAGGATTGTTCTTCAAGTAGTCAATCGCATCTTGGAGCGTTTTTACTGGAACAATCTTCATATCTGTCTTGATCATTTCAGCCGCCTCTAGAGCTGTTTCATAATTGCTTTTAGCATTTGGATTAGCTTTTTTTGCTTCCTCAGTAACTGGGTTGTTAGGAGCAAAGAAAACTGTAGCACCTTTTTTTGATGCAGCAACAACTTTTTTATCAATTCCACCAATATCGCCGATATTCCCATCCCTGTCGATACTTCCTGTACCCGCAATATCACGACCGTTACGAAGAGTTGGTTCAGCAATTTGTGTATAGATTGACAAACTAAACATGAGACCTGCACTCGGACCACCAATACCAGCTGTTGAGAAACGAATAGGGACATCACTGGTTACTTCCGTGCGGTCAATCAAGCCGATACCAATCCCGTTTTTCCCATTTTCAAGAGTCACGATACTTCCTTCAGCATTTTTGATTTGCCCGTCTTCTTCATAGGTAACTTTGACCTTATCCCCAAGATTCTGAGAATTGACGTAGTCAATCATTTCTTTGGAACTTTCAAAAGTCTTATCGTTAACAGCCGTCACCGTATCAGCAATATTAAGAATCCCCTTAAAAGTAGAATTATCTGTCACAGTTAAAACATAAACACCTAGATAGTTAAGTTCGATGTCCTTGCCAGCTGTTTTCAATCCCTGATATTTAGCCATGTTTTGTGAGGTTTGCATATAGAACTGATTAATGCGCATAAATTCAGCATCTGAAGACCCACCTGTCATTTCTTTGGCACTATGGATATCTGTAAAAGGTGTTAGCCAAGCATAAATCAAATGAGCCAATCGAGCATGCTTAACACCGACTGTCACAAACTGGTAGGAGCCTTCCTCTTGATCAGGCTGATCATTTACCTGCAAGACCTTACGGATATCTTCTGAAGTCCCCGGAACCTCGATATAATAAGGTAGGGGTACTGTAAAAGCAACAAAAATTACCACAAGGCTGATAATCAGGTATATGGGCCATCTAGTTTTTTTCTTCATTCTTTAACTCCTTCAAAACCGAACTTGGGACATAGGCTCTGATGTCTTGACCAAATTTCAATAACTCTCGCACTGCCGAAGAACTGACAAAGACATGCTCTAATCGACTATGAAGATAAATGGTATCAATCTCTGTCGCCAAGCGATGATTGTAATAGTCAAAACTTGCTTCATACTGAAGATCTGCTGCATTTCGCAACCCTCGTACCAAAACTTTGACTCCTAGTTTCTTGGCAAGATCAACAACTAATTCATCATGAGAAGCCACCACTTCCACATTCTTCAAATGTTGAACGGCCGTTTCAACGGCTTTTCTTCGACTTTCTATCGGCAAAAAACCTGCCTTGTGAGGATTATAAAAAATTCCCACATATAACTTATCAAAGAGCTTGCTCGCACGCTCAATCAGGTCCAAATGCCCATTCGTAATTGGGTCAAAGGAACCTGTAAATAGTCCAATCTTATCTGACATAGACCGTCACCTTACTAATTCCATATATTTTTTCTTTCCAAATGCCCAGACAGGAAATTTCCTCTGGAAGTTCTACGGTTTTATCCGTCTCACAGACCACCATCACATCCTCTGAAAAGAGATTTTTCTGTGCCATCTTTTCAATATTTGCCACAATCTGTTCTTTAGCATAAGGTGGGTCCAAAAAAACAAGATCGAAAACACCCTCTAGTTGGTCCAAAGCCCGTTCTGCTTCCATTTTCAATAACTGAAATTTAGCACTTTCTTTGGTCATCTGGATGTTTTCTGCAACGATACTCTGAGCTCTTCTGTCTTTCTCAACTAGAACAGCACTGGACATGCCTCTAGAGACAGCCTCGATGGACAAGCCCCCGCTTCCTGCATATAGGTCCAAGACACGTCCCCCATCAAAGTAGGGGCCAATCATGTTGAAAATTGCTCCCCTCACCTTGTCTGAAGTCGGTCTGGTTGTTTTACCGTCTAGCGTCTTGAGGGGACGCCCTCCGTAGATTCCTGATACGATTTTCATACCGTATATTATACCAAATTCTAAGCAAAAAGAGAAAGAAAATCGAACCTTGCGGTTCGATTGCTTACAAGATATTTTCGTAAGTATCTCTCACTTCTTGAGGCCAAACGCTGGTTTGAACCTCTCCGATATGTTTTTTACGAAGCAAGAACATGGCCATACGAGACTGACCAATACCCCCACCGATTGTCAATGGGAATAGACCATGGAGGAGAGCCTTGTGCCATTCGAGCTCCAAACGGTCCTCGTCCCCGGTAATAGCTACCTGACGACGGAGTGTGTCCTCATCTACACGAATCCCCATAGAAGACAACTCAAAGGCCGCTCCAAGATTTTCGTTCCAAACAAGGATGTCTCCATTCAAGCCCTTGTAGCCATTTTCAGATGGAGTTGTCCAGTCATCATAGTCAGGCGCTCGACCATCGTGAGGTTTGCCATCTGATAATTCTCCACCGATACCGATTAAAAAGACTGCTCCAAACTCTTTACAGATAGCATTTTCTCGCTCTTTTGGAGTCAAATCTGGATAACGTTCTACTAACTCCTCTGTATGGATAAAGGTGATTTGCTTAGGCAAGATAGACTCAATATCATAGCGAGCTTCTACAGCTAGCTCTGTCAAACGAATAGCCTTATAAATCTTCTCTACAGTCTCCTTAAGGTAAGCAAGATTACGTTGCCCGTTTGGAATGACTTTCTCCCAGTCCCATTGGTCAACATAAACCGAGTGAGTCGCATCTAGCGAATCCTCATCTGGGCGAAGGGCCTTCATATGAACAAAGAGACCCTCACCTTCGCCAAAACCAAAACGAGCCAAGGTATGACGTTTCCATTTGGCAAGTGAATGAACTACCTCATAAGTTTCATTAGGAATCTGCAAAACCTTAACTGAAACTGGATTTTCAATACCTGAAAGATTGTCCTGCATCCCATCACCAACCTTACTCAAGATTGGGCCTTGTACTTCAACCACTTCCAATTTATCTTTCAAATACTGGGTGAAGGTGTTTTTTACAAATGAAATTTCCTCTTGTTGGAGGATAAAACTTTTCTTCATACATCTCTCCTTTTGAATAATAAGATGATTATACCCTTTTGACAGTTAAATTGAAAGCAAAAAATAAAAAAGAGCTCATTTGAGCTCTAAAAGTATTAATCATCACTTCCGAAGATACGTAAGAAGCTAAGGAAGACGTTGATAAAGTCGAGGTAGAGACTAAGTGCCAATGAAATAGCCCATCCTGTAGCTACCTGGCCATCTGACTCTTCATAGACATAACGAATTTTTTGGTTGTCCCAAGCAATCAAACCTGCGAAAACAAGAACCATGATGATACTGATTATATAGTCAAACAGGGCACTATTTAAAAAGATATTGACAAACATGGCAATAATGAGACCAATCAAGGCCGCGATTAATGCTCTTCCCAAACTACTCAAATCCTTTTTAATCACTACTCCAACAATTGCCATAACAAAGAATAGGGCAGCGCTAGAAATAAAAGCCGTTAGAACCGTTCCTGGTAGATAGAGCGATACGATGAAACTTAGTGAAAAACCGTTCACTACTGAATAAATGAGAAACATTGGAAGTGCTGCTGGACTATTTTTATAAGCCATATTACTAGCTACAATAACCAGACCAATTTCGACAACCCCTGTGATAATCAACCAGAGACGGGCGTTAAACATAAGTTGAACGAGAACATCTTGAAACACGGTTAACATCAAGGCTGATACAAGGGCTGACAAGGCAATCCCAATCCCAACAAAAGCATAAACTTTTGCGTAAAATTGATTCAAGCCTGAACGTTCTTGAATAATTGTTTGATTCATATTTTTTCTCCTTATAGAATCTTTTTATTGATTATAACAAAAATAAAATAATTTAACTCAAATAAAACATCAATATTCCTGCAGCTATGGACACATTAAGACTTTCTGCCTGCCCCTTCATATTGATGTGAACGAGCTGGTCAGCTTGGTCTGCCATAGCTTGGCTAATGCCCTTACCCTCATTTCCCATAACTAGGACAAAATCCTCTAATCGATCAAGCTCTCGATAATCCTTAGAATCTTTAGAAAGAGTCGTTGCGAGAATCGACAAGCCACTCTTTTGAGCTTGTTCTAGAAAATTTTCAACCGGCATCCGATAAATAGGTAGATGGAAATGACTACCCTGCATGGAACGAAGGGTTTTAAGACTATAGATATCTGCTGATTGAGTCGATACGAGCACCCCAGAAAATCCAGCAGCATCTGCCGTCCGAATCATGGTGCCCACGTTTCCTGGATCTTGCACGTCTTCAAGGAAAAGGTATTTCCCCTGATTAAAGTCTGGAAGTCTCTCCTCTTCTTTTTGGATAACAGCGACAATCCCCTGAGGGGTTTGCGAATCTGCTAAATCCAGCAAGATTTCTTCTGTTACCAGTATCGTTTGAGGATAATTTTCTAGTTTTTCAGCATGTTCTGCCAAGGCAAAGATTTTTTCAATCTTCGCTCCAGCTTGCACAGCTTCTTCAAACAAGTGCCAACCCTCAATCAAGTAAGAGGTTTTACGGTATTTTTTTTGGTGTAATTTCTTGGTATTTTTCACCACAGAATTGGCTTTAGAGGTTATAATAGTCATAGAAATATTATAACACAATCAAGGAGGTTTAGTATGCAAAAGGTCAAAATGATTGCACAGGGTCGCGTTCAAGGCGTTGGTTTCCGCTGGGGTGTTTATAGCCTAGCCCTAGAAATAGGTGGCATTACCGGTCGAGTCTGGAATAACGATGATGGAACTGTTGAAATCCTTGCCCAGGCGGAGTCTTCAGCTATTATAGCCAAGTTTATCCAAGAAATCAGAAAAGGCCCTACACCTTTCTCTAAAGTAACCTACCTAGATGTGCAAATGAGTAACTTCCCATCCTATTCGGATTTCAAAGTCGCAAATTAGGTCTCTAGAACTATTGTATATTTTTTAAAAAAACAGTAGAATAGAAAGGTATCATTTATAGAGAAGGAATAAAAACAGTGAAATCAATAAAACGTTTCGCCCTCTCAGCTATGGGAGTGGCTATGCTATTAGTCTTGACAGGTTGCGTTCAGATTGATAAAGCAACCGGAGAGCCTACAGGATTGATTTGGAATACAATCGGAGCACCTATGGCGGAAGCCATCAAGTACTTCGCTAACGACCAGGGGCTTGGTTTTGGTCTCGGAATCATCATCGTGACCATTATTGTCCGTTTGATTATTTTACCACTTGGTATCTATCAATCTTGGAAAGCAACGCTTCATTCTGAAAAGATGAACGCCCTCAAACATGTCCTTGAACCACACCAAACTCGACTTAAGGAAGCAGAAACTCAGGAAGAAAAACTCGAAGCCCAACAAGCTCTCTTTGCAGCTCAAAAAGAGCATGGCATCAGCATGTTTGGTGGAATCGGATGTTTCCCACTCCTCCTTCAAATGCCTTTCTTCTCAGCTATCTACTTCGCTGCTCAACATACAGAAGGTGTTGCGGAAGCAAACTTCTTGGGAATCCAACTAGGTTCTCCAAGCTGGATCTTGGTCATCTTCGCTGGTGTTCTCTACTATCTCCAATCACTTCTTTCTCTTCATGGGGTTGAAGACGAAACTCAAAGGGAACAAATCAAGAAGATGATTTACATGAGTCCGATGATGATCGTCATGTTCTCAATCTTCTCACCAGCCAGTGTAACTCTTTACTGGGTTGTCGGTGGTTTCATGATGATTCTTCAACAATTCATTATCAACTACATTGTTCGTCCAAAACTTCGTAAAAAAGTCCGTGAAGAATACGCTAAAAACCCACCTAAGGCTAGCACTAGTTCAGCTAGTCGAAAGGACGTGACTCCTGAGTCAACAACTGCTATCACAACTTCTAACAAGAAGAAAAACAAAAAACGCAATTCTGGAAAACAACATTCTAGATAAAAAATAAAAAGCTTAGCATTCTAGCTAAGCTTTTTTAATATCACAAAAGCCCGATGTTCCCATCAGGCTTCTTTTTATCCATGTACACGTTTCATGTAGTCTTGATAGCTTTCTGTATCCATCAATTCCTTAGCATTCTTCACACGTTCTGCTGTTGGAGGTTTAACTCCTTCAAGAGAATACGGAATGCCAAGCTCGCGCCATTTGAACTCTCCCATGGTGTGGTAAGGTAAGATTTCAAACTTATCAACATTTTTAAGAGTTTTTACGAACTTACCAAGTTCAATCAAATCTTCATCACGGTCTGTCAATCCAGGAACTAGCACGTGACGAATCCAAACAGGCTTGCCAATATCTGATAGATACTGAGCACAAGCTAAGATGTTTTTATTGGTCTGACTGGTTACGATTTTATGTTGCTCCTCATTGATTTCCTTGATGTCAAGAAGAACCAAATCTGTCACATCCATAAGCTTATTGAATTTTTCAAGATACCGTGGTTTATTACGGAATGGAAGAGCACAGGTATCAAGGGTACAGTGTATACCTTTTTCTTTTGCCTTTGTAAAGAGGGCAATCAAAAAATCAATTTGAAGTAGAGCTTCTCCACCGCTAACTGTAATACCACCCTTTTTGCCCCAGAAGCCACGATAACGAAGAGCTTCTTCTAAAACATCGTTCACTGTTCGTTCACGAGATTTATTAGTTTCCATAGCCCATGTATCTGGGTTATGACAGTACTGGCAACGCATTTGACAGCCCTGAAGAAACACAATAAAACGAATACCCGGTCCATCAACAGAACCAAAACTCTCTGTTGAGTGTACCATCCCTGTCACTTGTCCATAATCAATTGTTTCTTCACTCATGTCGTTCCCTTTCTTGAAATCGTTTTATAGCTTTATTATATCACGACTAAAAGGAAAAACAAGAATTTTTGTTTACTTTTTAGAAAACAAGCTATTTTTTTCTTTCAACTTTCACGATTTTCAAAAACTCTATTCATCCTTGTCAAAATCAAAGCCATATAAGGTTGCAAAATAATCCTCTGGGCGCTCTGCTCTACGGATTAGTCGTGCAGCTCCGTCCTCTGTGTAGAGGATTTCAGCTGAGCGTAGTTTAGCATTGTACTGGTACCCCATAGAGAAACCATGCGCACCTGTATCATGAATGACTAACAAATCACCAATTTCTGTTTGAGATAGTTCACGATTAACCGCAAACTTGTCGTTATTTTCACAGAGTGAACCAACAACATCAACTATTTCAGTCTGACCATCAGGATTCATCATATTGGTGATGTGATGGTAAGCACCATACATAGCCGGTCTCATTAGATTGACAGCTGATGCATCTACTCCAAGATAAGTCCGATAAGTCTTCTTTTTATGGGTTACTTTTGTAACCAAAACACCATGAGGTGCCAACATAAAGCGTCCTAGTTCTGTAAAAATCTTAACTTGACCAAGGCCTGCTGGTGTGAGGACTTCCTCATAAACCTGACGGACTCCCTCACCAATTACAGCGATATCATTTGGCTCCTGGTCTGGACGATAGTTGACCCCGATCCCTCCAGAAAGATTGATAAAATCAAGAGAAATTCCTAATTTTTCTTTGATTTCTACAGCTAATTCAAAAAGCTGGCGTGCTAATTCTGGATAGTAGAGGTGGGTCACAGTATTAGAAGCTAGGAAGGAATGAATCCCAAAAGTTTTTGCTCCCTTTTCTTTCAGAATAGTAAAAGCTTCAAATAGCTGATCCTTAGTCATCCCGAACTTTGCTTCACCAGGATGATCCATAATATCCGTTCCTAATTCAAATACTCCACCAGGATTGTAACGGCAGGAGATAATATGAGGAATCCCTGCTGCACGCTCCAGATGTTCAATATCTTCAAAGGCATCCAAATTGATTGTGGCACCCAATTCTTTAGCATAAGCATACTCTTGGTCAGGAGTATTATTTGACGAGAACATGATGTCAGAGCCTGCAAATCCAAGTTTATGGCTCATCAAGAGCTCTACATAACTAGAGCAATCAACTCCACATCCTTCTTCTTGCAAAATCTTCAAGATAGCTGGAGTTGGGGTCGCTTTTACAGCGAAGTATTCTTTAAAACCTTTATTCCATGAAAAGGCTTTGTTTACTGCGCGTGCTTTCTCGCGAATACCCTTCTCATCATAGAGGTGAAAAGGAGTTGGAAACTCTTCAACAATCTTTTCTAAGTCTTCACGTTTAATAAATGGCGTCTTCATAGGGCTCCTTCATATTCATTATCAAAGAAAGGCTGGGACGAAAGTTCCAACCTTTAAGTATCTTATTATCTCTTATTTTTCTGTGTCAAAGATATTTCCAACTTCAACTTCAATTTGTTGATTCTTCACATCAATATTAGTAACTTTTAAGAGTGATTTATAGTCAAACTGCTGTTCACGATCTTCCTGAGCATTGTCAGCAAAAACAGCTACACCAGCCAACTCTGAATCAAACTCAGTTAAAAGGCTAATCATCCCGTTAATGGTTCCTCCACCCTTCAAGAAGTCATCGACGATTAAAACACGACTTCCCGCTTTGAGGCTACGTTTTGAAAGGAACATTTTTTCAATACGGTCGCTAGAACCTGAAACGTAGTTGACACTTACGGTCGAACCTTCTGTGATTTTCAAGTCTCGACGAACAATGACAAAAGGTACATTGAGGACATTTGCAACTGCATTTGCAAGCGGAACCCCTTTGGTTGCCACAGTCATAACTGCATCAATCTTTTGATCCATGAAGCTCTTAGCAATAATGCGACCAATATTTTTTAAAATGGACGGTGTGCTGAGCAGATCCGATAGATAAATGTAGCCACCTGGAAGGATACGGTCGCTTTCTGAGAGTTTTTCACGTAACTCATTAATAATATCTTTAGAATCTTGGGTAGAAATAGATGGTGTAAAAATAACTCCTCCACCTGCACCTGTCACTGTTTGGATATGACCAATTTCAATCTCTTCAAAAGCGCGTTTGATGATGACGATATCTTCTGAAATAGAAGATTTAGCTGATTCATACTTTTCTGCAAAAGTATTGAGGCTAGTTAATTTATAGGGATTGTTGATCAAATAATTAGAAATCACAACCATCCGGTCACTTCTTCTTAATTTCATTACGTATTCACCGTTCTTTTTATTTAGTCTTTTTCTCATTATAACATAATACAGTAAAAAAACGAACTTTATTATCAAAATAAAGTTCATTTTTTTAGTTTCTAGTCTAATTTTGGTTTGTAGAAGGAACGATTGTCCATAGCAAAGACCTTATTGGTCATTTCTCCCTCATCAACAAGGGCGAGAGCCGTTGACATCATCATCATACTTGCGTCCAGATTGTCAATCATGTGAATAATCTCTGCCTCCATAATGCGTGGACGGACTGGGCTTCCGTACTCAAGGAGACCATGGTGACTGAGAATGACATGACGAAGGAGAACAACCTCTTCTTTGGTATCATCGATTCCAAGCTCTGAGACTGTCTTTGTAATTTCACTGTCAATCAAAGCAATGTGCCCTAAAAGATTTCCTCTCACTGTATACTCAGTCTGATCAGGGCCTGTTAACTCAATGACTTTAGCTAAATCATGGAGCATGATTCCTGCATAGAGTAAACTTTTATTGAGCTGAGGATAAACGTCTCCGATTGCATCAGCCAAGCGTACCATGGTTGCTGTATGGTAGGCCAAGCCGGTTTCAAAGGCATGGTGATTAGTTTTAGCGGCTGGGTATGAATAAAACTGCTTATCATACTTGGTGTAGAGGCTTCGAACAATCCGTTGCCAGATAGGATTTTCAATTTTGAAAACCATCTGTGACATATACTCACGAATCTCTTTGGCATCAACTGGAGATTTAACCTTAAAATCAGCTGGATCATTGGGTTCCCCAGGCTGAGGCAGACGAAGGGTAATTTGATTTACCTGAGGGGTGTTATTGTAAACCTCTCGGCGACCTTGCATGTGAACAACCTTACCTGCAGTAAAGGCTGCAACGTTATGCGGTTGAGCATCCCATAACTTGCCTTCAATTTCCCCACTATCATCCTGGAAGGTAAAAGCAAGGTAGTTTTTTCCTGCACGAGTTTGCCTTAAATCAGCTGATTTAATCAGGTAAAAACCTTCAAAGTACTCGTCTTTCTTCATGTTACTAATCTTCATATTCTTCCTCATCTTCTTGGAACTGGAATAGGTCAAGCGCAGGCTCATCTTCTGACAATTCAATATGTCGGAGCGTTCGCTCGATAGCTGTGGTGCGACGGTTTAATAGATCATCAATATTGCCAGAGGCATGTTGCAGATGTTTTTGTGCTTTAACTAAGATTCCACCAAATTTTCCAAACTCAGTCTTGACACTAGCAAGGGTTTTACTAATATGATCAGCACTCTTTTGAATGTTTAAAGTCTTGAAGCCAACTGAAAGTGAATTTAAAAGTGCTGACAAGGTACTTGGTCCTGCAACGATAATCTGCTCCTCGCGTCTCAAATCATCAAAGAAAATCGGATTACGAACGATTTCTGAATAGAGTCCTTCTGTTGGAACAAACAAGACACCAAAATTGGTCGTTCTTGGCGGTGCCAGATACTTACTCTTAATATCTTTAGCAAAACGTTTAACACTTGCTAGGAGAGATTTACGACAACGCTCAATCTCATCCTTATCACCTGCTTCATAGGCTTCTTCAAGGCGGTAATAATCTGCCAGTGGAAACTTAGAGTCAATCGGTAGATAGACATATTCCTGATCGCCTTGCCCAGGCAACTTGATGGCATATTCCACACGTTCACTAGAGTTTTCAACAGTTGCAAATTCTCGCTCATACTGGGCAGGTGTCATGATATCTTCGATAATCTGCCCCAGTTGTAATTCTCCTAGAATTCCTCGAGATTTTGTACCAGATAAGACCTTATTAAGGGCTCCGACATCACGGGCAACCGTCTGCATTTCTCCAAGGCCGCGATTGACAGATTCCAATTGCTTGGAAACTGTCTCGAAAGACGCTTGCAAGCGTGTCTGCAAAGTCTTTTCTAACTTTTCCTCAACCGTTTGGCGCATCTGTTCCAAGCGTTGCTCATTTGATTCCTGCAAGGCCTGAAGGCGTTGGTCAGTCTTATCTCTTGTTTGGAGAAGATTCTCATTCATCTCCTGTCGAACCTGGGTCAGACCTTGGTGCAACTCAATTCGCACCTCCTGCAAACGGTCACTGACAGCCACTTCAAGATTTTTTTGGTCTAGCTGGCTTGCTTGTCGCACTTGTTCAAATCGATAATCCAGCTGATCTGAAAGGTTATCTGCTTGGTCTTCTAAACTTTTGGTCAAATATTTTTCCTGCTTGTCCTGCCTCTGCCAAATGAGAAAGAGGCCGGCTAGGTTAGCAATTAGTAACAGTAGTAATATAATCTCCATCCTATCTCCTGTCCTTGCTATGCAGTACAACCACATAGCCGTCTGGGCAAGTCACCGAAACTTCCCTATCTATATATTCGTTAGAAGCATAAACTTTCTTAAAGAAAAAATTCTCCTCTGTCAGTTCATACTTGGCACCAAGAATAGTCAACTGACTATCCCTCACAGGCATAAAAGCTAGATAATTATAGTCCGAACGTGGTTCTAGCTGGCTGATCCCTTCTGGGCAATAGCTAATCAAATTTTGCCCATCCTCAATCTCTATTTGGCGCATATAGGGTGTCAATTTGGGATTGCTGGGTAGAAAGACATTGGCCAGCATATGATCGATGCGACCACCTAGGGCACCAAAAATGGTCACCTGAGCCTGAGGATTTTTTTCAAAAATCGTTAACAGTGCTAGTTCCAGATCGGTATCATCCTTCTCTGGCTGAGCTTGGACAAAGTGCTGGGCACGTTCTTGAATCAACTGACCTTCTTCTACAGTCACAGAATCAAAATCCCCAACTGCAAGAGCAAGAGGAAGTTTTTCCTCCAATACCCAGAGTGAGCCTCGATCCACACCGACAAAACAGTCAAAATCTGTCCGGTAGTGACCGCGGTCTCCCCCTGCAAAAACTGCAGCTTTAGTCCAGTTGATTTCTGAGAGCTTGCACTCGTTCATTGACATCTCCCTTAAAGATATAAGATCCCGCTACAAAAACTGTAGCGCCAGCTTCTTTGGCTTGAGCAATAGTCTGGTCATCAATCCCACCATCCACTTCGATTTCAAAATTCAAACCTTTTTCCTCACGAAGGGCAACTAACTCACGAACCTTGTCCATGGTTTCAGGCAGAAAAGCTTGCCCACCAAATCCAGGATTAACCGTCATGACCAAAACTTGATCAACTAGGTGAAGCACATGTTTAATCGCCTCAACAGGCGTACCTGGGTTAATGACAACCGAAGGTTTAACACCGAGAGAACGAATCTTTTGAAGAGCGCCATGGATATGAGGCGTTGCTTCTACATGAATACTGATGATATCTGCTCCTGCACGCGCAAAATCTTCTAGATGGTGTTCAGGATTAGAGACCATCAAATGACAGTCAAAGACCATCTTACTATGAGGACGAAGACTTTCGACCACACCTGCGCCAAAGCTGATTTGAGGTACAAAGTGACCATCCATGATATCGATATGGGCATATTCTGCCCCAGTTGCTTCTAGGCGTTTGATTTCACGTTCAAAGTTGGCATAATCTGCTGCCAGAATTGACGGAGCAATCTTGTATTGAGACATCGGTTTCTCCTTATTTTGGAATTTTTTTGCTGACTTTTTTATATGTTTCTCTGCGATTTTCAATCTCACTGAGGAATTGCAGATAGTTGTCGAAACGGAAGTTTGCAATGATACCCTCTTCTACTGCTGGCTTAACCGCACAGGAAGGCTCATGAGTATGAGTACAAGTACGGAACTTACAGTCGCGACTGACACTAGCAATCTCTGGAAAGGCCTGATTAAGGTCCTCTGCTGTTGACACTTCATAATCCAGAGATGAAAATCCTGGCGTGTCTGCTATTTTCCCACCATTGAGATTGTAAAAACTAACAGCTCGAGTGGTATGACGACCACGACCCAGACTATCTGAGATTTCTCCCGTCTCTAGATTGAGGTCAGGGGCGATTTTATTGAGGAGGGTTGACTTCCCAACACCTGTCTGCCCCATAAAGACTGTCACCTTGTTTGATAATAGTGGCAAGAGCTCTTCCTTATTAGTCACAAAGTCATAGCCGATGGTACGATAGGTCTGCTCGTAAAAATCCAGTTCTCCTCGATCTGACATGAGGTCCATTTTAGAAATATAGACGATAGGATGGATGCCCTTATGCTCTAAAAGAACTAGGAACCGATCCAATAAGTTGCTATTAAAGTCAGGTTCTTTAACGGACATAATGACAACGGCCTGGTCAATATTGACAATGGGCGGACGAACCAGACTATTTTTTCGTTCATGAATTTCCAAAATATAGCCTTCTGAATTTTCCTCGGCAGAAAAATCTACCCAATCTCCAACATAGGGTGTGTGGCCTTTTTTACGGAAATTCCCACGCGCGCGTGTTTGATAAACCTGGCCATCACTCTCCACATAGTAGAAACCCGCCAAAGCTTTAATGATTTGTCCTTGCATCTTATAGTCCTTGTCCTTTAAGCGCATCTGCTAGACTGGCAAATTCTGCCAAGCTGAGAGCTTCACCACGTACAGATGGTGACAAGCCTGCTTGGTCCAAAGCCTTGGTCAATTTATCCTTGACTTCTTCAGACTTCCCAAAGTAACCTGTCAAGTTGTTCCACAAGGTCTTACGACGATGAGTAAAACTAGCCTTGGAAAGTTTAAAGAAGAAGTTCTCATCTTCAACCGACACAGCTGGTTCTGGACGGCGCACCATTTTCAGGATAGCTGAGTCCACGTTGGGCGCTGGCACAAATACTGTACGAGGCACGATAAAGGCAACCTTGGCCGTCATATAATACTGAACTGCAATTGACAAACTACCGTAAGCCTTGGTATTTGGCTTAGCAGAGATACGATCTGCCACCTCTTTTTGCATCATGACCACAAATTCACTAAAAGGAATGCCACTTTCAATCAAGTGCATGAGAATAGGAGTTGTGATATAGTAAGGCAAGTTTGCCACTACCTTAATTGGTAAGTCAGGATTTTTAAATTTCTGGATATGTTGCGCTAGGTCAACTTTTAGAATGTCCTCGTTGACTACGGTCACATTGTCAAAATCACGCAGGGTATCTGCTAGGATTGGCACCAAACGGTGATCAATCTCAAAGGCCATGACTTCAGCTGCACGCTCAGCTAAAAATTCCGTCAAGGCACCAATCCCTGGCCCGATTTCGATAACATTGACCTGGTCATCAACTTCAGCCGTATCCACAATCTTTTGAAGGATATTGGTATCGGTCAAGAAATTTTGCCCGAAGGATTTTTTAAAGGTAAAACCGTGACGCTCTAGCACTGCCTTGGTCACGCTATAATCTGCAATTCTCATTTATTCTCTTTTCTAATATTGAAAGGTTTTCTAATCTTGAGCTCTTCCTTCTTGTTCCTCACTAAGCTTCTGCATGTCTCTAAAAGCTGTTAGGCTAACATAGGCACCTGCTTCATAGTATTCCGTTGGATTAATGGCATAGTCAAAAACTTCAATCATGCCTCCTGCTTCTTCAATCATGCCATTCCACTTTTCATCAAAGACCATTCTCAGACGTTTCCAATCAGTAAATACTGGAACAGAATTTCTGCCATTTTTTCCTTCTTTGACTGGAATGTTAAAACTAGAATCTTTTTCCAAGACAAAGGAGCTTACTTCCTGACTATCGTCCTTAAATTCCGAAGCTGCATCTAAAGGCAATAGGAATTTTGCCTTAGGCATAGCCATAGAGAAGAACTTGTAGTAAAGTCCATAAACTAGTTCTTGCTCTTCTGTCGTCGGTTGATCCATCTGTCCCATCAACAGCATCCATCTTACCAGGTCAGGATTCATTACAGGAACTTGTATTTCTGGCAAATCAGAAAAATCTGGTTTTTGAACCAAGGCTGAGGCACTGATACTAACTTCCTTGGAATTAAAGATTGCTCCCAAGGCACCATTTAAGTAAAAGGCTGTCCCAAGGAAATTTTCAATCCCTTTTTTATCTTCCGTATTTTCAATCAGTTTTACGACTGAGTTTGGTCGACTATCAATAGTTTCCTTGAATTGGCGATACCAAGATGGCGTCAAAAGCATGATCATGGGATCAGTGCAGAGATACCCTTCTTCTCCTCTGTCATAGGTCGTTGAGAAAAGATAGGGTTCGCCTGTTTTTTCCGAATACACTGCATAAACTGCATCTGCTGCTAACAACTTGTCCTTGACGATTTCCGCGAGACGTTCCAACTTACGAGTGTTGGATTGATAGCTTTCTTCACTTTCAGTTTCCTGATTTTGACGGCATTTCCATAAAAAGAGACGTAAAATCTCTACGCTGTCATCAAGGCTAGCTGCCAAATAGTCTTCATTTGTTAACTGGCCCTCTTGGATGGCTACAAAAGCACGATAAAGAGCATCTGAATAGCTAGATAATTTTTGCTCTTCCTCAACACCTGAACTAAAGAGCACACTTCCTTTTTTCAGTTTATCCAAAGAAGGAATCCTATCAACCACTAGATGGGCAAGAACTTCATCAGTTAGACTATCTGCATCTTTGTTTTGACTGCTGAGTTTTTTAACCTCTACAGTACCAAGACTTTCCATTCCTTGGTCGGGATTGCAAAACTGCAACTGACCTCCAACCTTGATACTACCTTCTAGACTCCCAACAATCAATAATTGGTTCGTTTCCTTCATTGTGAGAAAGTCCAAAACTCCCACACATGCATTGTTTTTAGACTCTTCTTCCACTTCAGTCTTTTTCAAATAGTCAAAGATTCCCATAACTTTTCCTCATCATCTCCACTTAGCTCAATTCCTATGGAGTCACTTTTCTAATGCTTGCAAGCAAGCCTGATTAGACCGTATATGCTTACTTCTATTGTATCACATTCCCTCTACATTTTGGGGGAGTTTTTCAATTCTCATATGATTTCATAGCTTCTTCAACTTCAGCTAGACTGATTCCAAATAACTCTAAACGTTTAAGGAGTTGTTTCCCATTGGAATAACCGATACGAAGACTTTCTCCTAGATATTCTCTGCGTTTTCGGCTATCTGCCCCGGCTAGAAAACCAAGACGAATCAAGTCACTGCGGCTAATGTCAAAGTCACTTTCTACTTCAAACTGCTCTGTTACTTGAGCCAGTGCTGTTTTCAGGTCCTCGTAGCTGGCATGTTCGATTCCTAGAGAACGTCCCTTTGTCTTAGACTTAGGCACTGCCTCGTCTCGTTTGAGAAAGGCGTGTTGCACTGTCGGAATGGTCGTCATAATCATACGACGGATTCGCTCCCCATTAAAATCAGGATCTGTAAAGACAATCACCCCATGACGTTCATGTAGACGTTGGATACGTTCAAGATCCTGCTCATTGATAGCCGATCCACGAGTCTCATAGGTCTCCACATCAAAATAACGTTTGAGATTGGCCGTATCATCGCGTCCTTCAACTACGATAACTTGGGAAATTTTCTCTTTCATGATTTACGTTCCAATCCAAAGATGGCTTCTGCATTGGCACTTGTCACAGCAGCTAATTCTTCCATCGTCATACCACGCAAGTCCGCAATAAAGTCTACTACATAGCGCGTGTAAGCTGTCTTGTTTTCACGACCACGCTTGGGTACTGGGGCTAAATAAGGTGCATCTGTCTCTACCAAAATCTTATCCAAAGGTAACTCTTTGGCTGCTTCCTGAATATCTGTCGCCTTCTTGAAAGTCACCACCCCAGAAAAGGAAATAGTCATCCCAAGCTCCACAAACTTCTCCGCCCATTCCAGAGAACCTGAGAAGGAGTGCATGATGCCGCCACGAGGTCCGACTCCCTCACTCTTGATAATCTCATAGGTGTCTTCTAGCGCATCACGGGTGTGAACTACAAAAGGTAAGTCCAGTTCCTTAGATAGCTGAATCTGACGACGGAAAACTTGTTCCTGTACTTCTTTAGGAGCTGTCATCCAGTGATAGTCCAAACCAATCTCACCCAAGGCAATCACTTTGGGGTGTTTTAGTTTTTCTAGCAAGTAATTCTCAACATCCTCTGTATATGTTCCTGCTTCCGTTGGATGCCAGCCAATCGTCGCATAGAGTTGGTCATGCTTGTCCACTAGTTCAAGAGCACGCTCAATAGTCGGTTTGTCAAAACCAACAATATTCATCCGAGTTACACCCATTTCAGCCGCTAAGGCAAGTTCTTCTTCTTCACGTCCCAAAAATTCTTCCACATTCAAGTGGGTATGAGTATCAAAAATCATTTATATTTCCTCGTTTTTTCTACCTTCTATTATACCAAAAAAACTAGTCTCATCCTTATAGGAAAAAATATTTTGAAATCATTCATTTTTTCTTGACGACTTTTTTTCATAGCAGTATAATAACTCTTGTTGAATTTTTAAGAAAAGGAAAGAAAATGTTTACAAAACTAAAATATACCTTTATTGGTCGTCCCCTTAAATCCTTAACTGAAGGCGAGGGAGGACTACTTGGAAAAACGCAGGCACTCGCAATGCTATCAAGCGATGCTCTATCATCTATTGCGTACGGGCCTGAGCAGGTCGTCCTCGTATTGGCTAGTCTTTCTCCGCTTGCTATCTGGTGGAGTCTCCCTATTGGCATTTTTGTCCTCTTACTATTAGCTAGCCTGACCATTTCTTATAGACAAATCATCCATGCCTACCCTCAAGGTGGAGGTGCCTATATGGTAACTCGAGAAAACCTATCTCCTGAGCTAGGTTTGATTGCTGGAGGAAGCCTGCTTGTTGACTATATGTTAACAGTAGCCGTATCAGTGGCAGCAGGAGCTGACGCTATCACTGCTGCACTTCCCGCCCTCCATCCTTACAACCTCCACATCTCCATTTTTCTAGTATGTTTGCTCATGCTTTTAAATCTAAGAGGTTTGAAGGAATCCGCCAGTTCTCTGATGATCCCAGTTTATCTCTTTATCTTTAGTACAGTCTTCCTCTTATTGTTTGGTATCTTCCAACTATTGACAGGTTCTCTCAGTTATCATGCAACTTCTGCAGTTGGTCAAACTGTCCCAAGTCTGTCAATTGTCCTAATCTTAAGAGCCTTCACCAGCGGTTCAGCTTCACTAACAGGGGTTGAAGCCATCTCAAATGCTGTCCCATTTTTCAAGACTCCAAAAGAGAAAAACGCAGCCCAGACGCTTACTATCATGTCTCTAATTCTTGGATTTCTATTTGCAGGGATTACCTTCTTAAACTACTGGATGGGGATTACACCTCAACACGGAGAAACAATCCTTTCACAAATGGCAAAAGGGATTTTAGGGAATTCAGCTCCCGGTCAGATTGTTTATTATCTCTTCCAATTCTCAACTGCCCTAATTCTAGCCGTTGCTGCAAATACTGGTTTTTCTGCCTTTCCAATGTTGGCTTACAATATGGCTAAGAACAAGTACATGCCCCATCTCTTTATGGAAAAGGGAGACCGCCTGGGTTATTCAAACGGTATTTTAACTTTAGCTTTTGGTGCTATAATCCTTCTGCTTATTTTCAACGGAAACACAGAACGCTTAATCCCTCTTTATACTATCGGAGTTTTCGTCCCCTTTGCACTTTCTCAAACAGGTATGATTCGCCACTGGAAAAAAGAAAAAGGCTCTCATTTCTTAAAATCTGCCTTTGCTAACATCCTCGGTGCTATCATTTGTTACGCTATCGTCCTTATTCTACTCCTCTTCAGGCTTGGAGATATCTGGCCATTCTTCCCAATTATCCTGGTCCTAACCTTCCTATTTTTGTCCATCCACAGTCATTACCAAAAAGTGGCCAAACAACTTCGACTTTATGAAGGAATTCAAAAGAAAACCTACGATGGCAATGTCGTCCTTGTCTTAGTAGGAAATGTTACTCGAGTCAGTGTTGGAGCGATTAATTACGCTCAAAGCATCGGAGATGAAGTTTTGGCCATGCACATTTCCACCAAGGAAACTGATGAAAAAGACCAAGAAATCCTCCAAGAATTTGCCGACTACTTCCCAAATATTACTCTTAAAAACATTAATACCAGCTATCGCGATATTATTACACCTACAGTTCGATATGTCCGAAAAATCTCTCAAGAAGCCAAGAAAAAGAACTACACGGTTACAGTTCTAGTACCCCAATTTATCCCTAACAAACCTTGGCAAAATATCCTCCACAATCAAATGAGCCTTAAATTAAAATATGCTCTCAGATGGCACGAAGATGTCGTCGTTGCTAGCTATTCATATCATTTGAAAGAATAAAGAAAAGCTCAAAATCAGAGAAATTATCTTCTGATCTTGAGCTTTTTCTATATGTGTTATTTCCAATATATCTTCTAAAATTTCCATTCTCGACCAATGACTTTAGATAATTCTATCTTTTAGATAAAAGAAAAATCAGTAGGCTCGAGTTCCTACTGATTTCTTTGTTTCATTCGTCTGGATTATGCAGCCAAAACTTTGCGTCCTTTACGACGACGAGCTGCCAATACGCGACGACCGTTTTTAGTTGACATACGGTTACGGAATCCGTGTTTACGCGCACGACGTAGTTTACTTGGTTGATAAGTACGTTTCACGATGAATACCTCCTCATAGATTTTGTATTCGTTTAGCCGGCTATAAAGTGATCAGTTACTAAACATACTTTACTATTCTATATGATTCTGATTCATTTGTCAATAGCCTGGAGCAAATGTTTCCAGCTTTTTCCCATGAAAGCCTTATCTACGATACTGTCTCAAGAAACGAGTCATCTTTTCTTGGATTTGTGCCAATTCATCCACACGAGGCAGATAAACAATACGGAAATGGTCTGGTTCTTTCCAGTTAAATCCACGTCCATGCACCAAAAGGACCTTCTCTTGCTTCAAGAAATCAAGCACAAATTGTTCGTCATCATCAATACGATACATATTGCGGTCAATTTTGGGGAAAACATAGAGACCAGCTTTGGGCTTAACAGCTGATAAACCTGGAATCTCTTGAATAGCATTATAGATGAAGTTTCTTTGTTCATAGATACGACCACCAGGAAGAAGCAACTCATCCACCGATTGGTGACCACCCAAGGAAGTTTGAACTACCTGTTGAGCTAAAACGTTCGAACAGAGTCGCATGTTAGAGAGCATGTTGAGACCCTCAATGTAGCCTTTTACATGATGTTTAGGTCCAGATAAGACCATCCAACCCACACGGAAACCAGCGATACGGTGAGATTTAGACAGACCATTCATGCTGACACAGAAAAGGTCTGGAGCCAAACTTGCGACTGGTGTGTGGACATTACCATCCATAACCATACGGTCGTAGATTTCATCCGCAAAGATAATTAAGTCATTTTGGCGGGCAATCTCGATAATATCAAGCAAAAGTTCTTTAGGATACAAAGCTCCGGTAGGATTATTAGGATTGATCAAGACAATAGCCTTGGTATTAGAGCTAATCTTAGACTTGATATCATCCAGGTCTGGGTACCATTCGGCTTCTTCGTCACAGATATAGTGAACAGCATTTCCTCCAGCCAAGCTGACAGCTGCAGTCCAAAGCGGATAGTCCGGCATTGGAACCAAAACTTCATCGCCATTGTCCAAGAGACCTTGCATGGACATAACAATCAGCTCACTAACCCCATTCCCAAGGTAAATATCGTCAATACCAACATTGGGGAATTTCTTGAGCTGGCAGTACTGCATGATAGCTTTGCGGGCTGAAAAGATACCCTTAGAATCTGAATACCCTTCACTATCACGCGCATTCATAATCAAGTCATGAATAACTTCGTCAGGAGCGGTGAAACCAAACTCTGCAGGATTTCCTGTGTTGAGGCGAAGAATCTTTTCACCGTTTGCTCTCATTCGCATCGCTTCTTCCAAAACTGGACCACGAATGTCATATGCCACATGTTCTAATTTGATTGATTTATTAAATTCTTTCATTTGAATTCCTCTATTCATCAGGCTATTTAATATTATACCACTAGATAGACAAATCGTAAATTTAACGATACGATTCCACGAAAAAAACCTTGCTTAGCGCAAGGCACGACAGAACAAGGTCGATTCACTTTCTTTTACTTGAGAGACGAATGAAAATACATGAAACCTTAGTAAACCTAAAAGTATTCACATAGCTCTAAGAATCAATAAGAAACCAGTATAGGATGAAACTTGCATGAACCCACGAATCTCTTCCTGGGTCCAGCAAAACGCAAAGAAAAAATAAGTCAACTCAACAACCAACAAAATGATGTCTAGGCTAATCTGAATCACTTATAAAGAATTTCACCCCACCACGGGCTTCTTCCAACGTCCTATCATCAAATATTATACACTAAAATTTTTGCATTTTCAAATAAGTACATATAAAAAGAACTCTTTTTTGAGTTCTTTTTATCTACTATCTTGCAATTTCTGCCAACATTTTTTCGATGTGTTGGATGGACTTTTTACGTCCAAGCAAGTAGATGGTATCTGGCAATTCGGGACCATGCATCTCCCCTGAAACGGCGATACGGATTGGCATGAAGAGATTTTTCCCTTTGATACCAGTTTCCTTTTGGACCGCTTTGATTTGTGGGAAGATATTTTCTACCACAAACTCATCGTCTGACATAGCTTCGAGTTTGGCTTTAAAGGCTTCAAGTACAGTCGGAACAGTTTCGCCAGCCATGACTTCTCGCTCAGCTTCTGTCAATTCTGGGAAGTCTGAGAAGAAGAGATCCGTCAATGGAACAATTTCGTCCACTGACTTCATTTGTGGTTTGTAGAGCTCCACCAATTTCTCAGCCTTGTCTGTCAAACGTCCCGCTTCTTCGAGGAATGGTTTGGCCATTTCAAAGATAGTCTCAAGATCCGCATTCTTAATGTACTCATTACTCATCCAGTCCATTTTCTTCTGGTCGAAGGCTGCTGGAGACTTGCTGAGACGGTTTTCATCAAAGAGGTTAATGAGTTCTTGACGAGAGAAGATTTCATCTTCCCCTCCAGGATTCCATCCAAGAAGAGCGATGAAGTTAAAGACTGCTTCTGGAAGGTAGCCTTTCTTACGGTAATCTTCGATAAATTGAAGGGTATTAGTGTCACGTTTAGATAACTTCTTACCAGTTTCAGAATTGATGATAAGTGTCATGTGCCCAAACTCAGGTGCTTCCCAACCAAGCGCTTCATAGACCATGAGCTGTTTTGGTGTATTGGCAATGTGGTCATCTCCACGAATAACATGAGAAATTTGCATATCGTGGTCATCAATGACAACGGCAAAGTTGTATGTTGGGTAGCCATCTTTCTTTTGGATAACCCAGTCACCACCAATATTGCCACCTTCAAATTCGATATCACCTTTGACCATATCATGCCACTTGTAGATACCTGACTCATTGACAGCCAAACGAACAGTCGGGATAATCCCCGCTGCTTCACGTTCTGCAACGTAAGCTGCTTTTTCTTCTTGGCTCATACCAAGGTATTCGTTGATATAGCGAGGTGTTTCCCCAGCTGCTTCTTGGCGTTCACGTTCCACTGCTAACTCTTCTTCTGTTACATAAGATTTGTAGGCTTTTCCTTCAGCCAAGAGTTGGTCGATGTATCTTTGATAAAGTTCCAAACGTTCTGATTGGCGGTAGTTTTCATGAGTCTCTGGACTTTCATCCCAGTCCATGCCCAACCAACGAAGGTTTTCAAGCTGTGAACGTTCTCCATCTTCGACGTGGCGCTTACGGTCAGTATCTTCGATACGGATGATAAAAGTCCCACCATGATGACGGGCGTAAAGGTAGTTGAATAATGCTGTACGGGCATTTCCGATGTGTAGTAGTCCTGTTGGACTTGGTGCGTAACGTACGCGGATATCTTTTGACATATCTTCTCCTATAAAGTCTCTAGGCGTCTGCCTTTTTGCTCTCTATATTATATCACAAGTCTTGCCAGAGTCCAATTTCTCTTTTCGAGAAAAAGCAAAAAGAGTGGTAAAACCACCCTTTTTATATCCTATTATAGACGAGCGTTGAGTTCTTTGCTCAATTCTTCAAATCCTGGTTTACCAAGAAGGGCAAACATGTTACGTTTGTAAGCTTCAACACCTGGTTGGTCAAATGGGTTGATGGCATTCAAGTAACCTGAAAGGGCGATAGCCAATTCGAAGAAGTAGATTGTGTAACCAAGAGTGAAGGCATCTTTCTCAGGAAGAGTTACGTACATGTTTGGTACGTCACCATCTGTGTGGGCAAGAAGAACACCGTCAGTTGCTTTTTTGTTAACGAAGTCAACGTCTTTTCCCTGAAGGTAACCAAGTCCATCAAGATCTTCTTCCAAAGTAGGGATAATCACGTTCTTACGTGGTTTGTCAACACGGACAACTGTTTCAAACATGATACGAGTTCCTTCTTGGATAAATTGACCCAATGAGTGTAGGTCTGTTGAGAAATTAGCTGAAGTTGGGTAAATCCCTTTTTGGTCTTTTCCTTCTGTTCAGGCACCCCTTGTGGATGCATCTGCTGGAAATTCCCTTGCACTGACTGGCTAGTTTGATTGACTTGCCAATCAACCACTGCGTCATCTATTTTTTCTAATTTAGACCCAGAAGCCTGGACTTTTGGTCCAGGCTCTGAATCAATTTTTTAGACTTTTATTTTTCTAAATTGCTTGATTTGAAATTTTATTATGGTTAAGCAGTTTCAAAAATCTGAATGGTAGAATCTTTATCAATTACTACCGCTTGATCTGCTACAACATGGAGTGTACCAGGAAGGCTCCCCTCTTTTGAACCATCAAAAGAAATCGTGATATGTCCCAGTCCAGTTAAATTTTTTTCTACTACATTTCCTACGGAACTAATCGAATATTCCTGATTATCTACCACCAGCTTGCCACCTTCTAGTATTGAACCTAGCAGATTTTTGTTATCAATCTTAAAACAATACTCTGATAAATCTTCTGGTGCTTCTTCTCCAAATAAAATGAGCATATTGGCATCTTGAATCATATTCTGAGCTTCAGACCCTACTTGAATTACTTTAGTTTCAAAAATTTTCTTCATCTGATTTCTATTCATACTTTCTCTAATTTGTCATAAACTTAGGCTTATAGATAAGTTTAACATAATAGTTCTCTGTTTTCAGGCATCTATCAAAGGTCTACTGATAAAGACCAATACTAGCTATCCAAGCAACTAGCACCCGCGGAACACCATTGAGAAAGCGTGAATAAAGTACCGAAGGGACACCAACCTCAACTGTTTCAGCCTTGGCTTCAGATAGGCCGAGTGCTACAGGAATGAAATCACAACCGTTTTGAGTGTTGATAGCAAATAAAGCTGGCAGAGCCATTTGGGGCGGAATAGTCCCTTTTCCGATTTCGACTCCAATTAAAGTTCCAATAATCTGACTAATAACAGCTCCGGGACCTAACAAAGGAGATAGGAATGGTAAGGAACAGATAAAGCCAATTAAAACGAGTCCCCAGATGTTCCCCGCTAGGGGAACCATTAATTTTGCCAGCCAATTTCCAACACCAGATCCTTGAATAACCCCAATCAGCAAGGAAACAAAGGCCATGAAAGGAATTATTGTATTGAGCATTGTTTGGATGGCTTCACGAGCAGCCTGGTTGAAAGTTGCAACGACCTTACCAGCCCCCATCCCAATTCGTGCTACAATACTTGTTTCAGCTTTTTGCTCTGTAATTTTTTTACTAGTATCGTAAGTTGGCTTTTCAGTTACCACAGTTGTCGCTTTTTCGTCTTCATTAGCAGCAGAAATTTGATTAAGGCCAACTGCTGACACATAGATTTCCTCGGTTATATATTGAGCTAGAGGCCCACTTTTCCCTGTAGCGACAATATTTATTGTAGGGATTCCCTTTTTAGGATAAATACCACAGCGAAGAGTACCGCCACAATCCACGATTGCTAAAGCAATTTCCTCATCTGGGATAGAAGTTTTAAACCCATTAACAGCTTCCATACCGGTCAAATCAGCAATTTTATCTACAATATCTGGCTTTTCTCCGCCACCAGTAATATAGATGAATTTATGCTTAGCTTCACTAGGTGTAATGACCAAAGGTCCTCCGAAACCGCCATTTCCTTTAACAACTTTTATACTCTTATATGACATAATTTCACTCTTTCTATAAATCAAATGTTTTACTCAAGGTAACACCTTGCTGTTTTGCTACATAAGCAGTTGTAAAATCGGTTACCCAACCACCTACAAAGTTCATGACAAGCCCAACAAGCATGTAACGAATGGCTAAGTCCATTTGACTTAAACCTAAAGTTTGAATTCCTGTCGCAATTCCCATCCATACAAATAATTCCCCAGGATTGATATGTGGAAATACACCATTTGAAGTATGGCAGAACTGCATCTGAGCTGCTACAAAACTAGGTTTATAATATTCTGGTAAGAAACGTCCCATACTGATTGCCATCGGATTCCCCAGCATAAAGGCAGAAATGAAAGGTAAAATCATATACCGGCTAACAGGATTTTTGGCAGAAATCTTAGCCAGGGAATTGACCTTCTCTTCTCCCAAGAAAGCGATAAGGGTATTCATTGCAATCAATAGCATTAAGACAAGCGGTACAATATTTGTCATCCAGCTAATAAAGGTTTCTCCACCTAATTGGAAGAGTTTCATAAAACTCTCTGCAAAATTTGTAATGTGATTCATAAGGAACTCCCTTTCTTATTTTTTTTAAATAACTGTTTAATAGATAATTGTAAGTAATTCGCATAAAAGCCGAATCCCAGAAAAGAATCAGATGAACTTGTCTCTTTCTCAATACCTGCCTCATTCCAAAGATAGACTTTTCTAGCATCTTCTATGGCTGATTGCATCAACTTATTTTCTTTTCTCACAAGAGGATTATACTTGTCAAAATAATGGATGTCTTCTCCAACATAATCGTCCATATTTTGAAAACGTGCTAAGATTGTGACTCCTTGCATTTTGCTAGCTTTAAGAACCCGACCGTTTTCATCAACCGCGAACATGACAATCGTACCGGATTTGATTCTTCCGGACTTCCTGCCAATCGCTACGCGCCCCAGTTTTCGGAGCATCGTATAGGTCTTATTGAAGTCTTTGAGTTGCTGCCAGCCGAGGAACATTTGAAATATATAAGCTGCCATGACAAATACAGCGAAAATTATTAGCGAATTCATTAAAATACTCCTTTGCTCTTAGAAAATGATAGAAACTCTGTCTCTGTTTCTACAGCCCTCAATGCTTCTTTTAGAGAAGGCTCTCCTGCAATTCGAAAAATGTCGTCATACAATTCCAGCAATTCACTCTCCATTTTGCTTTCAATTTCTGAGGGAATGGCGACTAGAAAGATAAATTCAATCCAATCATCTCCTTTTTGATAAGGCTCTTCTAGCTTTCCAAACATTAAAATAGTCTTTGCATAACCCTGGTTAATTGTATGGGGGAAGGCAATTCCTCCACCAAAAATGGTTGATTGTTTTTTATCCCTATCAATTATCCGATTTCTAAAACCTTCATCAATCATCTGAAGTTTCTCTAACTCTGCAACCATATTTAGCAAGTATTGCTGATAGGTTTTTTGGGGAGTCAAACGAAGAAAACGTAAGCTGACTGTTTCTAGATTTTTTTGATGAAAAGCATTGGCCCTCTGCCATTCTTCCTGCAGCCATTGATCATCAAAAAGATGATTAACTTGAATGACTGGAGATTTAGAATCTTTATATTTTAGAGGAACTGTCGTAAAAATCGCGAAATAGTCCTGATTCAAATCCAGATTAAAATCCTCTTCAGAATACTGAGTAATGTCTACATCATTTCCAAGAATTCGTCTGAGTTGCTGAATAATCATCGCAGCAGTTCCTCTTCCTGTTGTGCAAACTACAGCTATCTGCTTGCGAGAACCATTTACAACAGAGTTTTGCTTTCTTAAAATCATTTCAAAATACAAAGCCAGATATCCGATTTCAGATAATTCCAATTCAGAACCAAAAATTGCAGATAGTTCTTCTCCAGCAATTTTCGCCATTTCAAAAGCAAAAGGATATTGAGTTTGAACCTCGCCATGGAATATATCATTAGCTTGCACATGGAAAATCAGTCGATTGATTAAGGAGCCTAGATGAGACTTGATTTCTTCAAATAATTCTTCATCATCAAAGTTAACCAACATTGTTTCTTTGACTTTCTTGACAATCCCTTGAAAAATGTTTGCAAGCTGTTCAGATTGATAAGACGGCTTGCTTAAAGTGTCAATAAAACGGATATTAAACGGAAAACACAAAAAGTCTATCTCAAACTGACTGAGGGAAATCTTATAAGTCATCTCAATATGATAGATTAATTTTTCAACCAAAGGTGTCTCTGTTAAATCATTCCTATAGTAAGGAATAGGGCAACTCAACACCCTAGATGCATGAATACGCTCCACCATAATTGAAATTGTCTTTCGAAGGAGTTCCTTTGTTTCTTTCGGGATTTTATACTCCTGGAGTAGCGTCTCCAGAAAAGAAGATGTTGCCTCGGTGAGTGTCTTTCCTTCAAAGTAAGGGGCCACTTGGTGAATATAGAGCAAGCGCAAATTCAGCTCGGACCCCAAGACCTCCAGCCCACGGTTGGGCTTTCCTGAAATAGTGATAGAGTAACTCTCTGCCAAAGATTTTACTTGTTTTAAATCCTTATTAAGGGTACTTCTACTAACACCTGCTTCCTCAGCCAAGTCGTCAATAAGAAGAGGGGAGGTTGACTCAATTAAACGTTTTAGTAAATAGGCAATTCTTTTACTGGAAGAATTGAAGTCACTCTCCCGTTTTAAACTACCAGATAAAATCCTTTCCAACTCAGTATAGTCATACACCTCTAACATTAACTGATCATCTTGTGAGATAATCTGGATACTCGGAGCCAAAACATCATTTAATTGTTGGATACTCTTTTGCAAGGTTTGCATACTAATATCCAGCTCTGAGCGCATATCTACCAAGGAATAAGTTGGCTGTGAGACCATTTTTTCTAAAATATTATACCATCGATTTACTATGGTCAACTCTCTTCCTCACCTTCATTTTTTTAACCGCGAGTTTTCCCTCCGGCAATATTTGTAGTGACTCCAGTTATATAGCTAGAACGGTCTGAAATATAGAATGCTACAAGGTCAGCTACTTCCCGTAGTTTACCACTTCGTCCCAAAGGAGTTGTTGAAGTTGAAGCATAACCAGCTCGAATATCTTCTACCGTCTTTCCACGGGTATAAGCAAGAGCTTCCTCATAAGAAAGAGTTCGAAGTCCCGTAGCTTCCATAATTCCTGGAGCAATTCCAACCACACGTACACCATGCTTACCCAGCTCTTTTGCCCATGAACGAGTGTAACTATAGACTGCTGCTTTTGTGGCAGCATAGGCACTTTGTCCTTCAGAACCTTCCAAGCCTGCTTCTGAAGCCATGTTCACAATTACACCTTTTCCATTTTTCACTAAAATACGTCCCACTGCCTGACTAACCAGATACAAACCTTTTTGATTAATCATCGTTACTTTTTCGAACGTCTCATCGTCCAATTCGTAAGGACCTTTAGGATTTTCTGCATCGATTAATAATCTAGGGATATTAATCCCTGCATTATTGACCACTGCATCAATATTGCCAAATCTTTCAACTATTTTGGCAACACCCTCTTCTACTTCAGAGCGAGAAGTTACATCAACTTTTACAAATAATAGATTCGGGTGACGCAAATCGTTGTCGCTAAGATCAAAATTCGCTACATTGACTCCTAATTCCAGCAATTCTTCAACGATTGCCTTACCGATCCCAGATGACGCGCCAGTCACAAGAACTGTTTTGCCTTTTATGTTTAACCAATCATTCATTTTGATACCTCTCAAATTTTATTTACAAGGCAATTATACAGCGCTTTCATAAAAGAATTAAGACACTCTTTTTTACACTTTTAAAAAAAATAATAAACTAATTAAGAGGCTTGTACTAAAAATCCACAAGAAATGAACTTGTGGATCTTTTTATATTCTAAATGAACTCAAAGCATATGAGAATCAAAGGCGTGCATTCAACTCAGCACCCAGCTCTTCAAAGCCTGGTTTCCCAAGAAGAGCAAACATGTTTTTCTTATAAGCTTCAACTCCAGGCTGGTCAAATGGATTGATACCATTCAGGTAGCCAGAAAGAGCAATAGCCAACTCAAAGAAGTAAATAGTGTAGCCCAAAGTGAACTCATCTTGCTCAGGCAGTGTCACAAACATATTTGGAACTCCACCATCAGTGTGTGCTAACAGCACTCCATCTGTAGCTTTTTTATTGACAAAGTCAACATCTTTTCCTTGCAAGTAGCCAAGACCGTCCAAGTCTTCTGCCAATTCAGGAATCAGCACATTTTTGCGAGGTTTATCTACACGGATAACTGTTTCAAAGAGGATACGGGTACCTTCCTGGATAAATTGTCCCAGAGAGTGCAAGTCTGTTGAGAAGTTAGCTGAAGTTGGATAAATCCCTTTTTGGTCTTTCCCTTCTGACTCACCAGCCAGTTGCTTCCACCACTCAGAGAAGTATTGCAGAGATGGTTCATAGTTAGCTAGAACTTCTGTCAGATAACCTTTACGGTACAAGATATTGCGTACAACTGCATATTGATATGCTTCATTTTCAGCCAACTTATCAGAAGCATAAGCCTTGCGAGCAGCATTTGCTCCTTCCATTAACTTGCTGATATCAGCTCCTGCAGCTGCGATTGGCAAGAGCCCCACTGCTGTCAATACTGTAAAACGACCACCTACACTATCAGGCACTACAAAAGTATCCCAGCCATTAGCATCTGCTTCAACTTTAACTGCACCTTTAGCGCGGTCTGTAGTTGCGTAGATACGTTGGTTAGCTTCTTCTTGACCGTACTTCTTAACCAAGAGTTCTTTGAAGACACGGAAAGCAATAGCCGGTTCAGTTGTTGTACCTGATTTAGAAATCACGTTTACTGAGAAATCTTTGTCTGATACATAGTCTACCAAATCAGCCAAATAGCTTGAAGAGATAGAGTTTCCAGCATAGAGGATCTGAGGTGCCTTGCGTTCTTCCTTTCTTTGCAAGTTTACAAATGAATTATTCAAGAAATCAATAGCTGCACGAGCTCCTAAATAGGAACCACCAATACCGATTACGATCAATACCTCACTATCAGATTGGATTTTAGCAGCAGCCTTTTGAATACGAGCAAATTCATCTTTGTCATATTCTTCAGGTAAGTTCAACCAGCCAGTCATTTCTGCCCCAGGACCTGTACCATTTCTCAGAGCAGAATCTGCTGCAGTCACTTGAGGCTGCATATAATCTAGTTCATGTGGTGCAACAAATTTATCTAATACTTTTGAATAATCAAATTTAATATGTGACATAATATTCCTCCAAAATTTCTTCTCTTCTATCATAACCCTTACCTTAGATTTTTTCAAGTTTTTATACTGAATTTTTCCAAATTTTATCATAATTTAAACATTTGCGTAAAAAATGTTACAATATTAAAATTTGAACGAAATAAGACAAAAAAACGACTAGGTTTCCAGTCGTTACAATTCATTCAATAAATACTCAAATAATTCTAAGTTGCCATCCTCTTTATTGACCAAAAATTCTGGATGCCACTGCAAACCAATAATACGGTGTTCATCGATAGATTCGATTGCTTCAATCGTTTGGTCACGTGGATCTACTGCAGTTACGCGGAAATTAGGTGCCAAGTCTTTAATACTTTGACGATGAACTGAGTTTACTTGACTTTCTTTACTAAACAACTTGGACACAACACTTCCTTCCACTGTTTCAATAGAATGTGAAGTCCCAAAAGGTAGACCTTGCCAATGACCTTCAATCTCCTGATTGAGTGTACCACCAAAGGCAACGTTTACCAACTGAACGCCACGGCAAATGGCTAAGATTGGCTTGTTCTGACGCAAGGCTTCTTGTAGAAGAGCTAGCTCAAACTCGTCGCGAGCTAGATTATAGTCATCGCTATCAATTGTTTTTTCCTCACCATAAAACTGAGGATGAACATTTTGTCCTCCAGTCAAGATGAGCTTATCAATCATTTCTACATAGTCATGGACAAGTGTCTCATCACCAACCGGAATGACCAAAGGAAGTCCGCCAACCTGACGAATACTTTCAGCAAATTTACAGGATACAGATGAGTGGATGTTTTTTCCTTCTGCGTCTACAGGACATAGGTTTGCCGCTACTCCAACAACTGTTCTTACCATTACTGACTTCCTTTCGTTCTCCATTGATAATCTTATCTTATCACCCTTACCCACTCCTGTCTAATATGTATTTTTTAAGTCCGTGATAAAATTTTTTTATCAGAAAAAGTTGCCCAAAATTAGGACAACTTTTTTGCTTATTCAAAGACAAATTGATTATGGTACAGTTCGGAGTAAAAGCCTCCAAGCTTGAGTAATTCGTGATGATTTCCTTGTTCGATAACCTCACCATCCTTAAGGACAATAATCTGATCGGCATTGAGAATAGTTTTCAAGCGATGGGCAATCACAAAACTAGTTCTTCCTGCTACAATTGCCTCCATGGCATTTTGAATCTTGCTCTCTGTTACAGTATCCACGTTTGATGTTGCCTCATCCAAAATTAAGACCTGAGGATCTGTCATCAAGGTACGAGCAATAGAAATCAACTGTTTCTGACCGGTTGAGAATACGCTCTGATCATCATTAATCAGAGTATCGTACTTATCTGGTAGACTTTCGATGTAGTCATGGATGTGTGTAGCCTTAGCAGCTGCTTCTACCATCTCTTGACTAGCATCAGGGACACCAAAGCGAATATTGTCTCGGATGGTTCCGCTAAATAAAACTGAATCCTGCAAGACAATTCCCACCTTGCTTCGCAAGCTATCCAAATCAAACTCGCGAATATCTGTTCCATCAAAGCTGATACTACCTGCATCCACATCATAAAAACGATTGATCAAGTTCATGATGGTTGTTTTTCCTGACCCTGTTGGACCAACAACCGCAATCATTTTCCCTTTTTGAGCTGAAATGCTAACATCTTTCAAAATGGGTTTTCCTGGCAGGTAGGAGAAGTCCACGTTACGAATCTCCACACCTTCTTTTAATTCGTTAACGACTGGAGCATCTTGAGGACGAATTTCTTCTTCTGCATCAAACATTTCTTGGATACGTTCTGCACCTGTAAAGGCCAGTTGCAAACTTCCCCAGCTCGCTGCCAATTGGATAATGGGTTGGTAATATTGCTGAGAAAACTGGGTAAACATGACAATCAAACCCAGAGCAGTTGCTGTTTCGATGTTCTGATCATTCAGTAAGACAGCTGAACCGACAAAAATAACAATAGCTGTATTGACCAAGCTCATTCCGTTCATGACAGGAAAGAGAATTCCTGAAAACATTCTTCCCTTAAAGGTTGCTTTTCGAACACGCTCGTTTTGCTCGACAAAACCAGCGATCACATCTTCTTGAATGCCCTGAACGATAACGGCTTTTTGACCTGAAATACTCTCATCCATATAAGCATTGAGCTTCCCAACTTCCTTTTGTTGGAGGTTAGTGTATTTTCTTGCCAATTTCAAAATGACAATCAACATGATGACAGCTATCGGAGTGCTAGCAATCGTAATCAAAGCCAAGGTCACATTTTTTGCGAACATGACAATCAGCAAGCCAATATAAAGGGCAATATTGGTCATCACAGACACCAGACTTTCGTTAAAAGCCTGTAGGATGTTATCCAAATCACTGGTAAAACGTGACAGGATATCACCATCTTGATGGCGGTCAAAGAAGGAAACAGTCAAGCGAGAAAGTTTGCCAAAAAGTCCCTTACGCATCTCATTTGTCGATTCGGCAATAATGCGGCTCATCAAAACCATATAGATAAGACTCGACACCACGAGCACAATCAAAATATAAGCAAGATTAATCAAGAGTCCTAATAGACTTTGCCAAACCATATCAGGATTTCCATTTTGATAAGCTATAACCAAATTAGCCAGTTCTGTGACTGTTTGACCTGCAAATACTGGAAAGAGGGCTTGTGCAATCGTTGCAATGATAATCATAGCAATAACAACGACAAAAGATATCTTATAAACTTTAAAATAGTTCCAAAAGAATTCAAATGTCTTCATCCTACTCCTCCTTTCCTTTTTGCGTCTCGTAAATTTCACGATAAACTGGGTTTGTTGCAACCAAGTCAGCGTGTTTACCTTGACCAATCAAACGCCCTTGGTCAAGCACTAAAATTTTATCAGCATGCACAACAGAGCTAATCTTTTGTGCGATGATAATCGTAGTCGTCCCCTTCAAATCCTTGTTGAGAGCTTCTTGAACCAAACGTTCCGATTTGGCATCAAGGGCAGAGGTTGAATCATCAAAAATCAAGATACGAGGATTGCTGACAATCCCACGCGCAATAGACATTCTTTGTTTTTGTCCACCAGAAAAGTTAGTCCCACGTTCCTCAACCGGACTCTCAAAGGCCAAGTCCATACGACTAATAAATTCACTGGCCTGGGCGATGCGAGCTGCGCGTTCCATTTCTGAAACTGTCGCATCTCCCTTACCTTGTCTGAGATTATCTGCGATAGTTCCACTAAAGAGAATGGCTTTTTGTAGGACGATAGAAACTGTCTTACGAAGCGTCCCTTCACTAACTGTCCGAATATCCTTTCCACCAATCTTGATCGAACCTTGCTGAGGATCAAATAATCGTGGAATCAACTGAGCCAAGGTTGATTTCCCTGCACCAGTTGCTCCGACAACCCCAACCATTTCACCAGCTGCGATATCGAAGGATACATCTTTTAGAATAGGTTCTTCATCATTTGGATAGGTAAAGGTAACATTTTCAAAACTGAGACTTCCTTCCAATTCTTCATCTTCCACATCATTGAAAGTCATAGCTGGTTCTGTATCAAGGATTTCACGAATACGACGAAGGGAAATCATAGCACGAGTGACTGAATTCCCCAAAAATCCAACCATGACGATGGTAAAGATAATCTGACTCAGGTAGTTTACAAAGGAAGCAATGGAACCAACTACTGATGGATCTGACTCTGCCATACCTGCTACAAGCCAGATTGAGAGAAAAACAGCCCCGTAAGAAATCAACATCATTGCAGGTTGCATAACAGAAAAGGCATAACCGATATAAAGGTTTTCTCCCAACAATTCATCTGACACCTGCGTAAATTTATCAAACTGATCTTTTTCTCGGACAAAAGACTTAACCACGCGCACACCACGCAAATTTTCTTTAGCAATGGCATTGATACGCTCTAGTAAGGTCTGGAATTTTGCAAAGCGCGGTCCCACAACTCCCATCATAAAACCCATTATGGCAACAATCAGAACGACCATGAGAACTAGCACCCACCACAGCGAAGGCAGAGTAACAACGGCTAATATAAAGGAACCAATAAATAAAATCGGTAGTCGAAAGAGGATTTGGAAGGTCATCATAACGACGTTTTGAATCTGATTGATATCGTTGGTCATACGCACAACGAGGTTCCCTGCATTAAACTTCTCAATATTGGCGTATGAAAAAGTTTGAATCTTACGAAAGGCATCTTCACGTAAGTCAGACGAAACTCCTTGAGCAATGTAAGCTGCTAACACTACATTGATCCCACCTGCAACCAAACCAATCAAGGCAACAAGAATTAACCAAAAACCGATAGTATAAATAGCTTCATTATCACCTGTTAGTAGGGCCTCTAAAACCTCCTGCAAATAACGTGGTTGCAAGAGTGAACTCGTTACCATTAGACCTGTCATAACCAAGGAAGCCAGGGCCTGCCATTTATAGGCTTTTATTTTCTGAAACAGCATATTTCCCCCTTATAAGATAGACAAAAGGGGACGACAGTTCTGTCAGTCCCTTCTTATGCTTTCATGTTGATACTATTCTAACAAAAAAGAATGCTATTGTCAAAGCACTCAGCTCTCAGAAGCTTGTGCAAGCACGACATTAGCATTCTATCAATCCTTTAAAAATTCTTCTAAATTTAGTACTGAATTTTATTGTTCTGAACTATCTTGCTTGTCTAATTGAGCTCGTCCAATTTCACGGTAGCTACAGTCCCCAACAATCTTGACTGAAAACTGACCATCTTCGTACTCAAGAATCGTCACACTTCCGTTATCAAGACCATGTGGATGCATGCCGTTAATGAGGTAAACAATGGTACCAATAGTCATTCCATGGCTGACTACCAGAGCATTCCCTCCCCCATTGGCTTCCATTTCCTTGGCAATGGCTTCAAAGCCTTCCCAGATACGACCACTTAGCTTTTCCCATCCTTCAGCCCAACCTGCTGTGTCTACTTCTACCAGACCTTCAGCCAGCTCAGCATAGGACAAACGATGCACATGATCGACATTAAAGATACGAGGAATAATCCCCATAAATAAGTCCCCATCATAAGCACCATCAAAACTACCAAAGCACCATTCACGGATTCGCTTATCCATACGATAAGGAATTTGCCCTGTTAAACCTAGTTCCTCAAGGATAATTCCCATAGTCTGGATGGTACGTCCTGAGTCACTCGAGTAAGCACGCTCAAACTTTAAGCCTGACTCACGCAAACCAATTCCCAATTCGTGAATACCTCGCTCACCTTCAGCTGTTAAAGGAGTATCACTCCAGCCTTGAGCACGCCCAATCGTATTAAACATTGTTTTCCCATGACGCACTAGATATAATTTTACACTTGCCATTTCTCGTCCTCCATATGTATCTATTATAGCATGATTTTAGACAAAATCCTTGAGCCAAGTCACTACTTTCAGGTCTGTCACCCTTCACTAGCTATTGATATTTTCTCCTTTGGAACGAAAACTTCCTGGGAAAAGCCCAACTTAATCAGCTTTTTTAGAAGACTCTTGAACTGGCCTTTCATTCACTTGAGGGAGCTTATCTTCGCTTCTTTCTTCTCTGGTAACATGATTTCCTGGGTTCTTTTCCTTATCTACAGTTTTATCAGCCTGTTCTTCTACCTTTTTCAAAGTTGGCAAGATAAATTCAAAATAATGTTTATCCGTATTCACATTTATAATAAAACCTTTGGAATTATCTTTATAAGTCACTTTCCCGAGATTAAAGGTTCTTTCTCCACTTTTTAAAGTGGCCTTTTGACGGCTTTTCATAGCCATAGCAAAAGCAGCTAATTTTTCTTTATTCAAGACATAGGTTTGCTGATGGGCAACTTGTCGATTGAGATAAAACTGCAACAAGAGACTAAAGATCCCAGCTATGGTAATGGCATAGAGGAGAACTCCCGCCTTAACTTTTTTCTTTTTCCACACGATAGAGAAATTCCCTTTCTAGCCCCTTTTCAAACTGAAAATGAAAATGTACAACTTGTCCTTCTTGTTGAATACGAGCTGATTTGAGACCGTAAACCATGGGTTGATAGCCCCGCCCACTGGCATCGGTTTTGCGAAAATCATCACTTCTTGACTTTCCCATGGAAATCTCCTTACCATCTTGCTTCAGATAAATTCTATCCTTGTCCACTTTTTCAAAATGACTATGCTCCAATTCTGATTCCAGTTGGTCAACAAACAAGAGCCAATCCCTTTGCTCACTTCTTTGCTGATAGCGGACTTCCGACACCAAAAGCTGACTCATCGCTTGAAATAGGAGCAAACTCCCACTGATGACTACTAGGGCGATTAATGATTCTAAAAGTGTAAAAGCTCGCACTCTACCTTTCCTGTATGTCCAATAACTTTTCAGTACCATGGTAGACCTCCAATCCTTGCTCACTTGAAAGAACTCGAATAGTAATGCCATTAACTGTCAGAGTCTCTGCTTCTGTTTGTAAAGCCATACGAGCCACTCGTAAGACCTCCTCCTTTTGCAAGAGTTCTGCTTCCATCCGTCGATTTTCTTGGATTTGACCAAGTAGGAGAGTGGCTATACTGACAAAGATAGCTAATGAAATAATTGTCTCTAATAGAATAACTGCCTTAATTTTTTGCTTCTTGAATACGTTTAATTTTTCCATTTCCTAGATATAGCTGGTAGCGAACTACTTCTTTCCTTGTTTGAAACCTGATGCTGGCTAGAGAAGAATTCCCTCCAGCCTTATCAAAATTTATTGACTGATGTGACTGAAGTTGAATACTGTTAGGAATCGCTAACTTTTGATATCCATTACTAATGCTTCTGTCATGAAAATCCAAACTAATCTTCTTTTGTCCAGCTAGGCTTAACTGCTGTGTTTCTCGGTAAAATTCTTCAAATTCCATAAAGAATATTTGCTCCTCTACAGCTGCAAATGTTGATTGGACAGAATTTGACAAACTCAAAGCCAAGAGACTAACAAGACCTAACACCAAGAGGCTCTCTAACATGGTAAAGGCCCTAATCTGCGACTGTTTGAGCTTTATTTTGCTTAACATGATACTCTTTATAAGCCTTGGCTTGTTCTGCTGTAATACGACCATCAGCCTCGAGTTTACTCAAACTAGCTTCCTCATTCTTATCTAAACTATAAAGCTCCGCTTGACTCTCTACTACCTTAACTACAGCTGCCTTCCCTTTGTCATTAACCGCATCTTTTTGCTTGGTCAGATTTGGGACAAAAAGCAATAGCAGAACACTAATAATCAGTAAGACGATCAACATTTCTACAAGAGTAAAAGCTTTAGTTTTAGCTTCTTTTAATTTCATAATTAGTTTTTTCATTTTAAAAATGAACCTCCATATTTTGATACATTGGCAGCAACATGGCCGCATACAATAAAACGATAAGTAGAGCTACAAAGATAAAGACTAGGGGTTGGACTAGATTCATGGTTCGATTAACCCGAGTAAAGAACGATTCCCAAGTTTTCTCCGCATAAATCTCCAGTTCACTTCCCAGCTTAGACTTAACCTCACCATATTCAATAATCAAACCCAATTCTCTTCTAAAGAAAGGATACGCTAGAACAACCTTGGAAAATTCCTGCCCATTTTGTAAGGCTTGGGCTAAGTCTTGACCAATCTCTCTAAACAGGGGATTGCCTTGCTCCTGCATCATCTGGAATATCTGTGTCAACTCTAAGCCTTGAGCAATCATATTGCCCCATTCTCGAGAATAGTAGGCAGTCAAATAATCTTGGACAAACCTTCCTAGAAAAGGGATACGAGCAAGTAGCGAAAAGACCCTTACTTTACCGGATTTTCTGTAGAAAATCAAACTAGAGAAGATTCCTAGACCCACTAAAAGTGTTGCCCCAAGAAATAGCTGTGGTAGATTACTGATAACTTGGGTTGCTACATTACTGCTATCTAGTTGGGGCAAAAGGTAGTTGCGCAAGCCCAGCATGATTAAAATTAAGAAAGCAAGCAAAACCACTGGGTAAGTTGCGACTTCGATTAGTTTCTTCTTGACCTTGGCTAGATTATCCAGATATTCTTCTATCTTTCCTAAACTTAGATGCAGATTTCCATGTAGTTCAGCCAAAGAAAGTTGGGTCACAATCGAACTTGAAAAACCAAGATTTTCCATCATTTCCGAGAAAGATTTCCCTTGCGAAAGCCCTAGATGCATCTGAGATACATAGTCTTTTTCTAACAATAGACTTCTTTCTAAGAAGGAAATAATCTCAACCAGGTGAAAACCACTCGCATAGAGATTATTGAAAAGAGTAATGATCTTCTTTTGTTTACTTGTAGCTAATCTTTTCGGTTTCAGCTTGAAGGGCAGTGATATGTCCATCTTTAAAAAGTTGGTCAATTTGCAGATTCCACTGCTCTGCCCGATGTTCTTGATAATTTTGGTTTGCAAAATCAATCATTCCTCCTCCCCCTATTAATCTTTGATAACAAACGCCTTGTAAAACGACTGCCAACTCTTCCGCACTGACCCCTAATTCTAGGAGGCGTTCATATACACCTCGGATACTCTTGGCATGGATTGTCGAAAAGACTGTCGCTCCAGTCAAACTAGCTCTAACAACTGCTCGAGCAGTCTCACTATCTCGAATCTCACCGATGATTAAGAGATCTGGACGATGACGTAAGGATAGTTTGATTAGATTTTCATAACTAAGTCCAATAGCTTCGTTTAATTGCAATTGCAACATTTCTTCTTGTTTAATCTCAACAGGATCCTCAACAGACATGACCTGTTTCCCTTTAAACAAAGACTTGGCTAGTTCATGCATAAGAGTCGTTTTTCCACTACCTACTGGTCCTGCAAAAAGGTATAGACCTCGTTGCCTGTGCATTTCTCCTAATTCTTCTAAATTTTGGAACCAAAACCTTAGTTCTTGGTGCTCATCATGTAAGAGACGGATAACCAGGCTCTCATGGCCTCGATAATCCCCAACGGTTGATAGACGAAGAGAAGATACCTTTTCACCATGTTGATAATCACAGGACCCCAGCTGGCTACGGCGCTTCTCTCCAACGTTCATCCCCGCAAGAAACTTAAAGTGACTAATAACTGCCCCTAACTTTTCAAAGTCATAACGACCAATATAACGCCTCTCGTCGCCAATTCGCATATGAACTTCATAGACATTTTCCTTGGGAATAAAGTAAATATCTTGAGCTCCCTCTTTCTTAGCCAACGAAATCAAATCTTGTGCAAGTGTTTGTACCATATCACCCTCCTCATTTTATTATTCGAAGAAAAAATAAAAAAGAACAACTTATTCAAAAGTTGTTCTCTCTTTTTTCACACAACAGCTACGGTGACTCTCATGACCCGTCTGTTTTTCGTAACCAGGTCTAAATTTTTCATCCGGAATGACTTGCCCATCTTCCAACAAGACCAAGGAATGATATTGCTGAAGAAATTCATCACAGTCATCACACCAACGTTTATCTTTTGGATCCCAAAAGATGGTCATTAAGTCTCCTCGACTCTTATAAAGAGGTGTTTTTTCTTCAATAGCAAACCAACATGATTTATAATACTTTAAGGCAGTATAGTAATTATCAAATCGTTTACTAGCAATAATATCTTCTTCCCATCCCTCTATAAACCACCAAGGCTCAAAATCGCCATACATTTCTATCACTCGATACATACTTTTACTTCCTTTGCATGGTCTATTATATCTAATTTCATGGAACATTAAAAGAAATTTGCTTAACACAATTATAAGGGCAATTTTTTCAATTCTAAATAAAAAGAACACCCTCTCGGATGCTCTTTCTTTTACTATCTTATGCTTGGTAACGTTTAACACCATCTAGATAAGTCGCTACCAATTCCAAATCTTTATCAAGGACGATAAAGTCAGCATCGTAGCCTTCACGGATTTGTCCGCAAACGTCATCAATATGAACTGATTTTGCTGGGTTGAGACTGGCCATCATAACTGCTTCATGTGGATTTGCAATGCCCCATTCAACAACATTTTTCAAACCGTCTTTAAGTTTGAGAATAGAACCTGCCAAGTTTCCAGTTGACTTGAGACGAGCAGTACCATTAGCAACTACTACAGGGAATTCTCCCAACATATAGTTACCATCTTGCAAACCACCCGCAGTCATGCAGTCAGTGATAAGAGCAATATTTTCAACACCTTTTTGTTTCAAAAGAATATCGCAGGCCTTCGGATCTACGTGGTAACCGTCACAGATTAATTCTGCATAAGTATGAGGCAATTCATACATGGCACCAACCATCCCAAGTTCACGGTGAGTTAACCCACGCATACCATTATAAGCATGAACCCAAACACTTGCACCAGCGTCAACAGCCTTTTTAGCTTCATCGAATGTCGCATTCGAGTGCCCAAGAGCCACAGTTACACCTTCACCCGTCACAGTACGAACAAAATCCTCAACGCCATCACGCTCTGGAGCAAGAGCAATTTTATTTAACAAACCGTTGGCAGCTTTTTGCCAAGCACGGAACTCATCCATACGAGGATCTTTCATGTAAGCAGGATTTTGTGCACCTTTAAATTCTTCTGTAAAGTAAGGTCCTTCAAAATAAATCCCACGAATTTTAGCACCAGATGCCTCTTGGTAACGAGCACCAATGTTTTCAGTAACAGCCAACAATTGTTCATAAGATGAAGTAAGTGTAGTCGGTAAGAAACTAGTAACACCAGTGCTAAGAAGTCCTTCACTCATAGTATGAAGGGTTCCTTCGATATTATTATCCATAACATCAACACCACCGAAACCATGAATGTGAGTATCAACTAGTCCCGGAGCAATACTGTACCCAGAATAATCAATGACATCAGCTCCCTCAGGAACTTGGTCAAGATGTTTACCAAACTTACCATCAATTAATTCTAGATAACCTCCGCGGCGAATTCCATGTGGATAGAAAAATTGATCAGCTTTAATATAATTAGGCATAATGATAACCTCCTTTAAAAGTAAATTCTACTATTTATTATGTCAATTATATTATAAACCTTTCAAAAGTATTTGTAAATGGTATAGACCTATCTCTAGTAAAATTTTTATAAACTTATTTAAAATAAAAAAACAAGGCTCGAAAACCTTGTCTTTAATACTATACCGGCGGCCGGGGTCGAACGGCACGTCCTAATGGACACTGGATTTTGAGTCTAATATTATTAGTTTTAAATCTCAGAAATATTGATTTTATAAGCTTTTTTTCCATAATATTTTTTAAAACTTAGTATCACTTCCAAAGTTTAGATACTTTTTAGTAACTATAAAATGCTAGAAAGTATACTCCTTATTAAAAAGAGTTTTGGACTAGTTTTGTGCAATTTTATTACCCATATCCGTAATAAGAGAGGCTAAATTAATTGCCTTTAATGATTGTAGAAATTGGTTGTGAATATCATTAGACACATAACCAGCTAGCAAAATATGCTCAGCCATGTCATATTGCTTAATCAAGAGAATCTTATCATGTTTTTCATTAAATAAAATCGCACTAATTGCTGTATTAAAGACTGGAAAACGAAAACTCGCACATTGTGAACAATAAGGAATATCTCCCTCATCTTTTAAAAATTTTTTCTCCAAAGGATGCCCACATTCGGGACAACAAGTCATTGTTTTGTCAAATATAGAAGCCTCTTTTTTAAAGTTCTTAAAAGTAATTTTACCAGTAAAATCGAGACCACGCAAGACATTGAAATAAATCAAGACTTTTTTTAAAATTTATCTTATGATATACTAAACTTATCAGCTATTGGTTCTGAAAAAGTGTCTGCCACAGTTTTACTACAAATTCTCATGACTTGTGCCAAGATTTATAAAAAACGGATAGCTATAATAGCTCTTAGAGCAAAAACATGACATATAGGAGGTTAAAGACATGTCATACTTTTATCTTTTTATCGCCATTGTAGGAGAGATATTGGGAACTAACCTTTTGAAATTATCAGACGGTTTTACAAAGCCTATTCCAACCGTTTCTGCCCTACTTAGCTATGGCGTTTGTTTCTATTTCTTATCACTAGCATTTCAAAAAATTCCTGTAGGAATAGCTTATGCAACATGGTCAGCTGTCGGTTTAGTTTTGACAGCCTCTATCGCAGTAATGATTTTCAAAGAAACACTAAATGTTTATAGCATTATCGGTTTAATTTTGATTATCATTGGTGTTGTCATGGTTAACTTATTAGGAAATGCAGGACATTAATAAAACCGGCTCTATACTATTTGTAGTGGGTAAATCCCCTATGGATATTATGGAGCCTATTTTGTTGTAGAAAAAAAGTTCCATAAGAACTATAATGAAAAGCTAGAATTCTGTCAATATTTTGGACACATTTTGGGAGGGAATTTTGAAGACTAGCGTCCTCCTAATTTTCCCAATAAGTTTTAACTTCTTCAAAAATCTTATTCAAAAGTTCTGCATCTTTTTCTGACAACTGATTTTTTTCTATAACTCTATCTTTTAGTTCTGTTGCCTTTATTTTATTTCTTGCCACCGAAACTGCTATTGAATGTTTCAAAATATCAAACTCATCCTTTGAAAAGTTTGCAATATTGGTAAGATCTAATTGTTCTAGAGGTAAACTACTGATAATTGAATAAGGTTTTTGTCCCAGCAAATAATCTGTAGTAGTACCAAAGATATTTGCTAACTTTACAACGAATTCTAATCCTGGTTCTAACGTTCCATTCTCCCAACGAGAATATGTCCCTTGTTGAACTCCAATTAATTCCGATATTTGTACTTGAGTTAATTTTTTTGATTTTCTGAGAGTTTTTAATCTATCTGAAAATTTATAATCCTCTGTATACATAAGTCTCCTATAAATATTCTTAATCGTATATTTTTACTTGACAAAATATTCTAAACGGTATAAAATAGAATTATTCCATAAGGAATATTTATTTTGAGATTAAATATTCCATTGAGAATATTATAGCATAAAAGGAGGTAAAAGCGTATGTAACTAGTAGTCGATTTAAAAAATTTTAATAAAGGAGGTAGGATTCGACAAAATAAAAAATCTTGAAACAAATGTGCCGTTCGTTCCAAGATCAAAACATATTATGTAACAATTATACCACAGAAAACTCCTCAGTTGCACAAGAAAATTTCGGAGGTTTCACAAAAAGATGACCAATAAAGAGTTAGTCAATCAAATTTCTGGCCTAAACTCTACCTCTACTCTTAAAAATTGGATTCAACTGATTAAAGAGATAAGTGGCAAGGAATTTAAAAAAATTAAAATTCCTATCAGTAGAAATCCCAGAACTCATCAATTAAGTTATACAGTTACCTATGACTTTACAGACGAAGATCTTAGACAATTTCAAAAGTTAGCTAAACTAAAACTTGAAATAGGTCTAAAAGAGGCTATACAAGCCGTATTTGGGAGTCTAGCAGACAATGAGCATGAATCCCTAAACCAAGTAATAGATGAGCTCTACGATGAACTGAGCGACTTAAAACAGGAATTTAAGCGAGAAATGCGACTGATAAAAATTGAGAATTCCAACCTAAAAAAGAAAATCGAAGATATTGAAGAGTCGATGCAAACCGGCTTACTAGGGTTTGTTCAGAAGAGGTCAAAAAATAGGTTCGGCTAATAGCGAGTTTTCGGCTGAGCCATGAGGCAGAAAGCCGAAAATGAGCGTAGATACGGACGGACCATTTTTGACCGATAGGGTGTGTAGTAACACCACCCTCTGCAAGTCAGGTGTACCATCGAAAAAATTCAGTATTACCAAGGGTTTTGGAGATTTTAAGGGTGGCAAAATTAGGCAAAAAGTTGAATCAAAATCTATGGCAAAAAATGAGCATTTACGTTCTGTATTTGACTGGATTCAAATTCAGTTTGATAAGACTGAATTTTCGCCAAAAGAAATAATCGAAGATATCCTTTTTCTTGACTTTGACCTATTTATTGAGAATAAGGGGAACCTTAAATACTATAACTATGATAGCCAGCTTCATTATGGGAATATCCGTATCTACTATGGAGCGAAAGAGTCGTCCTACATGCTTGTCATGTCAGGACAGGCACTCGAGTTCTATAGAGATATGGTATTAGATCCAAATAGTCTGTCCGAAAGACAGTTTCTGAACAACCTCTACTACAATTACAATCAATTTTCAGTAAGACGAATTGATGTTGCAATAGATGATTTTAATGAAACACCCTATTTCACTCCTAATCAACTTCTAAAGATTTGTCAGAAGAAACGCTTTATATATGGAAAAAGCACCTACTACAATACCTACGGAGATGAAACAATCGGTCAGACCTTATATTTAAGAAAACCCAATGATGATGAAAGACTTAGAATTTACGATAAGCGCTTAGAACGGGCTGAGAAGCTCGGGATCAGCAAGCGGTATATAGAAAATTGGATAAGAACTGAGTTAGAACTTAGGAAAGAAAAAGCTCACTACTTCATTCAAGAATGGTTGGATTCAGAAATAGATCTTCTCAACTTTACCAAGGGATATCTCAAAGAAAAAGTGAGGTTCTATAGTGATAGTCACTTCTCAAAACCTTTGAGATCTTGGGATAAGTTTTTAGGACACTCAAGACCTGTCTCTATCATTATTTCAAAACCAAAAACAGAACTGGAACAAAAATTAGAATGGTTTACCTATAAAGGTTCAGGGGCTATTCTAAAAGCGTATAAATTTCTATACGACAATAATTTATTGCATGAGCATGAGAAATCTAACTATCTCGCACTCAACAATATGGAATATCCACCAGATTTAGCAAGTGGATTAATAGAAAGGGCTATACTCTTTAAAAGAGAGGATTTGATCCCCACAATCAAAGAAAATATCAAAAGGAGAAATTAACTATGGCAAAAATGCTTTCACAAAATGACTGGAATTTTAATAATATTGGAACAAAATTTGAATTGGATGAAGTTATTCCAAAATTTGAAACGGAAGTCCGAGCAGATGCAAACGGAGAAATTATCAAAAACCGAGATGGTAGCGAAAGACGTTTTAATACCAATAAAATCATTGGTTGGAAATACAATGTAACGATCAAGGATGGACAATTCAAAAAGAAATCAACCCAAGTCTCAGTAGACAATCCAGATGCCTTGGTTGATAATGACTATATCCAAGCAATGGATGAAGTACCAGTTACATTTGACAATTTACAAGCTACTATGATTAGCACGACAATGTATTACAAGGCTGATGCTATCCATTTAGTAGATGTAAAACAAAAATAAGTAAAATACAAGGGGAGTTAATCCTCCCCTTAGTTAATCTAATTAGAAAAGGAGATCACATGATTAAAACTGTAACAAAAGATGACCTTATCGAACTTGGATTTGCTCCAGGAACTGCAAGAAAGATTATCCATACCGGCAAATTACTATTAGTGAATCGTGGTTTTAACATCTACGATAACAAAAGGATTGGTACAATTCCAGCCAGTGTCGCAGAAGAACTATTAGGAATTGAACTCCAGAAAGAAGCGTAGCTTATGGCTTTACGTAAAAGTAGAGACGGAACTTGGATTGTTGATGTTTCCAATGGTATAAATCCAATATCTCTAAAACAACGTAGAATTGTAAGAAAAGGATTCAAAACTAAAAAAGAAGCATTGGAGGCCGAACAATACTTACGAAGTGTCGAACTTAAAGAAAAAAGTTTCAACTCAAAAATATCAATTGATATCCTTTATGATCTCTTAAAAGAAGAGGATAGAATAAACAACAGAAAACAAAGCTATATAGATACACAAGAAAACAACTATAACAGGCATATAAAAAACTATTTTGAAAAAGTTGATGATGTAGCTAAATTAACTTATGAAGATATCTATCAATTCAGAGAACATCTAAGAGATAAAAATACTCAAAACTCAGAAAAGAAGCTAAGTCCAAACACTATTAATAAAATTATAATTTTACTAAAGAAAATTCTGGATGTTGGATTAAGAAAGGGATTTTACAAGGAACATCCCGTAGGATTACTGAAAAAATTACCCATAGAAAAAGCAAAATTAAATTTCTGGACAGTAAAAGAATTTAAGCATTTCTTAACACTATTTAGCAACGATGAATACAATATAAAATTACTATTCACAGTTCTATTTTTTACTGGTCTAAGACTCGGAGAAGCTCTTGCTCTAACGTGGAAGGACATAGAGTTTTCTACAAATACAATCCATGTAAGTAAATCAATATACGTTAAAAAAGGTGAAGAACACATTAGTAGTACAAAGACAAAAGCTGGAACCCGAAGAATCATCATGAACACCAAACTAGTGGAGACACTAGAAGAATGGAGGCAAACACAGCATGAAAGATTAAAAGAATTTACAACCAACCTAGATGATCTACAGATATTTCAAAATAGCCCGATTACGATAACTAAGGATTCAATCGAAAAACAATATAAAAAAATATTACAAAGAGATAGTTCTTTAAAAAAAATAAGAATTCATGACTTCAGGCATTCACATGCTTCCCTACTAATAAACCAAGGAGAAGATTATCTTGTCGTAAAAGAAAGATTAGGACATGCTTCTATAACTACAACAATAGATACATACTCTCATTTGTATCCAAGCAAGCAACAAAAATTAGCGGATAAATTAGATGATTTGTTATAAAACTAGTAATTTTAAGTAACTCAGCGTTACAAATTCAACAAATAAAAGAAAAAGACAAGGTCCGAAAACCTTGTCTTTAATACTATACCGGCGGCCGGGGTCGAACCGGCACGTCCTTGCGGACACTGGATTTTGAGTCCAGCGCGTCTGCCAATTCCGCCACGCCGGCAAAGTATAACTGGGGTAGCTGGATTCGAACCAACGCATGAGGGAGTCAAAGTCCCTTGCCTTACCGCTTGGCTATACCCCAATAATATAAATAGGCGAGTGAGGGGAATCGAACCCCCGAATGTCAGAGCCACAATCTGATGTGTTAACCACTTCACCACACCCGCCAAAATTTTACTAACACGGGCAGTAGGAATTGAACCCACACTGAAGGTTTTGGAGACCTTAGTTCTACCTTTAAACTATGCCCGTTACTATGGAAGGGGAGGGATTCGAACCCCCGAACCCGAAGGAGCGGATTTACAGTCCGCCGCGTTTAGCCTCTTCGCTACCCTTCCAAAAAATATAAATGGCGCGAGACGGAATCGAACCGCCGACACATGGAGCTTCAATCCATTGCTCTACCAACTGAGCTACCGAGCCAAAAAATTGCGGGAGCAGGATTTGAACCTACGACCTTCGGGTTATGAGCCCGACGAGCTACCGAGCTGCTCCATCCCGCGCTAATATGAAAGGAGGATGTGGGATTCGAACCCACGCACGCTTTTACACGCCTGACGGTTTTCAAGACCGTTCCCTTCAGCCGGACTTGGGTAATCCTCCAACTATAGTCCGTACGGGATTCGAACCCGTGTTACCGCCGTGAAAAGGCGGTGTCTTAACCCCTTGACCAACGGACCATAATATAAAATGGGCACGAGTGGACTCGAACCACCGACCTCACGCTTATCAGGCGTGCGCTCTAACCACCTGAGCTACGCGCCCAAGTTAAAAAACTTGGTATTTGAACAAAGTTCAAAGCGGGTGACGAGAATCGAACTCGCGACAACAGCTTGGAAGGCTGTAGTTTTACCACTAAACTACACCCGCTAAAATGGGAGTTAACGGGATCGAACCGCTGACCCTCTGCTTGTAAGGCAGATGCTCTCCCAGCTGAGCTAAACTCCCTAGAGCTAAGCGACTTCCATATCTCACAGGGGGCAACCCCCAACTACTTCCGGCGTTCTAGGGCTTAACTACTGTGTTCGGCATGGGTACAGGTGTATCTCCTAGGCTATCGTCACTTAACTCTGAGTCATACATACTCAAAATTGAATATCTTTCAAATTTCACTTAAAAACTAATCACGCTTCGTATTCTCAGTTACTTTGGATAAGTCCTCGAGCTATTAGTATTAGTCCGCTACATGTGTCGCCACACTTCCACTTCTAACCTATCTACCTGATCATCTCTCAGGGCTCTTACTG
>NZ_JASHGL010000005.1:0-147522 GCF_047460355.1 Streptococcus timonensis | reverse complement strand
CAAATTATTTGCTAGGTATTATCAAGGAAGTCGTACTACTGATATCCCTACTAATTAACAATAAAAAGAGAGAATAAATAAAACTCTCTCTTTCTTATTTATATAGAACACTCTTTAGTTTTCCTCAGTCATCTTAGATTTCACTTCATCATACGAAAGGGCACGAGATTCTTCTTCTTCAGTTTCTGGCATTTTACCTGTTTCGTAAAGAGACTTGATTTGTGTACTATCCAATGTTTCGTATTTCAATAAGGCTTCTGCAATTAACTTATGCGTTTCACGATTTGATTGAATGATCTCAGCCGCTTTATTGCGAGCTTCATTCAACAATGAACGAACTTCCTCATCAATTTCATAAGCTGTTTTTTCTGAAATTGTTTTTTGTGGCGATTGAGCACCAAACATAGCATGATTACCTTCGTACTGAACTGGACCAAGTTTTTCACTCATACCATACTCAGTTACCATAGCACGCGCCATTTGTGTTGCTTGCTCAAAGTCATTTGATGCACCTGTTGTCTGTACGTTAAAGATAATTTCTTCAGCTACACGGCCACCCATCAAACCTGCCAATTGTTCTTTCATATCTTCTTTAGAAAGAAGCATTTGGTCTTCTTTAGGAAGGGCAATCATATAACCACCTGCACGGCCACGAGGTACAATCGTTACCTTATGAACTACACGAGCATTCGACAAGACTAAACCAACAATTGTATGTCCTGCTTCATGATATGCAACCAATTCTCGTTCTTTTTGAGAGACTGTCTTATCTTTCTTAGACGGACCTGCAATAACACGATCTTCAGCTTCATCAATATCTGAAGCATCAATCTTTGATTTATTACGACGGGCTGCGACTAAAGCTGCTTCGTTTAGGACATTTTCTAAATCAGCTCCAACAAAACCAGGAGTTTGTTGGGCAACCAACTTCAAATCCACATCTTCTGCTAAAGGTTTATTTCTAGCGTGAACTTTTAGAATTGCTTCACGGCCCTTAACATCTGGACGACCAACCAATACTTTTCTATCAAAACGACCTGGACGAAGAAGGGCTGGATCTAGAACGTCTGAACGGTTGGTTGCTGCGATCACGATAATTCCTTCATTTCCTTCAAATCCATCCATTTCAATCAAGAGTTGGTTTAGGGTTTGTTCACGTTCGTCATTACCTCCACCTAAACCAACACCACGTTGGCGACCAACAGCGTCGATTTCATCAATAAAGATAATGGCTGGTGCTGCTTTTTTAGCATCCTCAAATAGAGAACGGACACGGCTTGCACCAACACCGACAAACATCTCTACAAAGTCAGAACCTGAAATGCTAAAGAAAGGTACACCCGCTTCTCCTGCAACTGCTTTAGCAAGTAATGTTTTACCAGTTCCTGGAGGACCCTCTAAGAGAACACCAGCCGGGATACGAGCACCTAATTTTGTAAAGCGTTTTGGATCTTTTAAAAATTCAACAACTTCAACAAGTTCTTGTTTTTCTTCTTCAGCACCTGCCACATCTGAAAAACGAACTTTGATATCTTCTTTGTTGGCTGCCTTAGCCTTATTTCGACCGAAGCTCATTGGATTTCTGCTGTTATTGCCTCCCATATTCCCCATCATAGAGAACAAGAAGAAGAATAAAATAGCAAATGGCACTATGGATACTAGGATATTAATCCACATACCACTAGAGCTTTCATGTTTTACTTCCATTGATGTATTGTGCTCAGATGCTAGCTTCTGTAAATCCGCTATAGCAGTATCTGATGGTAATACAATACTGGTGAATTTCTCTACTTTTTTAGCAGGAGGTGTGAAAAACTGGATTCCAGTTTCTTTCTTTTCTGTTTTAGGAGTGTTGTATACACCTGATACTTCAATCACACTACCACTTGGCTGGTAGGTCATTTCCTTGACATTATCATTAGTGATTTCTTGTACCAACTCTGAGTATTTAATTTGTTGACTAGTACCAGCAGTTCTTCCAGCAAAAAAGTATTGGAATCCTGTCACCAGCAAAAAAATCATTAACAAATAAAGGAATGGATTTTTTATGAAACCATTATTTTGTTTTTGCATTCAATAACTTACCCTTCTATTTTAAGTAAACTTCCTCTTTCAAAACTCCGACATAAGGAAGGTTACGATAATTTTCATTGTAGTCTAGACCATAGCCTACAACAAACTCATTAGGAATTGTAAAACATGTATAATCTGCTTCGATATCTACAGTGCGTCCCTCTGGTTTATCCAACATAGTGACAATCTTTACAGAAGCTGCATCTCTAGCAACAAACATATCTCTCAAACTTTTCAAGGTTTGACCAGTATCGATGATATCTTCTACAAAGACAACATGTCTTCCTTTGATATCTTGAGTTACATCTTGTTTGATATTGATTACGCCACTGCTGACAGTTCCACCATGATAACTAGAAACCATCATAAAATCCATTTCAAGGTGAGTGTCAATATATTTGATCAATTCAGCCATAAAAGGAATAGAACCCTTAAGAATACCAACTAAAATGGGATTTTTTCCTTCATAATCTTTAGTCAATTGTGCACCTAATTTTTTAGCTGCTTCTGATATTTCATCTTGTGAAATCATAATTTTCTTGATGTCTTGTTCTAACATGATTTTACCTATCTATTTTTTCTATATAAAGTACAGTGTTCATTATATCATTTTTCATTTTTATACTCAAATCACTGAGTTCAATTCCTAAAATTGAACAAATCTTTCCGAATTGCTCAACAATAATCGCATTTTTTCGTTTTTCTGCAGGAATTTTAAAATCAATAAAAAGTCGCCTTATTTTTTTTCGATGATCATTAATTATCAAATAATCACCTGGCTGTCGATGTCGCAAAATCAATGATGTTTCACGAGAAACATTTATTTGTTGAACATTTTCACCTTTTAGAGGTATTCCAAATGAAAATAGAAAACCTTCATAATAAACTTGATTTTGATAGTTTAACACACACTCGCTACTTTTTTCATCAGACTTTGGTCTGATTTTACCAATTTGAAAGTGCTGGTATTCTTTTATAAGTTCATAACCATTTTTTATATTATGGCGATATTGACTCTTAGTTTTTAAAATATGATGAATTTCTTGAAATTGTTCTCTTGTTACATTTAAATCAGCAAAACGACTAAGATATTGTTGTAGTAAAACTCTTTGTGTTGCTTCGGAAAAAGATAAAAACTGATTTAAGTCTTCAATATCAATTGACTGACCTAGTTCACGAATGGCGACTTGGTAATCCCAAACCTCTTTTCCAAATTCTAAAAAAGCTTTTTTTACTTGGGTATTTTCTTTTTCTAATTGCGGTAGATAGAGATTACGGACACGATTGCGAAGATAGTCATTTTCCTGGTTGGTCATATCCTCAAAATGATCAACCTTAGGAAATTCTTCCTTGTAAAAAACTAGCAAAGGGCGAATTAATTCACCTCTATCAAATTTCTGTCTCTCTTTGATGGATGATAAATGGTGTAATCGAACTCCTCTAATTAATCGCATAAAAATCGTCTCAACCTGATCGTCTGCGTGATGAGCTGTTACAAGAGCTGTAGAAGAAGTATTTCTCATTACCTCTCTAAAAAAATCATAACGAAACTGACGAGCACGCGCTTCTGTAAAAGGCTGATCAAACCTAGCAATATAAATAGGAATCTCAGCTTGTTTAGCTAGTTTTCTTAACTCATTTTCTTCATCATTCGATTCTGGTCTTTGTTTATGATTGATGTGAGCTAAAACAAGTTCAATGCCAAGTTCTTTTCTATAGGTAGATAAGAGGTAAAATAGAAACATAGAATCTAATCCACCAGATAAAGCTACCACAACTCTTGCATGATTCTTAAAAAAACCTTTTTCAAAAAAATGATTTAAAAAATCTTGGTCTGTCATTTTAAGACCTCATAGACATCCTGGGCAATTTTAGAAATAGTATCATAATCAGAATTTTTGGTAAAAATAGAAATGATAAATGGTGAATCTGTGAAGACAATAGCTGTATCATGCTTGAATTCGTCTGCATCACCAATCTTATGAGCTACATTAACAGAAATATTTTTAGCAATTCTCTGGTCATCAAAAGAGGTTTTAGAAAGTGACTCTAGAACAAAACCATTCTGATGATAGATGGTCTCCATAACTTGACTAGCCATCTTAGCTGAAGCTAATTTATCCGTCACATCCCAAACTTCACCTGAGATAGAGGTTATCTCCTTTTTGAAGGATTCATCAGACTTGTTTGTTACATAATAACCTAGAATATTGTGAGCGACATTATCAGACTCTTTTGCAGTTTTTGTAATCAAATCCTTGATGCTGTAGTCTTTATTATCTGCCTTTTTAGGTAGGCTACCACTTCCCTCAGGTTTATAAGAACCAGGGAAATCATTGACTTCAGCCACATACTTGAGGCTAGAATCAAGTGTATACTCTCCTTGGTTAATTTTTTCTTCAACATAGCAGAGATAAGGCAACTTCATAACACTAGCAGCATACATTTTTTGATTCTCATTAAGACCTGCTTCTTTACCAGTAGTCAACTGTTTTACATAAATTGAAAACTGTTCATTCTGGTATTTAGAAGACAATAACTCTTGTACCTTTTGCATACGATTATCTTCTTCAGAAGTATATTCAGTAGCAATCCAGCCAATTTGTTTGATGTGTAGAAACTCACGTCCTTCAGCAAATAAAGTCATATCTGTTTCAACTTCTTGATAAGCGGACAAATTAGATTTTAGCTCTTCTTTATCATATGGACTATTGTAAATAACGAATTCGGGGTCTAACCACACTTTTTTAGATGAATGATAAACCTGAGAAGCATCATACAAAAGTCTTTTATCCGCAGCTATAAATTGATTATTAGATAATTTAAAGACTGCCTGTCCCTGAGAATTTAACCTCCACTCTAATATAGTTAATTTAGATTCTGGAGTGACTTTCCCAGACTCTTTTACCAACTCTTCTGTAGAATAAACAGGCGTAGTCCCGTAAAACTGTGGGGATTCAATCTTATCTTGAAAGTAAAAACTATAGGGACCCTGGGCTAAGGAATAAATTTCTTGTTCTGGAATGATAACTGGATTCTCAGTGCTTACTACATGGACACTTTTAAAGAAAATAGGAAGTAGTAATATCACTAAAAATTTACGCATTCTTTTTTTCCTCTTCTTCTTGCAAGCGTAGCAGATGATTCTTTTGGGATAATTCCTCCAATTTTTCATCTGATAAGCTTAAAAATTGTTCAACAACTTCTAATAAATTTTCCATATCATCTTACCTAGGAAGCAGGTCTGGAATTGTGTAGACTTCTTCCCACGTTTTTGAGTAATAATATTTTGCGCGTGAGTACTTAGCAGCATAAGTTTCATCTTTCAACTTATTTGCAAAATTAGCCTCTTTATCCTTTTCATCACTTAAATCTTGGTACTGTTTTTTTAAATCAGATAATTGTTGGCGACGTGTTAATAATTGTTGATAACTTTGGGCTAAATTATAGGTCGGTAAGATAAATAACAACATAATCAAAATCAAAACCCATCCCATGAAGCGATTGCGTCTTTGACGTTCTTCCATCAAGTACTTACGACGTTGGGTTTCATTTTGAATAAAAGAGTTGTTCATTTGGACGATTTTTCTATACATCTGCTTCTACCCTTGTTTCGCTGATAATTTCATACATACCTGCTGCATCTTCTTTTTTTGTACTATCTTTCATTTCTAGCACCTTCACAAGCAACAGTTTATTTCCAAAACGAATTTCAACTTGATCATTAATTTTTAAATCTGTAGAACTTTTAGCCAAAATGCCGTTAACCTTGATACGCCCCTTATCAGCTACCTCTTTAGCTACTGTGCGGCGTTTAATAATTCTTGATACTTTTAAATATTTATCTAATCTCATGTCTAATACCTCAAATTATTATTGTACCATTTTTATCCTTTTTATAGAAGAAAAAGATCATACCTAGCTACTTTTTTTTGAATCTTTTATTGCAACCAGAGTTTCTCCAAAAGTTACAAGACCTTCTAAAAGTTCATAATCTTTTTTATTGCGAATGTCAAAGACAACTTCAATAAGTCCTCGATTTTCTGAAATATTAGCCTTCAAATTTGTCTGTGAGAGAGCCTGGAAATAATCCTGAGTCAGGAAAAGCATTTGTGATATTTTTTCAAATTGAATAACAAGCTTATTATTTTTTCTTTCGACACGATTGACAAAAACTTTATCCAAATAAGCCTTGGCCAAACCAATTTCTAAAAGATAGGCAACCACATCTGGATACTCACCAAATCTGTCTATCAGTTCGTCTTGTAATTTTTCATAATTTACACGGTTGTCAATTTGACGAATTCTCTTGTAAATCTCAATTTTATGTCGTTCGTCAGATATATAATCATAAGGAAGGTAAGCATCAATCTGTAGGATAAGTTCTGCATTGCCTTTTTCACGTTTTTTATCAGTCCCATTTTTCTTAGCAATAGCTTCTTCAAGTAATTGAGAATAGAGCTCAAATCCAACTGAATCAATAAAACCAGATTGAGAACTCCCTAAAAGATTACCCGCTCCACGAATAGACAAATCCCGCATAGCAATTTTAAAACCTGATCCTAGTTCGGTAAAACCTTTAATCGCTTCTAAACGTTTCTCAGACACTTCTGTCAAAGACTTATCTGGACGGTACATCAAGTAAGCATAGGCTATTCGATTACTACGACCAACTCTACCTCTAAGTTGATACAAGGTTGACAAACCTAGATGGTCAGCATTCTCGATAAACAAGGTATTGGCATTAGGAATATCGACTCCAGTTTCTATGATGGTGGTTGTCACTAAAATATCGTACTGACCCTCGATAAAATCAAGTAAAGTATTTTCTAAATGAATTTCACTCATCTGACCATGTACAAATCCAATCGAAGCTTCTGGAATCAGTTCTTGTAACTCTGAAACCTTCTTTTCAATCGTGTCAACTTTATTGTAAAGATAGTAAACCTGACCACCACGATCTATTTCTCTCAATACAGCATCACGAATGACACGATCATTTTGTTCAAGAACATAGGTTTGAACAGGATATCGATTAGTTGGAGGAGTCTCAATAACAGACAAGTCTCGTATTCCCAACATTGACATATGTAGGGTACGTGGAATCGGGGTAGCTGTCAAGGTTAATACATCTATCTTCTTCTTTAATTCTTTAAGAGCTTCCTTGTGCTTGACACCAAAACGTTGTTCCTCATCAATAATCATCAAACCCAAATCAGAAAAAACAACATCTTTTGACAAAACCCGATGAGTCCCTATCAAAATATCTACTTGGCCTTTTTTTAGTTTTTCAATGGTTTCTGCTTGTTCCTTTTTACTTCTAAAACGACTTAAAACATCAACATTGACAGCAAACTGTTGAAATCTCTCCTTGAAATTACTGTAGTGTTGTTGAGCCAGAACTGTAGTTGGTACTAAAACAACAACCTGTTTATGATCATTAACAGCCTTAAAAGCAGCTCTCATAGCAACCTCTGTCTTACCAAAACCAACATCTCCAACTAATAGGCGGTCCATCGGCCGCGAATTTTGCATGTCTTTTTTGATTTCTTCAATACTTCGAAGTTGATCCTCGGTTTCAACATAAGGAAAAGCCTCATCAAAAACAATTTGATCCTGGTCATCTTCTGAAAATGCATAACCCTCTAATTGACTTCTCTCAGCATATAACTTAATCAAGTCATCTGCAATATCTTTAACTTGGGACTTAACTTTTTGTTTAGCCTTTTTAAAATGTCCATCATTGAGCTTATTTAATTTTGGAGCTTTACCATCACTTGACACGTACTTGGATAAGGTTTGAATTTGCTCGACAGGGATAGAGATACGATCACCATTTTGATATTGGACACTCACGTAATCACGATGAATTCCTTTGATTTCAATTGTTTCAATTCCTAGATATTGGCCAATCCCATGAACTTGATGAACAACGTAATCACCTTTTTCAAGCTCGTTATAGTCTTTCAAACGTTCAGCATTGCTGAGATTCTGTCTTCTATACTTGCGCTTAATTTTCTTCTTGAACATCTCATATTCAGTAATGAAAACAAGATTTTCATCCACAAAATGAAATCCATGGCGTAGATTTCCTTCAACAAGGTTGACAGATCCTTTAGAGAGTTCATTCCCAAAAATAGTATCAATTTTTATCTCATACTCATCTAAAATGTTTAACAATTTTTTGCTATCAGCTTTACTAGTCGTTTGGAGAACAATTGTATATTTTAACTTTTTATAGCGTTCAATTTCACTCTTCAAAAAAGAAAACTGATTAAAGAACTCCTGCATTGGATACTGATTAAATTGGTAGAGATGATCAAACTTTAAATTCCCCAGACCTTTTTGAAAATTTGAAAAGAAAGTTGTAGGCAAATATTTTTTATAATAGCTTTCAGTATCAGCGAAATACTGTAAACTTGACACAGATTTACTGTTATGTAAATCATCTGTAAAGATTCTAGCTATTTCTTGATCAAAGACATCATACTGTTGTATAATCTTTTGATAATCATCAAAGATGACAGGTATTTGATGTAGATAATCAAAAAGAGACCACTCTTTCTTATAAAAAGCAGATAAAAACTTCCGAATCTCTGCATAAGGTGTTTGCTGTTTACTACTGCTATAAACCTCCTCTAGGTATGATTTTAAGGTTGGAGAAAGTGTTTTTTCAATCTCATGCTCTAAGAATTTTTGACCTCGAAGATAATCCTCTTCTGTTAATAAGACATCACTCGCTGGAAATATCTGTACTTGTGATAGACTTTCTTTTGAAAGTTGTGACTCTGTATCAAATTTTCTGATACCGTCAATTTCGTCGCCAAAAAATTCAATTCGAAAAGGTGAAATTTGTGACGTTTCAAAGATATCTAAGATATCTCCACGTATACTAAATTCACCTTGACTTTGAACTTGTGTTACCTTCTTATAACCAAGGGAAAGTAACTGATTATTTAATTTTCTTTGTTCACATTCTTGTCCGATTTCAAATGTTAAAACACTAGCGTCAAAAACCGTTGGATCAGGTAATAATAAGCGACTCGCTGCTAGGTTGCATACTAAAATTCCCTTCTGGGACTTATCTCTTAGAAAACGTAAGGCTTCAATTCTTGAAAATATCTTCTCTTGAGAAGACATTAAAAACTCTACCATGGGAGAATCATCCACTAAAAATGGATAAACCAAATCTGAACCAAGAATTGAAATCAAATCATTTATCAAACGTTCAGCTTCCCCATAGGTAGAAGTCATGACGATAAGTTTAGCCTGACTTTTTAATCCACTTGCAATTGCTAGAGATTTAGCTGATCCAGATAAACCTAATAACAACTGTCTTTGTTTTAGAGCTAAACCTTGATGCCACGATTGGATCTGCTTATTCTCTAAAAAGAAATCTACTAACGTCATTTCTTTACCCATTATATTTCTGCATTAGTTTTTTAAAGTTATTTTCCTGTAAATAAAAATTTACAACATCGTCAACATTGTCAATAGAGTGTAAAATACCAAGATAATCTTCTTGATCAAATTTACTCAAAACATGATGAACTACTGACATTCCTTTTTTAGGTCTACCGATACCAATCTTTACACGATTGAAAACCTGTGTACCAATATGTTGAATAATTGACTTGATACCATTATGACCGCCAGCTGATCCTTTAGCGCGAAGTCGAATTTTTCCTACTTCCATGTCAAGATCATCGTAAATAATCAGTAAATCTTCGATATCTAAACCATAGTAGGTTAATAAAGCATGAACTGCTTTCCCACTTTCATTCATAAAAGTTGTTGGTTTCACTAGATAAATTTTTTCACCATTAAGGAAAAATGAAGCTAATTCAGCTTGGAATATTTTATCGTGTGTAAAGGATACATTCTGTTTTTTAGCTAGTTGGTCAATCAACATAAAACCAACATTATGCTTTGTCTCAAAATATTTATCTCCTGGATTTCCCAATCCCACAAGTAATTTTGTCATTTTAATTTCCTTTCAAAAGCCAAAAGGGTTGGAATTTTTTTCCAACCTAATTGACATTATTTTAAATATCGATTAAACGTTAAAGCGGAATTCCATGATATCGCCATCTTGAACGACATATTCTTTTCCTTCTTCACGCAAGCGTCCAGCTTCTTTTACAGCCTTTTCAGATCCGTATTTAATCAAATCATCATAAGACATAGTTACTGCACGAATAAAACCTTTTTCGAAGTCAGAGTGGATGATACCAGCTGCTTGAGGAGCTTTCATACCACGTTTAAAGGTCCAAGCACGAACCTCTTTTTCACCAGCTGTGAAGTAAGTTCCAAGTCCTAATAGATGGTAAGCTGCACGAGTCAACTTATCCACACCTGATTCTGTCAAACCAATAGCTTCAAGAAACTCTTTTTTATCTTCATCGTCTAATTCAGAAATTTCTTCTTCAGCACGCGCAGAAATAACCACTACCTCTGCATTTTCTGTTGCTGCGAATTCACGAATTTGCTTCACATAATCGATAGATTCTGGGTCTCCAACCACATCCTCATCAACGTTAGCTACATAAAGAACTGGTTTCGTGGTCAAAAGGAAAAGACCTTTAACTACTTTTTGCTCTTCATCGGTAAATTCAATAGTACGAGCTGACTTACCGTCTTCAAGAACTGGTTTAATCTTTTGGAGAACATTAAATTCTGCAACTGATTCCTTATCTTTTTGCGTACGTGCCATCTTTTCCACACGCGCATAGCGTTTATTAACCGATTCTAAGTCAGCAAGAATCAACTCTAGGTTAATGGTATCAATATCTGCTAATGGATCGACAAAGGCATCTTCACGTCCTTGCTCACGCATGACATTTTCATCATCAAAGGCACGTACCACGTGGACAATAGCATCAACTTCACGGATATTGGCCAAGAATTTATTTCCAAGACCTTCTCCTTTTGATGCACCTTTTACAATCCCTGCAATATCTGTAAATTCAAAGGTTGTTGGAACTGTCTTCTTAGGAGTAATCATTTCAGTCAATTTTTGGAGGCGTTCATCTGGAACTTCTACCATCCCAACGTTTGGGTCAATAGTTGCAAATGGATAGTTTGCAGCCTCTGCTCCTGCTTTTGTAATTGCATTAAATAGGGTTGATTTACCAACGTTTGGTAAACCCACGATACCTGCTGTTAAAGCCATAATTTCTCATTCTCCGTTCACATTTCAATCTTCAATATTATAACACAAAAAGGGAAAACTTGCTAACCCTCTAACTTCTTGCTTTTAGTCGATGATTTTTTTCATTTTTCTTTCAAAATCATAGCGACTCATCATGACAACATGGTCACAATTACTGCATTTTATTTTGATATCTGCACCTAAACGTGTGATTTCCCAACGATTGGCTTTTTTACCTGTAGACTTGATTGTACAAGCGTGTGGTTTTTTCATTTCAACAAAATTTCCAACTTGATACATACTACTCTCCTTTTCATATTTCTGATTATATCATAAAAGAGGTGAGCTAGGCTCAACCTCTTTCCATTAATTTGTACGAACTGGTGTAATCAGTTGCATGAAATCTTCATCTGTATCAGCTGGTACCAAGGTAAATGGACGAACTGCTGAAATGAAGCTGATTGTTACCTTTTCACTATTCAAAGCTTTTAGTGCTTCAATCAAGTAAGTTGGGTTAAAGCTAATAGTTAAATCTTCACCAGATACAGCAATTGTATCGATTTCTTCGTTTACTTTACCAACTTCTGGAGAATTTACATGTGCTGTAACTACTCCTTGTTTGATTTCTAATTTTACAGTTCCATTTTGAGTAGCACTTGATAAAAGACGTGCACGTTCCATAGATTGACGTAGATTCACAACATCAAAAGTCACTGTCGTATTAAAATCTGTTGGAATCAGACGATCTGTATCAGGATAATTACCTTCTAAGAGACGTGTATAGAAGCTAATATTTTCGCTTCTAAAGAGAATTTGGTTGTTTGCGAAGAATATCTCTACTGTTTCGATATCGTCCGTAAAAACAGCTGAAAATTCGCGTAGAGAGCGACTTGGGATAACAACATCAAAATTATCACTATTTTTTTCAAGTGTCAATTTCTTCTGACTGAGACGGTGAGAATCTGTCGCAACTGTTTTCAATTCTTGATGATTACTTAGGACAAAGTGTACACCAGTCAAGATTGGACGGCTTTCTTGTACACTAGCAGCAAAAGCAGTTTCATTGATAATTTTCTTAAGAAGTTTTGTTTCAAGGACTAAAGGATTACTTGCAGCGATTTCCTGGATACGTGGATATTGTTCACTGTCTTTACCTTTAAGGGTAATTTCTGATTTACCACTTGTTAATACAATCTGATGTTGCTCAATTTCTTTAAAATCAAGCGTCACATCTGGAAGACTTGATACTACATTGATAAAGAATGAAGCTTCTAGGAGGATAGAACCTAAAGAGTTAATCAAAAGACCTGCATTTTCATCTTTTTGAGAAATGAAGTTTTCAATTGAAATCTGACCATTAGAACCAATTAAAGTAATTCCTTCGTTTGTAACATCGATTTTGATAGTTGATAAAACAGGAATAGCATTTTTAGAACTAATTGCACGTTTTGTAATATTTAATGATTGCAGGAATAGATTTTTGTTAATTGAAAAATGAATCATGGAATCTCCTTTATTTATTTTTAGTATTAGAAGGTTAATAGTAATAGTAGGCTGTGTGAAATCTGTGGAAAACCTAGTTTAGTTTAGAAAATTAAAGAAGTTACACTTGTTTAAAAGATGTGTATAAATTAGTAAAAATTTAAACACTTATCCACAAGTTATTTAATTTTCTTTTTGATAGTTTCGATTTCTATACGTAATTTATCATCAGTTGCAATCATAGACTTGATTTTTGCATGAGCGTGAATGACTGTTGTATGATCTTTTCCACCAAATTCTTTACCGATTTTTGGAAGACTATTATCTGTTAGTTCTCTAGCTAGATACATGGCAACTTGACGAGCTAGAACAATATTTTGAACCCGTCTTGTCCCTTTCATTTCCTTAATACTAACATCGTAAAAATTACCGACTTCAGCTTGTATTTTTTCAATAGGAATGACAATCATGGTACTAAATTCTTGTTTTCTTGCACGTATAGCCTCAGATGCGATATCAACTGTTATATTATTGATTTTCTTGACTCTAGCCATCAGGCTAATATCTTTCAAGGCACCTTCTAGTTCTCTAACGTTTGAATCGAATTGACCGGCTAGATATTCAATTGTATCACTTTCAAAATGATAATCCATATCTTCTGTTTTACTATTAAGAATGGCAATGCGAGTTTCAAAATCAGGGGGAGTAATATCAGTAGTTAGTCCCCATGAGAAGCGCGTGACAAGACGCTCAGGTAGATTTTCCAGTTGTTCTGGTCTGCGGTCACTCGTTAAAACAATTTGTTTATTATTACTGTGAAGTTTGTTAAATGTATTAAAAAATTCATCCTGAGTTTGCACTTTATTTCCACTAAGAGATTGAATATCATCAATAAGAAGGAGATCTAAGCTTCGATAGGTTTTTTTAAAATTATCCATATCATTAAGTCTTAGATGATCTAAAAATTCATTAATAAAACTTTCAGCAGGAATGTATTTAACACGCGCATTAGGATTCTTTTTAAGAATTTCATTCCCCAAAGCATTGAGTAAGTGAGTTTTTCCTAAACCAGGACCACCATAAATAAAAAGAGGATTATAAGTTAGTCCAGGATCTTCCGAGACAGCTAAAGCAGCAGACTTAGCCCAAATATTTCCATCACCTTGAATGAAATTATCAAAAGTATAAATATCTCTTAATCCTGTTTCTGAATAAGGAATAGATTTTTCAATTTGTTCCTGTTGATGATTATTGTTTTCAAATTTGCTTACTATATCGGAGGTAGCAGAATTTTCCTTAGTCAATACATATCGAGCTTTTATTTCAGTGTCATATATTTGAAAACCTACAGCTACAATAATATCATTTAGTCTTGTACTCCAAACCATTTCCATTTCAGATCTTGGTAAAAATATAGTAGCTATGTTTCCCTCGACCTTTATCAATTCAGCAGGTGTTACATAGAAATCAAACATGGATCGTGTCAATCTTTCTTTAGAAAGTTCTAAAATATGATTCCAAAATTGTTTTTCTTTCAAGTACCAACTCCTCCTTTTCTAAAAGGTATAATCTCTGAGACTATTCTATCATATAATAAACATTTTTTCCACAACTTGTGGAAAACAAATCCACAATGTTTATATAATTTATCCACAACCTGTGGATAAATTGTGATTATAGTGATTCTTTTGAGTTTTTAAAGAAAAAAATAGTGGATAAAGATGTGATTTATAAAAAATAAAATAACAGCCTTATTTCAGGCTGTTAATAAAACGTTGATACTCTTCTTGATTGTGGAAGGAAATGGATATTCTTCCTGCCTCTTTTTTTTGGAGTTGAATTTGAACATCAAGTCCGAGTAATTTCTTCAACTTGTCTTCTTCTTCTTTGATGAAGAAATATTTTTCTTTTATTTTCTTCTCTTGCTTCTTTTCTTGAAGAAGTCTCTCAACTTGTCTAACAGACAAATCTTCTTCTTGAATTCTTTTTAAAAGGTTTTCTTGATCCTTCTTAGATAAATTTATCAAAAGTCTTGCATGTGCTTGCGAGAGCCTTCCAGATTCTACTTCTTTTAAGATAGAAGGAGATAAGTTAAGTAAGCGAACAAGGTTTGTGATATATGGACGAGATTTCCCCATTTTTTCAGCAATATCTGCATGTGTAAAACCTTTATCGATTAAGGATTGGTAAGCTTTAGCTTCGTCAACAGGATTTAAATCCTCTCGTTGTAGATTTTCAATAATGGAATGGACCATCATATCTTGATCAGAAAGATTTTTTACAATTACAGGAACTTCTGAGAGTCCAGCAACAATCGATGCACGATAGCGTCTTTCTCCAGCCAATATTTCATAGCCGATGACTGGAGATTGACGGACAATTATCGGTTGTATCAATCCATTTTCTTTAATAGATTGAGCAAGTTCTTGAATTTTTTCTTCTGAAAAATCTTTACGAGGTTGATAAGGATTCTTTTGGATTTCACTTAGTTGAATAATTTTTAATTCTTCCATGAATCTACCTTATCATATCTTTAATTTTCTGTAAAGACAGTTTACATGTATGTAAATTAGTAGTCTAAATCACTGGTGCTTTTATCAAGTTTAATAGTAGTTGTTTCTTCTTTACCGTTACGGTAGTAAGTAACCGTCATGCTATCCCCAATAGAGTGACTATAGAGAGCACTTTGTAAATCAGTAGTTGATGAAATAGCGTTATCATCGACTTTTGTGATGATGTCGTATTTTTGTAAATGTCCATTTGCAGGCATATTCGTTTGAACAGATCGAACGACTACACCAGAAGTAACATTACCTGGAATATTCAATTTTTGTAAATCACTAGCATTAAGATTTGAAAGATTTACCATTTGAATACCTAGAGCAGGTCTAGTTACTTTTCCATTCTTTTCCAATTGTTCAATAATGTGGATAGCATCATTTGAAGGAATAGCAAAACCTAGTCCTTCTACCGATGTTCCACCATTGCTTGCAATCTTACTAGATGTGATTCCGATTACTTGTCCCTGAATATTGATTAAAGGTCCTCCAGAGTTACCAGGGTTGATAGCTGTATCTGTTTGGATAGCTTTGGTAGAGATTGCTTGACCATCTTCAGATTTTAAAGAAACATTTCTATCTAGACTAGAAACAATCCCTTGGGTAACCGTATTGGCATATTCTGATCCTAGAGGACTACCAATTGCAATTGCTGTTTCTCCAACAGTTAATTTGCTAGAATCACCAAATTCAGCTACTGTTGTTACTTTTTCTGAAGAAATTTTTACGACAGCAATATCAGAGAAGGTATCAGATCCGACAATTTCACCAGGGACCTTTGTACCATCTGCTAAACGAACATCGACTTTTGAAGCTCCATTAATAACGTGTGTATTGGTAACTAGATAGGCAAACTTACCATCTTTTTTATAAATAACACCAGAACCTTCACTAGAAACTTGTTCAGTATTTGTATCTGTATCAGAATCACCAGAACCAAATAAACTATTTTGAGAGTTTGCTGAATAAGTAATAATAGAAACAACTGCATCTTTTACCTTATCAACTGCTTGTGTAGTAGCATTCTCATTTTTAACAGTTGTTTGAGTGATAGTGGTATTATTTTGTGCACCACTATTCTGTTTTTGATTGAGATGAAGAATAGTCAGACTTCCTAATAAACCACTAAAAAAGCTAATAAGAATAACTATCAAAAGCTGTCCTATTTTTTTTGAAACTTTAGAAAAATTTTTCATAGTTTCCTCCATATTTTATGAATTTTTTATTATCTGTTGAAAGTATAATATTATTATTAACTTAATCTAAGCTTAAAAAGTTTTCAACAGCCTGTGGATAACTGTTAAAAACTTGTGGATCCATGAGTTTTTTTAGACTTATTACTTGTGTATAAAATGTGCAAGATAAATGTAATATGTTAGAATAGGAGAATGAAAATTAAAATCGTAACAGTTGGAAAACTGAAAGAAAAATATCTTAAAGATGGTATAGCAGAATACTCTAAACGAATTTCTCGTTTTGCTAATTTAGAAATGATTGAATTAGCAGATGAAAAGACACCAGATCGAGCAAGTGATTCTGAAAATCAGAAAATTTTAGAGGTGGAGGGAAACCGAATCCTCTCAAAAATCGGAGATCGAGATTTTCTTGTAGTCTTAGCTATAGAAGGAAACACCTTATCTTCTGAGGAATTAAGTAAACAATTGGAACAGGCTTCTATCAAGGGTTTTTCAACCCTGACATTTGTGATTGGTGGAAGTTTAGGCCTAGCTCCAGAAGTAAAAAGAAGAGCAAATCTATCTCTTAGTTTTGGAAGACTAACACTTCCGCATCAACTAATGAGATTAGTCTTAGTTGAACAAGTTTACCGTGCTTTTTCTATTCAACAAGGTTCTCCCTATCATAAATAGGATTGACTAAGCTACATTTTTCTGTTAATATAGACTAGTGAGGTCTCATAGCTCAGCTGGATAGAGCATTCGCCTTCTAAGCGAACGGTCGCAGGTTCGAATCCTGCTGGGATCATAATGCTAGATTAAAAGCTGGGGAAACCCAGCTTTTTTTGTAAAAAAGTATAGTTCAGGTCGAAAAAGGTGCAGTTGAGAAGAAATTTTTCTTATATGGTTTTCATTTTGTATAATAGGTTGGTAAGGTATCTTACAATTTTATATATTTTAGGAGATTATATTATGAAAAATACAGTTAAATTGGAACAATTCAAAGAGGTAACAGAGTTAGAGTTGCAGGAGATTCGAGGTGGGGAAATAAGACTGCCTTATATTTTTAAAAAATTATTTTCAAATAATATAAAATAGTACCAATATAGGGAGTAAAGATGGATTTATTTTTATTAGGAACAATTTTTCTTCACATTTATATTCTAATAATTAGCTATGGAAGAATTTGTAAAATAACAATTAAAGAAAAATTTTTATTTGGATTTTATTTATTTATATTTCAATTGGTTGCTGAATTTTTCTTTGATTTTATTTCCTTATCTGGATTAGGATTTGAAAAATTTTTATTTCCTCTTTTTCTATATGCTTATTTGATGGGGAAAAAGAAATACGATAAATATAAGGTAGGATTCATCAGTCTCCTGTTATCTTTGCTATTCAATACTAGCCATACATTTATATCTGTAACTTTATCATCTTTAATAGGAGATCAACTAGCATTACAATATGAGGATTTATTCTTTTTTGTAGTTCTGTTATTAAGCTATTTTACAATCAAAAAGATCATTACATATTTCCACTTGGAAATGACCTATTTTGACAAAGACTACCTCTATCCATTTTTTAAAAATGTACTATATGCATTTATCTTCCTACATATAGTATCTTTTATTTCAGATATCGTGAGTACTTTTCCCAATCTAAACAGTTTTGGAAGTATTTTATCAACTATAGTTTTTATTTGTTTTTTGTTAACCTTATTTGCAATGAATTCTCACAAAGTTCAAGTTGAAAAAGAGATTGCTCTGGAGCAGAAAAAGTTTGAACAGAAACATTTACAGACCTATACAGATGAGATTGTTGGTTTGTACAATGAAATTCGCGGTTTTCGTCATGATTATGCAGGTATGCTTGTCAGTCTTCAAATGGCAATTGACAGTGGTGATTTACAAGAAATTGACAGGATTTACAAGGAAGTTTTGGTGAAAGCAAATCAAAAATTACGTTCAGATAAGTATACCTATTTTGATTTGAACAATATTGAAGATTCAGCTTTACGAAGTTTGATTGCTCAGTCTATCGTATATGCACGAAATAATGGTGTTGACTTTACACTAGAAGTAAAGGATATCATTAGAAAATTGTCAATTGATTTACTTGATCTTGTTCGCATCCTGAGTGTTTTATTAAATAATGCTGTTGAAGGTGCTGCAGAGAGTTATTTTAAACAAATGGAGGTTGCTGTCATTAAAATGGATTTTGAAACGGTAATTGTTATTCAAAATTCATGTAAAATCACGATGAATCCTTCAGAAGATGTGTTTGCCTTAGGTTTCTCTACTAAGGGAAGAAATAGAGGTATCGGTCTTAACAATGTCAAGGAAATCTTAGATAAATATGAAAATATTATCTTAGAGACTGAGATGGAAGATAATAGATTTAGACAAATTATTAGATTTAAGAGGGAATTTGAATGAAAATCTTAATTTTAGAAGATGTTATTGAACATCAAGTCAGAATAGAAAGAATATTGAATGAAATTTCAGAGGAATCACATATTCCTATTTCATACAAGACAACAGGAAAAGTTAAAGAGTTTAAAGAATATATCGAAAACGATGAAGTAAATCAGCTTTATTTCCTAGATATCGATATTCATGGAATTGAGAAAAAGGGTTTTGAAGTAGCACAGTTTATTCGTCATCATAATCCTTATGCAATTATTGTCTTTATCACGAGTAGATCAGAATTTGCTACTTTAACTTACAAATATCAGGTATCGGCCTTGGATTTTGTAGATAAAGATATTAATGATGAATTGTTCAAGAAACGTATTGAGCAGAGCATCTTTTATACTAAGAGTATGCTGCTTGAAAATGAAGATGTTGTAGACTATTTTGATTACAATTATAAGGGAAATGATTTGAAAATCCCTTACCATGATATTCTGTATATTGAAACAACAGGGGTTTCTTCTAAGTTGCGAATTATTGGAAAGAATTTTGCAAAAGAGTTCTATGGAACCATGACAGATATCCAGGAAAAGGATAAGCAAAGCCAGCGATTTTATTCTCCTCATAAGTCATTTCTTGTCAATGTAGGGAATATCAGGGAAATTGATCGAAAAAATTTAGAAGTTGTTTTCTATGAAGATCATCGTTGCCCTATTACCCGTCTGAAAGTTCGTAAACTAAAGGATATTATGGAGAAAAAACAAAAAAAGTGATTGACAATTAGTAAGAAATTGATATAATGGTTATATCTGCTACAGATAGATGGTCCGTTGGTCAAGGGGTTAAGACACCGCCTTTTCACGGCGGTAACACGGGTTCGAATCCCGTACGGACTATTTAATCCGCCATAGCTCAGTTGGTAGTAGCGCATGACTGTTAATCATGATGTCGTAGGTTCGAGTCCTACTGGCGGAGTCAGATAAAAAAGAACACCAATGGTGTTCTTTTTTTGTGTCTAATTTTAATCTCCTAACATTTTCATAAGAAAGTTTGTCATTTCTTGTGGACTTTCTTTTTTTCCATGAGCAATCCAGGTTTGACATACACCAAATAGGGCATTTGTTAGATAAATACTGCTATACTCTAACTCAATATTGTTTAAATTTAATTGCATAAAGCGTTTTTGGAGGTCAGTGCTAAGCATAATGTGAAGTTTATTTCTCAGGAAGTTTTGTATTTCTTTTGTACCATTTTCAGATAGAAGTGCAGCTAGTAGCGGTTCAGATTCCAAGTATTCAAACACTTCTAGGATAGCATCTCTTTTATGATTTGCGTGCTTTTGGAAAATATACTCAAAAGTATGAAATAGCTTGCTTTGGTAGTGCTCAATCATATCATACTTATCTTTATAGTGAGTATAAAAGCTAGAACGACTAATGCCGGCTTTTTCTGCTAGTTTAACAGTGCTAATTTGATCAAATGGCTGTTCTGTTAATAATTGAACCATGGCGTTCTCAATAGTACGCTTCGTTTTTAAGCGTTTGTTGCTCTCTTTCATAATTCCTCCTTTTGAACAAAAATAGACGCAGTGTATAAATATAATGATTTTGACTTGTAAATAAGAATTTTTAATGTATAATCTATTATATCAAAATTTTAGACAATATGTGTAAAAAAGGAGACAATATGTTTAAAGAATGGAAAGCAATTTTTAAAAAACCAACCTTTATCATTGTAATGATAGGGATTTCTCTTATTCCTGCTTTATACAACATCATATTTTTATCATCTATGTGGGATCCATATGGCAAATTATCTGAGTTGCCTGTAGCGGTCGTTAATAATGATAAAGAAGCATCTTATAATGGAAACACAATGACTATTGGAAAAGACATGGTGTCCAATTTAGAGCAAAATAAATCATTAGATTTTCATTTTGTCAGTGAAAAAGAAGGTAAGAAGGGTCTAGAAGACGGTGATTACTATATGGTAGTAACTTTACCAAGTGACTTATCTGAAAAGGCTGCTTCTATTCTATCAGATCACCCAGAACAAATGAATATTAACTATCAAACTTCTAGTGGGCATAGTTTCATTGCAAGTAAGATGAGTGATTCTGCCATGACACAGTTAAAACAAAATGTTTCTGCTAATGTAACCGAAACCTATACGAAAGCTTTATTTCAAAAGATGGGAGATTTAAAATCTGGTTTAACGAAGGCAGCTGATGGAAGTGAACAATTGGCCAATGGGGCTAGTCAGTTAGCTGTAGGAAGTCAGACATTGTCTTCTAATCTTGATACTTTAGCTAGTTCAAGTTTAACCTTTTCTGATGGCACAAATCAATTTACAAAAGGGTTGACAACGTATGTAACAGGAGTAAAGCAACTGAATAGTGGCTTAGGTACATTTAATGATGGTTTACAGAACTATACAAGTGCAGTTTCACAGGTTGACACTGGACTTAATCAATTATCTTCCAAGTCTCCAGAATTAGTAGCAGGTGTCAATCAGCTAAATACTGGAATGAAGTCATATGCAGGTGGAGTTTCGCAACTGAATACAGGTCTCAATCAATTTTCAGTTGGTGTCAATGCTTACACAAGCGGTGTTGACAAGCTATCTATTGGAGCAAATCAATTATCTAGTCAATCAGATACATTGAGAGACGGTATTACCCAATTAAATAAAGGAATTAAAGAAATTTCGACTCAATTGAATACTTCATCTCAACAAAAAGAGGAAATCACTCAATTAGCAACTAGTTTAGATGAATTGAATAAAGCACTTCAAGCTGTAACTATTTCAGATAATACTGAACTTAAAAGTACAATATCTAATGATTTAGCGAATATATCTACTCTTGCTCAAACTATTGTGACTAATAGTCAAACAGAGCAAGAGAAAACTCTTACCAATCTTCAAGCAACAGCAACTTATCAATCTCTTACTGATACTCAGAAACAAGAACTGACTGCAGCTGTTTCAAATAATTCTAATTCTACGATAGAGTCAGCAAAAGCAATATTAACGACGGTAGGAGATTTAAAAGAAAATTTGGGAAGTGTAAACCAACCAGTCTCTAATCTTTCTACTTTACAGACTAAAGCAAATCAAGTATTACCTGTGGCGTCTAGTTCCTTGACATCTATGTCAAGTGGATATACACAGTTGCAAAATGCTGTAGATAATCAGTTAGTTCCTGGAAGTCAATCGATTGAAAATGGAGTTAATGATTACACTAAAGGGTTGGATACTATTTCTTTAGGTGTAAACCAACTAAGTGAAAAGAATACAGCTTTAACAACAAGTTTGAATCAATTGGTTTCTGGATCAAGTAAGTTGACAGAAAACTCTTCAACCTTGACAACTGGTTTGGATTCGCTAGCTGGGAAAACTCCAGAATTAGTAACAGGTATCGAAAAACTCTCATCTGGTTCTAGCCAATTAAATAGTAAGAGTTCAGACTTAATTGCAGGACTGGATAAAATACAGCTAGGTTCTAGTCAATTAATAGATAAATCAAGTCAATTGCTTGCAGCTAGCTCTCAGTTAGGAAGTGGAGCAATGAAAATTGCTGATGGTGCTGGAAAATTAGCAGATGGTGGAACAACTTTAACTGCTGGTATTGAAAGTTTACAAGTAGGAGCTACTGGACTAGAACATGGATTGAACAGCGCTAGCAATCAACTAAAAGCAGCATCAACAGAGTCTAATAATGCAGAAGTATTATCTGAGCCTTTGAGTCTTTCAAAAACAGATAATGATCAGGTTCCTGTAAATGGGATTGCTATGGCTCCTTATATGATATCTGTAGCCCTCTTTGTTGCTGCGTTATCAACAAATATGATTTTTGCTAAGTTACCTTCAGGTCGTCATCCTGAAAGTCGTTGGGCTTGGGTTAAATCTCGTTTCGAAATAAATGGCGTTATAGCTGTTTTAGCAGCTGTCTTAGTCTATGGAGGAGTTCATCTTATCGGTCTAACGGCAAATCATGAAATGAGAACCTTGTTCTTAATCATCATCGCAAGTTTGACCTTTATGTCTATGGTAACCGCGTTAACGACATGGAATAGTCGCTTAGGTGCTTTCTTCTCTCTTATTTTACTATTATTACAATTAGCATCAAGTGCAGGAACTTATCCACTTGCTTTGACTAATGATTTCTTTAAGGCTGTTAATCCTTGGTTACCAATGAGTTATTCAGTTTCAGGATTGAGACAAACCATTTCTATGACAGGAAATATTCACCATCAGGTGGTTTTCCTTCTCATAATTTTAGTCCTATTTATAGGATTAGGTATGCTTGCTTATCAACCCAAAAAACTGGAAGAAGATTAAAAAAATCGACCAATTTGGTCGATTTTTTATGAGTATGAATCATGTTAAGAATTTATAAATCTAATAATAGAATGTTTCACGTGAAGCAATGAATATGTTGAATAGAATCAGATTGACAGAACTATCAACTAAAAACTCAATTGGGAGCCCAACTGAGTTTTATTTTTTTAGTCTTTCCAAAGTTCTTTTACTTTTGCTTGAACTTCAGTATTTTCTAGAAATTCGTCATATGTTTCATCAATACGATCAATGACACCATTTTTAGAAAGAACGATAATGTGGTTTGCTAGTGTTTGAATAAATTCATGGTCATGACTGGCAAAGATAATCGATTCTTTAAAGTTTTTCAACCCATCATTGAGACTTGATATTGATTCCAAGTCTAAGTGATTCGTAGGATCGTCAAGTACAAGAACGTTTGCTTTCAAAAGCATGAGTTTTGAAAGCATCACGCGCACTTTTTCTCCACCTGACAAGACGTTTACAGATTTGTTAACTTCGTCTCCAGAGAAGAGCATACGACCTAGGAAACCACGAAGGAAGGTATTGTCATCTTCTTCTTTACTTGCAAATTGACGTAACCAGTCAAGAATTGACTCGCTACCAGCAAAATCAGCTGAATTGTCTTTTGGCAAGTAAGAGCGACTAGTTGTAACTCCCCATTTGACAGTTCCTTCATAGTCAATATCCCCCATAATTGCACGAATCAGTGCAGTTGTTTGGATGTCGTTTTGACCTATAAGAGCTGTTTTATCACCTGGACGCAAGATAAAGCTGATGTTGTCAAGAATAGTTTCACCGTCAATCTTTACAGATAAGTTCTCTACTGTCAAGAGATCATTACCAATTTCACGTTCTACTTTAAAGTTGATAAATGGATATTTACGACTTGACGGAATAATTTCTTCTAAGACAATCTTGTCAAGCATCTTTTTACGTGAAGTAGCCTGTTTAGATTTAGATGCGTTAGCAGAGAATCGAGCAACGAATTCTTGGAGTTGTTTGATTTTTTCTTCTGCCTTAGCATTACGGTCTGCTAGTAGTTTAGCAGCAAGCTCAGAAGACTCCTTCCAGAAGTCGTAGTTTCCGACATAGAGCTTGATTTTACCAAAGTCAAGGTCGGCCATGTGGGTACATACTTTATTTAAGAAGTGACGGTCGTGGGATACAACAATGACAGTGTTGTCAAAATCGATCAAGAAATCTTCTAACCAAGTAATAGATTGGATATCAAGACCGTTGGTTGGCTCGTCCAATAGAAGGACATCTGGTTTACCAAATAGTGCTTTGGCAAGGAGAACCTTCACCTTGTCACCGTTGGCCAATTCACTCATATTTTGGTAATGAAGTTCTTCAGGGATGTTAAGGTTTTGAAGTAATTGAGATGCTTCACTCTCAGCTTCCCAACCACCTAGTTCTGCAAATTCTCCCTCAAGTTCAGCTGCACGAACACCATCTTCATCTGAGAAATCTTCCTTCATGTAAATAGCATCTTTCTCTTTCATGATGCTATAAAGTTTTTCATTTCCCATGATAACAACATCAATAGCACGCTCATCTTCGTAGTCAAAGTGATTTTGACGAAGAACTGAGAGACGTTCGTTTGGTCCAAGAGAGATATGACCAGTTGTTGGTTCGATATCACCAGCTAAGATTTTTAAAAATGTTGATTTTCCCGCACCGTTAGCGCCAATTAAACCATAGGTATTTCCTTCTGTAAATTTGATGTTGACATCATCAAAAAGTTTGCGGTCACTAAAGCGTAGTGAGACATCAGATACTGTAAGCAATGTTTTTCTCCTATAAAGTGTAATACTTTAATTTTACTAGAAAATCGGTAAATATTCAAATTTTTGTTTGTCAATTTTATGTCAATTAGATTTACAGATTCGTTGACATAAACCTAGTTGTTTGATTTTAAAAATTATCTGCCTTTTTATTAAAAAAATGCTATAATTGAAAAGACAATATCAAAGGAGAATAAGATGAGTAAACCCATTATTTTAACAGGAGATCGCCCAACGGGGAAATTACATATTGGGCACTACGTTGGTAGTTTGAAAAATCGTGTCTTACTACAAGAAGAAAATAAATATGACATGTTTGTTTTTTTAGCTGACCAGCAAGCACTAACAGACCATGCAAAAGATCCACAAACTATTGTAGAGTCTATTGGGAATGTGGCCTTGGACTATCTTGCAGTGGGATTAGATCCTAATAAAGCAACGATTTTCATTCAAAGCCAGATTCCAGAATTGGCAGAGCTCTCTATGTATTATATGAACCTAGTTTCATTAGCTCGCTTGGAACGAAATCCAACTGTCAAGACTGAAATTGCTCAAAAAGGCTTTGGTGAAAGTATTCCAACTGGATTTTTAGTTTATCCTGTTGCGCAAGCAGCAGATATTACAGCATTTAAGGCTAACTTGGTTCCAGTAGGGAATGATCAAAAGCCGATGATTGAACAAACACGTGAAATTGTTCGTTCTTTTAATCATGCTTATAATTGTGATGTTTTAGTAGAACCAGAAGGAATTTACCCTGAGCACGAAGGAGCGGGACGATTACCAGGTCTAGATGGTAATGCCAAAATGTCTAAATCTCTTAATAATGGGATTTACTTATCCGATGATGCAGATACTTTGCGTAAAAAGGTTATGAGTATGTATACAGACCCAGACCATATCCGTGTTGAGGATCCAGGTAAGATTGAAGGTAATATGGTTTTCCATTATCTAGATGTTTTTGGACGGCCAGAAGATGCTCAAGAAATTGCTGAAATGAAAGTGCATTATCAACGTGGAGGTCTTGGTGATGTGAAGACCAAGCGTTATCTCCTTGAAATCCTAGAACGTGAACTTGGTCCAATTCGTGAACGCCGTCTTGAGTTGGCTAAAGATATGGGTGAGGTTTATAATATGCTCCAAAAAGGTAGTGAAAAAGCTCGAGAAGTTGCTGGCCAAACACTATCAGAGGTAAAAGCAGCAATGGGGCTAAATTACTTTCATTAATAGATAAAATATGAACTCTAAAACTATCTCTTCTTTAAAATTAAAAGGGATAGTTTTTTTATATTATCTATTATCAATATAATTGACAAATTTTCATAGAATGGTATGATAGATACAATACAAAAAGCGTTTAGCTCAATAAAGAAAGAAAAGAGGAAACTTCAATGTCTAATTGGGACACTAAATTTTTGAAAAAAGGTTTTACCTTTGATGATGTATTGCTTATTCCAGCAGAGAGTCATGTGTTGCCTAATGATGCGGATTTAACAACAAAATTGGCAGATAATTTGACTTTAAATATCCCAATTATTACAGCTGCAATGGACACTGTAACAGAAAGCCAAATGGCCATTGCAATCGCACGTGCAGGTGGACTTGGAGTTATCCATAAAAACATGTCTATTGAGCAACAAGCTGACGAAGTTCGTAAGGTAAAACGTTCTGAAAATGGTGTTATCATTGATCCATTCTTCTTGACTCCTGAACATACAATCGCTGAAGCAGATGAACTCATGGGCCGTTACCGTATCAGTGGTATCCCAGTGGTTGAAACTCTAGAAAACCGTAAGTTAGTTGGTATTTTGACCAACCGAGATCTGCGTTTCATTTCTGACTACAACCAACCAATTTCAAAACACATGACTAGTGAAAACCTAGTTACTGCTCCGGTTGGTACAGATTTAAAAACTGCTGAGAGTATTCTTCAAGAACACCGTATTGAAAAACTACCTCTAGTTGATGAAGAGGGTCGTCTTTCTGGTTTAATCACCATTAAAGATATTGAAAAAGTGATTGAGTTCCCAAATGCGGCAAAAGATGAATTCGGTCGTCTTCTAGTTGCTGGTGCGGTAGGTGTTACTTCTGACACATTTGAACGTGCAGAAGCCCTCTTTGAAGCAGGAGCTGATGCTATTGTTATCGATACTGCCCATGGTCACTCAGCGGGTGTACTTCGTAAAATCGCTGAAATTCGTGCTCATTTCCCAGACCGTACACTGATTGCTGGGAACATCGCTACTTCTGAAGGTGCGCGTGCTCTTTATGATGCAGGTGTTGACGTTGTTAAAGTCGGAATTGGCCCAGGTTCAATCTGTACAACTCGTGTAATTGCAGGTGTTGGTGTACCACAGGTAACAGCAATTTACGATGCAGCAGCAGTTGCTCGTGAATATGGTAAAACAATTATCGCCGATGGTGGAATCAAGTATTCTGGAGATATTGTAAAAGCTCTTGTTGCTGGTGGAAATGCAGTAATGCTTGGATCAATGTTTGCGGGAACAGATGAAGCTCCAGGTGAAACTGAAATCTTCCAAGGACGTAAGTTCAAGACTTACCGTGGTATGGGTTCAATCGCTGCAATGAAGAAAGGTTCAAGCGACCGTTACTTCCAAGGTGCTATCAATGAAGCAAACAAACTAGTTCCAGAAGGAATTGAAGGTCGCGTTGCTTATAAAGGTGCAGCAGCTGACATCGTTTTCCAAATGGTTGGTGGTATTCGCTCTGGTATGGGATATTGTGGTGCAGCAAACCTTAAGGAGTTACATGACAATGCTCAGTTTATCGAAATGTCAGGTGCTGGTCTCAAAGAAAGTCACCCACATGATGTTCAAATTACTAATGAGGCACCAAACTACTCGTTATAGTTAAAAATAAAAAATCTCCTAACTAAAATAGGAGATTTTTTGTTGTTTACAGGTCTGTAAATTTTAATTTACAGATATTTGTCCGTCGTTTACTGTAAAGACGCTAAGATTATCAGGTAAGTTTTGAAGATGCTCTAAACTAGTAGTTGTAATGAAGGTTTGGATGTTTTGTGAAATAGTTTCAAGTAGCTTCAGTTGACGAGTGTTGTCAAGTTCACTCATAACATCGTCAAGTAAAAGGATAGGAGACTCCTTAGTGATGCTCTCCATCAGTTCAATTTCAGCTAGTTTTATAGATAGAACCAAACTACGATGTTGTCCTTGACTAGCAAAACTTGCATCTATTCCATTAATGAGGAAAACCATATCATCTCGATGAGGGCCAACTCCGGTATTTTTTTTAAATAAATCTCTTGATCTACTTTTTTCTAGTGCTTGGAGAAATGTTTCTGCCAAACGTTCTTTGTCAATGTAATTGACAGAAGGTTGATAGTTAATTGACAGTTTCTCTAATTGATTAGAAATTTCAAAATGTTTTTTACGACCAAATGCTTCTAATTTTTTGATGAATTCTGAACGATGAAGCATGACTCGAGATCCATATTCAACAAGCTGTTCATCAAGTACTGATAAAAAAGTTTCATCAATATTGTGGCTTGTTTTAAGATAGGAATTTCTTTGTTTGAGGACGTGATTATAACTTGACAAGTCGGACAAGTAGATAGGCTTGATTTGTCCCAGTTCCATATCAATGAACTTGCGGCGAAAGGCCGGCGCTCCCTTGATAAGTTGTAAATCTTCTGGGGCAAATAAGACGACATTCATGTGGCCAATATAATCTGATAGGCGAGCTTGTTTTAGATGATTTACTTTAGTAATTCGGCCTTTTGGTGCTAAGTCAATCTCGAGAGGAATACTTCCTGTTTGTTTTTGTAAAGAACCTGCAATCTTAAGTTGTTCTTCTTCGAATTGAATCAAATTTTTATCTGTCTTAGTACGATGACTACGAGTTAGAGCTAAAAAGTAAATACTTTCAAGAAGATTGGTCTTACCTTGAGCATTACGGCCAACAAATACGTTTAATCTAGGGTTAAAGTCAATATCGACATCTTGATAATTGCGAAAATGTTTTATAGATAAATCTTTCAACCACATACTTATCTCCCTGGGAAACGTGGTGCTATTTTAGTCTTGGTTGAAGGTTCCTTCTTAGTTTTTTTAGGAATCTTCTTATTCATTTCCTTGACTAATTTGGCAACTCGTTCTTTCTCAAGTTTTTCTTGACGGTAGTTTTCTTGTTCATCTAAGTTTGGTTCTGTTACATGAATTTGAATTTGTAAATCGGGGATTTCAATAGTATCTCCGATTCTTATTTTTTTTCCGCGACGATTTTCCAATTCTCCATTAAAATAAACTAGATGTTCACTAAGGAAGGATTTGATGGCACCGCCACTGTGTATCATGCCAAGCTCCTTTAAAAGTGCTTGTAGGGTTATAAATTCTTCAAATAATTTGTATTCCATTGTTCACCTCAATCTTTGGTATTATACCATATTTTGAAATAAATAACAGAGCGGAATTTATCTAAACTGAAAAGGAATTTTATTGAAAAAGAAATAAAGAGAGTAAGAAAAAATTACTGTTTCGTGGTATAATAGAACTCAATGTATAAGGAGGTAAGAAATGGAGTTAGTTCCTGGAATTGCAGTGCATTTTATCCAATCTAAAAAGTTTAAAACTAATAAAATAACCGTGCGATTTACAGCTCCATTATCACTTGAGCTGATTTCGAGTCGTATGATAAATGCTAGTATTCTTGAAACAGCAAACCAAATCTATCCAAGTGCCCAGCTTTTAAAAAAACGATTGGCAGGTCTATATGGAGCAGATTTATCAAGTCAGGCTTATCGAAGGGGACAAAGTCACCTTGTTGATGTGAGTTTAACCTATGTTCGTGATGAGTTTTTAAGTAAGAAAAATGTTTTAACTTCGCAGATTCTAGAATTGTTAAACCAAATTTTATTTTCACCTTTGGCAAATGCTGGGGAATTTGAACAAAATATGTTTGAAATCGAGCAAAAGCAACTGATAGCGAGGTTGGAATCAGAATTAGAGGATCCCTTCTTCTTTGCTCATAAGGAACTAGATCAGCTCTATTTCCAGGAACCAGCCATGCAATTAGTTCCTAAAGACTTAATTTCTAGAATTTCAAAAGAGACTCCTAAGTCTAGCTTCTCTAGCTTTCAAAAGATGTTGAAAGAGGACAAAGTTGATATTTTCTTTCTCGGTGATTTTAATGAAATAGAAATAAGGGAGCATTTAGAGAAATATTCCTTGACAGCTCGTCAACAAGTTGTCAAGATTCAGTATCATCAACCTTATTCAAATATATTAAATGAGAGTTTTCTTAGAAAGAATCTCGGGCAATCCATTTTAGAAATGGGATATCATAGTTCTATAGGTTATGGAGATGAAGGACAACTGGCAATGTTACTTGTCAATGGTCTTTTAGGAGCTTTTCCTCATTCAAAATTGTTTACAGAAGTTCGAGAAAAAGAAGCCTTAGCCTACACTGTTTCTAGTCACTTAGATCTCTTTAGTGGGCGTCTACGTTTATTTGCAGGAATTGATCGGAAAAATCGCAATAAAGTACGTAAGCTAATGAATGAACAATTAGTAGCTATCAAGAAGGGTGAATTTTCAGATATAGAAATTCATCAGACGAAAAAAATGATCAAGCGTTCTCTTTTACTTTCTAAGGACAATCAAGATTCTATCATTGACAGAGAATATCTGAGTCAATTTTTCGGGAAATTAGGCTTGGATATACATACACTGATTGAAAAATTAGAACAAGTTGAAAAAGATGAGATTTGTGAAGTTGCAGGTAGTCTTAGACTGCAGGCTATTTACTTTATGGAAGGATTGGAATGACTAAAGCTACTTTTCAAAAGAAATTTTATCCTGCTATCAAGGAAACTCTATACCAAGTCAAGTTAGAAAATGGATTAACTATTTCTTTGCTCCCTAAAAGTGAATTTCAAGAAGTTTACGGAGTTGTAAATGTAAATGTCGGATCGATTGACACAGAGTTTACGATAGATGTAGGAGAAAAGAAATCTTACCCTCAAGGGATTGCCCATTTCTTAGAGCATAAACTTTTTGAACGAGAAGATACTGGTGATATTATGTCAGCTTTTACGGAGTTGGGAGCTGAGAGCAATGCCTTTACAAGCTTTACGAATACCAGCTATCTTTTTTCGACGACCGAATATGTGATAGAGTGTTTAGACTTGTTAATGGAGCTCGTGACAGAATTTAATATGTCTGAGGATTCTGTTGAACGTGAAAAGGATATTATTCAGCAGGAACGAGAAATGTATCTTGACGACCCGGATTCTTCATTATTCTTTAAAACGTTAGCCAATCTTTATCCCAATAGCCCATTAGCCCTAGATATCGTAGGTTCTGAGAAATCAATTGAAAAGATTACTTTGGAAGACCTTAAGGAAAACTTTAAAGACTTATACAAGTCTAACAATAGTAGTATTTTCTTGGTTGGTCATTTTGATTTTGAGCAAGTAGAGGATTATTTCTTTAAGAAAGATGTTAGCAGCGGGACGGATGATAAGTTTGAAAAGACTAAGATTGCTTTACACCCTGTAAAGAAGGTTGACAGTACTCGAATGGATGTAGCTTGTCCTAAACTGGCTATTGGGCTTAGAACCAAGGCTCAAATGGATGACCAGGATTGCTATCGATATAGCCTCCACTTAAAAACACTATTTACAATGATGTTTGGTTGGACTTCGCAAAGATTTCAAAGTTTATATGAATCCGGTAAATTGGATTCGTCCCTGTCTTTAGAACTTGAAATTGATAAACGCTTTAACTTTTTAATGTTGACAATGGAGACCAAGGAGCCTGTTGCTATTTCTCATCAGTTTCGCAAGGCCATTCAAGGTTTTGAAAAGGATGTGGACGTATCCGAGGAACATTTGGATTTAGTTAAAAGTGAACTTTATGGAGAATTCATTCATAATATGGATTCTTTAGAATTTATTGCGACCCAATATCAGGCACTTGAAAAGGGGTCAAATTTGTTTGATTTACCTAAAATTATACAAGAGATGACTTTGGAAGATGTTCTTGAGGTGGGCCATCACTTTATAGATAATTGTGAGATGGTTGAATATACTATTTTGCCACTTTGATGTAGAAATAATTTAACTAGAAGGAAGGGATGATAAGTATGAGAAAAAAAACAATTGGGGAAGTCTTACGTTTATCGAGGATTAACCAAGGTCTTAGTTTAGAAGAATTGCAGAGAGCTACGGATATTCAAATAAGTTTGCTGGAAGCTCTGGAGGCAGATGATTTTGATAAATTACCTAGCACTTTCTATGCCCGTTCTTTTTTGAGAAAGTATGCTTGGGCGGTAGAATTAGATGAAAGAATTATTCTAGATGCTTTTGATTCTGGCAGTATGATTACCTATGAAGAAGTAGATGTTGATGAAATTGAACTTTCTGGACGCAGACGAACCAATCGTAAAAAACGCACCCTTCTTCCCCTTTTTTATTTTATCCTCTTTTCTGTATTAATTTTAACGTTTGTAAGCTATTATGTTTGGTCTTATATTCAAACACAACCTGGCACACCTTCTACAGGAAGTTATAGTCTTGTAAATTCGACGACGACTTCAACCACTAGTAAACTATCAGGTCACGATCAAACAACAACTACTGCCCCAAGTACTAGTGAAGCAAATTCTGTGACAATTTCGGGAGAAGGTGATACGATTTTAGTAACCTATAAAACTTCTAAAGATGTAGCAGAACTTCAACTATCTGTTTCTGATACGACCAGCTGGATTAGTGTTTCAGATACAGATTTGGTAGGAGGAGTTACTCTTTCACCAAATAATAAGTTAGCTAAAACTACGATTTCTAAAGATACTCCAGTGACCATTACCTTGGGGGTTGTAAAAGGAGTAACATTGAAAATTGATAATCAAGAAATTGATACATCAAAATTAACTAGCCAAACCGGCTGGATCACATTGACATTGAGCTCAAATTAAGGAAGGAATATATGAAAAAAGAGAATATCCCCAATTTATTGACAGTAGGTAGAATTTTATTTATTCCTATTTTTGTTCTCCTTCTATCTTTGGGGTCGTCACCTTTATTACATGGAATCGCTGCAATTATCTTTGCTATTGCGAGTATCACTGACTATTTAGATGGTTATTTGGCAAGGAAATGGCAAGTAGTAAGTAATTTTGGGAAATTTGCAGACCCAATGGCTGATAAATTGTTGGTAATGTCTGCCTTTATCATGCTGGTTGGTCTAAATATGGCTCCAGCTTGGGTGGTGGCAATCATTATTTGTCGTGAACTTGCGGTTACCGGCTTACGCCTACTATTGGTAGAAACTGGTGGAACAGTTCTGGCTGCAGCTATGCCTGGTAAAATCAAGACATTCAGTCAAATGTTTGCGATTATTTTCTTATTATTCCATTGGAACTTTATAGGACAAGTGCTGCTATATGTTGCACTATTCTTTACTATTTATTCGGGCTATGATTACTTCAAAGGGAGTGCATACTTATTTAAAGGAACCTTTCGCTAAAAATGGAAACAATTATTGAAATTAAAGATTTGGCCTTTCGTTACCAAAAAGATCAGGAACATTATGATGTAAATCATATATCGTTTCACGTGAAACATGGTGAATGGTTATCGATTGTTGGTCATAATGGGAGTGGTAAATCGACTACAGTTCGCTTGATTGATGGTTTGCTTGAGGCTGAATCTGGAGAGATTTGGATCGATGGAAAACTTTTAACCTCAGAAAATGTCTGGGAAATGCGCCGTAAAATTGGGATGGTTTTTCAAAATCCAGACAATCAGTTTGTTGGAGCGACTGTAGAAGATGATGTTGCTTTTGGATTGGAAAACCAAGGCCTTCCACTTGACCAGATGAAAAAACGAGTAGTAGAATCACTTGCTTTGGTCGGTATGGAAGAGTTTAGTAAAAAGGAGCCAGCTCGTCTGTCTGGAGGGCAAAAACAAAGGGTTGCCATCGCAGGAGTTGTTGCTTTGCGACCAGATATTTTGATTTTGGATGAATCTACTAGTATGCTTGATCCAGAGGGACGATTAGAGTTGATTAAAATTGTTCAAGAAATCCGAAAAGATCATAAAATGACGGTTATTTCCATAACGCATGATTTAGAAGAGGTTGCTTTGAGTGACCGTGTCTTAGTGATGAAAAAAGGGGCAATCGAGTCAACCAGTAGTCCAAGAGAATTATTTTCTCGACCAGATCTTGATCAAATCGGATTGGATCAACCCTTTGTTAACCAATTGAGACAATCCCTGATCGATGGAGGCTTGAATTTACCGCATTCATACATAACTGAGGAGAAATTAGAGGAGGCATTATGGGAATTACTCTAGAAAATGTTAGCTATATTTATCAGAACGGAACTCCCTTTGCCTCATCAGCCCTATCTGATGTAAGTCTAACAATCGAGGATGGTTCTTACACGGCTGTGATTGGGCATACAGGAAGTGGAAAATCAACTATTCTTCAACTCTTAAATGGTTTGTTGGTTCCTACTGAGGGTAGTGTGAAGGTCTTTAATACCCTTATCACTCCAACATCTGTCAATAAAGAAATTCGCCAAATTCGTAAACAAGTTGGATTGGTATTTCAGTTTGCAGAAAATCAAATTTTTGAAGAAACTGTCCTAAAAGATGTGGCTTTTGGTCCTCAGAATTTTGGTATCTCTTCGGAAGAAGCAGAAGCGATCGCTCGTGAAAAACTAGCCATGGTAGGCATTGATTCTTCATTGTTTGAACGTAGCCCCTTTGAATTATCTGGTGGTCAGATGAGACGGGTAGCTATTGCAGGGATTTTAGCCATGGAACCAAGCATTTTGGTCTTAGATGAGCCAACAGCAGGGCTTGATCCGGTTGGTAGAAAAGAGTTGATGGCTCTGTTTAAAAAACTTCATCAAGATGGGATAACGATTGTCTTGGTGACACATCTTATGGACGATGTAGCTGAATTTGCAGACCAGGTCTATGTGATGGAAAAAGGGAAACTAGTCAAGAGCGGGAAGCCAAGTCTGGTTTTTCAAGATATTGAGTTTATGGAAAACGTTCAATTAGGTGTTCCTAGAATTACAAGATTTGCCTACAAATTAGTCAAACGAGGTCTTTCATTTAAACAATTGCCAATAAGAATAGAGGAGTTTAAGGAGTTCATAAATGGATAACATGATTTTAGGTCGTTATATACCTGGGGACTCTATTATCCATAGATTGGATCCTCGAAGTAAATTATTAGGCATGATTTTGTTGATTGTTATCAGTTTTTGGGCTAATAATCCTCTCACAAATGTCATTCTTTTTACTGTATCAGGGGTTTTTATCCTCTTATCTAAAATACCTCTGACCTTTTTTATAAAAGGTTTGCAGTCCATGTTCTTTTTGATTGCTTTTACGACTATTTTTCAGCTCTTCTTTATAACTGGTGGAGAGGTCTTGTATGAAATTGGTTTTATTAAAATTACGACCTACGGACTGGAGCAAGCAGGGATTATTTTCTGTCGTTTTGTATTGATTATTATTTTCTCAACTCTCCTAACCTTGACAACTATGCCACTTAGTTTGGCGACAGCTGTCGAATCATTGCTGGGACCTCTGAAAAGATTTAAAGTCCCCGTTCATGAAATCGGACTTATGCTGTCAATGAGTTTGCGTTTTGTACCAACCTTGATGGATGATACTATTCGAATCATGAATGCCCAAAAGGCGCGTGGTGTTGATTTTGGAGAAGGCAATATTGTGCAGAAGGTCAAAGCTATGATTCCAATCTTGATACCTCTATTCGCAACTAGTTTGAAAAGAGCAGATTCCTTGGCGACAGCCATGGAAGCTAGAGGCTATCAAGGTGGTCATGGGCGTAGTCAGTATCGACAATTAAGTTGGATGAGGAAAGATAGCGTTGCCCTGGTGCTAGTTGGTATTTTGGGTCTGGTCCTATTTTTATTGAAATCCTAAAGTCTAGTAGATAAAGAAAAGGAAAGGGTATGAACCGTTTTAAAAAATCAAAATACTTCATTGTTTTATTTGTTGTCATATTAGTCGTGTCAGTCTTTTTATTAACGACAAAATCAAATGCAATTGTGACAAAAGCGGGAGACAGTATTTCTCTTTTAGATAGGATAGTCCAAAAACCTTTTCAATGGCTGTCTTCCACAAAATCTGATTTAGGACATTTAACTAGAGCTTACAATGAAAATGAGACTTTAAAACAAGGACTTTATAAGTTGAAGAAAGAATCTAACCAGGCTGATAGTCTCAAAGAAGAAAATGAACAATTACGCCAATTACTAGATATGAAGTCAAAATTGAATGCCAATAAGCTCATTGCCACAGACGTCATTATGCGAACACCAGCAACTTGGAAACAAGAATTAACAGTAGACGCTGGCTCTGCAAAAGGGGTGACAACTGGTATGTTGGCGGTAGCTGGTGGTGGCTTGGTTGGAAGTGTTGAAAAAGTGGAAGATAACTCGACAGTGATCACCTTATTGACTAACACCGAAAACACTGAAAAAATCTCTGTTAAAATCCAGCATGATTCTACCACAATTTATGGAATTATCATTGGCTATGATAAGGAAAAAGGTTTACTAAAGATTAGTCAGCTAAATAGCAATAGCGACATTAGTCAAGGGGATAAAGTTGTGACTGGAGGTTTGGGTACTTTCAATGCTGCGGATATTCCAGTTGGAGAGGTTGTGTCTGTAACACATAGCAATGACTATCTGACTATAGAAGTGTTGGTCAAACTGGATGTTGATTCAACTAATCTTAGAGTCGTAGAGTTAGTGGGGAATCCATCATGAGACTATTTAAGCAGATAGGGATGTTTATACTCTTGCCTTTAATTGTACTCATAGATAGTCACCTAGGGCAATTTGTCACTAGCTTTTTCCCTCATTTCCAACTAATTAGCCATTTTATTTTCATAGTTCTCTTGTTTGAAACGATTGAGGTATCAGAGTATCTATTCTTGGCTTATTGTCTTGTTGCAGGACTCTTGTATGATATCTATTTCTTCCATTTGATTGGTATTGCTAGTCTTCTTTTTGTTATTATTGGTGCAATTGTTTATAAAATTAATTCGATTATACTCACTAATAGATGGACAAGATTGCTAGCAATCGTAATGATGACTTTCTTATTTGAATTTGGGTGTTTTGTCATTGTACAAGCAGTTGGTTTAACACATGAAAATCTGGCAGTCTTTATGGTTTATAGCCTTGTTCCTTCAATGATCTTAAATTTTTTATGGATGCTTGTATTTCAATTTGTTTTTGAAAAAATTTATCTATAAGAAAGAAACAAAAATGTAATAAAGGCGTAATATTTATTATGTCTTTTTTTGATATACTAGTATTGTTCTAAAAGAAGGAGTATATACCAATATGAAGAAAAAAATCCTAGCATCGCTTTTATTAAGTACAATCTTAGTTTCACAAGGAGCAGTCCTTTCTACAGTTAAAGCTAATAGTACAGATGACAAAATTGCTGCTCAAGATAATAAAATTAATGAATTGACAGCGCAACAAGCAGATGCTCAAAAACAAGTTGATGCGATCCAAAAGCAAGTTTCAGCAATTCAAACAGAGCAAGAAAAATTACAAGCTGAAAACGAAAGACTTCAAGTTGAATCAAAACAACTCGAAGGAGAAATTACAGAGCTTTCAAAAAATATTGTAGCTCGTAACACATCTCTTGAAAATCAAGCTCGTAGTGCGCAAACTAATGGAGCTGCGACAAGCTATATCAATACGATTATCAATTCGAAATCAATCACAGAAGCTATTTCTCGTGTAGCAGCTATGAGTGAAATCGTATCAGCCAATAATAAAATGTTGGCACAACAAAAAGAAGATAAAAAAGCAATTGCTGAAAAACAAGTTGCTAATAATGAAGCAATTAACACAGTTATTGCTAATCAACAAACACTTGCTGATGATGCTCAAGTTTTGACAACAAAACAAGCAGAGTTGAAAGTTGCTGAATTGAACCTTGCTGCTGAGAAAGCTACAGCTGAAGGAGAAAAAGCTAATTTGTTGGAACAAAAAGCAGCGGCAGAAGCAGAAGCGCGTGCAGCAGCTGAAGCAGAAGCTGCATACAAAGCTCAACAAGCTAGCCAACGTCAAACACTTGCTGCATCGGCAAATACAAGTTTTGTATCACAAGTACAAGCAACATCTACATCTTCATCATCTGACACAGAAGAATCAAGCTATACACCAACACCAACTGTATCGAAACCACGTCCAACTTATAACACAAGTGCTTCAACTTATCCTGTTGGACAGTGTACTTGGGGGGCTAAAACACTATGCCCTTGGGCTGGAGATTTCTGGGGTAATGGTGGACAATGGGCAACAAGTGCAGCAGCAGCCGGATTCCGCACAGGATCAACTCCACAAGTTGGAGCAATTATTTGTTGGAATGATGGTGGATATGGACACGTAGCGGTTGTTACAGCTGTTGAATCAGCAACTCGTATTCAAGTTTCAGAGGCAAATTATGATGGTAGCGGTACTCAACCAATTGGTAATTATCGTGGTTGGTTCAATCCACATGCTTCTCGAGGATCAGTAAGCTATATTTATCCTAATTAATATATATGACTTTATTTTTAATATTTTAAGGTGAGATTGATTCAATCTCACCTTTTCTATAGCATTGTTAAAAGCAAACATAGTGACAAATTTATTTAGACTTGTGACTGATGAATGACTAAAAATAAAACTCTGGAAGCATGTGATAAAAATTGTATCAAAGTTATTATATGTTGTAAGAGAGTGAAAATTGTAGTAAACTAAAGTATAGACTACTTTTTGAAATAGTGAGAAGGGGAGTTATGTATAATTATAAAATTGCTGTTGATACTACAGAATGGGATTCTTTTTTAAAAAATAATTCTAAAGGAAGCTTATTGCAGAGTAGTGACTGGGCTAAAATAAAAGAAACTTGGGACAATGAGCGAATTGGATTTTATAAAGATAACCAATTGGTTGGAGTAGCAAATGTTTTAATTCAACCTCTTCCGTTGGGGTTTTCTATTTTTTATATTCCAAGAGGTCCGGTTATTGATTTTGAAGATAAAGAACTGCTGAAATTTGTACTGGTAACGTTGAAAAAACTTGCTAAAAAGCGACATGCAATAATGGTTAAATTTGATCCAAATCTATTTATAAGTCAGAATCTTATTGGACAAGAAATGATCCAAAATTCCAAGACCTTAGAGATTATTGAGGAATTGCAAACAAATAAGGTTCATTGGACTGGCTTAACAAAGGATATGGCAGAAAATATACAACCACGTTTTCAAGCTAATATTTATAAAGAGAATTTCTCGTTGGATCAACTTTCCAAGTCTACTAGACAGGCAATACGAACTGCAAGAAATAAAGGGTTGGAAGTGAAATTTGGTGGACTTGATTTATTAGATGAATTTTCATTCCTAATGAAGAAAACAGAGTCCCGTAAGCATATCAGTTTACGAGGAAAAGATTATTATCAGAAGTTATTGACTACTTATCCTGATCATTCCTTTATCACACTGAGCTATTTAGATTTACCTAATAGACTGAAAGAAGTTGAGCAGCAACTGGAAAAAAATCTTAAAATAGCGCAGAAGTTTACAGATCAAACAAGAGAAGGTAAAGTAAAGGATAATCAGCAAGAGAGGAAACGATTAGAGGAAGAGATTTCTTTTCTTAAGAGCCGTATTGATAGAGGGGACAGTGTTGTTCCCTTGTCTGGGACTTTAACTATTGAATTTGGGAAAACTTCTGAAAATTTATATGCCGGAATGAATGAGGAATTTAGACACTATCAACCTGCGATTCCTACATGGTTTGAGACTGCACAACATTCATTTGAACGTGGTGCAGAAACTCACAATATGGGAGGAATTGAAAATAACTTAAAAGGTGGATTGTTTAATTTTAAATCTAAGTTTAATCCAACTATTGAAGAATTTGCTGGAGAATTTAACTATCCAACTAGTTCATTGTATTACTTATTTAACATAGCCTATAAACTTCGTAAGAAACTTCGTAGTAGGAAGTAGATAGGTAAAAGACTTATTGGCAAGTTTAATCTTCAAGAATTGTTTTTTTGCTAACACAAAGTATGAGGATATGATATTTACTATAAAAAATATAATTGACTCTTTTACATCTAAATTTTTAAGTTATTAAATAGAAATATTTTGACATTAACTTGAAAATTTTTATATTTGTGTGGATCTCAACATAAGCTATTATTGCATATTTAGCAGTAACAATTTATGTTGAGATGTTTTTTTATTTAAAGTTAAGAATTTGGTTTAAAAATTTCAGTTGGGAAATTACGTTATGAAGGAAAAACTAGCAAAATTGCTTGAAAAAAAAACTCAACTATGGTACAATTTAATTTGTCGTGTAAACGATAATACTCATTCTTGATGAATTGTGAAACTGTTGCCTTTGGGTTGTTTTGCAAGCTGAAATCAAGAAGAGGAAAAAACAAAAAAGGAGAAATACTCATGGCAGTAATTTCAATGAAACAACTTCTTGAGGCTGGTGTACACTTCGGTCACCAAACTCGTCGCTGGAACCCTAAGATGGCTAAGTACATCTTCACTGAGCGTAACGGAATCCACGTTATCGACTTACAACAAACTGTAAAATACGCTGACCAAGCATACGACTTTATGCGTGATGCTGCAGCTAACGATGCAGTTGTATTGTTCGTTGGTACTAAGAAACAAGCTGCTGACGCTGTTAAAGAAGAAGCAGAACGTTCAGGTCAATACTTCATCAACCACCGTTGGTTGGGTGGTACCCTTACTAACTGGGGAACAATCCAAAAACGTATCGCTCGTTTGAAAGAAATCAAACGCATGGAAGAAGAAGGAATCTTCGACGTTCTTCCTAAGAAAGAAGTTGCACTTCTTAACAAACAACGCGCTCGTCTTGAGAAATTCTTGGGTGGTATCGAAGACATGCCTCGCATCCCGGATGTAATGTACGTAGTTGATCCACATAAAGAGCAAATCGCTGTTAAAGAAGCTAAAAAATTGGGTATCCCAGTTGTAGCGATGGTTGACACAAACACTGATCCAGATGATATCGATGTAATCATCCCAGCTAACGATGACGCTATCCGCGCAGTTAAACTGATTACAGCTAAATTGGCAGACGCTATCATTGAAGGTCGCCAAGGTGAAGATGCTGTAGCAGCAGTTGAAGCAGAATTTGCAGCTTCAGAAGCTCAAGCAGATTCAATCGAAGAAATCGTTGAAGTTGTTGAAGGCGACAACGCTTAATTCGTATAAATAGTAATTACCTAGGAGGGCGGGGCTTAGCCCGGCTCTCCTTTTTTAAAAAATATAGGAGAATCAAAATGGCAGAAATTACAGCTAAACTTGTTAAAGAGTTGCGTGAAAAATCTGGTGCTGGTGTTATGGACGCTAAAAAAGCATTGGTTGAAGTGGAAGGCGATATCGAAAAAGCGATTGAATTGCTTCGCGAAAAAGGTATGGCAAAAGCAGCTAAGAAAGCTGACCGTGTTGCTGCAGAAGGTTTGACTGGTGTTTATGTTGACGGTAACGTTGCAGCAGTTGTTGAAGTAAATGCTGAAACTGACTTCGTTGCGAAAAATGCTCAATTTGTTGAGTTGGTAAACGCAACAGCTAAAGCAATCGCTGAAGGAAAACCAGCCAATAACGAAGAAGCTCTTGCTTTGACAATGCCTTCAGGTGAAACTCTTGAAGCAGCTTATGTGTCTGCAACAGCGACTATCGGAGAAAAAATCTCATTCCGTCGCTTTGCTTTGATTGAAAAAACAGATGCACAACACTTCGGAGCATACCAACACAACGGTGGACGTATCGGTGTTATCTCTGTAATCGAAGGTGGAGACGAAGCACTTGCTAAACAAATTTCAATGCACATCGCTGCTATGAAACCAACAGTTCTTTCATACAAAGAATTGGATGAGCAATTTGTTAAAGATGAGTTGGCTCAATTGAACCACGTAATCGACCAAGATAACGAAAGCCGTGCAATGGTTGGTAAACCAGCTCTTCCACACTTGGCATACGGATCTAAAGCTCAATTGACTGATGAAGTAATCGCTCAAGCTGAAGAAGCTATCAAAGCTGAATTGGCTGCAGAAGGTAAACCAGAAAAAATCTGGGATAAAATCATCCCAGGTAAAATGGATCGCTTCATGCTTGACAACACTAAAGTTGACCAAGCTTACACACTTCTTGCACAAGTTTACATCATGGATGACAGCAAGACAGTTGAAGCATACCTTGAATCAGTTAACGCTTCAGTAGTTGAGTTCGCTCGCTTTGAAGTTGGTGAAGGTATCGAAAAAGCTGCAAATGATTTTGAAGCTGAAGTTGCAGCTACAATGGCAGCAGCTTTGAATAACTAATAATATAAAGAGGAAGCAGGTTTGCTTCCTTTTTTCTTTTGTAGAAAATTAAAAAGCCCTTTAACAAGGACTTTGTGTATTTAGGAGACTAGACTTCAAACTCATAGAGTGCTGTAGATAGGTAACGTTCTCCATTATCTGGTGCAAGTGCTAGAACTTTTTTACCAGTTCCTAGTTCTTTTGCAACTTTGATAGCAGCAAAGATAGCTGCTGCAGAAGAAATACCTACCAAGAAGCCTTCTTTTCCACCGATTTCACGGCCGAGTGCAAGAGCATTGTCTGATGTCACACGAACGATACCATCGTAAGCTTGAGTATCAAGTGTATCTGGAATGAATCCAGCAGAGATACCTTGAATTTTGTGAGGACCTGGTTTTTCACCTGACAAGATAGCTGACTCGTCTGCCTCAACTGCAAAAACTTGAATGTTTGAGTTAGCAGTTTTAAGAGTATGAGAAACACCAGAAATAGTTCCTCCAGTACCAACACCAGCAACAAAGGCATCTAAACCATCAGCTCCGAAATCAGCTAGAATTTCAGCTCCTGTTGTTCTTTCGTGAACTTCTGGGTTAGCTTGGTTATTAAACTGTAATGGTAGGAAACCATCGCGTTCAGCAGCAATTTCTTGCGCTTTTGCAATCGCACCTTTCATTCCTTCACTACCAGGAGTGAGGACTAGTTCAGCTCCATAAGCTTGGATAATTTTACGACGTTCAACACTCATGGTTTCAGGCATAACGATAACAACTTTATAGCCTTTAGCAGCACCCACCCATGAAAGTCCGATACCAGTATTTCCACTTGTTGCTTCCACAATAGTAGAACCTGGTTTAAGTTTACCTTCTTGTTCTGCTTTTTCAATCATACTTAGGGCGATGCGGTCTTTAACGGATGAACCTGGGTTAAAAGCTTCTAGTTTTACGTAAACGTCTGCTGCACCTTCTGGTACAATGTTATTCAATTTAACAATCGGTGTTTTTCCGATAAGTTCTGTGATATTGTTATAAATAGCCATGTGAATACCTCTTTTTGTAAGTTATACCTAGTATAACCCTATTCAGATTGTTTGTAAAATATAGAAATCCTATCGAAGCGATAGGATTTTTTTATATCAATGATCCCAACCGTTAATGTGTAAACGATTATGATAAGCCAATTCTAGTAAATAGGTGTAGAGAGGAGCGATATCTACTTTCTTTGGAAATTCAAATTTGAGAGAGTTCGAGTGCTCACGATGAGCCTTTAAGAAGGCGTTCTCTAGATAGGTAATGGTCATTTCACTATCATCAATCCCTAGACCAGCAGTTTCCAGTTCAACATTGACAATGTTCATGAGGAAAATTGATTTTACAGACATCTTAAGGCCAGTTGCCCCTTGTTTGTCTGTAAAGATGATACGAATATTGGTAAAGATGATTGAGTCTCGAATAAGCTTATAACCAGACTGAATTTCTTCGTTTTCGAGTAAATATTGACCATACTCTTTCGTTAGAGTTTCTTTGTTTTGTTCGCTAAAATTTCCAGCGAGTCCATTGATTAATTTTCCGAATACCATATTTTTCTCCTTTTTAAGCTAAGTCAACAGGAACTTCAACTTCTCGTAAACCTTTATCTACTAAAATTACCTTTCCATTATAAAATTCTATGAGTTCTGATTTTATATGTTCTTTATTTTCTTTATCTACAAAAATCATGGTTTCAACTTGATCCGTAAAGTTGGTTTCAAGCTCCACAAGATTATGTTCTTTAAGAAAGTTCCCATATTCTTGATATTGAGCATAAGTCATTTGAATCTGGATACCAGCTTGTTCTTTGATTTCAACTATTCCGATTTCTTTGACAGCCAAGACAACACTTCCAGCGTAAGCGCGAATGAGGCCTCCGGCACCCAGCTTAATACCGCCAAAGTAACGAGTAACAACTACGCAGACATTGGTAAGGTTGTGATTTTCCAGAACGCCTAGCATAGGAACACCGGCAGTACCACTTGGTTCTCCGTCGTCACTGGTTCGTTTGATTTCACTACGTTCACCGATAATAAAGGCAGAGCAGTTGTGGGTTGCTTTATAGTGTTCCTTTTTGATAGCAGTGATAAAGTCACGCGCTTCTTCCTCGCCATAGACACGTTTTGTATGGCAGATGAAGCGAGATTTTTTGATTTCTTCTTGGACCTGTCCGTCTTCTTTAATTGTTCTAAATTCCATGGTTTAATTGTACTAAAAAATAGAATAAAGCGCTAGTTTTTCCGAATATATAAGTATGAAAGTAAATCCAAATTATCTCGGTCGTTTGTTTACCGAGCATGAATTGACCGAGGAAGAAAGGCAGTTAGCCCAAAGAATTCCTACTATGAAAGAGGACAAGGGCCAGCTATTCTGTCAGCGATGCAACAGTCCTGTTTTAGAAGAATGGTCTTTGCCAATCGGTGCTTACTACTGTCGGGAATGCTTGGTATTAAAGCGGGTTAGAAGTGATCAAGACTTGTATTATTTCCCACAAGAGAGATTTCCTCAGCAAGAAGTGCTTAAATGGTCTGGACAATTAACTCCTTTTCAAGAGAAGGTATCAAGGGGATTGATCCAAGCTGTCGAAAAGAAAGAACCAACCTTGGTCCATGCTGTAACTGGAGCTGGTAAGACAGAGATGATCTATCAAGTTGTTGCTAAGGTGATTGATGTTGGAGGTGCTGTGTGTTTAGCCAGTCCTCGTATTGATGTTTGCTTGGAGCTATATAAGCGACTGCAAAATGATTTTGCTTGCCAGATATCGCTCTTACACGGAGAATCCGAATCGTATTTTCGAACGCCACTAGTAGTTGCGACAACTCATCAGCTGCTGAAGTTCTACCAGGCTTTTGATTTATTGATAGTCGATGAAGTGGACGCTTTTCCCTATGTTGACAATCCCATGCTTTATCATGCAGTAGACAACTGTGTTAAAGAAAGTGGTCTACAGATTTTCTTGACTGCGACCTCTACAGATGAACTGGATAAGAAGGTCAAAGGTGGTCAGCTAAAGCGTTTAAGCCTACCCCGGCGTTTTCACGGCAATCCCCTCATTATCCCAAGTCCTGTTTGGTTGTCTGGATTTGATAAGGCCTTAGAGAAACATAGTCTACCTTATAAATTAAGGCAGTATATCGAAAAGCAGAGAAAAACGAAGTACCCCTTACTTTTATTTGTTTCAGAAATTCAGAAAGGAGAAAGACTAAAGGATATCTTACAGCATACTTTTCCCAATGAGAAAATTGGCTTTGTATCCTCGATATCAGAAGATAGATTGGACCAGGTTCAAGCCTTTCGAGATAGAGATTTGACCATATTAATCAGCACAACAATCTTAGAACGTGGAGTTACCTTTCCTTGTGTAGATGTTTTTGTCGTTGATGCCAATCATCGCCTCTTCACCAAGTCTAGTCTGGTTCAGATTGGAGGTCGAGTCGGTAGAAGTATGGAGCGGCCGACAGGTCAACTGATTTTCTTTCATGATGGACTAAACTCTTCTATAAGGAAGGCTATAAAGGAAATCAAACAGATGAATCAGGAGGCTGGTTTATGAAATGTTATTTGTGTAGCCAAGAGTTACAAATGGACTTGACCTTCACCAGCTTGTTACTCTTAAAAAGAGATGAGCCCTCGACTTGTCCGACTTGCTTTGCTTCTTTTGAAAAAATCAGGGAGCACCATTGTCAAACTTGCTTTAAAGAAGGAGAAGAAGCTTTTTGTCAAGATTGCCACTTTTGGTATAAAGAAGGGATTCAAGTAGATCATGAAGCCATTTTTACCTATAATGATGCTATGAAAGACTACTTTAGTCGTTACAAATTTGATGGAGATTATCTATTAAGAAAGGTATTTGCAAAGATTCTCCGTCAGGCATTGCAAAAATACAGTGAATATCAGATTGTCATTATTCCTCTTAGCCAAGAACGCCTTAAGAGTAGAGGCTTCAATCAAGTAGAAGGTTTGATAAAGGAGACAGGTTTACCTTATCAAGATATTTTGATAAAAAAAGAAGTAGATGCTAGCTCTAACAAGAATCGTTCTGAACGATTACTAACTGAATTTCCCTTTGTCGTAAGAGACGGGGCCATCATTCCCAAATGCATCCTGCTAGTTGATGATATCTACACTACTGGTACTACCGTAAATCGTACTAAGAAGCTTTTGCTGGAATCTGGTTGTCAGAAAATTAAAACATTTTCCCTCGTAAGATGAGGAAAAGTTTGCAAAAAGATTATGAAAGCGTTATAATAAATATAGAAAAACAAATACGTTTAGAAAGAAGGTACTTATATGATTAAATATAGTATCCGTGGTGAAAACCTAGAAGTAACAGAAGCAATTCGTAATTATGTAGTTTCTAAACTCGAAAAGATCGAAAAGTACTTCCAAGCAGACCAAGAACTAGATGCACGTGTCAACTTAAAAGTCTATCGTGAAAAAACTGCTAAGGTCGAAGTGACGATTCCACTTGGGTCTATTACGCTTCGCGCAGAAGATATTTCTCAAGATATGTATGGTTCGATCGATCTTGTAACAGATAAAATTGAACGTCAGATCCGTAAAAACAAGACAAAAATCGAACGTAAGAATAAAAATAAGGTTGCAACTAGCCAGCTCTTTACAGATGTTCTAGTTGAAGATTTAAATGTGGTTCAACCTAAAGTTGTCCGTTCAAAACAAATTGATTTGAAACCAATGGATTTAGAAGAGGCGCTTCTTCAAATGGATTTATTGGGTCATGATTTCTTCATCTATGTGGATGTAGAAGATCAAACAACTAATGTTTTGTATCGTCGCGAAGATGGAGATGTCGGTCTTCTCGAAGTCAAAGAATCTTAAAATGATATTAATTAATATAAAAGTAAGATAAAACGGCTATAGATTTGATATGTACCCTCTTTACTAGATAACTAGTAAGGAGGGTACTTTTTATGTTAGAAAAAACTGTAGGAGAGATTGATGGAATGTTTCGGTCGTCTGCTACTATTCCAAGGCTATATAGAATTAAATTTAAGAGAGATATTTTTAAGGACTTGTCAAGGTTAGAGAAAATATTAAAAATAAACGAGGAGGTTTTTGAAATCAATAAACTTGAGATATTTTCTATTGATAAGATCATGCCTGTATGTCTTGAACTTTGGGGAGCAAGTCGAGAAACAGACGTTCAGTCTAAAAAGTAATAAGGAGATGACAACGGACCTATTTTTTCTAAGGTAGGTAGAAATAGGAATAATCATCTTTGAACTTGATTTATTAACCATAGGGATAGTACTTGATATTTGGATTGAAAAATTAAATGATGGAGTAAAATACAGTAAGGTAGCAGGTCAGGTCGAATTTGATAAATTCAAGAGTTTTTGAAAGTTTGAATCAATGGTATAATTAATGCAACATAATGTTAATTTAAGTTGCTTGTTGCAACGAAGATATAAATGATAAAATGTCAGTGAAAGGAGGTTTCCGATAATGCTAAATGAAAATATAAAATTAATGCGAAAATCAAAAGGGCTTTCACAAGATGAACTTGCAGTAAAGTTAAATGTAGTACGACAAACAGTATCAAAGTGGGAAAGAGGTCTATCTGTTCCTGATTCGGAAATGTTGCTTACTCTATCAGAAATACTTGAAACCCCTGTAAGTAACTTATTAGGGGAAAATATTATTGAAAATAAGAGTGATGATTTAAAAATTATTTCTGAAAAACTTGAGGTGATTAATCTTCAGTTTGCAAGAAGGGAAGAGTCGAAAAGAAAAATTGCCCATTGGACTTTTGTTACAATAGCTTGTGTAATAATATTTACTTTCATAGGACTTAGTTTGGGAAATAGTTCATATTTAAATTGGGACTATAGAAATCCTGAAACAGCTGTTATGGGAGTGGCGTTTCATGCAATAGAATGGGTATTTGTTAGAGTGGCACCTATTATGTTAGTAGGACTGATTATCGGTATTGTTGTAACAAGACGAAAATCAAAATAAAAAGGCATAAGGTATGTTAAATAACAAAAAAATAAGACATGTACTCTATGAAAGTCCGCTTTTTTACTCCTAAGAAAGATATAAGTTATAGCATTAACTAAACTTATAGGGGCGTTTACTTTAATTAAGTAGACAAAGATAGCGTTTTCAAGTTAAAATAGTCTTGTCAACAAATACTGAGCGTAAAAATGTAAGCGCTCTAAAAAAATAATTTATTACAAAGGAGTCCACAGATGGCAACTAAAGAAGAAATCTTGCGCGAATTATATCCAGAGGATCTTTTCCACTATGCAGATGGTTTAACATTGGGAGAAGCAGAAGTTTTACAAGAAACTCGTCGTTTGATTGAAAAACACCTTCGTCCAGTAATTAATGAATATTGGGAAGCACCTGATTTCCCATTCGAACAGTTTTACGCTGTAGCAAAAGGCGCACAAATCATGAACAACCCTAAATTGTTCGAAGGAAGAGAAGGAAACTATAAACCATCAGAACTTTACATCGCATTCTTGTACCTTGAATTAGGTCGTTTCGATGCTTCTATGGCAACATTCTTCACAGTACATGGTGGACTTTGCTACAACACAATCTTGCTTGGTGGTGATGAGCGTCAACAAAAAGAATTCCTTCCTAAATTGGCTGCATTTGACTGGCAAGGATGTTTCGCTTTGACTGAGCCATTGTCAGGTTCTGACATCGCTGGTGGTCTTGCTACAACAGCTGAGCGCGTTGGAGACAAATGGATCTTGAACGGTGAAAAACGTTGGATCGGTGGATCAGACACAGCTGACGTTGTTCCAGTATTCGCTCGCGACGTTGAAGATGGACGCGTGAAATGTTTCATCGTTCGTAAAGGTGCACCAGGATACCACGCTGAGCCAATCCCTCACAAAACTGCTCTTCGTTGCGTACGTAATGGTCACATTACTATGAAGAACGTTGAAGTTCCAGATTCAGACCGTTTGGTAAACATCAACGGATTTGCTGATGTAGCTCGTATCTTGACATTTACTCGTGCTGACGTTGCTCACATTGCAACTGCAATCACTTGTGGTTCATTTGTTGCAGCTCTTAAATATGCTAAAGACCGTCAACAATTCAAACGTCCAATTGCTTCATTCCAGATCGTTCAAGAAAAATTGGCTAGAATGCAAGCTAACGCAGTAGCAGCACTTTCTTACTCAGCTCGTATCGCAGAAATGCAAGAAGCTGGTAACGAATTGATGCTTAACTCTGCACTTGCTAAAATGCATAACTCATTGGTAATGCGTGAAACAGTTGCCCTTGCACGTGAAACATGTGGTGGTAACGGAATCACTCTTGAAACTGACGTAGCTCGCTTCTTCGCAGATGCTGAAGCAATCTACACTTACGAAGGTTCTCACGAAGTGAACGCATTGATCGTTGGTCGTGAACTTACTGGTATCGGTGCATTCGTATAATAATGAATTTGGAACGGTTGCTTAGCATTTGCTGAAAGACCGTTCCGATTCTTTCTTTATAAACTTTATATATTAAAATGAAGAGGAGAAAATAATGAGTATTTCTAAAGTAATGATCATTGGATCTGGTCAAATGGGTAGCGGTATTGCGCAAGTCTTTGCTCAATCAGGATTCACAGTATATCTTAATGACATTAAAGAAGAATTCGTACAAAGAGGGATTGATAACATCTCTAAACAATTGGCTCGTGCAGTTGAAAAAGGACGTTTGTCTGAAGAAGAAAAAGGAAAAATCTTGGGTAACTTGATTCCTTCAACTTCTTACGAAGATGCTAAACACGTTCAATTGGTTATTGAAGCAGCTACAGAAAACAGAGATATCAAACTCAGTATCTTCAAACAATTGGATGAAATCACTGCTCCTGAAACAATTTTGGCTTCTAACACTTCATCTCTATCTATTACTGATATTGCTGCGGCTACAGTTCATCAAGAACGTGTAATTGGTATGCACTTCTTCAACCCAGCACCAGTTATGAAGTTAGTTGAAGTTATTCGTGCTCTTCAAACTTCAGATGAAGTTGTAAAAGCAGTCCGTGAATTGACTGAAAAAATTGGAAAAACTGCAGTTGACGTTAAAGACTCTTATGGATTTGTTGTTAACCGTGTGTTGATTCCAATGATTAATGAAGCTATCTTTATCCTTGGTGAAGGTGTTGCTTCTGCAGAAGAAATTGATGAAGCTATGAAATTGGGTGCAAACCATCCAATTGGACCATTGGCACTTGCTGACTTGATCGGATTGGATGTATGTTTGGCAATCATGGGAGTATTGAATAACGGCTTCGGTGATCCTAAATACCGTCCAGCACCTCTATTGAAGAAAATGGTTGAAGCTGGTAAACTAGGTCGTAAGACTAAAGAAGGATTCTTTAAATACTAAGATAATAAGGAGCAAATAATGAAAGAAGCAGTTATTGTTGCAGCGGTTCGTACACCTCTAGGTGCCTTCGGTGGAAGTTTGAAAGATGTTTCAGCTGTTGATTTAGGTAGTCTAGTTATTAAGAGCGCTATTGAAAGAGCTAACTTGAAACCAGAACAAGTTGATGAAGTTATCATGGGTAACGTTCTTGGTGCTGGTCTAGGACAAAACGTAGCTCGTCAAATGAGCGTTAACGCAGGTATTCCAGTTGCATCTCCAGCTTTCACAATTAACAAAGTTTGTGGATCTGGTTTGAAAGCAGTTCAATTGGCAGCTCAAGCAGTTCTTTGTGGAGATGCTGACATTGTTGTTGCTGGTGGTGCTGAAAACATGAGCCAAGCTCCATATGTTCTTCAAAACCAACGTTGGGGATCTCGTATGGGAGACTCTAAAGTAGTTGATACTATGCTTCGTGATGGTTTGACAGACGGTTTTGAAGGATTCCACATGGGAATTACAGCTGAAAACGTTGCTGAACAATACGGAATCACTCGTGAAGACCAAGATAACTTTGCTGTACAATCTCAAAAACGTGCAGTTGCCGCAATCGAAGCTGGTCGCTTTAAAGAAGAGATTGTTCCAGTTGAAATCCCACAACGTCGTGGGGAGCCTGTTGTATTTGATACAGATGAGTTCCCAAGAAAAGACGCTTCATTTGAAGGACTTTCTAAACTTCGTCCAGTATTCAAGAAAGACGGTACTGTAACAGCTGGGAATGCTTCAGGTATCAATGATGGTGCTGCAGCAGTTGTAGTTATGAGTGCTGAAAAAGCTAAAGAATTGGGAGTTCCAGTATTGGCAACTATCAAATCTTACGCAAGCGCTGGTCTTGATCCAAAAGTGATGGGTTGCGGTCCAATCTACGCATCTCGTAAAGCACTTGAAAAAGGTGGATTTACAGTTGCAGATCTTGACTTGGTAGAATCAAACGAAGCATTTGCGGCTCAAGCGTGTGCAGTTGGTAAAGAACTAGGTCTTGACCCAGAAAAAGTAAACGTTAACGGTGGAGCTATCGCTCTTGGACACCCAATCGGTGCTTCAGGATGCCGTATCTTAGTTACACTTCTTCACGAAATGGAAAAACGTGATGCAAAACGTGGTCTTGCTACGCTTTGTATCGGTGGAGGAATGGGTACAGCGGTTATCGTAGAACGTTAATCTACTACCAAATTTAGTTATTAAAACATAGGAATATCCTAGCAGGAGTCTCTTCTGAGCCTTTCTGTTAGGATATTTTTTTATAAAAAAACTATAAGAAAAACAAACTTGACACCTAGATCTATAAGTTGAGCTAATAGTTGAGACCATAAATACTAAGTGGACTGATAGCTATAAATAGGTTATCATTATTATGTAAGCACTTACATAACGTATTGGTATTTGTTGACGCTATACTCAATACTCAAAAAAAACTTAAAGTAGGAGGAGAATAATGAGTAATACAGTTTTATTAGAGGTTAAAGAAGGTATCGGTTACCTCACAATTAACCGTCCAGCAGCTTTGAACGCATTAAGTTCAGAAGTTTTAACGGATTTGAATCTTGTTTTAGAGCAAATTGAAAAGAGTGAAGATATCCGTGTCGTTATTGTGAGTGGCCAAGGTGAAAAAGCATTTGTTGCTGGAGCTGATATCAAAGAAATGGACCAAATGTCTCCAATTCAAGCCCATGAATACATGACTTATGCCAATGATACATTTACCCGTCTGTCTGAACTTACTCAACCGACTATTGCAGTTCTTAATGGATATGCTTTGGGAGGCGGATTAGAGCTCGCTCTTTCAACAGATATTAGAATTGGCTTTGAAAAGACAATGGTAGGATTCCCTGAAGTTGGCTTGGGTATTATTCCTGGATTTGCAGGAACACAAAGAATGTCTCGCTTGATCGGAACTAGCAGAACTAAAGAATTGATTTACACTGCTAGAATTGTCAAAGGAAATGAAGCCTATGACCTAGGAATTTTGAATAAACTTGTTCCTGCTGAAGAATTGATGTCTGCTGCTGAAGAATTGGCTAAGAGCATCATGAAAAACGCTCCATTGGCTGTTGAAAAAGCTAAACATGTCATTCAAGTTGGTTCAGAACTTCCACTACAAAACGCAATTCGTTTGGAGACAGAAGCAGAAGCTCTTCTCTTCTCTACAGAAGATAAAGTTGAAGGAATGCGCGCATTTGTTGAAAAACGTAAAGCCGTATTCAATCGTAAATAAAAGTTGAGGTGTTAGTATGAAAGCTGTTTTATCATTACAAGAAGCTATTTCTAAAGTTAAACCAGGTAATATCGTTGGGATTTCAGGGTTCCTTGCAGTTGGTGAACCTTTGGAATTGATCGAAGAATTGGTTAGACAAAATCAACAAGATTTGACTTTGGTTTCAGTTGTTACTTCACATCCAGGTAAAGAAGTGGGTGTTGGACGCCTTTGTGAAAACCACCAAGTTAAAAAATATGTTGCTGCCCACATTGGTACATCTCCAGCTGCTCAAAAAGCATACTTTAGTGGAGAAATGGAAGTAGAATTCACTCCAATGGGTACTGTTGTTGAACGTCTTCACGCTGCTGGAGCAGGTCTTGGAGGAGTTTTGACACCTACAGGAGTTGGTACTATTTTAGAAAATGAACATGAAAAAGTTGTTCGAAATGGTCGCGAGTACCTCATCTATGATCCTCTAAAACTTGACGTGGCATTGATTAAAGCTACAAAAGCTGACAAGTATGGAAACTTGTACATTGATGGTACAACTAAGAACATTTCATTGCAACTAGCTCTTGCAGCAGATACAGTTATCGTTGAAACAAACGAAATTGTTGAAGTTGGTGAAATTAAACCAGATGATATTTATATTCCAGGTATCCTTGTTGACTATGTAGTCCAAGGCTTAACTCCAGAAGAACACCACAAGATGATGGGTGACCTCTGGACAGAGACTAATAAATTAGCGGGGGTAAAATAATATGAAACCAAAAGAAATTATTGCAAGACGTGTTGCTCTTGAATTTAAAGATGGTGATGTTGTAAACCTTGGATTTGGGATTCCAAATGCTTCTGCAGACTTCATCCCAGAAGGTGTTAACGTAATTCTTCAAGCTGAAAATGGTGCCCTTCGCTTTGGTGAAACACCAACTAAAGATAACTACAATCCAAACCTAGCAAACTCAGGTGGTGCACCAATCACTCTTCTTCCAGGAGCTGCTTTGTTTGATTTGCAAACATCATTTGCAATTATTCGTGGTGGTCACGTTGATGCGACTGTACTTGGAGCTCTTGAAGTAAGCCAAGACGGAAGCATTGCGAACTGGATTATCCCAGGAAAATTTGCACCAGGTATGGGTGGAGCGATGGACCTCTTGGTGGGGGCTAAACGCGTAATTGGAGCAATCCAACATACTACAGGTGGCGAATCTAAACTTTTGAAAGAGTGCACATTGCCTCTATCAGCTAAAGGAGTATTGGATCTTGTCATTACAGAACTAGCTGTTTTTGGATTCAAAGATGGTAAATTCTTGTTGAAAGAAGTGGCACCAGGTGTAACTGTAGAAGAAGTTCTTGAAAAAACAGCCGGTGACGTTATTGTTGCAGAAGATGTGAAGACTATGCCTATTTAAGGTAATACTGGCTATTTTCTTCTGAGCATGATATTATATATGTAAATGATACTATCGCCTTTTTAGGCGGTAGTATCAATTGGTATCTAAACGTAAAAAAACAATAGAAAGTAAGGTGATAACTAAGTGGATATTATACAAATGAACTATTTCATTAACATAGTAGAATGCGGTTGCAATCTTTCGATTGCAGCAAAGAAAATCCATATTAGTCAATCGGCCTTAAGTCAGTTTGTAACAAATTTTGAAGTAGCTGAGGGCATTCAATTATTTAATCGGAAAAATGGTCGATTGGAAAGCTTGACTGAAGCAGGTAGAAAAATTTATCGTTTTGCAACGGAAATTGTCAATCGTCATGAAGAAATGCTATCTATGATTCATATTGAATCTCAAAAGCAGAAGGGAACTATCAATCTAGGGATTCCTTCTTTGATATTAAGAACTTTCTTTTCAAATACTCTACCACATTTCTTGAGACAAAATCCTCATATCTACATTCAAGTTACAGAGGGTGGAGGAAAAGAGATTTACCAAAAAATGATTGAAGGTGATTTAAACCTTGCCTTTTTGATTGAACCAACAAATTTAGATGCACAGAAATTTGAACAACATATTATTCATTTAGACGAGTATGTTGCTTATATGGATAAAGACCATCCATTAGCACAGAAAGAAGCGTTAGATTGGTCTGATCTTGCTGATTATGACTTGGCAACATTTAACAAAACATTTACGACTTATGATTTAGTGACGGAAAAACTTCGTTCACAACGGATAAATATGAAGTTTGCTTATTTATCATCTACTTGGGACTTTTTAATTGAGTCTACTTATCAATCAGATTTGATTACAATTTTACCGAAGTCTGTTGAAACTCTTGTAGATAGTGGTCGCTTCCAAATGGTTCGTTTTCATGATCCGATTCCTTTTAATGTTTGGTTCTGTAGACCGTACAAGGATTCCTACAACGAGGTCGAATCCTATGTGTATGAAGAATTGTTAAAAGGGTATTATCAACCTTTGTCTGAAAATTAGCTTGGGGTGAAGAGTAATGGTCTACAATGATAACCTTGCTAAAAGGTATAATGCAGAGATAAGCAGTCTAATTGCAAGCTATTTTGAGTATAGAAAAGATAAAAATCATTTTCCAAGAGAATTATTCGATCAATTTATCGAATCTTTCGATATTTTTTCATTGATTGTAAGAGAAGAAGATTCGATCTTAAGTGAAGAATTCATGACCTTTATTCGTTTAATCTCAAAAGAATTTGCTGCTTTTTCGACAGTTTTATTAACCCAGGCTTGCTATGGGATTTATCCCATTAACCGCTATGGGAGTCCCAAACAAAAAAGTCTATATCTTGAAAAATTAATAAAAGGAGAGATACTTGCTGGTCTGGGTTTTTCTGAGGGAAGTCTTGGAGAAAATCTAGAATTAATAATGACAACTGCGACTAAAACAAGTAATGGATGGCGTCTTTCAGGTAAGAAATCGATTGTTTCAAATTGCCGTTTTACGGATATACTGTTTATATTTGCCAAAGTAGAAAATGATGAAAAGAAACCGTCGTTTGGATTTTTTATCGTAGACACTAAGGACCCAGGTGTTTACTTTGGAGAAGATATCCCTAAACAAGGACTAAAAGGTTTACCAGTATGTTCAGTTTCTTTTGATGATATTGAATTATCAGAGGATAGTTTATTAGGGATGACTTTAGCTGGTCAAGAACAGTTAAATGACTTTGTTCGAAAGCTTCAATTAGGTTTAAGCGCAGTTTCTATTGGAATTTCCGAAGGAGCTTTTGAAAAAGGTTTATCTTTTCTAAAGGTGAAACGTGGTTTTGGTAAGAGATTGATTGATGCGACGATTTATCAACATCAATTTGCTGATTTATATACAAAACTATGTGCAGCAGAAGCTTATTTTAACTCATATAAGGATCAAGTGTTAGATGATTCTTTGTATGTTTCACAAATAAAACTATATACTACCAAAGTAGCTATTGAAATCTCTGAAGAGATTATCAGATTAATAGGTCCGCTACAAGCACAGGATAAAACTCCGATTGATCGTTATTTAAAAGATGCTAAAACTATTGAAAGTTACGGGAAATCTGGAGACTCAATTCGAAAAAGAATAGCACACCAGTGGCTAAAGGAGTAATAAAATGACAGAACTCAAGTTGCAAGAGTATCAATTTCATGATATGATATTGACATGGCTACGAGGAGCTGATAAATTAACGGATGCAGGTACTTTATTTGGACCTGTTCCAAAAGTTGTTTGGTCTCGTTACTACCCAACCAACGATGCCAATATGATGTCAGAGTTGACAGATCCAATCCTCATTCAATATCAAGGGAAAAATTACCTGATTGATGCTAGTTTTGATACGGATAAATTGTCTGATAAACAAAGACGCAATCTGGGAATCCTATCTGACAGTAGGATAGAGGAAAGCTTAGAACTTTTGGGCTTAACTCCAGAAAAGATTGACTATGTATTGATGACCCATATGCACCATGACCACTCAGGTGGTTTGACAAGAGTTGATTCTACAGGTAACCTTGTTTCTAAGTTTCCCAATGCCAAGATTATTGTCAATGATGTGGAGTGGTATGAAATGAGAAATCCTAATAATCGCACTCGAGGAACTTACCTCAAAGAGAATTGGGAACCGATTCAAGATCAAGTTACAACCTTCTCAGATTCGATTGATATCATTCCAGAAATTCAAATGATTCATACTAGCGGTCATAGTAATGGGCATTGTATCATCTTGCTTAAACAGGGTGAAGACACAATGATCCATATGGGCGACCTCATGCTAACACACGTTCACCGCAATCCGCTTTGGGTTCCAGCTGTAGATGACTACCCTATGAAATCTATTTCAGCTAAAGATAAGTGGCTTCGCCAGGCCTTTGAAAACAACTATAAATTCTTCTTCTATCACGATCAATTCTTTGCAGTTGCAGAGTTTGATAAGGAAGGAAAAGAATTTGTAAACTATGTATTGCGTTCACGTCCACCAGTGATTCCATTTACTGAACAGCAAGATCGTAGACCAGACTTTTTATAATAGTTATGTATAAGGAGACAAATGACTAAATTCTCTTGTTTGTCAGGTACAGGTAAATAATGCCTGCTACATTTCAAACACCAGCTGACATAAAAATAAAGGAGTAAACATATGTCTATTACTAAACTTTTACAAATCAAATACCCTATTTTCCAAGGGGCTATGGCTCAAATTTCTCACTATCAACTAGCTGCTGCTGTATCAGAAGCTGGAGGCCTTGGAATCATCGCTTCTGGTGGCATGACTGGTGAACAACTTCGTGAAGAAATTCGTGAATTGAGAAAATTAACTGACAAACCTTTTGGTGTTAACATCATGTTGATGATGAAAAACATCAAAGATATCGTAACAGTTATTATCGAAGAAAAAGTTCCAGTGGTTACTACTGGTGCAGGAACTCCAAAACACATCATGCCATACTTGAAAGAAGCTGGTGTTAAAGTTATTCCTGTTGTTGCTAGTGTTAAACATGCTCAAAAGATGCAAGAATTAGGGGTTGATGCAGTTGTTGCTGAAGGTTCAGAAGCTGGTGGACACATCGGAGAAACTAACACAATGGCTTTGATTCCACAAATCGTGGATGCAGTTGACATCCCTGTTATCGCTGCTGGTGGTATTGCTGACGGCCGTGGATTGGCTGCAGCTTTCACACTTGGAGCTCAAGGTGTACAAATGGGTACTGTATTCCTTGCTTCAGACGAATGTCCAATTGCAGAAGCATATAAAGAAGCTGTTCTTGCAGCAACTGACACGGCAACTGCTGTTACTGGTCGTATTGCTGGTGCTCCAGTTCGTTGTATCCGTAACGAAATGACAGACCACTATATTGAACTTGAACAAAAAGGTACAAACCGTGAAGAGCTTGAAGAAATTACTATCGGATCACTTTCTAAAGCTGTATACGACGGAGACACTGTACATGGTTCAATGATGAGTGGACAAATTGCAGGTATGGTCAAAGAAATCAAACCATGTAAAGAAATTATTGAAACAATTGTTGCTGAAGCTCAAGAACGACTTAAACATGTTGAAATTGAAGTAGGTTAATAACCGATTTAGAAATATATTCTTTAAGGCAAATATAAAAGTGTATTTTAGGAGGACGAGCCATTCGTCCTCCTTTTCGATTGAAAAATTTTAGAAATACCAACTTCGGTATCCTAGATATCCTTGCTAAAGTTCGCTTTTTGAGTGCATTTGTGGTATAATAATGCGCAAGAGGTTTAGAATGAAAAAAAATGAAATAAATCCTTTTTTAATATACTTGTTTGCTATGGTGGCCTTTATCATCATGTCGATCTTGGTGATTTTCGTGAAAGATAAATTTGTCATACTAGCAAGCCTATTTTTCTTTATCGCAGCTTTTTTACTAGTGTTTTATTTCCTGAAAAAATTCTACCAAAAAACGGAGCTTGAGCAAATTCAGTATGTCAATAATCAGGCTGAAGATAGTCTGAACTCTTTGTTGGAACAAATGCCTGTCGGGGTTATCAAACTCAACATGGCCAATATGGAGATTGAATGGTTTAATCCCTATGCAGAGTTAATCTTAACAACTGAAGATGGAGAAATCAATCCTACTCAGATTCAAGAAATTATCAAAGCTGCCTTTTCTTCTCTTGGAATTTATGCCAATATTGGAGAGAAGCGCTATGCTGTTCATCTGGATAAAACTTCTGGAGTTGTCTACTTTTTTGATGTTTCAGGAGAGTACGAAGCAACGGTTGAGTTGGTTACTAGTCGTCCTGCTATAGGGATTATCTCAGTAGATAATTACGATGATTTGGAAAATGAAACATCCGAGTCAGACATTAGTAATATCAATTCTTTTGTTGCCAACTTTGTTGCTGAATTTGCAGGGCGTTATAAAATGTTTTCTCGCCGCGTAGGTATGGATCGATTTTATTTGTTCACAGATTACACTGTATTGGAACATCTGATGCAGGATAAGTTCTCCATGATTGATTCCTTTCGTGAAGAAGCTAAACAACGCAATCTTCCTCTGACCATGAGTATGGGCTTGTCCTATGGGGACGGAGATCACGAGAGTATTGGTAAGGTTGCCTTGTCTAACCTAAACCTAGCTGAAGTTCGAGGAGGAGACCAAGTCGTTGTTAGAGAGAACGATGAAACTAAGGATCCAATCTACTTTGGTGGTGGTTCAGCAGCTTCGGTTAAACGTACGAGAACCCGAACAAGGGCAATGATGACCGCAATTTCTGAAAAGCTTAAGAGCGTGGACCGTGTATTTATTGTGGGTCACAAGAATTTAGACATGGATGCTTTGGGGTCTGCAGTTGGAATGCAGTTGTTTTCTAGCAATGTCTTGGAAGAAAGCTATGTAGTCTATGATGCTAGTCAAATGTCTCCTGACATTCGTCGAGCTATTGAGCTTTTAGACAAGGAAGGAGTTTCCAGCCTTCTTACTTTAGAAGAGGCTTCAGAGATGGTAACGAGACGTTCTCTGCTTGTCATGGTAGACCACTCTAAGACAGTTTTAACCCTGTCAAAAGATTTTTATAACTTGTTTAATCAAACAATCGTTATTGATCACCACAGACGAGATCAAGACTTCCCAGAGAATGCGGTTATTACTTATATTGAAAGCGGAGCTAGTAGCGCCAGTGAGTTGGTGACTGAGTTGATTCAGTTCCAAAACTCTAAGAAAAAGCGCTTGAGCCGTATTCAAGCTAGCGTTCTAATGGGTGGTATGATGTTGGATACGAAAAACTTCACATCTCGCGTAACCAGCAGAACCTTTGATGTGGCTAGTTATCTCAGAACACGTGGAAGTGATAGTGTTGTTATCCAAGATATCTCGGCAACTGATTTTGAAGAGTATCGCTTGGTCAATGAATTAATCCTCCAAGGACAGATGGTGCAACCGTCTATTCTTGTAGCACAAGCGTTAGAGACTAAGACCTATGATACAGTGGTGATTAGTAAAGCAGCAGATGCTCTGCTTGCCATGTCTGGCATAGAAGCTAGCTTTGTTTTGGCTAAGAACGATCAAGGAGATATTTCAATCTCTGCTCGTAGCCGAAGTAGGATTAACGTGCAACGAATCATGGAAGAATTGGGTGGTGGTGGCCACTTTAACTTGGCAGCAGCACGCTTGACTGGTATGAACCTGCAAGAAGCAGGAGATAAATTGAAAACAGTTATTGTTAATGAAACAGAAGAAAAGGAGACAGAAGAATGAAAGTAATCTTTTTAGCAGATGTAAAAGGTAAAGGTAAAAAAGGCGAAATTAAAGAAGTGCCTACAGGTTATGCACAAAACTTCTTGATCAAGAAAAATCTTGCCAAAGAAGCAACAGCCCAAGCTATTGGTGAATTACGAGGCAAGCAAAAATCTGAAGAAAAAGCACATGCTGAACTTCTGGCTGAAGCTAAAGAAATCAAAGCCAAGCTTGAAGCTGAAGAAACAATCGTTGAGTTTGTAGAGAAAGTTGGACCAGACGGCCGTACCTTTGGTTCAATCACCAACAAAAAAATTGCAGAGGAACTCCAAAAGCAATTTGGTATTAAAATTGATAAGCGTCATATTCAAGTAAAAGCTCCAATTCGAGCAGTTGGTTTAATCGATGTACCTGTTAAAATCTATCAGGATGTAACGAGTGTCATCAACCTTCGTGTAAAAGAAGCTTAAACTCAACTTGGGTAACAATTTTGTAAAAGGAAGGAAAGTCTGATGGCAGAGGTAGAAGAACTACGAGTTCAGCCCCAGGATATTTTGGCAGAACAATCTGTATTGGGAGCTATTTTTATCGATGAGAGTAAACTCGTGTTTGTTCGAGAATATATTGACTCTCGAGACTTCTTTAAGTATGCTCACCGGTTGATTTTTCAGGCTATGGTGGACTTGTCAGATCGTGGGGAGGCCATTGATGCGACAACGGTTCGAACCATTTTAGACAATCAAGGGGATTTGCAAAATATCGGTGGTCTATCCTACCTTGTTGAAATCATCAACTCTGTGCCAACTTCTGCTAATGCTGAGTACTATGCAAAAATTGTAGCAGAAAAGGCTATGCTCCGTCGCTTGATTGCTAAATTGACGGATTCTGTTAATCAAGCTTATGAGGCTTCTAGACCTGTAGATGAAATTATTGCTCAGGCAGAAAAGGGCTTGATTGATGTTAGCGAAAATGCTAATCGCAGTGGCTTTAGAAATATCCGTGATATCCTTAACCTTAACTTTGGTAACTTGGAAACTCGCTCTCAACAAACTTCTGACATCACGGGGATTGCGACTGGTTATCAAGACCTGGATCACATGACAACAGGTCTGCATGAGGAGGAGTTGATTATTCTTGCGGCTCGTCCTGCGGTCGGAAAGACAGCATTTGCCTTGAATATCGCTCAAAATATAGGAACTAAGTTAGATAAGACAGTTGCTATCTTCTCTCTAGAAATGGGGGCTGAGAGCTTGGTTGACCGTATGTTGGCTGCTGAAGGCTTGGTCGAATCTCACTCGATTCGTACAGGACAATTGACTGAGGAAGAGTGGCGTAAATATACGATTGCTCAGGGTAACCTTGCTAAGGCCAGCATCTATATCGATGATACACCAGGAATCCGGATCACAGAAATTCGTTCACGTGCGAGAAAATTAGCCCAAGAAACAGGCAATTTAGGCTTGATTTTGATTGACTACTTGCAGCTAATCACTGGGACTGGACGAGAAAACCGACAGCAAGAAGTTTCTGAGATTTCACGTCAGTTGAAGATTTTAGCCAAGGAGCTTAAAGTTCCAGTCATTGCCCTTAGTCAGTTATCCCGTGGAGTTGAGCAACGTCAAGATAAACGACCAGTTCTGTCTGATATTCGTGAGTCAGGATCTATTGAGCAGGATGCGGATATTGTAGCCTTTCTTTATCGTGAGGACTACTATGATCGAGCTGGTGGAGAAGAGGAAGATCTACCAAATAATAAGGTAGAAGTCATTATTGAAAAGAACCGTAGTGGAGCCCGTGGAACAGTAGAGTTGATTTTCCAGAAAGAATATAACAAGTTTTCAAGTATTTCAAAGAGGGAGGAACAAAGATGACAGATGCATTTACAGATGTAGCCAAGATGAAAAAAATCAAAGAAGAAATCAAGGCGCATGAAGGGCAAGTGGTGGAAATGACCTTAGAAAATGGTCGTAAACGCCAAAAAAATAAGTTAGGTAAATTGATAGAGGTGTATCCTTCACTCTTTATCGTTGAGTTTGGAGATGTTGAAGGCGATAAACAAGCTAATGTTTATGTAGAGTCCTTCACTTACTCAGATATCTTAACTGAAAAGAACTTGATTCGTTACTTGGATCAGGACTAATAGCTACAAAGTGAGATCTTTCTCACTTTTTTCTTTTTCTCCCGAATGAATAGTTGAGGGCGACCTCAAAAATCTATTGAAAAAGGAGATGACATGAACTTTAGTGAAACTAAAAGAAAGAAGGGGAGAACTGTTAGAAAGGGCCTAGTCAGAGCTATTGCACTCCTCACAGGAGGAAGTATTCTTTTTGGAAGCAGTACTGTCCAAGCACAACAGGCTTCCTCTGCTCGAGGAGATGACTATCCTCTTTATTATAAAGATGGAAGTCAAGAAATTGATAAGTGGCGGATGTATTCCAGACAGTGTACATCTTTCGCTGCTTTTCGATTAAGTAGCGTTAACGGGTTTGAGTTACCAGCAGCTTATGGCAATGCTAAAGAGTGGGGTTATCGTGCACGAAGGGAAGGCTATCATGTCGATAAAACTCCTAGCATCGGAGCAATTGCCTGGTATGATATAGGGGATTATGGGCATGTTGCTTGGGTTTCCAATGTCCTTGGAGATATGGTTGAGATTGAGGAATATAATTATGATTATACAGGGAAGTATCATCGTAGAACAGTAAAGGCAAATTCCATTACTGGATTTATCCATTTTAAGGATGCGGGGAGTTCCAGTGGAGGAACTACTCAGCCACAAGCTACAATAGCATCTAGCGGGACTCATCGCTTTACAGAAAAAGTAGCAATTATGGATCAGCCATCATTGGCATCTACTATTTTCGATTACTACGAACCCGGAATGAGTGTTCATTATGATCAAACTTTTGAAAAAGATGGTTTTAGATGGATTACTTATATTGCACGAAGTGGGAACAGACGGTATATCCCCTTAATTAAAACGGAAACCTCTAAGAATGGTTGGCAAAAACAAGGTTCGGTATGGTATTACTATGAAAATGGGAAAGTCGCACTTGGTTGGAAAAAGATAAATGGAAGTTGGTACTATTTCCAAACAAGTGGCGCCATGAGAACAGGTTGGCTAAAAGACGGTTCCAAGTGGTATTACCTGAAATCGTCTGGAGAAATGCAGACGGGTTGGTTGAAGGACAAAGGCATTTGGTATTACCTTGAAAACTCAGGAGCTATGAAAACAGATCAGTGGTTCCAGGTTTCAGGGAAGTACTATTATGTGAATACTTCTGGAGTATTAGCAGTAGATACGACAATCGATGATTTTCAAGTTGACAGCAATGGTGCGCGAATAGAAAAATCATCTCAATAAGCTTTCCCCGATAATCTAACTCTTAGCAATGGTATTTTTCCCTGCTTTCCTTTATAATGGGTGTATGGACAAGAAAAAATTATTATTGATTGATGGATCTTCAGTCGCTTTCCGAGCATTTTTTGCACTTTACCAGCAACTGGATCGTTTTAAAAATGACAATGGACTACATACCAATGCAATCTACGGTTTTCATCTGATGCTAAATCACCTATTGGAACGTGTCCAGCCGAGTCATATTTTGGTTGCTTTTGATGCGGGGAAAACGACCTTCCGTACAGAGATGTATGCTGACTATAAGGGTGGCCGTGCTAAGACTCCGGATGAGTTTCGGGAGCAATTCCCCTTCATTCGTGAGTTGCTAGACCATCTTGGGATTCGCCACTATGAATTAGCCCAGTATGAGGCGGATGATATCATTGGAACTCTTGGTCGCTTGGCTGAAAAGGATTCTTTTGATGTGACGATCGTTAGTGGAGACAAGGACTTGATTCAGTTGACGGATGAACATACAGTGGTTGAGATTTCTAAGAAAGGTGTCGCCGAGTTTGAGGCCTTTACACCAGAATATCTCATGGAAAAGATGGGAATCACACCAACTCAGTTTATTGATCTTAAGGCACTCATGGGGGATAAGTCAGATAATATCCCTGGTGTAACCAAGATTGGTGAAAAGACTGGTATTAAGCTCTTGTTAGAACATGGCTCGCTTGAAGGTATTTATGAAAATATTGACAGCATGAAGGCTTCAAAGATGAAGGAAAATCTTGTCAATGACAAGGAACAAGCCTTTCTGTCTAAAACACTAGCTACCATCGACACGAAAGCGCCAATCGAGATAGGTCTAGATGATTTGGTCTATAGTGGACCAAATGTGGAAAGTTTAAGTAAATTCTACGATGAGATGGGCTTTAAACAACTCAAGCAGGCTTTGAATGCTTCTCAGACTAACCAAGCTGAGACTTTGAATTTTACCATGGTGGACAAAGTGAGTGAAGATATGCTGAGTGCCGACTCTATCTTTCACTTTGAACTTTTTGGTGAAAACTACCATACAGATGACTTGGTTGGTTTTGCTTGGTCTTGTGGAGACAAGCTCTATGCTACAGATAAACTGGAACTTCTGCAAGATCAGATTCTTAAGGATTTTCTAGAAAAAACACCTCTGAAAGTCTATGATTTTAAGAAAGCTAAAGTTCTCTTAAATCGCTTTGGTTTGGACTTGCAGGCTCTTGCTTTTGACAGTCGCTTGGCCAAATACCTTCTATCTACTGTAGAGAATAATGAAATTTCAACCATTGCTAGTCTCTACGGCCAAACTTATTTGGTTGATGATGAGACCTTCTACGGTAAGGGGGTCAAGAAAGCTGTCCCTGAGAGAGAAACCTTCTTGGAGCACTTGGCTCGCAAGGTTGCTGTGCTGGTTGAGACAGAGCCTGTATTGCTTGAAAAGTTAAGTGAAAACGGACAATTAGACCTTCTCTATGACATGGAGCAACCTCTGGCCCTTGTTCTTGCTAAGATGGAAATCGCTGGGATCAAGGTTAAAAAAGAAACCCTACTTGAGATGCAGGCTGAAAATGAAGTTGTCATTGAAAAGCTGACTCAAGAGATTTATGCATTGGCTGGTGAGGAGTTTAACATCAACTCGCCTAAGCAGTTGGGCGAACTACTTTTTGAAAAGCTAGGTCTCCCTATAGAATACACCAAGAAAACCAAGACAGGTTACTCAACAGCAGTGGATGTGTTAGAGCGCTTAGCTCCTATTGCCCCAATCGTCAAGAAAATTTTAGATTATCGTCAGATTGCTAAAATTCAATCCACTTATGTGATTGGTTTACAGGACTGGATTTTAGCGGATGGCAAGATTCACACGCGCTATGTTCAAGATTTGACTCAGACAGGGCGTCTGTCTAGTGTGGATCCAAACTTGCAAAATATCCCTGTTCGTTTGGAACAAGGTCGCCTTATCCGTAAGACTTTCGTACCAGAATGGGAGGACAGTGTCCTCCTCAGCTCGGACTATTCACAGATTGAGTTGCGAGTTTTGGCACATATCTCTAAGGATGAGCACTTAATCAAGGCCTTCCAAGAGGGAGCTGATATCCATACCTCGACAGCCATGCGGGTCTTTGGAATTGAACGTCCTGAGGATGTGACTCCGAACGACCGTCGTAATGCCAAGGCTGTCAACTTTGGAGTGGTTTACGGAATTTCAGACTTTGGTTTATCCAATAACCTAGGTATCAGCCGTAAAGAGGCTAAAGCATACATCGACACTTACTTTGAACGCTTCCCTGGTATCAAAAATTACATGGATGAAGTCGTTCGTGAGGCGCGTGATAAGGGTTATGTAGAGACTCTTTTCAAACGTCGTCGTGAGTTGCCAGATATCAATTCGCGTAACTTTAACGTTCGTGGTTTTGCAGAGCGTACAGCGATCAACTCACCTATTCAAGGATCGGCTGCAGATATTCTCAAAATCGCCATGATTCAGCTAGATAAAGCCTTGCTAGCAGGTGGTTATCAAACTAAGATGCTGTTACAAGTACACGATGAAATTGTTCTTGAAGTGCCTAATTCAGAATTAGCAGCTATTAAAAAACTTGTCAAACAAACCATGGAAGAAGCCATTCAACTCAGTGTTCCCCTCGTCGCAGATGAGAACGAAGGGGTAACCTGGTATGAGGCCAAGTAAGAATTCGTAGTATTAAGAAAAAATTCCCTCAAACATGTTGGGGGAATTTTTTATGTATCTGATGGATAGAACTGATAGTTATCCACAGCTTGTGGAAAACTAATCTAGATAAATCTGCTTTTAATCGTGTTTTGGCAACCAGCTGAGGGTAAAGTTAAGAGTTTGGGCTTTGAGCAATTCCTTATGGCTGATGTTCTGTTTTTCATTTCCATCCAACTGGCAGTTTTGCACAAAGTGGAAGTGTTCATGATTTTGATGCGCGTGAATATCTAACCACTGTTCTTTTTCTGCCAGATAGACACGTAGATGATCAAAGAGTGGAATCCCAAGGTCGTAAGATGCTTTTCCTGGACAGGTTGGATAAAATCCGAGAGCAGACCAGACATACCAGGCGGAGAGACTACCGTTATCCTCATCACCTGGATAGGCATCCCAGCCAGCTCGAAAGGCTTTTTGACGGAGAGTCTTGATTAAGAGACTGGTGTACTGAGGATAATTACTGTAGCGGAAGAGATAAGGAATGTGGAAGCTTGGTTGGTTTGAAATGGCTAATTGACCAAATGGCACTGTTGCCATTTCGCTCATCTCGTGAATTTCATATCCATAACCCGTCGTTTCAAAGAGTGGGAGACTTTGACAAGCTTTTAAGAGATAGTTGCTAAAGGCTTCTTTTCCACCCATAAGTTGACTAAGGCCAGAAATATCATGTAAAACACCGAGACTGGCTTGAATAGCTGAACACTCAGCGTAGTCACGGCCCCAACTATAAGGAGAAAAGTCAGGACGGAAATTGCCATCTACATCACGCGCCCTCATATAGCCTGTTTCAGGATCAAATAGATTCTGATAGTTTTTAGAATAGTGAGCATAGGTTTTTGCTAGATCTTCTTGACCTAATTTTGCTGCACAAGTAGAGATGCAAAAATCACTGTAGGCATAGTCTAGCGTGTGACTGACACTTTCGTGATAGTCTGTGGATAGGTAGCCTAGCTCTTGGTATTGGGCCAGACCGTGTCGTCCGTTGATAGCTTTTGGATCAGCCTTAGTCGCAGTTTCAAGCATAGCTTTGAGAAATTCCTCCTCAAGTTCAGGCGCCATATCTTTACAAGCACTATCTGCAATCAGACCATCAATCAGGGTTCCAGGCATCATTCCTCTTTCGTCAGGTGCAAGCCACTTAGGCAGATATCCAGTATCACGATAGCTATTGAGGAAGCCTTCGAGAAATTGACGATAGTGCTCTGGAATGATCAAGGCAAAGAGTGGAAATGAAGTACGGAAGGTATCCCAAAAGCCATTGTTGGTAAAGAGTAGACCAGGCTTGATAGTTCCTGAAGCTAGGTCTATATGGATGTTTTCACGGTGCTCATTCACCTCATAAAAGGTTTGCGGGAAAAGGAAAAGTCTGTAGAGGCAGTGGTCAAAAAATGTTCGATCTACTGGCCCAGTTTCTACGACATCAAAACGACCTAGAAGATCTTCCCAACTCGCTTTGGCGTTTGTTTTCGTGTCTTCAAAATCTTGTTTAGGAAGATTAAAGAGGGCTTGTTCTTTGGAAATAAAGGAAGTCGCTAGTTGGACCTGAGTTTCCACTCCAGCCAAATCAATACGCCAGTCCTGTCCCTCTTGCTTGATAGATAAGATTTCTACTGAAAATGTGAGGGCAGTGAACATGGCTAGGGGACTTTTGTTTGTTTCCGTTAATCCGCTTTGTCGAATGTCGATAGTACGATGATCCACTTGCTCTAATGTTAAATCATCAGCTGCATGAACATAGAGTGAGAGGTTCTTGCCTTGTGTTTGTCTTAGTTGAATAGAAGCTCCATAGCAAGTAGGACTTAACTGAGTTTCAATCTGGTAACGCTCTGAAAAAATCCTGAGGTAATGAGGATTGAAAATAGCACGCTCAAGATTATAGGAAGACTGACGATGGAAGAGCGAGTCGCCGCTGATTTCTCCTGTTACTGGTGTCAGCAAGAGCCAAGAGTAGTCGCCAATCCAAGGGCTAGGCTGGTGAGTTAGTCGAATACCCTGAAAGATAGGAAGATGGGGATCAAAAAACCAAGATCCTTCCTGGTCACTAGTTTGGGGGACAAAGTAATTCATCCCAAAAGGCACTCCAGTGTATGGTAGGGTATTTCCCCGAGAAAAGACATGCTTGCTCGCGGTGCCAAATCGGGTATCTATGGTTTCAAGTATAGGTTTCATAGCGATTTCCTTCTGTAGTTTTCTACATTATATCAGAAAAAGGATACTTTTAGAAAATGACTTCAAAATATAACAATTTTGTAGAATAATGACTAACATTTGTGTATATATTTTCTGGGCTAAAAGCTATATACTGAAAATGAAAATCTGTTTGAAAGAGGCAAAATAGTTTATGGTTTATTCTAAAGAAATCGTCAGAGAGTGGCTAGATGAGGTAGCGGAGAGAGCCAAGGAACATCCTGAATGGGTGGATGTCTTTGAACGTTGCTACACAGACACTTTAGACAATACAGTTGAAATCTTAGAAGACGGCTCGACCTTTGTACTAACTGGGGATATCCCAGCTATGTGGCTTCGGGACTCGACTGCTCAGCTTAGACCATACCTTCATGTGGCAAAAAGAGACCCTAGTTTGCGCCAGACCATTGCTGGTTTGGTTAAACGCCAGATGACTTTGATTCTCAAGGATCCCTATGCCAACTCTTTCAATATTGAGGAGAACTGGAAGGGTCATCACGAGACAGACCATACAGACCTCAATGGCTGGATTTGGGAACGCAAGTATGAAGTAGATTCGCTTTGCTATCCCTTGCAATTGGCTTACCTTCTTTGGAAGGAAACTGGTGAGACTAGCCAGTTTGATGAAACTTTTGTTACGGCGACTAAGGAGATTCTCCATCTCTGGACGGTGGAGCAAGATCACAATAACTCACCATACCGTTTCGTTCGTGATACTGATCGTAAGGAAGATACCTTGGTAAATGATGGTTTTGGTCCTAATTTTGCCGTGACAGGGATGACCTGGTCAGCCTTTCGTCCGAGTGATGACTGCTGTCAGTATAGCTACTTGATTCCATCAAATATGTTTGCGGTGGTTGTTTTGGGATATGTCCAGGAAATTTTTGCTACATTGAATCTAGCTGATAGTGAGAGTATCATTGCAGATGCAAAACGCCTGCAAGCTGAAATACAAGAAGGGATCGAAAATTACGCCTACACGACTAACAGCAAGGGCGAGAAGATCTATGCCTTTGAAGTAGACGGTTTAGGAAATGCCAGCATCATGGACGACCCTAACGTACCAAGTTTGTTAGCTGCTCCATATCTTGGTTACTGTGATGTCAATGACGAAGTGTATCAAGCAACTCGTCGCACCATTCTCAGCCCTGAAAATCCCTACTTCTACCAAGGAGAATACGCTAGCGGTCTCGGAAGCTCTCATACCTTCTATCGTTATATCTGGCCGATTGCCCTATCTATCCAAGGCTTAACAGCTACAGATAAAGCTGAGAAAAAATACTTGCTAGACCAACTAGTTGCCTGTGATGGCGGAACAGGGGTTATGCACGAAAGCTTCCACGTAGATGATCCGACTCTCTACTCTCGTGAATGGTTCTCTTGGGCCAACATGATGTTCTGCGAATTGGTCTTGGATTACCTAGATATTCGCTAATACTCTTCGAAAATCAAATTCAAACCACGTCAGCTTCACCTTGCCGTACTCAAGTACAGCCTGCGGCTAGCTTCCTAGTTTGCTCTTTGATTTTCATTGAGTATAAGGAGCACGTTTTCGCTCAACTGATTCTAGGAAAGAATCACAAATATATTTTTAAATTTAAGTTAGAATGAGGTTTTACTCATGGAAAATGTTGTTGTACATATCATCTCTCACAGTCACTGGGATCGTGAGTGGTATCTACCTTTTGAAAGTCACCGTATGCAATTGGTGGAACTTTTTGACAATCTGTTTGATCTGTTTGAAAATGATCCTGAGTTCAAGAGCTTCCACCTAGATGGACAAACCATTGTCCTCGATGACTATTTAGAAATTCGCCCTGAAAACCGTGACAAGGTGCAGCGTTATATCGACGAAGGCAAATTGAAGATTGGACCATTCTATATCTTGCAGGATGATTACTTGATTTCCAGTGAAGCTAACGTCCGCAATACCTTGATTGGACAAGCGGAATGTGCTAAATGGGGCAAATCTACTCAAATTGGTTACTTCCCAGACACCTTTGGAAATATGGGGCAGGCTCCTCAAATCCTTCAAAAATCAGGTATTCACGTAGCAGCCTTTGGTCGCGGTGTCAAGCCAATCGGATTTGATAACCAAGTCCTTGAAGATGAACAGTTTACCTCTCAATTTTCTGAGATGTACTGGCAAGGGGCTGATGGTAGCCGTGTCCTCGGTATTCTCTTTGCTAACTGGTACAGTAACGGGAATGAAATTCCAGTGGATAAAGACGAAGCCTTGGCTTTCTGGAAGCAAAAATTAGCAGACGTTCGTGACTATGCATCGACCAACCAATGGTTGATGATGAACGGCTGTGACCACCAGCCTGTTCAGAGAAATCTGAGTGAAGCCATTCGCGTGGCCAACGAACTCTTCCCTGACGTGACCTTTATTCATAGCTCATTTGACGAATATGTCCAAGCAGTGGAAAGTGCCCTTCCTGAACAATTATCAACGGTCACAGGTGAGTTGACTAGCCAGGAAACGGATGGCTGGTACACCCTTGCCAATACCTCTTCTTCACGTGTTTATCTCAAACAAGCCTTCCAAGAAAATAGCAACTTGCTGGAGCAAGTAGTGGAACCATTAACCATTATCACTGGTGGACACAACCACAAGGATCAATTGACCTACGCTTGGAAAGTACTTCTGCAAAATGCACCGCACGATAGTATCTGTGGTTGTAGTATTGACGAAGTTCACCGTGAAATGGAAACTCGTTTTGCCAAGGTTAATCAAGTTGGGAATTTTGTTAAGACTAACCTTCTTAACGAATGGAAGGGTAAATTAGCTACTCAAAATGCGCAAAGCGACCACCTCTTTACCGTTGTCAACACAACCTTACATGACAAGGTTGATACAGTTAGTGTTGTAGTGGATGTTGTGACTTGTGATTTTAAAGAATTGCATCCGACTGAAGGTTACAAGAAGATGGCAGCCGTGACCTTGCCAGATTACCATGTTGAAGATTTGGATGGCCATGTCCTTGAAGCCAAGATTGAAGACTTGGGAGCAAGTTTTGGCTATACTTTGCCTAAGGATAAATTCCGCCAACCATATATTGCACGCCAAGTGCGCGTGACAATCCCAGTCCACCTTGCTCCGCTTTCTTGGGCAAGCTTCCAATTGGTCGAAGGTCAAGTAGAATACAGAGATGGTATTTACCAAAATGGAGTCATTGATACACCATTCGTAACAGTGAGTGTAGATGAAGGAATTACACTCTACGACAAGACTACTAACGAAGCCTACGAAGATTTCATCCAATTCGAGGACCGTGGAGATATTGGTAACGAGTACATTTACTTCCAACCAAAAGGAACTGATCCAATCTATGCTCAACTGAAAGGTTATGAAGTCTTAGAAAATAATGCTCGCTATGCCAAAATCTTGCTCAAACATGACTTGACTATTCCAGTTAGCGCAGATGAAAAATTGGATGCAGAACAAAGAGGTATCATCGAGTTCATGAAACGAGATGCAGGTCGTTCAGAAGAGTTGACAACCATTCCTCTTGAAACAGAAATGACTGTCTTTGTGGACAATCCACAGATTCGCTTTAAAACTCGCTTTACCAACACAGCCAAGGATCATCGCATCCGTCTCTTGGTGAAAACTCATAACACTCGTCCAAGCAATGATTCTGAAAGCATCTATGAAGTTGTGACAAGACCAAATAAACCGGCAGCTTCTTGGGAAAATCCTGAAAATCCACAACACCAACAAGCCTTTGTCAGCTTGTATGATGATGTAAAAGGAGTGACCGTATCCAATAAAGGATTGCACGAATACGAAATCCTTGGAGACGACACCATGGCTGTAACCCTTCTCCGTGCTTCAGGTGAACTCGGTGACTGGGGCTACTTCCCAACGCCGGAAGCTCAGTGCTTGCGTGATATCGAAGTTGAATTTGCAGTAGAATGTCACCAAGCAGGGGAACGCTTCTCAGCCTTCCGTCGTGCCAAAGCCTTCCAGGTGCCATTTACAGCTCTTCAAGTTGCAAAACAAGAGGGTAGCGTTGCAGCAACGGGTAGCCTCTTTAACCATCCGGCACTGAACTTGCCACAAGTCTGCCCAACAGCCTTTAAGGTAGCTGAGAATGAAGAAGGTTATGTCCTCCGTTACTACAATATGAGTCAAGAAAATATCCGTGTGTCTGAAAAACAACAAACCATTCTTGACTTGTTGGAACGCCCATACCCAGTCCATTCAGGACTATTGGCACCACTTGAAATTCGTACAGAATTAATTAAAAAAGAAGAAATTTAATCTATTTTGAATTATACTAGAGAGAACGAGACCTTCTCCTAGGAAGCTTTCAAAGAAAGAATAAAAAGAAAGGAGGGGCGACAAGTGAGAAGAATTGCGGGATCGCCCCTTTTTTGGTGATAATATGACAATCGCAACGATTGATATCGGGGGGACTGGGATTAAGTTTGCTAGTCTGACTCCTGACGGAAAGATTTTGGATAAGGCAAGCGCGCCGACTCCGGAAACGCTAGAAGATTTACTAGTTTGGCTAGACCAACGCTTGTCAGAACAAAACTACCAAGGTATTGCCATGAGCGTTCCAGGTGCGGTCAATCAAGAGACAGGTATTATCGAGGGAATTAGTGCGGTACCTTACATCCATGGTTTTTCTTGGTATGAGGCCCTTAGCTCTTACCAGATTCCAGTCCACCTAGAAAATGATGCCAACTGTGTTGGACTTAGTGAACTGCTAGCTCATCCCGAGATTGAAAATGCAGCCTGTGTTGTGATTGGTACAGGAATCGGTGGAGCTATGATCATCAATGGCAAACTGCATCGTGGTCGCCATGGCTTGGGAGGTGAGTTCGGCTATATGACAACTATTGAACCAGCAGAAAAGCTCAACAACTGGTCGCAACTAGCTTCTACAGGAAACATGGTTCGCTACGTAATTGAAAAATCTGGTCAGACTGACTGGGATGGCCGTAAGGTTTACCAAGAAGCTACAGCAGGCAATACCCTTTGCCAAGAAGCTATTGAACGTATGAACCGCAATCTAGCCCAAGGGCTTCTTAATATCCAGTATCTAATCGACCCAGATGTGATCAGCCTAGGTGGTTCCATCAGTCAAAATCCAAATTTTATCAAAGGTGTGCAAAAAGCGGTAGATACTTTTGTAGAAACTTACGAAGAATATACAATTACTCCAGTTATCCAAGCTTGCACCTATCATGCAGATGCCAATCTCTACGGTGCCCTTGTCAACTGGTTGCAGGAGGAAAATCAATGGTAATTTTTACAGGACTTAGTTCCAAACAAGAGCAAGCTATAGACTTGCTTCAAAAACACATTTCCCTACCAGATGTAGAAGTGGCAGTCGCTCAGTCTGACCAAGCTTCCATCTCTATCAAGGGTGAGGGCGGAGAATATCAATTGACTTATCGCAAACCTCACCAACTCTACCGTGCCTTGTCCGTGCTAGCAACAGCTTTAACAGAAGGTGATCGAGTAGAGATTGAGGAGCAAGCGGCTTATGAAGATTTAGCCTACATGGCGGATTGTTCCCGTAATGCGGTTCTAAATGTTGCATCTGCCAAGCATATGATTGAAGTCTTAGCTCTGATGGGTTATTCAACCTTTGAGCTCTACATGGAAGACACCTATCAGATTGAGGGACAACCTTACTTTGGCTATTTCCGTGGGGCTTATTCAGCTGAAGAATTACAGGAAATCGAAGCCTATGCCCAGCAGTTTGACATGACTTTTGTTCCTTGTATCCAGACCTTGGCCCACTTATCAGCCTTTGTCAAATGGGGTGTCAAAGAAGTCCAGCAACTTCGTGATGTAGAGGACATTCTCCTCATCGGCGAAGAAAAAGTTTACGACCTAATCGACGGCATGTTTGCTACTCTGTCTAAACTGCAGACACGCAAGGTCAATATCGGCATGGACGAAGCCCACTTGGTTGGTTTGGGTCGCTATTTGATTCTCAATGGTGTTGTGGATCGTAGTCTCCTTATGTGCCAACACTTGGAGCGCGTGCTGGATATTGCAGACAAGTATGGTTTCCACTGCCAGATGTGGAGCGATATGTTCTTCAAACTCATGTCAGCAGATGGCCAGTACGACCGTGATGTCGAAATTCCAGAGGAAACACGAGTTTTTCTTGACCGTCTAAAAGACCGTGTGACCTTGGTTTACTGGGATTATTACCAAGACAGCGAAGAAAAATACAACCGTAACTTTAACAACCACCACAAGATTAGTCAGGACATCGCCTTTGCAGGTGGTGCTTGGAAGTGGATTGGCTTTGCCCCTAACAACCATTTTAGCCGACTAATCGCTATCGAGGCTAACAAAGCCTGCCGTGCTAATCAGATCAAAGAAGTTATTGTGACTGGTTGGGGAGATAATGGTGGTGAAACAGCTCAGTTCTCTATTCTGCCAAGTCTACAAATCTGGGCAGAACTCAGCTACAGAAATGATTTGGGACGTTTGTCAGCCCACTTCAAGACCAATACCGGTCTCTTAGCGGAAGATTTCATGCAAATCGACCTAGCCAATCTCTTGCCAGACCTACCAGATAATCTCAGTGGTATCAATCCTAACCGCTATACCTTTTATCAGGACGTGCTTTGTCCGATCCTTGACAAGCACATGACACCTGAACAGGACAAACCACACTTTGCCCAGGCAGCTGAGACTCTTGCTGCCATTAAAGAAAAAGCTGGCATCTACACTTATCTCTTTGAAACTCAGGCTCAGTTGAATGCCATTTTAAGTAGCAAGGTTGATGTGGGACGACGTATCCGTCAAGCCTATCAAGCAGATGATAAAGACAGCTTGCAACAAATCGCCAGAGAAGAATTGCCAAAACTCAGAAGTGCTATCGAAACTTTCCATGCCCTCTTTAGCCAACAATGGTTGAAAGAAAACAAGGTCTTTGGTCTGGATACTGTAGATATCCGTATTGGAGGGCTTTTGCAACGGATTAAGCGCGCTGAAAGCCGTATTGAGAACTACCTAGCAGGTGAAATTTCTCGTATCGACGAACTAGAGGTGGAAATTCTTCCGTTTACCGACTTTTACGCAGACAAGGATTTCGCAGCGACGACTGCTAACCAGTGGCATACTATTGCAACAGCTTCGACTATTTATACAACCTAGATCTAAATAGTGAACAGAATGAGTAGTATGTTTCTCGTGAAACCTACTTCTTACACAAAAAATTCTCCACATAAAATAATTTGTGGAGTTTTTTCTATAATTAGTAGTTTAAACTAACCTTAAAATAGGAGTATACTTATCCTGTAAACGTTATCAAGTCTAAAAAATCTGATATTATCAGTTTAAAAAAAAATAAAAAGGGAGGAAATTATGAACAAGTTTTCAAAAACCTTGAGAGATAACTGGATTTTTCTCTTAATGGTCTTACCAGGGACAGTTTGGTTGATTTTATTCTTCTATATCCCGGTATTTGGGAACGTGGTTGCCTTCAAAGACTACCGTATGACTGGTGAAGGATTTATTCACAGTATCATCAATAGTAAATGGGTCGGACTAGATAACTTCAAGTTCTTGTTTAGTTCACGAGATGCCTTTATCATCACTCGAAATACTATTCTTTACAACCTTGGATTTATCTTCATCGGTTTGATTGTATCTGTTGGTATTGCCATCATCCTCAGTGAGCTTCGCTCTAAGAGAATGGTTAAGATTTATCAAACAACTATGTTGTTCCCTTACTTTTTGTCATGGGTTATCATCAGTTTCTTTACAGACGCTTTCCTTAACATTGACAAAGGGGTTATCAATCGTTTCCTAGAAGCTATTGGTATGAAAGGTATTAACTTCTATGCCGACTTGGGTATCTGGCCTTATCTCTTGCTTTTCCTAGGAATCTGGAAAGGTTTTGGATATAGTAGTATCATGTACTATGCAACTATCATGGGAATTGACCCAACTTACTACGAAGCAGCGACAGTGGATGGAGCTAGCAAGTGGCAACGTATCCGTAACGTAACCATTCCTCAGTTGGCACCGCTCGTGACAGTATTGACCATCCTTGCAGTCGGAAATATCTTCCGTGCAGACTTTGGTCTCTTCTACCAAATTCCTCACAATGCTGGTCAGCTTTACAACGTAACAAACGTATTGGACGTCTACGTCTTCAATGGCTTGACTCAGACGGCAGACATCGGTATGGCATCAGCAGCCGGTCTCTATCAGTCAGTCGTTGGTTTGATTCTTGTTATTCTATCAAACTTGCTAGCAAGACGTGTGGATCCTAATTCGGCACTATTCTAGAAAGGAGGAGTAAATGGCAAAAAATATTCAAAAAGAAAAAATTGATAATGTCGGCATCCACTCCTTCAGTAAAAAAACAGATATCTTCTTTAGTATCTTAACTGGATTAGTTGCCCTTTCTTGTATCTTGCCTTTCATCTTTGTTATCATGATCTCAGTTACAGATGAAACAAGTCTTGTTCAACACGGATATAGTTTCTTCCCATCAAAATTCGGGTTCGATGGATTTGAGTTCTTAACCCAATTTAAGGATAAGATTCTACAATCACTCTTTATCTCAACTTTTGTAACAGTTGTTGGTACTTTTACAAACGTATTTATCACAACAACTTATGCTTACGCTATCTCAAGAACGACTTTCAAGTACCGTAAATTCTTTACAGTATTTGCACTCCTTAGTATGTTGTTCAACGCCGGTTTGGTACCAGGCTATATCGTAGTAACTCAATTGCTACACCTTGGTGATACAATTTGGGCCTTGATTGTTCCAATGCTTCTATCACCATTCAACATCATGTTGATGCGTTCCTTCTTCAAGAAGACAATCCCAGAAGCGATTCTTGAGTCTGCTCGTATCGATGGTGCTAGTGAAGCGCGGATCTTCTTCCAGATCTGTTTGCCTCTATCTCTACCAGGTATTGCAACCATTACGCTGCTAACAGCCCTAGGATTCTGGAACGACTGGTTTAACGCCCTCCTCTACATCAAGAGTGACAACTTGTATCCATTACAATATTTGCTCATGCAAATCCAAAACAACATGGATTACATTGCCAAGTCAGTTGGTATGTCAGGACAACTTGCAGTTGCCCTACCTAAAGAAACTGGACGTATGGCCATGGTTGTTGTTGCAACTATTCCAATCGCAACAGTATTCCCATTCTTCCAACGCTACTTTGTAAAAGGGTTGACTATCGGTGGTGTTAAAGAATAAAAAGAGCCGAGAAACATAGTTTCTCACACCTATGAGCTTCTCGTTTGATGAGAGGTTCATCCTAACTATTGTTTAAAATAAAAATAAATAAAGGAGTTTTTATCATGAAAAACTGGAAAAAATATGCTTTCGCTTCAGCTAGTCTTGTAGCTTTGGCAGCTAGCCTTGCAGCTTGTGGAAACCTTAAAGGGAACAACCAAAAAGCTGCTGACTCAGCTTCAGGTGACAAAACTGTTATCAAAATGTACCAAATCGGTGACAAACCAGATAACTTGGATGAATTGCTAGAAAATGCAAACAAAATCATCGGAGAAAAAGTTGGTGCTAAATTAGACATCCAATACCTTGGATGGGGTGACTATGGTAAGAAAATGTCAGTTATCACTTCTTCAGGTGAAAACTACGATATCGCATTTGCAGATAACTATGTTGTAAACGCTCAAAAAGGTGCTTATGCTGACTTGACAGAATTGTACAAGAAAGAAGGAGCTGAACTGTACAAAGCTCTTGACCCAGCTTACATCAAAGGTAACACTGTAAACGGTAAGATTTATTCTGTTCCAGTTGCAGCTAACGTTGCATCTTCACAAAACTTTGCTTTCAATGGTCCACTTCTTGAAAAATATGGCATCGATATCTCAGGTGTAAATTCATACGAAACACTTGAACCAGTCTTGAAACAAATCAAAGAAAAAGCTCCAGATGTAATGCCATTCGCTGTTGGTAAAAACTTTATCCCATCAGAAAACTTTGACTACCCAGTTGCAAATGGTCTTCCGTTCGTCATCGACCTTGAAGGCGACACTACTAAGATCGTTAACCGTTACGAAGTTCCTCGTTTCGTAGAACACTTGAAGACTCTTCACAAATTCTATGAAGCAGGATACATTCCAAAAGACGTAGCAACAAGCGACACTTCATATGACCTTACTCAAGATACTTGGTTCGTTCGCGAAGAAACAGTAGGACCAGCTGACTACGGTAGCAGCTTGCTTTCACGTGTTGCTAACAGAGACATCCAAATCAAACCATTTACTAACTTCATCAAGAAAAACCAAACAACTCAAGTTGCTAACTTTGTAATCTCTAATAACTCTAAGAACAAAGAAAAAGCAATGGAAGTGTTGAACCTCTTGAACACTAACCCAGAACTCTTGAACGGACTTGTTTATGGACCAGAAGGCAAGAACTGGGAGAAAGTAGCAGGTAAAGAAAACCGCGTTCGCGTTCTTGATGGATACAAAGGAAACACTCACATGTCAGGATGGAACACTGGTAACAACTGGATCCTTTACATCAACGAAAATGTTACAGATGAACAAATTGCACAATCTAAGAAAGACTTGGAAACTGCAAAAGAATCTCCAGCGCTTGGATTCATCTTCAACACTGACAACGTGAAATCTGAAATCTCAGCTATCACTAACACTATGCAACAATTCGATACAGCTATCAACACTGGTACTGTAGACCCAGAAAAAGCTATTCCAGAATTGATGGAAAAACTTAAATCTGAAGGTGCTTACCAAAAAGTATTGGATGAAATGCAAAAACAATACGATGAATTCTTGAAAAATAAATAATTATTTAAATCATTGATTTCGTGTATTCATTCCTAAAAGAGCAATCACTATCTTGTCTGGTTTTTCCAGATGGGGTGGTGATTCTTTTTTGTTATTAAACATGAAGAATATCTCTTTAAAAGATAATAGGATAAGATATGAATAGGGCTTAATTGAGCTAATACCCCTATTAGTTTAATTAAGTAGATTTTTAAATGAATCTAGCTTATAATAATAGTGTAAGACAATGAAAGCGCTTAACATTGTGAAAATTACTTTAACTTCTGATTTAAGGAGATCTTAAAAGCTAGCTTTTAAATCAGTGTTCTCATATAAGCAATTTGCTTATATACTAGCTGATTTACGTAGACTTACTAGATAAATTTTCTAGGCTAGGTAGATAAGGAAATGACAACACTTGTCTAAGTTTCCCTTTAGGGATAAGAATTTTACATGAGGTTATTCATATGAAAAAAACACCCAATCGTTGGTTAATTTTGGCAGCAGCCATTTTAACGAATCTCTCTCTAGGTGCTGGGTACGCCTGGTCAGTCTTTCAAAAGGCACTGCTAGAAACCAATGCTAGTCAAGGATGGGTTCAAGCCCAAACTTCTTTGGCCTTTAGTATTTCTTTTGCAATGGTACCTGTTGGTATGATTATTTTTGGTCCTAAAGTCGATTCAGTAGGACCTAAGAAATTTGTATTCCTAGGTGGTATTCTCTTTGGTGCTGGTATGTTTGCTACTGGATTTGCTACCACTCTTCCTATTCTTTACCTCACTTACGGGGTTGTCTTAGGACTTGGTATTGGTTCAGCTTATGGAGCATCTACTTCAGTTGCTACTAAGTGGTTCCCAGACAAAAAAGGTCTAGCTGGTGGTTTGACAGCGGCAGGTTTCGGATTAGGTCCACTTATTATCGGTCCAGTTGCCAAAGCTTTGATTGCTTCTATGGGTGTATACTCAACATTTAAAGTATTAGGTATCATTCTTCTAATTGTTATTTGTACTTCTTCTTTGGTAATGGAGAAAGCTCCTGCGGCTGCGCCTGCAGCTGGGTCAGCCCAACCAGAAGGTAAAACTTACAAAGAAATGCTTCGTGATGGAAATTACTGGCTTCTATGGTTGATTTACGTTCTTGGTGCTACTGGTGGAATGATGATCATCGGTACTGCTGCATCAATCTCTGACCAGTATCAACTTGTAGGAGAAGCTACACTCTTCGTTATGTTAGTATCTATCGCTAATACATTTGGACGTATCTTCTGGGGTTCAGTATCTGATAAGATTGGTCGCTACCCTACAGTTATCGCTATGTTTGGAGCAATTGCTGTTGGATTATTGCTTACAGCCTTGTTTAAAGGCCCAGGTAGCATCTTAGCTATTCTTGGAGTTATGATGGTTGCCTTGTCATTCGGTGGATTCCTAGGTTCATTCCCAGGTATCACTGCTGAAAACTGGGGAGTAACTTATGTAGGAACAAACTACGGTTGGATGTTTACTGCATACGGTGTGGCTGCGATTGCTGGTCCACAGCTTGGTGCACGTCTTGCGCAAGCCAACAAAGGAGACTACACAATGGCCTTCTTCATCGTTATCGGTATGGCTATCGTTGGTATTCTTCTCCAACTCTTCTACATGTCTAAAGCTAAAAAAGCATAAACATTAATCCTTGGAATTATCCAAGGATTTTTTTATTGTTTTGAGTTTGATGTAGAATTGCAACTCAAAACTAGCCCTAGTTAGAGGAGGTTAAATTTCAGTCAAATAAATTGCAATCGCTTTTCTTTGTCGGTATACTAGTATAGTTAGATGAAAAATTCTGAAAATTTAAGAATAGAAAAGAGAATAAATCTTATGGCAAAAGATATTCGTGTCTTACTTTACTACCTCTATACTCCAATTGAAAATGCGGAACAATTTGCTGCAGATCATTTGGCCTTCTGTAAATCTATCGGCTTAAAAGGTCGTATCCTTGTCGCTGACGAAGGAATCAACGGAACTGTATCTGGTGATTACGAAACAACTCAAAAATATATGGACTATGTTCACTCTCTTCCAGGCATGGAAGACTTATGGTTTAAAATCGACGAAGAAAGCGAGCAAGCCTTCAAGAAGATGTTCGTTCGTTACAAAAAAGAAATTGTTCACCTAGGTCTTGAAGACAATGACTTTGACAATGACATTAATCCATTAGAAACAACTGGTGCTTACCTGTCTCCAAAAGAGTTCAAGGAAGCTTTACTTGATGAAGATACCGTTGTCTTAGATACACGTAATGACTACGAATATGATCTAGGTCATTTCCGAGGAGCTATCCGTCCTGAAATCCGTAACTTCCGTGAGTTGCCACAGTGGGTCCGTGACAACAAGGAAAAATTCATGGACAAACGTGTTGTGGTCTATTGTACAGGTGGAGTACGTTGTGAAAAATTCTCTGGTTGGATGGTTCGTGAAGGTTATAAAGATGTTGGTCAATTGCACGGAGGTATCGCAACATACGGTAAGGATCCAGAAGTTCAAGGTGAGCTTTGGGATGGTAAAATGTACGTCTTTGACGAGCGTATCGCGGTGGATGTTAACCATGTAAATCCAACAGTTGTTGGTAAGGACTGGTTTGATGGAACACCATGTGAGCGCTATGTCAACTGTGGAAATCCTTTCTGTAACCGTCGTATCTTGACGTCAGAAGAAAACGAAGACAAGTACCTTCGTGGTTGCTCACATGAATGCCGTGTTCACCCACGCAATCGCTATGTTTTGGAGCATGAACTAACACATGCAGATGTAGTAGAAAGACTTGCTGTGATTGGTGAAAGCCTAGACGAAGCTGCAGCAGTTTAAAAAGAAACAGTCCCAAGGGGCTGTTTTTCTATGCTTTTGACTCAAAAATCTTAAATTTGTTTCTGCATCTTTCAGGAAAATGGTGTATACTATATGTAAACGATTTCGAAGGAGGCCATTTATGGCGAAAACATTTTTGATTCCAAATAAACAAAGTATTATAGGACAACAGGAGATTTATACAGCCAAGTCTATCTTGAACTTGGTAGATGGTTTAGAGTCGCATAGTTATGATGCTGTCTACCTCCGTCAACCTCTCAATCGCCTTGAGTATATCGAGTGTGCTGTTGTGGGTAAGTCTCAATTTCTCTTTAAAGTTAGCTATGAAGATAGCAAGAAAGGCTATCAAGTTGTTATTCCTGATTTTATCACAAGAGCTGACTGGGAAATTGTAGAAGATCTTTTACGAGCATTGTCTAGTAAGATAGGAGAAGCAGTTGAAGGTTTAGAGGACTTCGACTTGAATCTTTATTTCCAAGAAACTGTTAAAAACTATTTAGCTGACAAGGCTGCTCGTCTATATTTCTGCCAAGGAATTCTTTCACCTATTTATTTTAATAAGACGGATTTGGAAGCTTTCTTAGAACAAGATGGTTTGACACGTTTTGAAACTCTGGCCAAAAAGGTTCAAGAGTCTGATGCTTATCTTGCAACCCTCAGATTTTACCCAGATGGCCAAGGCAAGATTCACGGCATCTACCATTTAGCCCAGGGAGTTAAGACTATCTTACCGAAGGGGCCTGTTGTTCCTGCTCCTTACATTGAGCAATTGGCAGGTAAAGATGTCATCTGGGAGATTGACTTGGTGAAAATATCTGGAGATGGTTCTAAGCCTGAAGACTATGAAGCAGTAGCCAGACTAGATTATGCAAGATTCTTAGAAGCTCTTCCAAAGGAACTTTGTCAGAATTTGGATGCCAATCAAATAGTGGTAGGACCTGTTTTAGGGGAAGATTTTGAAGCATTAGCAACTGAAAAATAAAACAAGCCGAACGGCTTGTTTTTGTGTACAAAAAATCCTGTCAAGAGCTGACAGGATTTTATCTTACATAAAAGCTAGGATTCGGAGATAATCAAAAACCAGTGCCATTTCTGCTAGGAAAAAGAGAAATAGGATGCTTCCGTTGACTAGGAAGGCCAAGAGAAGGCGATAGAAGGAGTCGGTTTGGCTATCTTTACTTGGTCTTGAGATGGTATAGAGGTTGGCAAGAAGTACCAGACCGATGCTAATGAGGCAAAGAAGAGCTGCAAAACGTAGACTATTAAAGAAGGCAAAGAAACTCGCAATACCCGTGAGCAGGATAGGAAGGGCGAAGAGTCTGCTATACTCTTGCAAGGCTTTTTCCAGTGTCCAGTTACGGTCTTGGTCGACAAAGCGTTTGACTACAAATCCACCCATGAGGATTGAAAAGAAGAAGAGACTTGTAGCTACCAAGATAGAGAAGATAGAAAAGAGATTCAGTGAAGGGAAATGCTGGAGAGCTTTAGAGTCGATGGCTGCCATATGGCCGTAGTAGGCTTGCTTGATGTGATAGATGCTAAAGAAGAAACTCGTAGCAGAAAAGATAGATAGGAGCGCAAAGGCAGTATAACTGTGTTTTTTATCTGTGTAAACACTAGAGGTCGGTTCTTTAATAGCACCCTGTAACCAAGTCCAAAATTCAGCCATTTCTTCCCTGAAAATTGCAGTTTTTGTAGGGACAGGGTCTGGGACAAATGGACTTTCCAAAGATTTGCAAGGCTGAGGTGCTTCCTTAACTGGTTTTTCTGCTTGGTCTGTCTTTGTTGCCAGTTCTTCTTGTTCTTCAGTCTCTACAGGTTCTTCTGACCTGTCTATCTTTTCTGTATTTTCCACGATCTCTTCGTGTTCGTCATTCTCTACTTTTTCTAGGTCAGCTTCTTGTTCTTCAGGATTGACTTGAAGATTTTCTTCAACCACCGGCAACTCTTCTTTTTCTTTTATCTCTTCTTGGGGAATGACTGGGTTAGATGGGATATCTTTTTTATCATTGTTGGCTGTTTTCTCGAAATCAGCACTTTCAAACCATTCTTGAGTCATGATGGGACCTCCTTTTTATTTCTTGTTTGAGTAGTAATGATTAACTATGATTAATGATCTCTCGAATTGGGTGAGCGATCCGGTTCGTCTGGAATGTTGATATCTTGACCTGCCTTTGCGACGAGGAGATCTTGCGTATCTTTTTTCTCTACTTTGTAAGGATTGGAGAATTCTTCGTCATTATTTACATGATTCCCCTGGACAGGATTCACTCCTTCTCGAGTTCGATGATAGATAGCCCCGTATTCTGATGAGAGATTGAGATTGATTCGTTCAAGCTCTTTTCGGGACAACATGAGTATGATGTCATTTTCTGCCTCGAATTCTACCTTACCGTGCACTTGGATGTCGTCAGCAGAGATATGTTGATGTTCTGCTTGGATACGGCTATCTGTTAGACTGGTTTCAAATACATTGACAATTCCAGTTGTGGTCAGCTGGCTATTTTTGATCTCGCTATTAGTGATACGAAGAAGATAGCCATTTGACTGAATCTTGGCGTTGCTGAGTTTTACATCGGCAATCGAAAGGATACCATGGTCAACCTGGGCGGTTAGATTTTTTAATTCTCTTCCTTTTGGTAGTGATAGAACGACTTCATTATTGCGACTTGAGAATTCACTTGCGATAAATAGGATTCCCTCGATACTAGAACCTACAGAACGACGTGTCGTTGACTTGGTGTCAGAAATCTCAAGAGTTTTTTCTTTGATAGAATGCTGGAGGTTTTCTTTTTCAGAGATGGTCGGGTGATACTGAAGGTGAATCTTGTCATCGCTAGATTCTCTAATGACTAACGAATGTTCTGTCAGTGACATGTTAAGATTTTCAATATCTTGATCAAAAACGAGCTCTTCCATTCGGCTCTCAAAGACTGGTTTTTGTGACATTGCAAGGAGGCCTCTGACACCGTCTGTTTGGATGCCGATGATTATCATTGAAAAACCGATGATACTGGTAACAACACCAAAGATAAGAAATCCTTTTGTCCATTTACGCATGTCTTTCACCTCTCTTTCCTCTATTAAGAATCCATTGGATAAGTCGAAGGACTAGTAATCCAAAGAAACGGGTCACATAAGAAGTTGCTAGTAAGACTAGAGACGAAGCCCCAATCGCTAATAAACCTCCACCAAAAATCAGCACAAAAGCAGATGTCGATTCAGCCAGAACGTAGAAGCTTTCAAATAGGAGAACGCCTCCTAGGATTAGTCCAGCCACTGATACAGCAAAGAAGGCCATAAGTACGCTGACAGCAGCGATAAAAATCCCGATGATAGCCATGAGAAGAGCAATTCCGACTGGAATTCCGATAGGAGCTGCAAGAAGGGCTAGTAGAGCGATGCGTAAAATATGGCGGTCGTTCTTGCTGGAATTTTCTTCGTTTATTTTCTTATCAAGAAGTGTAGTCAGGACATCATGGGCAGCTTCTTTTGGACTTCCCAGGCTAGCGATAAGCTCCTCCTCACCTTCTGGACCCGCATCATCAAAGAGTTCTTTGAAGTAATCCATGGCTTCAATGCGATCAGATTGAGGAAGCTTCATCAGATAGGCTTCAAGCTGATTCAAATATTCAGTTCTTGTCATGGCGAATGCTCCCTTCTATGATGCCGTTGATAGTGTCAGTGTAGAGTGTCCACTCTTCTCTGAGTACAAATAGTTGCTCCTCCCCAATCTCTGTTAAGGAGTAGTACTTCCGCATCCGACCTTGGTATTCGCGAGAGTATGTAGTCAGATAGCGGTTGGTATCCAGTTTTTTCAAGATGGGGTAGAGGGTAGATTCCTTGATTTTGGCAATGAGTTTAATGGTTTGGCTAATTTCATAACCATAGGAATCCCCTTGTTCTAGGATGGCTAAGATGAGAAATTCAATCAAAGCCGCTGATGTCGGAAAATACATGGGGCACCTCCTTTTTAGTATATAAAAATTTTATATATAATTATTCTACACATACATCATACATCTAAATGGAAACGCTGTCAAGTAATATGTGTAAAATTTTTATATATAAAAAATCTTCTAGCAAAAACTAGAAGATTGGAGGCTGTTTTGCATTACTTTGAGGCAATGCTTATCTGTAATCCTCATCATAAATGGGCGGAAGATAAAAATACTTGTCTTCAATCTTGATTCTAGCACAGAGGATGCCGTTTTGATAGACATATCCATTAAATGGAGGATAGCTATCCAAGTTTTCTAGGATATTTTCAGGCAAAGAACTGAAATTGTAATCCCTCAAGGCACCAGAACCAATCAATCTTTCAGTCCGATAAACCTTGATTTCTTTGTCATATTTTTTGAGAAATTCTTCTCGTTTGCTTTCAAAGAGAGCCAAATCTCCGTCATCTAACTCGTAATAGCGTTCGTAACCAGCAATCCAAGAAATATAAACACACAGTAAAGATTTTTCTATCTCAGGAGAGTAGCCAATTGTAAAGTAATTCTCTTTGTCGACCTGCCGATTTTCGACTGTGATAGTCTGTATAAAGTTAGTCATGATAATCTCCGTTTCAAGAATGAACTAGAAAGGTTTCTCATTTAAAAATCTTTTAGCTCATCAAAGATTTCTATAAATTTTTCTTTGTCCATCCCTAAATCTTCAGGTAGTAAATCTAAGATCTCGACCAGGGCATCATAGATATCCTCTCTCTCGATTGTTTCAATAAAACAGTTACGCTTGTCCATTTTATTGAAACCTTGAGTATATTCTCTTATGAGGACTTCTATGTGTTTCATAGTGTCCTCGTTGGGGTTTTCTAGAAGCTTTATAAGACTTGCTCTAGTCTTTCTATATAGAGAGGCTGCTTTTTTTGCGTTTGCGGTTGAAATATTTTCTTGTCCATCCCATGAGCGAAATGGATTGTCTAGGTTTTGGGCTAGCCATTCAGCTTTTCTCGGTTTTGTTATCCAAAGATTCAGTCCCTTGTCTTGCTGTTTTTTATAATATTTTTTGGCTACTTTAGCGGCCTCTTCTGGTAAGCTGCTCATCCAAAACATGCTTAATCGAGGTAAATCTTCTGGTTTGGGAATATCCTCTGCAGTAAAGCCAAACAAATCAACAGTGGAAAACATGACTAACTCTTTGAACTCTGATAATTTATGGAAATTGAGAATATGACCAGGTTTCCCCCACAATCTTAATTCCCTAAGATTTGGATAGTTATTCAAGATTTGTGCAAAGTCTATTTCAAGAATATTCGAACAATGGATGGCTCCTAAATCTTTTAATCCCAGTATCTTAGGTAGAGAACGATCAAGTTGTAATCGTAAGCTGGCTCCATGGTCCTTTACAAGTATTTGACAATTGTCGCTCATGTCTCCTAATAAGACTAGCTCCTCCAAATCATCGTTCAATCTAAGTTCCTCTACGCCTGTCAAATCAATGGAAAGTCGATGTATGGATGTCTTAGAAAAATCCAGTTTTGTTTGTCCATGATTTTTAAGAACTAGTTCTGTAATAAAAGGAGTTGACTGCAAATACTCATATATATTTTTGTGCCATCTCGTTAATGTCAACTTAGATAAACAAGGAAAGACCTTTAATTCTAATGCGTCTTCAAAAGGCGTCCACTCGTCATTGATATTGTGTTTAGAGATACGGCACTCATTTCCTGTAAATGAAACTTTTTCCTTGCTTTTATCTGCTTTCTTAAATAAATCTCTTTTTTCTTTTGGTATTTCTTGCCATTTCAGTTGCCTATAAATATCGTAACCATTCCCCCAAAACATAGCATATGTGTTTGTGCTTTCGGTTGTTAATGGTGTTGTATTACCAATAAAAATATAATGTGACGGTACATGAATATCAACATTACTGAGATGTAAGTTTCTTTCCCAGTACATAAAATCTATATAGAGTGGCTTCAAAGAAGATAGTTCTTCTTCTCTAAGAGGTTGTTTTCCCGACCAGTCTAAAGACAGTAGGACAGCCTGCGGCTTTTTCTCCCCCTCTTCTATCTTGGTTATCTGACAAGCTGTGTATTTTTTTAGATGGAAATTGTAAACACAATAGACGTCCCCTGCTTTTGCTAGCATATAAATTTCTCCTTATATGATTCAATGGTCCTTGGTTAATCGAGATTTTTTATCTAATCAAAATTTCTTAATGGTGTTAAAACAATTATAAATGTAGACGTTTATAATTTCAACTTTAGCATCGCTTCAACTATCAATTCCCAAAGTAATAACCTTTTATGTACCCAAACAGTGCTACTCCTAATAAATTGTAACCGAAGTTTTCCTAGCTTTATTATATCATTTTTGCGCATAGTAAGAGTAGTATGCTTGGTAAATCTATACTTTGTAAAATGTTGTGAAGATCCAAAAAAACCAGACTCAGTCTGGCTTGAAAAGTGTGTTTATCTGTGGTAAATTCTAAAACCTTTTTAGAGGATTTTCTCAGTTTTATCCACCATAAAGAGGGAGATTGTCATGATGATATCAATGACGAGGAGGGCCAAAACAGCAGGGACCCAAGATTGGAACATGTCAAAACTATAACCAAACAAGGTAGGGCCGATGGCTGCCAAAATGTAGCCGCCGGTCTGGGCAAGTCCAGACAATTGGGCTGTCTTTTCAGGCGAGCTTGTTTTGATGGAGAAGCAAACCATGAGATAAGGGAAAAGAGCGCTACAGGCAGTACCAATCAAGAGATGCGCTACTAACCAGTAGAGGAAGCTGTTGCTCGGGTATAAGAGCATGGCAATTCCAAGCAATCCAGCGATAGAGATGACTGTCAGCATGATTTGACGGTGACGATTGGACAAACGAGTCGTTAAACTTGGAATAGTCATCGAAAAGGGGATACTAGTCAGAGAAAAGATCGAAGCTAAAAGACCGGCATCTGTGTGAGATAAGCCAGCACTGATTGCCATGGTAGGTAACCAGGTCATGCTGGTATAGAAGAGTAAGGACTGAAGTCCACCGAATACGATTATAGCCCAAACTTGCTTGTTTTTTAAGATATTCTCTTTCTTTTGTTTTTTCTCACTTCCTTTTAGAAAATGATTGTGACGATGGTTGGGCAACCAGACCACTAAAGTTAGTAGGCAGACCAAGGATAAACAGAGAATCAAGCCTTTCCAAGAGCTTGCTTGAGTAATGGGTACAGAGAGATAGGAAGCAAGAGCCGTTGTAATCCCCATAGAGGTCACATAGATGGTTGTCAGAAAGCCAATCTTTTGTGGGTGATTGACCTGAATGGCGCTAGGAAGGAGCACGTTAAAGATCGCAATACTTGCTCCGACAAGTAAAGTCCCTAGATAGAGTAGAGGAAGATTAAAGATACGAATCACTGAACCGATGGTCAATACGATAAGACTATAGGTAAAAAGGTGCTCGAGTCCAATTTTTTGAGCCAAACGAGTTGCAAAAGAGGAGAAGAGGGCAAACATCAAGAGAGGGAGACTGGTCAAAACACCAAGTGAACTAACTTCCACGCCTAGACCTTGGGCAATATCTCCCAAAACAGTTGGTAAAGCTGTGAAAGGAGCTCTTAAGACCGCTCCAATTAAGATAATTCCTAGAATAAAAAAGAGTGATCGTTTTTTCATGTGAACCTCGAATAGCTGATTTTAATAACAGCTTATTTTAAGTTTTTTTGTAGGAGATGTCAAGCTGGAACAAGGGAAGCTTTCTTTGGTAGTGGGAATTTGAAACTGAAAACACCTGAAACTGTTTACTAGATTTTTCCCAGGATTCAAATAAAGATAGGAAAGTAGAGAAATTTGTGATAAAATAGTGAAAGAAAATCTATAAATTGGAGAAAAACTGTGTCTGAAAATCGGAAATTTAGCGTCTTGATGTCAGTTTATATCAAAGAAAATCCCGTCTTTCTAGAAGAGGCGGTTGAGAGTATCTTAAATCAAACGCTTAAACCCAGTGAAGTGGTTCTTGTTGAAGACGGTCCCTTGACACCTGAACTCTATCAAGTTTTGGAAAAATTGACAGCACAGTCGACAATTCCAGTCAAGCGTTGTCCGCTTGAACAAAATCGTGGCTTGGGCTTGGCGCTTCAGTATGGTGTCTTACAGTGCCAGTATGATGTTATTGCTCGTATGGATACGGATGACATCGCCGTTGAAGACCGATTTGAGAAACAGTTCAATCTGATGGAAACAGAGAACTTGGATTTGTTGGGTGGTCACATTGCAGAATTTATCGACCGACCTGATGAGATTGTGTCTTACCGTCGTGTGCCGATTAAGCATGAGGATATCATTGCCTACCAACGTATGAGAAGTGCCTTTAATCATATGACTGTTATGTTCAAAAAAGAAATGGTGCTCAAGGCTGGTAACTACGAGGATGGCCTTTATATGGAAGATGATCTTCTCTGGCTCAATATGATTAGTGCTGGAGCTCGAACTGGAAATGTGGATCAAATCTTATGTAAGGTGCGCGTGGGAGCGGGGATGTTTGAACGCCGTGGAGGTCTTCGCTATCTCAAACTCTATCGCCAAGCACGTCAAAGAATGCAGGCGCGTGGACAGATTTCCTATGGAGAATATCTGAAAAGTGTCTTAATCCAGGTTGTCGTTGCCCTATGTCCAGGATTTGTGCGACAGTTTATATTTTTAAAACTTCTAAGAAAAAGCAAGTAATTGAAGCCAATTAGATTTTAAAAATTTATCCGAAGATTACTAGAAAATGTGATTTTGCGTAGGAGGATACCATTCACATGAATAAAAAAATGACAGATTATGTAATTGATCTGGTTGAAGTATTAAATAAACAACAAAAACAAGTATTCTGGGGATTTTTTGACATCACCAGTATGGTTTTATCAATCATTGTTTCCTATATTTTGTTTTATGGATTGATTAATCCCACACCAGCAGACTATGTGATTTACACGGGCTTGACTTTCCTTTTCTATCAAATTATGATTGGATTTTGGGGTCTAAATGCAAGTATTAGTCGTTATAGCAAGATTACGGACTACATGAAGATTTTCATCGGAGTGAGTATTAGTAGTATCTTGTCTTATGTGATCTGCTATGCCTTTCTCCCACTCTTTTCTGTCCGCTTTATCGTCCTCTTTATATTGCTAACAACCTTCTTGATTCTTTTTCCACGGATTACTTGGCAACTCATCTACTCTAGACGTAAGAAGGGGACTGGAGATGGAGAACACCGTCGGACCTTCTTAATTGGTGCGGGAGACGGTGGTGCCCTCTTCATGAATAGTTACCAACATCCTACTAGTGATTTGGAGTTGGTTGGTATTTTGGACAATGATGAAAAGAAAAAAGGGCAAAAACTTGGGAAAGTTCCAGTTCTCGGCTCTTATAACGAATTACCAGAACTTGCAAAACGTTACAGAGTTGAAAAAGTAATCGTTGCGATCCCTTCCCTAGATCCATCAGAGTACGAACGAATCTTGCAAATGTGTAACCAACTCAATGTCAAGTGCTTCAAGATGCCTCGAGTTGAGTCGGTTGTACAAGGACTTGATCCATCGGTCGGTAGTTTCCAAAAACTGGATCTTGCAGACTTGCTGGGAAGACAAGAAATTCGCTTGGATGAATCACGTATCGGAGGAGAAATCAATAATAAGACCATCTTGGTCACTGGTGCAGGAGGATCAATCGGTTCAGAAATCTGTCGCCAGATAAGTCGTTTCAATCCAGAGCGTGTGATCTTGTTGGGACATGGGGAAAATTCCATTTATCTCATCTATCATGAATTGATTCGTAGTTTCCAAGGAATTGACTTTGTTCCAGTTATTGCAGATATTCAAGATTATGAGCGCCTACTTCAAGTATTTGAACAGTACGAACCAGCGATTGTTTACCATGCTGCAGCCCACAAACATGTTCCTATGATGGAGCGTAATCCAAAAGAAGCCTTTAAAAATAATATCCTTGGGACATACAATGTTGCCAAGGCAGTTGATGCAGCGAAAGTGCCAAAAATGGTTATGATTTCAACTGATAAGGCCGTCAATCCACCGAATGTAATGGGAGCAACCAAACGTGTTGCAGAGTTGATTGTTACTGGATTTAACCAGCGTAGCCAATCTACCTACTGTGCGGTGCGTTTCGGTAACGTACTCGGTAGCCGTGGGAGTGTAATTCCTGTCTTTGAGCGTCAGATTGCAGAAGGTGGGCCTGTAACAGTTACAGATTTCCGAATGACTCGTTACTTTATGACTATTCCAGAAGCTAGTCGTTTGGTGATTCATGCGGGTGCTTATGCTAAGGATGGAGAAGTCTTTATCCTGGATATGGGTAAACCTGTACGCATTTATGATTTGGCTAAGAAGATGGTTCTTCTAAGTGGTCATACTGAAAGTGAAATTCCAATTGTAGAAGTCGGAATTCGTCCAGGAGAAAAGCTCTACGAAGAATTGCTAGTATCGACTGAGTTAGTAGAAAATCAAGTCATGGATAAGATTTTTGTCGGTAAGGTTAATGTTATGCCTCTAGAAACAATTGATCAAAAAATTGAGGAATTCCGTACATTGCGAGGAACCGAATTAAAGAGAGCTATTATTGGCTTTGCTAATGAAACAACTCATGTGGATTAAATATAAAAATAAGGTATTATCCGTCAAATCTTCTTTAAGTGGAGGCGACAGGTAATATCTTTTTTCTATATTTAGAGGGATTTCTAGGTGATTTTGAACATATTTGCTCTAAGTGAACAGATATGGTAAAATATAACAAATAACAATAAAAGGGAGTGTCTTATGATTAACGCTTATAAAAGTTTCTTTAAAGGCTATGTAGATTTTGCAGGCCGTTCAACTCGTTCAGAATACTGGTGGGTTTGGCTTGGAAATATGATTCTTTATATTCCTTTCTTCTTATCATATGGAAATGCTCTGGCTAACTCACGAAATGAGAGTGCTCTTATTACTTTGGGCTTTATCGCTATTATCTATTTTATTTTTGGTCTAGCAATTTTCTTGCCGTCACTTGCTTTGATGGTTCGTCGCCTTCGTGATGCTGGTTTCCACTGGGCGCTTATCTTTATTTTATTCATTCCACTGGGTAGTATTGTTCTTCTAGTACTTTTGGCTATGCCAACAAAGGAAGAAGCAACTCCAGTTATGAACCAAGTAAAAGAAGTTCAAACTGAGGAAGCTGTAGAAGTTGTAGAGGCAATTGAAGCGGTTGAAGCTCAAGAAGTCTCACCTTTTGAAGAAATAGACAAGAACTAAAATAAATTTGTTAAAGGATATCTAGCTGATAAGATCTATTAGGCTGTAAAGCTAGTTCTTCAAAATACTCCCAGGTCTAAATTTAAGATCTGGGAGTATTTTATATCTTTTCACAGTTGCCCTACTAATCGTATTAAGAATCCTAAACGATAAAAAACAATAACAAAGGAGTAGGTTATGATTCAAGCTTATAAGAATTTTTTCAAAGGCTTTTTAGATTTTTCAGGTCGTTCAACACGTTCCGATTTCTGGTGGGTTTGGTTGATAAATAATATTTTTTGCATCCCACTTTATATTATCTATTTTGAAATGATTTTGAATACCGGAAAAGAAATAGACCCAATTTCAGGCGTAGCTTTCTTAAGTCTTTATATCATTTTGTTTATGGTGTTATTTATTCCTAGTCTTGCTCTAAAAGTTCGTCGTTTACGTGATGCGGGCCTCCATTGGGCTTTCATTTTTTTCGAATTGATTCCACTGCTAGCTATCTTCAGTGGTTTTATCTTTCTTCCTGTGCTTTCGCTGGATGGTGTTATCCTTTTAATCTTGTTAGCTTTTCCTACAAAGGAATTAGATGCACCAACAACTGATGAAACAAGAGAAGTTCAAGATGAAGCTCCGCATTTTGATTAAATGAAACAAAAGAGCTGTTTTAGTGGATACTATTTAGTCATAACAAAATAAGACTCCCGAGTTTAGGCTTCTAACTTGGGAGTCTTTTCTTAGGCCTTCTTTTGCAAGTGATTTAAAATATCCTCTACTTGATGAGCAACCCAGTCAGGCTGGTAACTTAGAAGTTCAGCTTGTTCGCCGAATCCCCAGGTAACAGCCAATTTTTTAATCCCTGTTTCCTGAGCGCCAATCATATCAAACTTGGTATCTCCGATAATGACAACCTGCTCTGGCTCTAATTGATGATTGTTTAAAGTCTGATGAATGACATCTGCCTTGTGCAGGGCTTGAGGACTTGAACCGTAGATGCCGTCAAAGAAGTGATCAATCTCAAAGTTTTGAGTCATTGTTAGTGCAATAGGCGTATTTTTCGTAGTTGTGATATAGAGGGGATAGTCCTTGGCTAGTTCTGAAAGTAATTCTTTGATATGTGGGAAGAGTTGAGCTTCGTGAACTCCCTTTTCTTTGTAGTAGGAGCGGTATATCTGGATAGCTAAGTCAATCTCTTCCTCTGGGAGACAGGTCGCGAAGCTAACTTCTAGGGGGGGTCCCATAAAGCTACGGATGGTTTTGGCATCAGGGCTGGGGACTCCAAGTTGGTCAAAAGTGTAGCTAAAGGCATTATGGATTCCGATGGAGCTATCAACAAGGGTTCCATCCAAATCGAAAAATATGGCTGATAGAGATGACATAGATTCTCCTAGTAGTCTTGAGATTAGTCGCCGAAGATTTCTTTTTGTAGGCGACGGCCTGTTGGTGTAGCAGCAAGTCCACCTTCAGCAGTTTCACGGAAGGCAGTTGGGAGGCTAGAACCTACTTGGTACATAGCATCAATAACTTCGTCGACAGGGATTTTCGACTCGATACCGGCCAAGGCCATATCAGCTGCTATAAAGGCAAAACTAGCTCCCATGGCGTTACGTTTAACGCAGGGAACCTCAACCAAGCCTGCAACTGGGTCACAGATGAGACCAAGCATATTTTTGATGACAAAGGCAATGGCCTGACTTGCTTGGTAAGGACTTCCACCGGCAGCTAAGGTTAGGGCAGCAGCACTCATGGCAGAGGCTGAACCGACTTCTGCTTGACAGCCCCCCTCAGCTCCAGAAATGGAAGCATTGTTGGCGATGACTAGTCCAAAAGCTCCTGCTGCAAATAGAAAATCTAGTTGTTGTTCATGTGTTAAATCTAACTTTTGAATAGCAGATGTGAGAACTGCAGGGAGACAACCTGCACTTCCTGCGGTCGGTGTCGCACACACAAGACCCATCTTGGCATTGTGTTCATTGACAGCAATAGCATTACGTGCAGCAGATAAGACCGTTAAGTCAGATAAAGTGTTACCTTTTTGGATATAGTGGTCAAGTTTGGCGGCATCTCCACCGGTCAACCCGCTACGAGATTTGTTTTCATTGAGACCGAGCTCGACAGAAGCTTTCATGACTTCTAGGTTGCGCTCCATGAGGAGCAGAACTTCATTGCGACAACGACCAGTTAATTCATTTTCTGTGCTGATCATCAGTTCGGCAACATTGCCCTGGAAATCTAAATCAGCCTGCTCGACTAACTCTTTGATAGAATAAAACATACTTCCTCCTATTGAAAGAAATTGACATTATGCAAATGAGGAATTTTACGAATTTCTTCGATGGATTGTTCACAATTACGACTATCAACTTCGATAATCATAATAGCCTTTTCTCCAGCTTTTTCTCGGGTTACATTCATCTGAGCAATGTTGATACCGTAGCGAGACAAGGCTTCAGTTACGTGGGCAATCATACCAGGAACATCCTGATGAACGATGATGATAGTAGGAGTATTCATGTTGAGGGAAACCGCAAAACCATTAAGCTCGGTAACCTGAATGTTTCCACCCCCGATAGAAATACCTGTTACGCTAATACTCTTTTTAGCATTTTTAATCGTAATCTTGGTTGTGTTAGGATGAGGGGCATTGCTATCTTTTTGAATGGTCCAGACAATTTTAATGCCACGCTTATGGGCTATTTCTAAGCTATTTGGGATTTGGGGGTCATCCGTATCCATTCCTAAAATTCCTGCAACCAAGGCTAAGTCAGTCCCGTGGCCTCGATAGGTTTTTGCAAAAGAATTAAATAGCTGGAACTCGACCTCTGTCGGAGTATCATCAAAGATGGATGCTACAATTTTCCCGATACGGACAGCACCTGCTGTATGACTACTAGATGGGCCAATCATGACTGGTCCGATGATATCAAAGACAGATTGAAAACGAAGTGATTGCATCTGTTTCCCCTTAAAAAAATTCTTGCTTCTATTATATCAAAGATTGCTGGCCTTGGCTCAAATCCCCGATAAAATATCTTAAATACATTAAAATAGTAGAAAGTAGTGGCTTTTGTGACAAAAAAAGGCTATTTATAGGTAAATAAAACACAGTCTTGTAATATTTCTACACAAAAATGTTAAGAGATAGTAATATTTCTAAGGTAAGATAGTATTATCAGAAAGAAGGAGAACCTTTTAAATGAATAAAATTAAATCTGGTTTTGTAGGATTTGTAGCCTTGCTTACTTTCCTAGCACCAACACTTACATTTGCTCAAGAAAGAACAGTATATACAGTAAAACCTGGAGATACTCTTTCAGAAATCGCAGAAACTTACAACACAACAGTTGAAAAATTAGCTAAACTCAACAACATTAAAAATGTTGACCTTATCTTCGTTGATCAAGTTTTAGTTATCAACGGTGAAGCACCAGCAACTCAAGAGCCTTCAACAGTTGCAGCCGCTGCAGCAGCAACAGTAGAAGTTGTGGCAAGTTCAGCAGCTCCTGAAGCGACTGAAGTTGTCGAAGAAACTCCAGCAACTGAAGAAAGTTATAGTGCACCAGCAGCGCCAGCTCCAGTAGCACCGGCAGCACAAGAAAGCTACAGTGCACCAGCAGCAACAGTCAGCGGATCAGAATCAGAAGCTAAAGAATGGATCGCTCAAAAAGAATCAGGCGGCAGCTACACAGCTACAAACGGACGTTACATCGGACGTTACCAATTGACAGATTCATACTTGAACGGTGACTATTCAGCAGAAAACCAAGAACGTGTAGCAGATGCCTACGTTGCAGGACGTTACGGTTCATGGACAGCTGCTAAGAACTTCTGGCTTAACAACGGTTGGTATTAAGAAATAGGGAAAGAGCTTTGAATGGCTCTTTTTTTAATATTTTGAGAAGCCTGTTAACTCCTTGTAGACAATATGACATAATCTTCTCAAAAAGTAGTATAATGTTTTTATAGAATATAAATAGTGGTGGTTAGCATGCATGCATTATTAGCAACAAGATTAAAAAATAAGCGAAAAGAGCTGGGCTGGTCGCAAAAAGAGTTGGCAGAAGGAATTTGCCAACAAACTCAGATAAGTCGAATGGAACAAGGCAAATATATGCCAGGAGCAGATTTGTTATATAAATTATCTGAAAAAATGGGCTTAAATATGGACTATTTCTTTTCAGGAGAAATTTCGAAAGAGTTTCTAGGCTTGTCTGCTTTCAAGAGGTTGTCTGAAACATTGTTGGAAAATCAAGATTATGTCTCTTTGAAATATGCTTTTGAGGGAGAAAGAAAGCAACAGACTTCCTTATCTTTTGATGAAAAGATTTATCTGGACTGGATAGATGCCATTCTAACCTATCAATGTGAACATCAATTAAACTTAGCTATTTCAAAAATAGAGGATATCCTCAGTAGGATTAGTATTGATAAAGTAGACTACTTGTATATTTTGAATACTCTGCTGATTTTCTTAGGCTATGATGAGAACAAGGAGAAATTTGAGCAATTATATGATCAGGTTTCCGTAGCTCTTTCAAAAATCGATACCAGTGTGCGTGAACAAATTGAGTTGTATATCAAAATAAAATACAATTATTGTTACCACCTTTGGAAACAGGAGGATATGGATAAGTCCAGAGCGCTATTATTGGAGATGATTGAATTTTGTAACAAGTATCATAGTAGCTTTAGGCTAGCAGATTTATATTGTTTGTTGGGAAATGTAACAGAGGATCTTGATATCTCTGTTGCTAAGGACTATTATATGAAAGCTAAGGTGCTCTATCTAATTGAAAATAATGAAATTATGGCACTCAAGGTAGAACAATATCTGATGGATAAGTAGTCAGAGAATGTATAAGGATAGCAGAAGCTATCTTTTTCATACACAAAATATAACTATAATTCTTCTTTTTAAAAATATCTAGATTATTACTTAAATTGCTTGACAGGTTATATATGTTGATTTATAATATAAGTGAAACGAGTTGTGTAAACGCTACCAAAAAACGGTATTCTTAACTTTGTATTTAGTCGAGAATTATGATGTAACTAGAAAAGGGGTGGAAAAATGTTTAAAAATAAGGAGCTTTTTCGAGTAGTCATGATATTTGTGATAGGAATTATCCTAATTTTAATGACACCAGTCTTATTTAAAGTTGTGATGGAACTATTTTCAAAATAAATAGGCCTCTTCTTTAGGCGGAGTAGTGAATCAGGAGGTTAAGTGATGAACTACAATTTAAAATATATCTTATCAGGACTATTTAGCATAGTCTTTATAGGTTTCCTAGTCTGGATGCGTCATTTTAATCAGAAGAAGGAAGAAGAGCATTCAGATGTGTCTTTTGAAGCGAGGTTAGATAGTGAAGTCAAGACCTTATATAAACAACTAGGATTGGGTGAGGAACCTCATTATTTCTTAGCTTATCGCTACTTACACCCTTGGTTTAATTTGGCGATTTTACCACCAACAGTTGAAATTTTCTTAACTAAAATAGCGCTGGTGATGGTGACTCCAGATGAACTACTGATAAGAAATCTTGGAAATGGGATGACTTTTACAAATGAGCATCATCGCGATTTGCGGCAAGGACTTATCTGCATTCCAAAATCAGAGATGAAAGAATTTGAGATTCGCAACTGGGAAAGAGCTTTTGTATTTGGCGATTTTTTGACAATTAAAACAAGCTAACAGAGCTATTATTTGCAGGTTAGAGATGATGGACTTCAAAAGGGAAGTCTCTTTACCAAACATTTCTCAAACTTGAAACGACAAGATTTTCTAGGATTATTGACAGATAAAAGGACATTCTGATTGACAATGACTCAAAATATGTATCATATACCTTTTTTAAAAACTGAAACTCAATTTTGGGAAATATTTTTATTTATTTTAGGTGTTTTGTTAATTGTAATTTCATTACTAAGTCATAAAAAAATTAACTTTTGGAAATAGCGTTAGTGAGTAGGAAAGGATAATAGTATTATGATGGTTGTTTTAATTTCAGTGGTTGTGGCATTTTTGTATTATGTAATTACAGATTATTTTAAGAATAGTTATATTGACTGTATACTATTTCTAACATTGCTGATTTCTCATTTGATATGGGATTACTATTTTTTGCCCATTGAAATCTTAGTGGCATTAAGTGGAGTAAATTTGCTATTAAGATTTTTCAAAAAAAAAGAGAAGTCAATAGATTTGCTAGTGGATTATTAAGACGAAAGGTAAAATTGGGATAGTTAAAATGAAACATTTTTTTGCAGGATTTGGTGAAATAAACTTTATAAATTATCTATTGTATGTATGTGTAGGACTAGCCCCTCTTTTTCATATATATGTCATAGGTTCGGAAATGAGTTTTGTGAAAATAGTATTATCTATTTTAGGAATCATATTTGTATGTATTCTAACTATTGCTCGAATTTATAGGAATTTTTTCTATAAAGAATAGTTTGGACTTGAACTGTATCTAAAACCAGAGGTTGGTCGATTGACAGTCTCTTTCTTGTCTTCTATATCTAAGCATGTCTACTAGTCCAATTATTGGACTAGTGATTGGACATACTAAAATAAATCTAATAAATTCTATTATTATGGCTCTTGGTATGATATTGGCATTAATTTTGGTATTATCAAGGGTATATAGAAAATTTTTTTATAGAGACGAAAATGACTAAAGTTTTTATCAATAATTGGCTCCATAATATCTATAGGGAATTTACCTACTACAAATATCATAGAGCCCTAAAAAAGAGCCTTATACGGCTCTTTTTGTGTGCTTGCATTTGATGAGAGACCATTATAAACATTGGTGCTGAGGGCATACAAGTTTATGGGATTTCGTCATCTATATTATTAGTTAGACGAACTGGTTGTATCGCTATTAGACTCTGATTGAGAACCTGAAGAATCAGCAGTTTGACCTCCTGTATTAGCGCTATTATCTCCTCCACTATTAGCACTATCAGTTGAATAATGCTCAGCTGCAGGTGCTTGGGAATTAGATATGCTTCCATTTGTTTCCGGATAGCTTTGAATATAGCTACTATCTTCTGAACGGCTGACTTCTAGTCTGGCATCTCTAGTAGTCGTTTCTATTTGGGTGGTTTCTTCTTTTTTGGTCAAAACTTCAACTTGTTTTTGGAATTTAGAGATAAGTTCTTGAATTGGTTTTATCTTTTCTTCAAGAGTAGCTTGGTCGCTGTCAGAATTAATGTTTTTAATGATGTCTATTATTTTTTGCAAGGAAGTGATGGTTGTCTCAAGTGTTTGTTTATCTTGAAACTGGCTATCAGAATCCTTTATATCTAATTTCAAAGCTTTTTCACTATAGTGATTTGTGACTTTATCGGCTGTAGCAGTAAGAAAGTTTGCTAGTGTCTTTTTGCCTTCATCAGTAGTTGGTTTCAATTCTTGGATTTTTTTCCAATCCTCTATAATGGTTTCAGAATCGATATCGAAGTTTTTAATAGCGTTTTTTACTTGTTCAACATCTTGATGATCCTTTTGATGGTTGACGAGAGCAACACTCCCTCTCTCTGCTTGGATCTTTTCTTGATGAATGACCAAGCCTGTCAAAAGTCCAATGCCTGCAATAAGTGTAATAATAAAAATAGTATTTTTTGATTTTAGAATATCTTTGTAGTTGTTCACATTAGTCCTACGCACATGGATGATGGTGTATGTATGGAATCATGTGCGCATTCCTCCTTATTACAGTATATCATTTTTAGTTGATTTTAAAAATAAGTTTATAAAGAGAATAGAGATTTAGGTATGAATTTATTTCTTTTGTATTCTTATCTTCATGTATTTACAGAAGAGGGTGATAGATTGTCAGCCTCTTCCTTGTCTTCTCTATCTAAGCATGTTATAATGAAAACTGCTCAAACGACCTTCAATCGTGAAGCACACACGACCTTCAATCGTGAACTAGTCATTTTATTTATCTTTTATTACGTCGTTAACTCGCAATGAGATGCAAGCTGAGCTTGTCTGATTTATAACCTCAATCAGTCTCCCAGACTGCTTGAGCGAACTCAAGTTATGCCTGCGACTCGTTGCCTAGTCCTAAAAGCAAACGAAATGACTATACTCGAAGAAATCCTATTGAAAGCCTTAGTAAATAGAATTTTGAGGGGTATAAATAAACGAATAGATGGGAGACTTACCATGAGTGATAACTCTAAGACACGTGTTGTCGTGGGGATGAGTGGTGGTGTTGATTCGTCGGTGACGGCTCTCTTGCTCAAGGAGCAAGGCTACGATGTGATCGGTATCTTCATGAAGAACTGGGACGACACAGATGAAAACGGCGTCTGTACGGCGACCGAAGATTACAAGGATGTGGCTGCGGTAGCAGACCAACTTGGCATTCCTTACTACTCTGTCAATTTTGAAAAAGAGTACTGGGACCGCGTTTTTGAGTACTTCCTAGCGGAATACCGTGCAGGACGCACGCCCAATCCAGACGTTATGTGCAACAAGGAAATCAAGTTTAAGGCCTTTTTGGACTATGCCATGACCTTGGGAGCAGACTATGTGGCAACTGGGCACTATGCCCGAGTGGCGCGTGATGAGGATGGCATCGTTCACATGCTTCGTGGCGTGGACAATGGCAAAGACCAGACATATTTCCTCAGCCAACTTTCGCAAGAACAACTTCAAAAGACTATGTTCCCGTTGGGACATTTGGAAAAGCCTGAAGTTCGCAAACTAGCTGAAGAAGCAGGCCTTGCGACTGCTAAGAAGAAAGATTCAACAGGGATTTGCTTTATTGGAGAAAAGAACTTTAAAGAATTTCTCAGCAACTACCTGCCAGCTCAGTCTGGTCGCATGATGACTGTGGATGGTCGCGATATGGGAGAACATGCAGGCCTTATGTACTATACGATTGGTCAGCGTGGAGGACTCGGTATCGGTGGTCAACACGGCGGTGACAATGCACCTTGGTTCGTTGTTGGAAAAGACTTAAGCAAGAATATCCTCTATGTAGGCCAAGGATTCTACCATGATTCGCTCATGTCAACCAGTTTAGAGGCTAGTCAAGTCCACTTTACTCGTGATATGCCAGAGGAATTTACATTAGAATGCACGGCTAAATTCCGCTATCGTCAGCCTGACTCTAAGGTTACAGTACATGTCAAAGGAGACAAGGCAGAGGTCATCTTTGCGGAGCCACAACGCGCCATTACACCTGGACAAGCAGTTGTCTTTTATGATGGTGAAGAGTGTCTCGGTGGTGGTTTGATTGACAATGCCTACCGCGATGGACAAGTTTGTCAGTACATTTAAGAGTTTCTAAGAGGAATGAGAATGTTTCAGTTTTTTAAGAAAAAAACGGCTAAAAAAGAGAAGTCAATGACTCTCTTGGACTATAAAAAAGAGTATTTGAGGGAGAAAACGACAGAGTCGATAGAGGCCTTGTTTAAGGAATTGAAGCAAGCTAGAGTCTGGCTTCCCTTCAATCCTTATCTGATGGATGAGAGTGACGAACAAGAAGGCGCTCGCCTAAAACCGGATATTCTGCAAAAGGGAGATGACTACTTTTATCCTTGCTTCTTAGAAATTCAGGACATCCCCAAGGACTATTATGACCGATTTTCTTGGTTGCAATTGCCTCTTACGGACTGTTTGTTTGCTGCGGAAGGGATGGAGAGTCTTCCTGTGAGAGGGATTGTTCTGGATGCCTTTTCTGACCCAGTTGAGATTGACAAAGGAGCTTTTGAAGCAATTCGCCAATCATAGTACTAGTACATATAGATTGACAAATTTTCTCATTTTGCTACAATAATAACAGCAATAGAAATGATGGTCAAAGCTCATGGATGTTGCAGGTCTTTTTGTCCTGCACTTCTTACGAGTTTTGACTGTTTTTGTGTCGTTTAAGGGAAAGGGCAAAAATGACTCAACAAGACTTTCGGACAAAAGTAGGAAATACTGTTTTTGGTGTTCGGGCGACAGCCTTGATTGTCCAAAATCACAAGCTTCTAGTTACCAAAGACAAGGGCAAGTATTACACTATTGGCGGTGCCATCCAAGTCAATGAAAGAACGGAAGACGCGGTAGTCCGTGAAGTGAAGGAAGAACTGGGTGTCAAAGCTCAAGCTGGGCAGCTAGCTTTCGTGGTTGAAAATCGTTTTGAACAGGACGGTGTTTCCTATCACAACATCGAGTTTCATTATCTGGTGAACCTGCTAGAGGATGCCCCATTGACCATGCAGGAAGATGAGAAAAGGCAGCCCTGTGAGTGGATTGATTTGGATAAACTCCAGAATATCCAGCTAGTTCCAGCCTTTTTAAAAACAGCCCTACCAGATTGGGACGGGCAACTAAGACACATTCACCTTGAAGAATAGGAGAGAAAATGATGGTTAAGCTTATTGCCCATGTGCTTGTTCATAGTGGTGGTGATTTTTTGCTTATTCAGCGTTCGGAAATTAAAAGAGGACAACCCAACGTTTATCCAACTTACTGGGATATTCCTGGTGGCGGGGTTGAAAAGGGTGAACTTCCGCGAGATGGAGCTCTTAGAGAATGTGTTGAAGAAGCGGAAGTTAGGCTAGATAGAGGTTCGCTCAAACTTCTTCACGAAGATAGTCAACTGGATACCTCTAAGGATACTGTCTTTACTCGCTTAGTTTATAAAGCAGAGTGGGTTGGGGAGAAGCCCATTATCAGATTAGATCCTGAAGAGCATACACACTTTAAATGGGTTACTATGGATCAAGCTCTAGAGGAGGAGAAGATAGTTCCTTATTTACGAGAAATTTTTGAAAGGTTAAGAGATGACTTATAATTTTACAGAAGAATACGATATAATTGTAATCGGTGCGGGACATGCGGGGGTTGAAGCTTCCCTAGCTGCGAGCCGTATGGGTTGCAAGGTCTTGCTTGCGACCATCAACATTGAAATGCTGGCTTTTATGCCATGTAATCCGTCTATTGGTGGTTCCGCTAAAGGGATTGTTGTGCGTGAAGTCGATGCTCTTGGTGGTGAAATGGCGAAAACCATTGACAAGAGTTACATCCAGATGAAGATGCTCAACACTGGGAAGGGACCAGCTGTCCGTGCCCTTCGTGCGCAGGCTGATAAGGAACTTTACTCTAAGGAAATGCGCAAGACGGTTGAAAATCAAGAAAATCTAACCCTTCGTCAAACCATGATTGATGAGATTTTGGTGGAAGATGGCAAGGTTGTCGGTGTTCGTACAGCTACCCATCAAGAGTATGCTGCCAAGGCTGTTATCGTGACTACAGGGACAGCCCTTCGTGGGGAAATCATCATCGGAGATCTTAAGTATTCATCAGGTCCAAACCACAGTCTGGCTTCTATTAACCTAGCTGATAATCTTAAGGAATTGGGGCTTGAAATCGGTCGTTTCAAGACAGGAACGCCTCCACGTGTCAAGGCTTCCTCTATCAACTATGATGTGACAGAGATTCAGCCAGGAGATGAAACACCAAATCACTTCTCTTACACTTCACGTGATGAAGATTATGTCAAAGACCAAGTGCCGTGCTGGTTGACCTATACCAATGGTACCAGTCATGAGATTATCCAAAATAACCTCCACCGCGCGCCTATGTTTACAGGTGTGGTTAAGGGGGTAGGGCCTCGCTACTGTCCGTCGATTGAGGACAAGATTGTGCGTTTTGCAGACAAGGAACGCCACCAACTCTTCCTTGAACCAGAAGGTCGTAATACAGAAGAAGTTTATGTCCAGGGACTTTCAACAAGCCTTCCTGAGGATGTGCAACGTGAGTTGGTACATTCCATCAAAGGTTTGGAAAATGCAGAGATGATGCGAACTGGTTATGCAATTGAGTACGACATGGTCTTGCCCCATCAGTTGCGTGCGACTCTGGAAACCAAGAAAATCTCAGGACTTTTCACAGCTGGTCAGACAAATGGTACATCTGGTTACGAAGAAGCAGCTGGTCAAGGGATTATTGCTGGTATCAATGCGGCTCTTAAAATCAAAGGCAAGCCGGAGTTGATTTTGAAGCGCAGTGATGGCTATATCGGGGTCATGATTGATGACTTGGTGACCAAGGGAACCATTGAACCCTATCGTCTCTTGACCAGTCGTGCAGAATACCGTCTCATTCTCCGTCATGACAATGCTGATATGCGTTTGACTGAGATGGGACGTGAGATTGGCCTTGTGGACGATGAACGTTGGACTCGCTTTGAAATCAAGAAAAATCAATTTGAAAATGAAATGAAGCGTTTAGACAGCATCAAACTCAAGCCAGTCAAGGAAACAAATGCTAAGGTTGAGGAGATGGGCTTCAAGCCATTGACAGATGCGGTGACAGCCAAGGAATTCCTTCGTCGCCCAGAAGTCTCTTACCAAGATGTGGTGGCTTTCATCGGACCTGCTGCTGAAGAGTTAGATGACAAGATTATCGAATTGATTGAAACAGAAATCAAGTACGAAGGCTATATCTCAAAAGCCATGGATCAGGTTGCCAAGATGAAACGCATGGAAGAAAAACGCATTCCAGCCAATATCGACTGGGATGACATTGATTCTATCGCAACCGAAGCTCGCCAGAAGTTCAAACTCATTAATCCAGAAACCATCGGCCAAGCTAGCCGTATCTCTGGAGTAAATCCAGCAGATATCTCCATTTTGATGGTGTATCTAGAAGGTAAAAATCGAAGTATTTCAAAAAATTTAGAAAAGAAAGCTGATTAAAAACAAAACGCTGAATTCTCTTTTAGGGAATTCAGTTTTTTTGATAGATTGCTTCTCTTTTTTCGAATAAAGAGAAAAGGAGAAGAGATGATATCAGTAGAAGAAAAAAATTTTTTGTATGATTATAAAAAGACCTCTTTTCACCGTTTTTATGAGATTGAACGCTATTCTCAGATATGTGAAAAATTAAACAAACGTTCGCCGCAGGCTGACAAGGACTTGACTTTTTGATATACTAGAACATATCATAAAATAGGAGAGAGTGTATGAGTGTTTACGGTAGAATAGAGGATGAATCAACTCCATCATGGACTAGAAGTCAAGAGGGGGTTGGAAGAGATAATCAAGAAGAGTTTGAAGAGTCACAACAAGCACGTCTGCCTTTTTTCAGAATTTTAATATGGAGTACATTAGTAGTATTAGTATCAGCAGTGGTTCCGTTCTTTCTTGGTTTAACTAGTTTAGAGCAGGTTCAGGACTTCTATGCTGCTTGGGCCATGAATCAAGGTGGTGAAATCTATACAGCCTTTTATGGGACTAGTGGTTTGCTCTATTATTTCTTGTTGTCTATAACTAAAGGCAGTATTTTATTTGCAGTTTTTAATTGGTTAGCCTTGCTTGGAGCAGGAGTTTTTCTATTCCGATCCGGTTATGCTTTGACAGAACAGAATGACCAATCCACGCAAGCATTGACTGTGTTCTATCTTCTGGCAGGAGCTCTCAGTTTTGGTGGAGGTTACGCGACCATTCTTGCACTTCCTTTTTTATTTTATTCTTTAGATCTAGTGACACATTATCTGGCAGAGCCCGATAGTGATAAAGGTTTTTTGCGTATAGGTATGAGTCTTTCCTTGGCCTTTTTCCTAGTGCCTCTTACTACGATTTTATATAGTCTAGTTTTATTCTTTACTCTCTTGGCATTTAATCTCGTTCGTCGCTATTTTGCTCGTGGTTTTTACCAGCTTTTAGCAATTGGGCTAGGATTTTCACTTCTTTTTTATCCAATTGGTTACTACACGGTTTACAAGGGAAGCTTTGGGAGTGCTATTAGTCAGATTCTCTATCCAATAGATAGTTTGAACTTTATCTCGAATTCTATCCTGGTAGATAATTTACTCTTTTATGGCTTGCTGGTAATAGGTATAGGAGGATTATCCTTCCTATTTATGAGTCTTTTTCTACCAAAACCTCTAGGTCAGTACATACTATCCATATTTTCACTATTGGGTTTACTCCTAGAGTTGACGTTGATTCTTTTTTCTACGGAACCAATTCATGGAAGTCGTCTAGTACCTCTTCTTCCTTTTATAGTTATCCTAGTATTAACAACATTACATGTACAAGATGTTGACAATTCCAGTCGGCTTACAAGATATGCAGATATCTCCTCAATGTGGAGTCGTTATTTGACAAGAACTGGGTACTTACCAATTCTTGCAATGACTTATTTATTGGTATCACCATTCGTGTCACGCTATGTAATCCATGTGGAACAATATCAAGAACTCGCTCGTATTGAGACTAGTATAAAAAGCCAAACGCAAACAACTGATAAAATTTATGTTTGGGATAACCAGTCCGGTTCTTACCAGTCTAGTGAACGTCTATCAGCTAGTCAATTGTTATCACCGATCTTACATATGGGGCTTGCCGAAAATCGTACTAAGTTGGTCAATGACTTACGAGATAATCAGCCGACCATGATTGTCGTAAATACAAAAGTAACTCTTTGGACAGAAGTCGAGCAGCTACTTGCTGAAAATTATCAGCCGCTTCAGGGTGATTACAAGGAATTTAAAATTTACAAATTAAAATAAATTAATCAATATCTTGTGTAATTTTAACAAAAATTTATTTTTTGGCACAAGATATTGATTTTTATTTTTTAAGTGATATAATACTTCTTAGATATTATATTTTAGAAAAGAGTCTGGGTATGATCGTATTAGAAGAAAAAACTGCCCCTGGTCCGACTTTATTTGTAGAGAAGCGTGACGGCAGACGAGTCTTGTTTGATGTAGATAAGATTGATAAAGCTCTTCACAAGGCTGCTGAGAAAGTCATGGATGTGACTCCCTTGGTCGAGAAGCGTTTGAATGGACTGGTTGAACGGATTGTTGCTGAAATTCATAGCCGTTTCCCTCAAGGTGTTAAGATTTACGAAATTCAAAATATTGTCGAGCATGAGTTGCTAGAAGCTAGAGAATACGCTCTGGCAGAAGAGTACATCACCTATCGTACTCAAAGAGATTTTGAGCGCTCAAAAGCGACAGATATCAACTTCAGTATCCATAAACTTCTTAACAAAGACCAGGCGGTTGTCAATGAAAATGCCAATAAGGATAGTAATGTTTTTAACACGCAACGTGACTTGACTGCGGGGATTGTTGGGAAATCAATCGGTCTTCAAATGCTTCCTAGGCATGTGGCTAATGCCCATCAAAAAGGTGAGATTCATTATCATGATTTGGATTATAGCCCCTACACACCAATGACCAACTGTTGTTTGATTGATTTCAAGGGCATGTTGGAAAATGGTTTTAAGATTGGGAATGCGGAGGTAGAGAGCCCCAAATCTATCCAAACAGCAACAGCTCAAATTTCGCAAATCATCGCCAATGTTGCATCAAGTCAGTATGGAGGCTGTTCAGCAGACCGTATTGATGAAGTCTTGGCTCCTTATGCAGAGAAGAATTATCAAAAGCATCTCAAAGATGCAGAGGAATGGGTACTACCTGGCAAGCGTGAGGAGTACGCCTGGAAGAAAACCCAAAAAGATATCTATGATGCCATGCAATCTCTAGAGTATGAAATCAATACCCTCTTCACTTCAAACGGGCAAACGCCATTTACTTCTCTTGGTTTCGGATTAGGAACCAATCGTTTTGAACGCGAAATTCAAAAGGCTATCTTGAACATTCGCATCAAGGGGTTGGGATCAGAACACCGTACAGCAATCTTCCCTAAACTCATCTTTACTCTTAAAAGAGGTCTTAACTTAGAGGAAGGCTCACCTAACTACGACATCAAGCAGTTGGCTCTTGAGTGTGCAACTAAGCGCATGTACCCGGATGTCTTGTCTTATGATAAGATTGTCGAGTTGACTGGTTCTTTCAAAGTTCCGATGGGATGCCGTTCATTCCTTCAAGGATGGAAGGATGAAAATGGAGTAGAAGTCAATTCGGGCCGTATGAACCTAGGAGTTGTGACGGTCAATCTTCCTCGTATCGCCCTTGAATCCGAAGGCGACCTGAACAAGTTCTGGGAAATCTTCAACGAGCGCATGAACATCGCGGAAGATGCCTTGGTTTACCGTGTGGAAAGAACCAAGGAAGCCACTCCAGCTAATGCACCAATTCTTTATCAATATGGAGCCTTCGGACGTCGTCTTGGAAAAGAAGAAAGTGTAGACCAACTCTTTAAGAATCGTCGTGCAACTATTTCTCTGGGCTATATTGGCTTGTACGAGGTGGCGACAGTCTTCTTTGGTAATCATTGGGAAAATAATCCAGAAGCCAAAGAGTTCACCCTTGATATTATTCGCGATATGAAACGTCGAGTAGAAGAATGGTCTGACCAATATGGGTACCATTTCTCTATCTACTCAACGCCGTCTGAAAGTTTGACAGACCGCTTCTGTCGCTTGGATACGGAGAAATTCGGCTCTATTCCAGATATTACTGATAAAGAATACTACACAAATTCCTTCCATTATGATGTCCGCAAAAATCCAACTCCTTTTGAAAAACTAGATTTTGAAAAGGTTTATCCAGAAGCGGGTGCATCAGGTGGCTTTATCCACTACTGTGAGTACCCAGTTCTCCAACAAAATCCAAAGGCTTTGGAAGCTGTGTGGGACTATGCCTATGACCGTGTAGGTTATCTCGGAACTAATACTCCGATTGACCGTTGCTACAAGTGTGATTTTGAAGGAGATTTTGAGCCAACTGAGAGAGGCTTTGCTTGTCCTAACTGTGGGAATAATGATCCTAAAACAGTAGATGTTGTTAAACGGACCTGTGGTTATCTTGGGAATCCACAAGCTCGTCCGATGGTGAATGGTCGCCACAAGGAAATTGCTGCGCGTGTTAAACACATGAATGGCTCTACTATTAAATTAGCAGGGCATGAAGTAAGAAATTAGAAAGAAATAGAATGGGAAAATATCAATTAGACGATAAAGGTAAGGCCTTGGTCCAACGATTCCACGAAAAGCATTCGAAAGGTGGAGGCAATAAAAAAGACCGAGTAGCTAACCTTAGAGAACAGTTTTTAAACAAGAACAAGAAAAAGTGAGAGTCCGCTCTCGCTTTTCTCTTAGCTGGAGGTAAAGATGATACTACGCAGACCAACATTAGCAGATAAAGAAGTTGTTTTAGAGATGATGGCAGAGTTTGAAAAGAGCCAATCAGCCCACGATGGCGGATTTTGGGATGCTGAGAACTTTGTTTACGAAGAGTGGCTAGAAGAAAATCTTCAAGCGGAAGCGGGACTCAATATTCCTGAAAACTGGGTTCCTGCTATCCAGCTGGTTAGTTTTGACGTAGCAGGCCAGGCTCTTGGCTTTCTCAACCTTCGTCTCCGATTAAATGACTACTTACTAGAAAAAGGTGGTCATATTGGCTATTCCATCCGACCGTCTGAAAGAGGTAAGGGCTATGCCAAAGAGTCTCTCCGCCAAGGTCTACAAGTCGCTAAGGGAAAGAACATCAAACGTGCACTGGTAACTTGTAGCACAGAAAATCCTGCCAGCCGAGCTGTTATCTTAGCTAATGGTGGTGTCTATGAGGATAATCGCAATGGAACGGAGCGCTATTGGATAGACTTGGAGTAAAAGCATGACATGGAATACACCAAAACCAGGCGAGTGGAAAAGTGAGGAGCTTAGTAAGGGGCGTATCATTGATTATAAGGCCTTTAACTTTGTCGATGGAGAAGGTGTGCGAAACTCTCTCTACGTAGCAGGTTGCATGTTTCACTGCGAGGGGTGCTATAATGTTGCGACTTGGTCTTTCAACGCAGGCATTCCTTATACAGCAGAGTTAGAAGAACAGATTATGGCAGACCTTGCCCAGCCCTATGTTCAAGGATTGACCTTGCTAGGAGGAGAACCATTCCTCAATACGGGTATTCTCTTACCTCTCGTGAAACGTATACGGAAAGAATTGCCAGAAAAAGATATCTGGTCTTGGACGGGATACACATGGGAAGAGATGATGCTGGAGACCCCAGATAAACTGGAGCTCCTGTCCATGATTGATATTCTTGTCGATGGGCGATATGATAAAAGTAAGCGTAATCTTATGCTTCAATTCCGAGGCTCATCCAATCAACGAATTATCGATGTACAAAAATCCCTCAAAAGTGGGCAAGTGGTGATTTGGGACAAGCTTAATGACGGAAAAGAAAGCTATGAACAGGTGAAGAGAGAATGAAGAAAAAAGACTTAATAGAAAGACTAGTATCAGAAATAGAGTCTGGAAAAGTAAGAACGCTGGGTATTTACGGCCATGGAGCTTCAGGAAAATCAACTTTTGCTCAGGAATTATATCAAGCCCTAGATTCTACTACAGTAAATTTGCTAGAAACAGATCCCTATATCACCTCAGAACGTCACCTGGTAGTACCAAAACAAGCACCTGATCAAAAGGTGACAGCTTGTCTGCCAGTGGCGCATGAACTAGCAAGTTTGCAGAGAGATATTCTCGCCCTGCAGGCGGGTATGGATGTCTTGACAATCGAAGAACCTTGGAAAGCTAGTGAAATCTTGTCTGGATCAAAACCAATTCTGATAGTCGAAGGGATGTCTGTGGGTTTTCTACCAAAGGAACTCTTTGACAAAACTGTTTGTTTCTACACGAATGAAGAGACAGAATTAAAGAGGCGTCTAGCTCGAGATACGACTGTGAGAAATGGCGATGCATCCTTTATATTGGCTAGTCAGAAAATGAGACGAGAACAGTATCTGCAATACTATAAAGAAACTGAGTCAAAAGCGGATATCTTGATAAATCAATCAAATGATAATTTTCAGATCTAAATGAACATTATATAGAAGAAAAAATAAAAATCCGCTCTTCATTTATGCATTTTTGAGATAAGGAGCGATAAGAAAACAGTTTCATTCGAAAAATTTAAAAAATCCTATCAAATCCCTTGCAATCGCAGGGGCTTTGTGTTATTCTATTATGGTGCTGTAAATTACAGTCTTAGCTTTGATGCAAGAGGTTGCGACACGCTCGGTTGCATTGCCACGCAACGCGCGTCGGTTTTCTTGTGGAGCTAGCCTATTATCTTAAATAGACGAAAAGGAGAAAAAGATGGCAAACAAAAAAATCCGTATCCGTTTGAAAGCTTACGAACACCGTACGCTTGACACAGCGGCTGCTAAAATCGTAGAATCAGCTACTCGCACAGGTGCAGAAGTTGCAGGTCCAATCCCACTTCCAACTGAACGTAGCCTCTACACAATCATTCGTGCGACTCACAAATATAAAGATTCTCGCGAACAATTTGAAATGCGTACACACAAACGTTTGATCGATATCATCAACCCAACTCAAAAAACAGTTGACGCTTTGATGAAATTGGATCTTCCAAGTGGTGTAAACGTAGAAATCAAACTTTAATCTAAAGTTTGAAACCTTGAGCATAAAAAACGCTCGTTAAAAACTTTTTGAATAAAAAATATAGAAAAGGAACTATTTTCTCATGACAAAAGGAATCTTAGGGAAAAAAGTGGGAATGACTCAAATCTTCACTGAAGCTGGCGAATTGATCCCTGTAACAGTTATCGAAGCAACTCCTAACGTTGTTCTTCAAGTTAAAACTGTTGAAACAGATGGTTACAACGCTATCCAAGTTGGTTTCGATGACAAACGCGAAGTATTGAGCAACAAACCTGCTAAAGGACATGTAGCAAAAGCTAACACGGCTCCTAAGCGCTTCATTCGTGAATTCAAAAACGTTGAAGGCTTGGAAGTTGGTGCTGAAATCACAGTTGAAACTTTCGCAGCTGGAGACATTGTTGATGTAACTGGTACATCTAAAGGTAAAGGTTTCCAAGGTGTTATCAAACGCCACGGACAATCACGTGGACCTATGGCTCACGGTTCTCGTTACCACCGTCGTCCAGGTTCTATGGGACCTGTTGCACCTAACCGCGTATTCAAAGGTAAAAACCTTGCAGGACGTATGGGTGGTGACCGCGTAACAATTCAAAACCTTGAAGTTGTACAAGTTGTTCCAGAAAAGAACGTTATCCTTATCAAAGGTAACGTACCAGGTGCTAAGAAATCTCTTATCACTATCAAGTCAGCAGTTAAAGCTGGTAAATAATAAGGAAAGGGGAATACAGTCAAAATGGCAAATGTAACATTATTCGACCAAACTGGTAAACAAGCGGGCGAAGTTGTTCTTAACGATGCAATCTTTGGTATCGAACCAAACCAATCTGTTGTGTTTGATGTGATCATCAGCCAACGTGCTAGCCTTCGTCAAGGAACTCACGCAGTTAAAAACCGCTCAGCTGTTTCAGGTGGCGGACGCAAACCATGGCGTCAAAAAGGAACTGGACGTGCTCGTCAAGGTTCTATCCGCTCTCCACAATGGCGTGGTGGTGGAATCGTCTTCGGACCAACTCCACGTAGCTATGCGTACAAACTTCCTCAAAAAGTTCGTCGCCTTGCACTTAAATCTGTTTACTCAGAAAAAGTTGCTGAAAATAAATTTGTAGCCGTTGATTCTCTTGAATTTACAGCTCCAAAAACTGCTGAATTTGCAAAAGTTCTTGCAGCTTTGAGCATCGATTCTAAAGTCCTTGTTATTCTTGAAGAAGGAAACGAATTCGCAGCTCTCTCAGCTCGTAACCTTCCAAACGTGAAAGTTGCGACTGCTACAACTGCAAGTGTTCTTGACATCGCAAATAGTGACAAACTTCTTGTTACTCAAGCAGCTATCTCTAAAATCGAGGAGGTTCTTGCATAATGAATTTGTATGATGTTATCAAAAAACCTGTAATCACTGAAAGCTCTATGGCTCAACTTGAAGCAGGGAAATATGTATTTGAAGTTGACACTCGTGCACACAAACTTTTGATCAAGCAAGCTGTTGAAGCTGCATTCGAAGGTGTTAAAGTTGCAAATGTTAACACAATCAACGTTAAACCAAAAGCAAAACGTGTTGGACGTTATGCTGGTTTTACTAACAAAACTAAAAAAGCTATCATCACGCTTGCAGCTGATTCTAAAGCAATCGAGTTGTTCGCTGCTGAAGCTGAATAATCTAAGGAGGAAATATCGTGGGAATTCGTGTTTATAAACCAACAACAAACGGTCGCCGTAATATGACTTCTTTGGATTTCGCTGAAATCACAACAAGCACACCAGAAAAATCATTGCTTGTTGCTTTGAAGAAACAGGCTGGTCGTAACAACAACGGTCGCATCACTGTCCGTCACCACGGTGGGGGACACAAACGTTTCTACCGTTTGGTTGACTTCAAACGTAACAAAGATAACGTTGAAGCAGTTGTTAAAACTATCGAGTACGATCCAAACCGTTCTGCAAACATCGCTCTTGTACACTACACTGACGGTGTGAAAGCTTACATTATCGCTCCAAAAGGTCTTGAAGTTGGTCAACGTATCGTTTCAGGTCCAGAAGCTGATATTAAAGTAGGTAACGCTCTTCCACTCGCTAACATCCCAGTTGGTACTTTGGTTCACAACATTGAGTTGAAACCAGGTCGTGGTGGAGAATTGGTACGTGCTGCTGGAGCATCTGCTCAAGTATTGGGTCAAGAAGGTAAATACGTTCTTGTTCGCCTTCAATCAGGTGAAGTTCGTATGATTCTTGGAACTTGTCGTGCTACAGTTGGTGTTGTCGGAAACGAACAACATGGACTTGTAAACCTTGGTAAAGCAGGACGTAGCCGTTGGAAAGGTATCCGCCCAACAGTTCGTGGTTCTGTAATGAACCCTAACGATCACCCACACGGTGGTGGTGAAGGTAAAGCACCAGTTGGTCGTAAAGCACCATCTACTCCATGGGGCAAACCTGCTCTTGGTCTTAAAACTCGTAACAAGAAAGCGAAATCTGACAAACTTATCGTTCGTCGTCGCAACGAGAAATAATTTAAAACTAGTCGCTTAAGCAACTAGGACATTCCGCCAGCTCGGTAGCGCTCCTTGAGAGCGCAAGCCGCTGTGGTACAACATTTAAAGGAGAAAAAATAAAAATGGGACGCAGTCTTAAAAAAGGACCTTTCGTCGATGAGCATTTGATGAAAAAAGTTGAAGCTCAAGCTAATGACGAAAAGAAAAAAGTTATTAAAACTTGGTCACGTCGTTCAACGATCTTCCCAAGTTTCATTGGTTACACAATTGCAGTATACGATGGACGTAAACACGTACCTGTTTACATCCAAGAAGACATGGTAGGTCACAAACTTGGTGAATTTGCACCAACTCGTACTTACAAAGGTCACGCTGCAGACGACAAGAAAACACGTAGAAAATAAGGAGAACATAAATGGCAGAAATTACTTCAGCTAAAGCAATGGCTCGTACAGTACGTGTTTCACCTCGTAAATCACGTCTTGTTCTTGACAATATTCGTGGTAAAAGCGTAGCCGATGCTATTGCAATCTTGACATTCACTCCAAACAAAGCTGCTGAAATCATCTTGAAAGTTTTGAACTCAGCTGTAGCTAACGCTGAAAACAACTTTGGTTTGGATAAAGCTAACTTGGTAGTATCTGAAGCATTCGCAAATGAAGGACCAACTATGAAACGTTTCCGTCCTCGTGCGAAAGGTTCAGCTTCACCAATCAACAAACGTACAGCTCACATCACTGTGGCTGTTGCAGAAAAATAAGGAGGTAAAATCGTGGGTCAAAAAGTACATCCAATTGGTATGCGTGTCGGCATCATCCGTGATTGGGATGCCAAATGGTATGCTGAAAAAGAATACGCGGATTACCTTCATGAAGATCTTGCAATCCGTAAATTCGTTCAAAAAGAACTAGCTGACGCAGCGGTTTCAACTATCGAAATCGAACGCGCAGTAAACAAAGTTAACGTCTCACTTCACACTGCTAAGCCAGGTATGGTTATCGGTAAAGGTGGTGCTAACGTTGATGCACTCCGTGCAAAACTTAACAAACTGACTGGGAAACAAGTACACATCAACATCATCGAAATCAAACAACCTGATTTGGATGCTCACCTTGTAGGTGAAGGAATTGCTCGTCAATTGGAGCAACGTGTTGCTTTCCGTCGTGCACAAAAACAAGCAATCCAACGTGCAATGCGTGCTGGAGCTAAAGGAATCAAAACTCAAGTATCAGGTCGTTTGAACGGTGCAGATATTGCCCGTGCTGAAGGATACTCTGAAGGAACTGTTCCACTTCACACACTTCGTGCAGATATCGATTACGCTTGGGAAGAAGCAGACACTACATACGGTAAACTTGGTGTTAAAGTATGGATCTACCGTGGTGAAGTTCTTCCAGCTCGTAAAAACACTAAAGGAGGTAAATAACCAATGTTAGTACCTAAACGTGTTAAACATCGTCGTGAATTCCGTGGTAAAATGCGCGGTGAAGCAAAAGGTGGAAAAGAAGTAGCATTCGGTGAATACGGTCTTCAAGCTACAACTAGCCACTGGATCACTAACCGCCAAATCGAGGCTGCTCGTATCGCCATGACTCGTTACATGAAACGTGGTGGTAAAGTTTGGATTAAAATCTTCCCACACAAATCATACACAGCAAAAGCTATCGGGGTTCGTATGGGATCTGGTAAAGGGGCACCTGAAGGTTGGGTAGCACCAGTTAAACGTGGTAAAGTAATGTTTGAAGTTGCTGGTGTATCTGAAGAGATCGCTCGTGAAGCACTTCGTCTTGCAAGCCACAAATTGCCAGTTAAATGTAAATTCGTAAAACGTGAAGCAGAATAAGGAGAAGGCATGAAACTTAATGAAGTAAAAGAATTTGTTAAAGAACTTCGTGGTCTTTCTCAAGAAGAACTCGCGAAGCGCGAAAACGAATTGAAAAAAGAATTGTTTGAACTTCGTTTCCAAGCTGCTACTGGTCAATTAGAACAAACAGCTCGCTTGAAAGAAGTTAAAAAACAAATCGCTCGTATCAAAACAGTTCAATCTGAAGCGAAATAATAGACTAGGGAAGGAGAAATTTCAATGGAACGCAATAATCGTAAAGTTCTTGTTGGACGTGTTGTATCTGACAAAATGGACAAGACAATCACAGTTGTAGTTGAAACAAAACGTAACCACCCAGTCTATGGTAAACGTATTAACTACTCTAAAAAATACAAAGCTCATGATGAAAACAATGTTGCCAAAGAAGGCGATATCGTACGTATCATGGAAACTCGTCCGCTTTCAGCTACAAAACGATTCCGTCTTGTAGAAGTTGTTGAAGAAGCGGTCATCATCTAATCAAACCTGAAAGGAGAAATCTGAAATGATTCAAACAGAAACTCGTTTGAAAGTCGCAGACAACAGCGGTGCTCGCGAAATCTTGACTATCAAAGTTCTTGGTGGTTCAGGACGTAAATTTGCAAACATCGGTGATGTTATTGTGGCATCTGTAAAACAAGCTACTCCTGGTGGTGCGGTTAAAAAAGGTGACGTTGTTAAAGCAGTTATCGTTCGTACTAAATCAGGTGCTCGTCGCGCTGATGGTTCATACATCAAATTTGACGAGAACGCAGCAGTTATCATCCGTGAAGATAAAACTCCTCGCGGAACACGTATCTTTGGCCCAGTTGCACGTGAATTGCGTGAAGGTGGCTTCATGAAGATCGTGTCACTTGCTCCAGAAGTACTTTAATTTTTAAAAACAAACTAGTCCCCTGGATTTCTTTCCAGGGTGCCCATATGGGCGTAAGAAAAATCAAGGAGAAACCTAATGTTTGTAAAAAAAGGCGACAAAGTTCGCGTAATCGCTGGTAAAGATAAGGGAACAGAAGCTGTTGTCCTTACTGCCCTTCCAAAAGTAAACAAAGTTATCGTCGAAGGTGTTAACATCGTTAAGAAACACCAACGTCCAACTAACGAGCTTCCTCAAGGTGGTATCGTCGAGAAAGAAGCAGCTATCCACGTATCAAATGTTCAAGTCTTGGACAAGAACGGTGTAGCTGGACGTGTTGGTTACAAAGTTGTAGATGGTAAAAAAGTTCGCTACAATAAAAAATCAGGCGAAGTGCTTGATTAATCACGAAGGAAAGGAGAAGTATAATGGCAAATCGTTTAAAAGAAAAATATCTTAATGAAGTAGTTCCTGCTTTGACAGAACAATTCAACTACTCATCAGTGATGGCTGTGCCTAAAGTAGATAAGATCGTTTTGAACATGGGTGTTGGTGAAGCTGTATCAAACGCTAAAAGCCTTGAAAAAGCTGCTGAAGAATTGGCACTTATTTCAGGTCAAAAACCACTTATCACTAAAGCTAAAAAATCAATCGCCGGCTTCCGTCTTCGTGAAGGTGTTGCGATCGGTGCAAAAGTTACCCTTCGTGGTGAACGTATGTACGAATTCTTGGACAAATTGGTTTCAGTTTCACTTCCACGTGTACGTGACTTCCACGGTGTTCCTACAAAATCTTTTGATGGACGCGGAAACTACACACTTGGTGTGAAAGAACAATTGATTTTCCCAGAAATCAACTTTGATGACGTTGACAAAACTCGTGGTCTTGACATCGTTATCGTAACTACTGCTAACACTGACGAAGAGTCACGTGCATTGCTTACAGGCCTTGGAATGCCTTTTGCAAAATAATATAGGAGGTATAACTAATGGCTAAAAAATCTATGATTGCTAAGAACAAACGCCCAGCGAAGTTCTCTACTCAAGCATACACTCGCTGTGAACGTTGTGGACGTCCACACTCAGTTTACCGCAAGTTTAAACTTTGCCGTGTTTGCTTCCGTGAATTGGCATATAAAGGTCAAATCCCTGGTGTAACAAAAGCATCTTGGTAATATCATGATACAAAGAGCGTAACAATCATAGCAAAAATAGGAGATTTGGTGCCGGAGCGATGCTCTAAAAAAATCTATCTTTTTTGCCCAGGTTGTAGCTCGTGTTCAAATGAGTATCTCTCGTTTGACAGTATCTAATACTTTCTGAGCCTAGCTCAAACATTAACTAGCAAGTGCAACTTGCAAACTACTAGTAAGAGGAGAAAAATAAAATGGTTATGACTGACCCAATCGCAGACTTCCTAACTCGTATTCGTAACGCTAACCAAGCAAAACACGAAGTACTTGAAGTACCTGCATCAAACATCAAAAAAGGGATTGCTGAAATCCTTAAACGCGAAGGTTTTGTAAAGAACGTAGAAATCATCGAAGATGACAAACAAGGCATCATCCGTGTATTCCTTAAATACGGATCAAACGGTGAAAAAGTTATCACTAACTTGAAACGTGTTTCTAAACCAGGACTTCGTGTCTACAAAAAACGTGAAGACCTTCCAAAAGTACTTAACGGTCTTGGAATTGCTATCCTTTCAACATCTGAAGGTTTGCTTACTGATAAAGAAGCTCGCCAAAAGAATGTTGGTGGTGAGGTTATCGCTTACGTTTGGTAATATTTAGCTCCCAATTTCTTTGTGACTCTTCGTTATCGTCTCTAGCCTAACCCAAAGTTATGCCTGCGAGACGATGCCTAGATTCACTTTGAAATTGAAATCTAAATGTTCCTTTAAATCGAGAAATCGATTTAACCCCGTGAAAACTGGCCTTTATGGCCTGACAATTTAACAGGAGAATAAAAACATGTCACGTATTGGTAATAAAGTTATCGTGTTGCCTGCTGGTGTTGAAATCATCAACAACGACAACGTAGTAACTGTAAAAGGACCTAAAGGAGAACTTACTCGTGAGTTCTCAAAAGATATTGAAATCCGTGTGGAAGGTACTGAAGTAACTCTTCACCGTCCAAACGATTCAAAAGAAATGAAAACTATCCACGGAACTACTCGTGCCCTTTTGAACAACATGGTTGTTGGAGTATCAGAAGGATTCAAGAAACAACTTGAAATGCGTGGGGTTGGTTACCGTGCACAACTTCAAGGAAACAAACTTGTCTTGGCTGTTGGTAAATCTCATCCAGACGAAGTTGAAGCTCCAGAAGGGATTACTTTTGAACTTCCAAACCCAACTAACATTGTTATCAGCGGAATTTCAAAAGAAGTAGTTGGTCAAACAGCTGCTTATGTACGTAGCCTTCGTACACCTGAACCATATAAAGGTAAAGGTATCCGTTACGTTGGTGAATACGTTCGTATTAAAGAAGGTAAAACAGGTAAATAATCTTGAGTGGTTAATTTTCAACCACCAAGCTATTAACCAACTTTGTGCATAGCACACAATTAAAACTAAAGAGGTGAAAACTGTGATTTCTAAACCAGATAAAAACAAACTCCGCCAAAAACGCCACCGTCGCGTTCGCGGAAAACTCTCTGGAACTGCTGATCGCCCACGTTTGAACGTGTTCCGTTCTAATACAGGCATCTACGCTCAAGTTATTGATGACGTAGCGGGTGTAACGCTCGCAAGTGCTTCAACTCTTGACAAAGAAGTTTCAAAAGGAACTAAAACTGAACAAGCCGTTGCTGTCGGTAAACTCGTTGCAGAACGTGCAAGTGCTAAAGGTATTTCAGAAGTGGTGTTCGACCGCGGTGGATATCTATATCACGGACGTGTGAAAGCTTTGGCTGATGCAGCTCGTGAAAACGGATTGAAATTCTAATAGGAGGACACTAGAAAATGGCATTTAAAGACAATGCAGTTGAATTTGAAGAACGCGTAGTTGCTGTCAACCGTGTTACAAAAGTTGTTAAAGGTGGACGTCGTCTTCGTTTTGCAGCTCTTGTAGTTGTGGGTGACCACAATGGTCGTGTAGGATTTGGTACTGGTAAAGCACAAGAAGTTCCAGAAGCAATCCGTAAAGCAGTAGACGATGCTAAGAAAAACTTGATCGAAGTTCCTATGGTTGGAACAACAATCCCACACGAAGTTCTTTCAGAATTTGGTGGAGCTAAAGTATTGTTGAAACCTGCTGTAGAAGGTTCTGGAGTAGCCGCTGGTGGTGCAGTACGTGCCGTTGTGGAATTGGCTGGTGTGGCAGATATTACATCTAAATCACTTGGCTCTAACACTCCAATCAACATTGTTCGTGCAACTGTTGAAGGTTTGAAACAATTGAAACGCGCTGAAGAAGTTGCTGCCCTTCGTGGTATCTCAGTTTCTGATTTGGCATAAGAAAGGGGATAAAATGGCTCAAATTAAAATTACTTTGACTAAGTCTCCAATCGGACGCATTCCATCACAACGTAAAACTGTTGTAGCACTTGGACTTGGCAAATTGAACAGCTCTGTTATTAAAGAAGATAACCAAGCAGTACGTGGTATGATTACTGCAGTATCTCACTTAGTAACAGTTGAAGAAGTAAACTAAAAAAATTAGGGGATGTGCATCTACTCATCCCCTAAAACTAGATATAGTCATTTGAAATGACTAATGTATAGGCGAGTTGATGGGAGAGACAACCTTTTCTCTCTTATCGGCGCTAGCATTTTACAAAAGAGGAGAAAATAAATGAAACTTCATGAATTGAAACCTGCAGAAGGTTCTCGTAAGACTCGTAACCGCGTTGGTCGTGGTACTTCATCAGGTAACGGTAAAACATCTGGTCGTGGTCAAAAAGGTCAAAAAGCTCGTAGCGGTGGCGGAGTTCGCCTTGGTTTTGAAGGTGGACAAACTCCATTGTTCCGTCGTCTTCCAAAACGTGGATTTACTAACATCAACGCTAAAGAGTATGCGATTGTTAACCTTGACCAATTGAACGCCTTTGATGATGGTGCTGAAGTAACTCCAGTGGTACTTGTAGAATCAGGAATTGTTAAAGCTGAAAAATCAGGTATCAAGATTCTTGGTAACGGTGAGTTGACTAAGAAGTTGACTGTTAAAGCTGCTAAATTCTCTAAATCAGCTGAAGAAGCTATCACTGCTAAAGGTGGTTCAGTTGAAGTCATCTAAGTGAGGTGACCTATGTTTTTTAAATTATTGAGAGAAGCACTCAAAGTTAAGCAAGTTCGATCAAAGATTTTATTTACAATTTTTATCGTATTTGTTTTTCGTATCGGTACTAGTATTACTGTACCGTGGGTAAATGCAAATAGCTTGAACGCTTTGAGTGGACTATCCTTCTTAAATATGTTGAGCTTGGTGTCAGGGAATGCCATGAAAAACTTTTCAGTTTTTGCTCTTGGAGTTAGCCCTTACATTACAGCCTCAATCGTCGTCCAACTCTTGCAAATGGATTTATTACCAAAGTTTGTGGAGTGGGGCAAACAAGGGGAAGTTGGTCGTAGAAAGTTAAATCAAGCAACTCGATACATTGCACTAGTGCTTGCATTTGTTCAATCAGTCGGTATTACTGCTGGTTTTAACGCTCTGTCTGGAGCTAAACTTTTGACTGTACCACTTACACCACAAGTTTTCCTTGTGATTGGAGGAATCTTAACAGCAGGTAGCATGATTGTAACCTGGTTGGGAGAGCAAATCACAGATAAGGGATATGGTAATGGTGTTTCAATGATTATCTTTGCAGGTATTGTTGCTTCAATTCCTGATATGATTAAAGGAATTTATGTTGATTACTTTGTCAATGTACCAAGTGATCGCTTACAATCATCCCTTATTTTTATCGCTATTTTGATTGTTGCAGTCTTGTTGATTATCTATTTTACAACCTATGTACAACAAGCTGAATACAAAATCCCAATTCAATATACAAAGGTTGCCCAAGGAGCTCCATCTAGCTCATACCTTCCTTTGAAAATTAACCCAGCGGGTGTTATCCCAGTTATCTTTGCCAGCTCTATCACGGCGGCTCCAGCAGCGATCTTACAATTTGTAAGTGCATCTGGTCTTGACTGGGAGTGGGTTCGTACTGCCCAGGAGTTGTTGTCTACAACAGCCCCAACAGGTATTGCTCTTTACGCTCTGTTGATTATTCTCTTTACATTCTTCTATACATTTGTACAGATTAATCCTGAGAAAGCAGCAGAGAATTTACAAAAGAGTGGTGCCTATATCCACGGCGTTCGACCTGGTAAGGGAACAGAAGAATATATGTCAAAACTTCTTCGTCGTCTTGCAACGGTTGGTTCGCTATTCCTAGGTGTGATTTCTATCTTACCAATTGTAGCTAAGGATTTATTTGGTCTTTCAGACGTAGTTGCTTTTGGAGGAACAAGTCTCTTGATCATTATCTCTACTGGTATTGAAGGAATCAAACAATTGGAAGGTTATCTATTGAAACGTAAGTATGTTGGTTTCTTAAATACAACAGAATAATTGTAATAGAAAATAAAATTCACTATTGCTCAGAGAGTGGAGTGTAAAAATCAAAGACATTGTCAGATTTTTATCTCCTCTCTTCTATTTTGTTTTTAAATAGGAGTTGAAGTGAATTTTTACTTCTATTTAAAAATAAAATAAGGAGATTGAATCATGAATCTTTTGATTATGGGATTACCTGGTGCAGGTAAAGGAACACAGGCGGCAAAAATTGTTGAACAATTTCATGTTGCTCATATTTCTACAGGAGATATGTTCCGTGCGGCTATTGCTAATAAAACGGAAATGGGTGTTCTTGCTAAGTCTTATATTGACAAAGGTGAGTTAGTTCCAGATGAAGTAACTAACGGAATCGTTAAAGAACGTCTTGCTCAGGATGATATTAAAGAAGCAGGTTTCTTGTTGGATGGTTACCCACGTACCATTGAACAAGCTCATGCTTTGGACCAAATCTTGGCTGAACTTGGTATCGAACTTGAAGGTGTCATCAATATTGAAGTAAACCCGGATTGTCTCTTGGAACGTTTGAGTGGCCGTATCATCCACCGCGAAACAGGTGAAACCTTCCACAAGGTTTTCAACCCACCAGTTGATTACAAAGAAGAAGACTATTACCAACGCGAAGATGATAAACCAGAAACAGTTAAACGTCGTTTGGATGTTAATATTGCTCAAGGTGAACCCATCATTGCCCACTATCGTGCCAAAGGTCTAGTACATGATATTGAAGGAAACAAAGATATTAATGAAGTCTTTGTAGATATCGAAAAAGTATTGACTAATTTGAAATAAAAGCGTTTTTCATGCTTGCAAAATGTCTCTACAAATGTTATACTGAGTTAGTCTGACTTATAATTGTTGTCTCTGTGTCTAGAGGCATCAAATCGAAATTTATGGAGGTACTTTTGCGTGGCAAAAGACGATGTGATTGAAGTTGAAGGCAAAGTAGTTGATACCATGCCGAATGCAATGTTTACGGTTGAACTTGAAAATGGACATCAGATTTTAGCAACAGTTTCTGGTAAAATTCGTAAAAACTATATTCGTATTTTAGCGGGAGATCGTGTTACTGTTGAGATGAGTCCATATGACTTGACACGTGGGCGTATCACTTACCGCTTTAAATAATCGAAAAACTTGGAGGGATAAGAAATGAAAGTAAGACCATCGGTCAAACCAATTTGCGAATACTGTAAAGTTATTCGTCGTAATGGTCGTGTTATGGTAATTTGCCCAGCAAATCCAAAACACAAACAACGTCAAGGATAAGATAGAAAGGAGAAAACATGGCTCGTATTGCTGGAGTTGATATTCCAAATGACAAACGCGTAGTTATTTCATTGACTTATGTCTATGGTATCGGACTTGCAACATCTCAAAAGATTTTGGCAGCTGCTGGAATTTCAGAAGATATTCGTGTTCGTGACCTTACATCAGATCAAGAAGATGCTATCCGTCGTGAAGTGGATGCAATCAAAGTTGAAGGTGACCTTCGTCGTGAAGTTAACTTGAACATTAAACGTTTGATGGAAATCGGTTCATACCGTGGTATCCGTCACCGTCGTGGACTTCCTGTCCGTGGACAAAACACTAAAAACAACGCTCGCACTCGTAAAGGTAAAGCTGTTGCGATTGCTGGTAAGAAAAAATAATATAGGAGGTAAAAGTCTTGGCTAAACCAACACGTAAACGTCGTGTGAAAAAGAATATCGAATCTGGTATTGCTCATATTCACGCTACATTTAATAACACTATTGTTATGATTACTGATGTGCATGGTAATGCAATTTCTTGGTCATCAGCTGGTGCTCTTGGTTTCAAAGGTTCTCGTAAATCTACACCATTTGCTGCTCAAATGGCTTCAGAAGCTGCTGCTAAATCTGCACAAGAACACGGTCTTAAATCAGTTGAAGTTACTGTTAAAGGTCCAGGTTCTGGTCGTGAGTCAGCTATTCGTGCTCTTGCTGCCGCTGGTCTTGAAGTAACAGCAATTCGTGATGTGACTCCAGTGCCACACAATGGTGCTCGTCCTCCAAAACGTCGCCGTGTATAATCATTACCTTTACACTGCTTTTCGTTTAAGAGGGAGTAACTAAATGATCGAGTTTGAAAAACCAAATATAACAAAAATTGATGAAAATAAAGATTATGGCAAGTTTGTAATTGAACCACTTGAACGTGGTTATGGTACAACACTTGGTAACTCTCTTCGTCGTGTACTTCTTGCTTCTCTTCCAGGAGCGGCTGTGACTTCTATCGATATTGATGGAGTGTTGCATGAATTTGACACAATTCCAGGTGTGCGTGAAGATGTGATGCAAATCATTCTGAACATTAAAGGGATTGCAGTTAAATCTTATGTTAAGGACGAAAAGACTATTGAACTAGATGTTCAAGGACCTGCTGAAGTAACAGCTGGAGATATTTTAACGGATAGTGATATTGAAATCGTAAATCCAAATCATTATCTTTTCACAATCGGTGAAGGTGCTTCATTTAAAGCGTCGATGACTGTTAATACGGGTCGTGGTTATGTACCTGCTGATGAAAACAAGAAAGATAATGCCCCAGTTGGAACACTTGCTGTAGATTCTATTTATACACCAGTTACAAAAGTCAACTATCAGGTTGAACCTGCTCGTGTAGGTAGCAATGATGGTTTTGACAAATTAACCCTTGAAATCTTAACAAATGGAACAATTATTCCAGAAGATGCTTTAGGGCTTTCAGCACGTATCTTGACAGAGCATCTTGATTTGTTTACAAATCTAACTGAGATTGCGAAGTCAACAGAAGTGATGAAAGAAGCTGATACTGAATCAGACGATCGTATTTTGGATCGTACGATTGAGGAACTTGATTTGTCTGTGCGTTCATACAACTGTTTGAAACGTGCCGGTATCAATACTGTGCATGATTTGACAGAAAAATCTGAAGCAGAGATGATGAAAGTAAGAAATCTTGGACGCAAGAGTTTGGAAGAAGTGAAACTCAAGCTCATTGATTTGGGTCTTGGATTAAAAGATAAATAAAGGAGGAATACATGGCTTACCGTAAACTAGGACGCACTAGCTCACAACGTAAAGCAATGCTTCGCGATTTGACAACTGACCTTTTGATCAACGAATCAATCGTGACAACTGAAGCTCGTGCTAAAGAAATCCGTAAAACTGTTGAAAAAATGATTACTCTAGGTAAACGTGGTGATTTGCATGCACGTCGTCAAGCAGCAGCTTTCGTACGTAATGAAATCGCATCTGAAAACTATGATGAAGCAACTGACAAGTACACTTCTACTACAGCACTTCAAAAATTGTTCTCAGAAATCGCACCTCGTTATGCTGAGCGTAACGGTGGATACACTCGTATCCTTAAAACTGAACCACGTCGTGGTGATGCAGCGCCAATGGCGATCATTGAATTAGTATAAAATCATCAATTTTGTTGAGTGTTATGATGATGGAGCCTCGTGCTCTTAGTCTAGCTCTGGTCTACCGCTAGGATTTCAATCCTAGCGGGAACACTCATCATAAGATGAATGGGTAGACGCTTGTTTACGAAATTGTTTTTTACTTAAGAACAATTTCGTAAGCAGGCGTTTTTGCGTATTTTAATTGTAAATATGCTATACTAGGAACAAAGAAAGTCGGTAATATTTTGACTTCCGACTAATTGAAGAATTGGAGCATAACAATGAAAGCTATTATTACAGTTGTTGGAAAAGATAAGACTGGTATTGTTGCGGGTGTAGCAAGTAAAATTGCAGAATTAGGTTTAAATATTGATGATATTTCGCAAACTGTTTTAAACGAATATTTCACGATGATGGCAGTTGTTTCAAGTGATGAAAAACAGGATTTTACCGCTCTTAGAACTGAGTTTGAAACCTTTGGCCAAAGTCTAAATGTAAAAATCAATATTCAAAGTGCAGCAATTTTTGATGCCATGTATAATATCTAGGAGGTACGTATGGATATTAGACAAGTAACCGAAACCATTGCGATGATTGAAGAGCAGCATTTTGATATCAGGACCATCACCATGGGCATTTCCCTTTTGGACTGTATTGACCCTGATATTGAACGTACGGCAGAAAAAATATATGAGAAAATCACTAGAAAAGCTGCTAATCTTGTTTCAGTAGGAGACGAAATTGCAGCAGAATTAGGGATTCCAATTGTTAACAAACGAGTATCGGTAACTCCGATTTCAATAATCGGAGCAGCAACTGATGCCAAAGACTATGTTCCACTAGCAAAAGCTTTGGATAGAGCAGCTAAAGAAATTGGAGTAGATTTTATCGGGGGCTTTTCAGCACTAGTTCAAAAAGGTTATCAAAAAGGAGATGAGATTCTCATCAATTCTATACCCCGTGCCTTAGCAGAAACGGATAAGGTTTGCTCGTCAGTTAATATTGGATCAACCAAGTCTGGAATTAATATGACAGCAGTTGCGGATATGGGACGCATCATCAAGGAAACGGCAAACCTATCGGATATGGGTGCAGCCAAGTTGGTAGTCTTTGCCAACGCCGTAGAGGACAATCCTTTTATGGCAGGCGCCTTTCATGGTGTTGGTGAAGCAGATGTTATCATCAATGTCGGAGTCTCAGGACCAGGTGTTGTCAAACGGGCCTTAGAAAAGGTACGGGGTCAGAGTTTTGATGTTGTTGCTGAAACGGTCAAGAAGACAGCCTTTAAAATCACTCGGATTGGTCAACTAGTCGGCCAAATGGCTAGCGAGAGACTGGGTGTAGAATTTGGGATTGTAGATTTGAGTTTAGCACCGACTCCAGCAGTAGGAGACTCTGTAGCTCGTGTTCTTGAGGAAATGGGCTTGGAGACAGTTGGGACACATGGAACAACTGCTGCTCTTGCTCTTCTGAATGATCAAGTCAAAAAAGGTGGTGTCATGGCTTGTAATCAAGTTGGTGGTCTGTCAGGTGCCTTTATCCCAGTCTCGGAAGATGAAGGCATGATTGCGGCTGTACAAAATGGTTCTCTGAATCTTGAAAAACTCGAAGCTATGACGGCCATCTGTTCGGTTGGATTGGATATGATTGCTATTCCCGAAGACACACCAGCTGAAACCATTGCAGCTATGATTGCTGATGAAGCTGCAATCGGTGTGATTAATATGAAGACAACAGCAGTCCGGATAATCCCTAAAGGGAAAGAAGGAGATATGATTGAATTCGGTGGCCTTTTAGGAACGGCTCCAGTTATGAAAGTTAATAAGGCGTCGTCATTTGATTTTATCGCTAGAGGTGGTCAAATCCCTGCTCCGATTCATAGTTTTAAAAATTAATAAAAAAGAAGTTATTTAAGTTGGGTTTAAGGTTTACCCTGTATACTATAATCATTAAATAAAGACCTCCTAACTTTATTTAATAGTAATCCTAACTTTTTCATAATAATCTCCGACAAAGGTCGCTCATCAGGGCGACTTTTGTTTTTGTTTTAGGTGAATATAGAGGATTAAATAGGATTTTCTGATAAATAAATTTGAGATTGACTGAACAATTTTTGCAGGAAATAGCTCCAAACCTTGCTGTTATTGGCTTTTTAAAAATTTATGGTATAATAGTAGTAGTTTTATTAGATGGAGTAGGATTTTTGAGAAAAAGCTTTCGTGTAAAAAAAGAGAAAGATTTTAATGCGATATTTAAAGAGGGAGAGAGTGTAGCTAATCGAAGATTTGTTATCTATAGATTAGCAAATAGCCAAGAACATTTTCGAGTGGGTTTGTCAGTTAGTAAAAAGCTGGGAAACGCTGTTATGAGAAATCAAATTAAAAGAAGAATTCGACACATTCTTATTGATCATAGAAATGAACTTGTAGATAATATCGATTTCATCGTGATTGCCCGAAAAGGTGTTGAAAACTTAGATTACGCAGAGCTTGAAAAAAACTTGCTTCATGTATTAAGATTAGCGAAGATTTACCAGGAAGGAAATAGGAGTGAAGAAGAGAATACAACTAACTAGTTTGATGGGTTTGTCCTTATTTGTGATGACTGCCTGTGCAACTAGTAATGCATCAAGTGATGTAACTGCTGACTCAGCAGATTTATGGAGTCGACTTGTTTATTTTTTTGCTGAAACCATTCGATTTTTGTCTTTTGACATGAGTATTGGTATCGGGATTATTCTATTCACGATTTTGATTAGAACCCTGCTTTTGCCAGTTTTTCAGACACAGATGGTTGCCTCAAGAAAGATGCAAGAAGCTCAACCTCGCATCAAAGAATTACGTGACATGTATCCAGGTCGTGACATGGAAAGTCGCACCAAGCTTGATCAGGAAACACGTAAGTTATTTAAAGAGTTGGGAATCAAGCAATCCTCGACCTTCTGGCCACTCTTGGTTCAGATGCCGATTCTAATCGCACTCTTCCAAGCTTTATCAAACGTAGATTTTTTGAAGACTGGCCATTTCTTGTGGTTCAATCTAGGTGGAGCTGATACAACTTTCGTATTACCTATTTTAGCTGCCCTATTTACCTTCCTCAGTAGTTGGCTTTCAAACAAAGCCTTGCCTGAGAAAAATGGTGCCATGACGGGTATGATGTATGGGATGCCTATTATAATCTTCTTTTTTGCAATATCTGCTCCAAGTGGTGTCGCTCTTTACTGGGCAGTTTCAAATGCTTATCAAGTATTGCAAACCTATATTTTGAACAATCCTTTTAAAATCATTGCAGAACGAGAAGCCGGCATACAAGCTGAGAAAGATCTAGAAATTAAGAAGAGAAAAGCTTTGAAGAGAGCACAGAAAAAGAAAAAGTAAGGAGAAATCTGATAATGGTATTATATACAGGTTCAACGGTTGAAGAAGCAATTCAAAATGGATTAAAAGAATTGGGTATTCCTAGAATGAAGGCTCATATCAAGGTTATTTCTAGAGAGAAAAATGGTTTTTTAGGTCTCTTTGGTAAGAAGCCAGCCCAAGTGGATATTGAATCAATCAATGAAACAACAGTAGTAAAGGCAAATCAACAGGCTATTAAAGGTGTTCCAAAAGAAATAAATGAAAAGAATGAGCCAGTTAAGACTGTCAGTGAAGCTACTGTTGATTTAGGTCACGTAGTTGAAGCTATCAAGAAAATTGAAGAAGAAGGCCAAGGGGTTCCTGATGAAGTCAAGGCTGAAATTCTTAAAAATGAAAAAGAAGCCAGCACAATTCTCGAGGAAACAGGACACATCGCAATTATCAAAGAGTTACTTCCTGAAGAACCTCAGAAGGAAGAAGCTAAGCAGGAGAATGAATTAGAAAATCTCGGTTTGGAAGTCGAGCCTGCTTATGATGTTGAAAAGGTTGTTGAAGAAGTGACAAGTTATGTCCAAGGCATCATTGATGACATGGATGTTGAGGGAACTATCTCAAGCACCTCTAATCGTCGCTCCATCAATATGCAGATTGATACTAATGAGCCAGGACGTATCATTGGTTATCATGGTAAGGTCTTAAAATCTTTACAACTCTTGGCCCAGAATTACCTTTACAATCGCTATTCAAAAACCTTCTACATTACGATCAATGTGAATGATTATGTAGAACATCGTGCTGAGGTTTTACAGAGCTACGCTCAAAAATTAGCAACTCGAGTTCTTGAGGAAGGTCGCAGTCAAATGACAGATCCAATGTCAAGTAGTGAGCGTAAAATTATCCACCGTATTATTTCCCGTATGGAAGGTGTAACGAGTTACTCAGAAGGTGATGAACCAAATCGTTACGTCGTTGTTGATACAGAATAAACATAAAATCAGGGGAAACCTGATTTTTTTCTAACTAAAGAAGGAATAAAATGAAAGAAATCAAGGACTATCTTGCTTATCAAGGGGAACAGTACCGAAATCCTGAAAAAGCAGGAGCTGAAAAGGATAAAATGCTAGACCTGCGTCAAAAAGGGCAGGAAGCGCGAAAGGCATTTATTCACCTAGCGGAATGTTTTCAAGCTAGGCATTCCGATTGGAATTTACACCCAACCAGTCAATGGATGAATCAAGCGCAGAGATTACGGCCACATTTCTGGGTTTATTTACAGAGAGAGGGACATGTAACAGAGCCCATGATGGCTCTTCGTTTGTATGGAAATCAGAATAATTGGGGAATCTCTATAGAAGTCAGCTTTGTAGAGAGAAAGAAAGATGAGACTACCTTGTCAAAACAGGCTAAAATATTGGATCTCCCAGTGGTTGATGGAATCTATTATTGGGTTCAGAAAAACGATGAAAGCTATAGAGTACAAGCTACTGAGGAGAGTAGACAACTTTTAAGACAACAATTATCCAATCAGGAGATTCGTAAGGTTTTAGTAAAAGTTGATATTCCAGTAGCCTATGAAGATACTATAGATAAGGTTCTAGATAAACTTGATAGAGGTTTTGAAAAACTATCACCTTACTATCAAGTGACTAGAGATTAGTATAATCAGCTGAGTTATTTTATAGTAAATTGTTTTATTGCTATTCTATCTGTTTTTTCATATAATAGTAGAATAGGATATGTGATAAACTTATCACCTTAAATAGAAAGGAAATTCTATGTCAAATCTATCTGTTAATGCTATTCGTTTCTTGGGTATTGACGCTATTAATAAAGCGAATTCAGGTCACCCAGGGGTGGTAATGGGTGCAGCACCGATGGCTTACAGCCTTTTCACTAAAGAACTTCGTATCAATCCAGCTCAACCAAACTGGATCAACCGCGACCGTTTTATTCTTTCAGCGGGTCACGGATCAATGCTTCTCTATGCCCTTCTTCACCTTTCTGGATTTGAAGATGTGAGCATGGATGAAGTGAAGAGCTTCCGTCAATGGGGTTCTAAAACTCCAGGTCACCCAGAATTTGGTCATACAGTAGGGGTTGATGCAACAACAGGTCCTCTAGGACAAGGGATTGCGACTGCGACAGGTTTTGCACAAGCAGAACGTTTCCTTGCAGCCAAGTATAACCGCGAAGGTTATAACATCTTTGATCACTACACATATGTTATCTGTGGAGATGGTGACTTGATGGAGGGTGTATCAAGTGAAGCTGCTTCATATGCTGGTTTGCAAAAACTCGATAAGTTGGTTGTCCTTTACGATTCAAATGACATTAACCTAGATGGTGAGACAAAAGATTCCTTTACAGAAAGTGTCCGTGATCGTTACAATGCCTATGGTTGGCACACAGCTTTGGTAAAAGATGGGACAGATTTAGTAGCCATTCAGACTGCTATCGAAGAAGCTAAGGCTTCAGGCAAACCATCTTTGATTGAGGTGAAAACAATCATTGGTCATGGATCTCCAAACAAACAAGGCACAAATGGAGTGCACGGCGCCCCTCTTGGTGCAGACGAAACTGCTGCAACTCGTCAAGCCCTTGGTTGGGACTACGAACCATTTGAAATCCCAGCTCAAGTTTATGCTGATTTCAAAGAAAATGTTGCGGACCGAGGTGCATCAGCATATGAAGCATGGACAAAACTAGTTGCAGATTATAAGGAAGCATACCCAGAACTTGCAGCAGAAGTGGAAGCAATCATTGAAGGTCGTGACCCAGTTGAGTTAAGACCAGAAGATTTCCCAGCCCTAGAAAATGGTTTCTCACAAGCAACTCGTAACTCAAGTCAAGATGCTTTGAACGTTGTTGCTGCTAAGTTGCCAACCTTCCTAGGTGGTTCAGCCGACTTGGCACATTCAAACATGACTTACATCAAAACTGACGGACTTCAGGACGATGTCAATCGTTTGAACCGCAACATCCAGTTTGGTGTTCGTGAATTTGCTATGGGTACAGTCTTGAACGGGATGGCCCTTCATGGTGGACTTCGCGTTTATGGTGGAACATTCTTTGTCTTCTCTGACTACTTGAAAGCTGCGGTACGTTTGTCAGCCTTGCAAGGTCTTCCTGTGACTTATGTATTTACTCATGACTCTATCGCAGTTGGTGAAGATGGACCGACTCACGAACCAATCGAACACTTGGCAGGTCTTCGTGCCATGCCAAATCTCAATGTTTTCCGTCCTGCTGACGCACGTGAAACACAGGCGGCTTGGTATCTAGCTGTTAAGAGCGAGAAAACACCTACAGCTTTGATTTTGACGCGTCAAAACTTGACCGTAGAAGAAGGAACTGACTTTGACAAGGTTGCTAAAGGTGCCTATGTTGTTTATGAATCTGCAGCAGACTTTGATACTATCTTGATTGCGACTGGTTCAGAAGTGAACCTAGCTGTTGCAGCCGCTAAAGAATTGGTAAGTCAAGGAGCTAAGGTGCGCGTAGTCAGCATGCCATCTACAGATGTCTTTGACGCACAAGACGCAGCATATAAGGAAGAAATCCTTCCAAATGCGGTTCGTCGTCGTGTTGCAGTCGAAATGGGAGCAAGTCAAAACTGGTACAAATACGTGGGTCTTGACGGTGCCGTTCTTGGTATCGATAACTTCGGCGCTTCTGCACCAGCACCAAAAGTTTTAGAAGAATATGGCTTTACAGTAGAAAATCTTGTAAAAGTCGTTAAGAATTTGAAATAAGCTTAAAAATCAGAGTGTAAACTCTGGTTTTTTATGATCGATGATACTAATTGTAGGAATCTCAGCTAAGAATCGAAATAAAGAAAGCGTATTCATTTTCTTTGATTTTAACAATGTCTTGTAGTAAAATATAAGCGAAAATAATTTGAAAGGAGGTTTAAAGTCGAAATTATCGCTTGTAGTGCTCTATATTTGATTTCGTAATGAGAGGGAGTTTAAAATGAAAAAAATGATTTTACAGATGACATGGGCCGTGTTAGCTCCATTTATCTCTTTAATATTGTGTAGAAATTTGAGTGTGCTAATATTAACTACAGATGCATTGTTTTTCATGTTTTTCATCTTTTTTTCTATTGCTCAATGGATAGCTATTTTGGTGTGGGAAATAAATGAACTTTCTAAATATTTAAAAAAGAAATAAGATGTTACCCGAGAACGGTGAGGCAGTTTCTGCTTTGCCGTTTTTTATCTGCAATGCGATAGCATACAATAATCGTTGCGCTGCTACCATATTTATTGTAGTATAAGCGATGAAGGGGGGCAGTGGAGGGATAGATGTGGGATTCTAATTGTTTTTGAATATCATGAATGTCACTTACAAAGTTTTTTATTGGCATAAAAAGAAGGCACAACCTTGTAAAAGTAGTTGAAATTTGGTATAGTAGTCTTATCTGGTTTACAAAGGAGAAAAATAATATGAATGTGAATTTTACATTTTTAATCATGCTTGTAGGGATGTTTGCCTTGATGTTCTTTATGCAACGTTCTCAAAAGAAACAAGCTGAAAAACGCATGGAGAGTCTCAATAAACTTCAAAAAGGTTATGAAGTAATCACGATTGGCGGTCTATACGGAACAGTTGATGAAGTTAATACTGAAAATAGAACGATCGTTCTTGATGTAGATGGTGTCTACCTTACTTTTGAACTAGCTGCTATTAGAACAGTCTTGCCAGTTAAAGAAGCTGTGACTCCTGAAGGAGCAGTAATCGAAGACGGAAGCGCAATTGAAGAATAAAACGGGATGGGATTCATTCCCGTTTTTCTATAAAATCTGAGGGGAAATGATGAAAAAAATTGTCTTTGTTTGTCTGGGGAATATCTGTCGTAGTCCCATGGCAGAGTTCGTGATGAAATCATTGACAGATGATTATGAGATTGAAAGTCGAGCGACCTCATCATGGGAGCATGGCAATCCGATTCACAAAGGAACGCAAGCCATTTTTAAGAACCATGGTGTAGACTATGACTCCAGCAAAACATCGCTACAAATCTCCAAAAGAGATTTTGAGTATTTTGATTATATCTTAGGTATGGATGAGTCAAACGTTTCTGACTTGCGTCAAATGTGCCCTCAATCTCTAAAGCATAAGATTCATCCCTTTGCTGCGGAGAGCGTCCCTGATCCATGGTATACAGGAGATTTTGAAGAAACCTACGATCGAGTCTTGACCGGTTGCCGTGACTGGTTAGCTCGCCTAGAAAATGAGATAAATGATGGAAAATATTAAGAAACTCTTTGAAAAATACCGTGTCTATCTGACACGTCCTCGCTTAGAACTTGCTACAGTTGTAGTCATAGGACTTTGCGCCGTTCTAGTTTTTTTAGGGACCATACCTAAAAAAGGGACTTTGAAACTCAATGGAGAGACAATTTTATATGACGGAAGTCTGGTTCGTGGCAAGATGAATGGTCAAGGAACTGTCACTTTCCCAAATGGAGACACCTATACTGGAGAATTTCGAAATGGTGCTTTTAATGGGAAGGGGACTTACCAAGCAAAAGAAGGTTGGGTTTACGAAGGTGATTTTGTTAATGGCCAGGCCGAAGGAAAAGGAAAATTGACCACGGAACAACAAGTAATCTACGAGGGTGACTTCAAACAAGGTTTATTTCAACAAGCAAAATAGCTTCCTTATCAGGGGGCTATTTTTTATGCGATGGGCTAAGCTACTAATTTTGGTTACATGTTAAATTTGGATGATACTGATGTTTAGACGCCTAAAAGCCACTATTTATAAGCTTTACTGACTAGAAGGGAAACTTTTAATTACAATTTATAAAAAAATTCTCTAAATAACAGAAAACTGTTTACAAATCAAAAAAAAAGAGTTATAATAAACTTGTGAAATAATTAACAAGGGTTTAAAAATCCTTTGAAAGCTATGGAGGAAAATATGGCTGATAAAAAAACTGTAAAAGTTGAAGATAAACAACTGTTGGCTGAAAAGCACGTAGATGGCTTGGTACAAAAAGGTTTAGTTGCACTTGAAGAAATGCGTAAGTTGAACCAAGAACAAGTTGATTACATCGTAGCGAAAGCATCAGTTGCAGCTCTTGATGCACACGGAATTCTTGCTCAACATGCAATCGAAGAAACACAACGTGGTGTATTTGAAGATAAGGCTACAAAGAACTTGTTTGCCTGTGAACACGTTGTAAACAACATGCGCGGTGTTAAAACTGTTGGAGTTATCGAAGATGATCCAATTACTGGCTTGACTAAAATTGCAGAACCAGTTGGGGTTATCTGTGGAGTTACACCTACAACAAACCCAACATCTACAGCAATCTTTAAAGCTTTGATCTCATTGAAGACACGTAATCCAATCGTCTTTGCTTTCCACCCGTCTGCTCAAGAATCTTCAGCTCACGCAGCGCAAATCGTTCGTGATGCGGCTATTGCAGCAGGAGCTCCTGAAAACTGTGTACAATGGATTACAGAACCATCTATGGAAGCAACAGCTGCTCTTATGAATCATGATGGTATTGCAACTATCCTTGCTACTGGTGGTAATGCCATGGTTAAGGCAGCTTACTCATGTGGTAAACCAGCTCTTGGGGTAGGTGCCGGAAACGTTCCTGCCTACATCGAAAAATCAGCTGACCTTCGTCAAGCAGCTCATGACATCGTTATGTCTAAATCGTTTGACAATGGTATGGTATGTGCGTCAGAACAAGCAGTTATCATTGACAAAGAAGTTTACGATGAATTTGTTGCAGAATTTAAATCTTACCACACTTACTTTGTTAACAAAAAAGAAAAAGCTCTTCTAGAAGAATTCTGTTTTGGAGCAAAAGCTAACAGTAAAAACTGTGCTGGAGCAAAATTGAATGCCGACATCGTTGGTAAACCAGCAACATGGATTGCAGAACAAGCAGGTTTCTCAGTGCCAGCAGAAACTAATATCCTTGCTGCAGAATGTGCAGAAGTTGGTGAAAACGAACCTCTTACAAGAGAAAAACTTTCTCCAGTTATTGCAGTATTGAAAGCTGAAGATACTGAAGATGGACTTAAAAAAGCTCGCCAAATGGTTGAGTTCAACGGTCTTGGTCACTCAGCAGCTATCCATACAAAAGACGAAGAACTTGCTAAACGCTTTGGTACAGAAATTAAAGCAATGCGTATTATCTGGAACTCGCCATCAACATTCGGTGGTATCGGTGACGTTTACAATGCCTTCATCCCATCATTGACACTTGGATGTGGTTCATACGGACGCAACTCAGTTGGTGATAACGTGAGCGCAATCAACCTTCTAAACATCAAGAAAGTAGGGAAACGTAGAAATAATATGCAATGGTTTAAAGTTCCTTCAAAAATTTACTTCGAACGCAATTCTATCCAATACCTTCAAACCTGTGAAGATATTGAACGCGTTATGATCGTTACTGACAAATCAATCGAAAAACTTGGTTTTGTTCAACGTGTTATCGATCAATTGAACGCACGTAGCAACCGTGTAACTATCCAAGTATTCTCAGATGTTGAGCCAGATCCAGATATCACAACTGTAGAACGTGGTACTGAAGTGATGAGAGCTTTTGAACCAGATACAATTATCGCTCTTGGTGGTGGTTCTCCAATGGACGCAGCGAAAGTTATGTGGCTCTTCTATGAACAACCAGAAATCGACTTCCGTGACTTGGTTCAAAAATTCATGGATATCCGTAAACGTGCCTTCCGCTTCCCATCACTTGGTAAGAAAGCGAAGTACATCGGTATTCCAACAACTTCAGGTACAGGTTCAGAAGTAACACCATTTGCCGTTATCTCTGATAAGAAAAACAACCGCAAATACCCATTGGCTGACTACTCATTGACACCAACGATTGCGATTGTTGACCCTGCTTTGGTTGAATCAGTTCCAGATTTCATCGCTGCTGATACAGGTATGGACGTCTTGACTCACGCGACTGAAGCCTACACTTCAAACTTCGCTAACGACTACACAGACGGTATTGCGCTTCAAACAATTAAACTTGTATTTGAATGGTTAGAAAAATCAGTTAAAACAGCTGATCCAGAAGCTCGTGAGAAAATGCATAATGCGTCTACAATGGCAGGTATGGCCTTCGCCAATGCCTTCCTTGGTATGAGCCACTCAATGGCTCACAAGATTGGTGCGGTTCACCACACTGTTCACGGACGTACAAATGCTATCTTGCTTCCATACGTTATCCGTTACAACGGAACTCGTCCATCTAAGACTACCACATGGCCTAAATACAACTACTGGAAAGCTGATGAGAAATTCCAAGACATCGCGAAAATGCTTGGTTTGCCTCACTCAACTCCAGAAGAAGCAGTTGAAGCATACGCTAAAGCTGTTTACGATCTTGGTGTTGCAGTAGGTATCAAGATGAACTTCAAGGATCAAGGAATTGATGAAAAAGCTTGGAAAGACAGCTTGCATGAAATTGCCTTGCTTGCATACGAAGACCAATGTTCACCAGCCAACCCACGCTTGCCAATGGTAGCTGACATGGAAGAAATCATGGCAGATGCTTACTATGGTTATGCAGAACGTCCAGGACGTCGTAAATAATTGATTATCAGCCAGAGACAGGAGTGATCCTGTCTCTTTTTTGTAATTCCTTTTGGGAAATGGTATAATAATCGCATATATTTATTTGAAAATCAAAGCTTTGATAATCGTGTGAGGGAGAAATGTAAGAGATGAATCAGCTAGGGGAAAAGGTAAGGCTTCTTAGAGAGGAGAAAGGACTTAGTCGCCCTGTTTTTTGTGGAGATGAGTCAGAACTGTCAGTCCGTCAGTTAGTGCGCATTGAAAAAGGAGAATTTCGTCCTACGATAAAAACACTAGAATATATAGCGAATAGGCTAGATATTCCATCTTATATTCTGATGCCGGATTACAAGGAATTACCTAAACGTTACCAAGAATTAAAATACTTTCTTCTTCATCATCCTGACTATGGAGACAAAGAGTTGCAGGAACAGAAGGAAGAATATTTTGATGAGATTTTTGAATATTTTTATGATGATTTGCCACGTGATGAGAAAGTGCTAGTGGATTGTCTTCAAGCCATAGATGCAGTGAGAGCAACTAGTAATTCCTTGTATGGTGAAAGTGTGCTTGAAAATGGTCTGCAGAACTTACTATCCAGAGATGTATATAAAGCGGAGGATCTATTAAGACTGAGGTTGTATTTTTCATGTAACTTAATGGATGGTTTGAAAGCGGGTGAAATAAAAGAATCTGAGTATGAGAATATTCTTTATTTTCATGAGAAACTAAGTTCGCAGATTGATAAGATAGAGTTCGATTGTTTAGGCTTACTTAGAGATTCCTTACTAGCTTCTTTAACTTGTATAGAGATTATGGGGCTGTTTCATTATTTTAAGAGGGCAGTTGAGACCTTAAATAAAATAGGGCAAAAAACACGAGATTTTCAAAAACAACCGATTGTCTTGATGCTTGAGTGGAAATATTATATTCAGACAGATTATGATACAGCCAAACAAAAGTATGAAGAAGCAAAAATGATGGCGAGAATGTTTGGCAATGAGAAGTTAATCGTTAGTTTAGATAATGAATGGGCCGAGGACCTAGAAAGATACCGTTAAATGGTTTATAGGAGTGACATTTCTGTCATTGGGGGAATGTCGCTTTTTTGTTAAAATGAATTCGTAAAAAGAGAAAGGAATTCTTTGATTCCTTTTGAATCTGATAGATAAATATAGTTTGTATCGGTACACGGTATCACAAGTAATTAAAGGAGATAATAATGTCCATTTTATCCATGAAGGATATTTCAAAATTTTACGCTTTGGATGGCAAGCATAAAGAGCAGGCTCTAAGAAATATTAACCTGCAGATTGCAGAAGGGAAAATCACGGCGATTTATGGTCCGTCAGGCTGTGGCAAAACCAGTCTACTGAATATCATCAGTGGTCTTGATAGAGAGTATGAGGGAGTTTTAGCTTTTAAAGGAGAACCTCTCAGGGATTTATCGGAGATTGAATTAACTCAATTCCGTAAAGATAATATTGGATTTGTCTTTCAAAACTTCAATCTCATTCCTCACCAGTCTGTTTTGGACAATGTTAAGTTGCCTCTCTATGTCAAAGATTTATCCGATAAAGAAATGACAAGGATAGCTCAAGAGCAACTAGTCAGTTTAGGAATGGAACCTTTTATGGCTAAAAATGTCAAGCAACTTTCTGGAGGACAAAAGCAACGTGTAGCCATTGCGCGTGCTCTGGTCAATCAACCGGATATGATTGTAGCTGATGAGCCAACAGGGTCGCTGGATTCTCAATCCCAAGAAATGGTATTAGAAGTATTTAAAAGTTTGGCCAAATCTGGGAAAACAGTACTGATTGTGACTCATAACCCAGAAGTAGCTGAATATGCAGATGTAATTATCAAAATGAAGGATGGTGAAGTCGTTGAAGAAGTCAAAAAATAAAGGATTATCTTTTAAAAACAAATTCAAACTTTCTTTGAGTAACTTTATGGAAAGAAAGTGGCGAAACTTGTTGATTGCAGTAGCAACCTCGATTGGTTTTGTCGGAGTATTGATTTCTTTTGGGCTAGGGAATGCCTTGATTTCAATGATTGATGAAAATACAAACGGGGGCAAGCTCCCTTCTCAAGTCCAGATTGCACTAAACTCAAACGTTGCAGGTAGAGGTTTTTTGAATCAAGATGATAAGAACTATATCACGGATACGATTGGAAAAGAAAATATTAAATATCTAGAGAGTCCTTTTGGCATGACTATGTCAAAAATCAGTATAGACGGACAAGAAGTGGACTTAAGTCAAACCATGCCTTCTTATGCTCAAGTTGTGAGTTTATATGAGGATACAAGTATCTCCGTTAGCAGTAATGAGAAAGAAAAAGTGCTAGCAGGGCCTATATACACTGATGCAAAAGAGCAGGGATTGACGATTCCGATGAGTCTACTGAAAAATTGGAATGAACAAACAGGGAAAAATCTTACAGCTAGTGATGTTATAGGCAAAAAAGTATTAGCAAGCATTGTAGAAAATGGTGCTGAAGGTAGCAAGACTTCTCAATTTCAAACTCATATTGTACGTGTGATCAATGATGAAGATGACATGGAGGACAGTAACAGTTTTATGCCAGCCTATCAAATGGAAACGATTTTGAAAGAAGCTGGATTTACAAAGACTGTATCTTATTTTATTTTGGAACTCAAAGATCCTTCGCGTACGAAAACAGTAATAGAAGAATTACAAAAAAATAAGAAATATTCCGTTCTTTCTCAACAGGCCGTTCTTGATATTGTGATTACCTTTATTCGCGTCATCCAGGGACTATTGATTGTTCTTTCATCCCAAGCGATTTTGGTAGCGGCAGTTATGATAGGGATTATCATTTACATCAATATCATGCAACGTTCCAAGGAAATTGGTGTCATGAAAGCAGTCGGCTATCAAAATAGAGATGTGAAAGGTATCTTTATCTACGAAGCAATTTGGATTGTAGGGATTGCTTTGTTTATGGCATTTTTGATTGCACAAGGGCTTGGAAGTATCGCGAATGTGGTTGTGAATCATTTTTACCCATCTATCTCTAAAGTTTTTGAATTGAATCTTTTCTCAATTTTTGGAACTCTCGGTTTTGCCTTGCTTCTTGGTTACATTTCAGCCTACTTCCCTGCACGAAAGATTAGTAAAATGGATCCAGTAGAATCATTACGCTATGAATAGATATGGGGACTTCGAAAGCATCATCTCAAAAGAAACTGACATAGAAAATCAAGGTCGGCACTTGCAATTTAGCTTAAATAGTTATATAATAATAACGTTAAAAGGTGATTTGTAGTGATTCAAGTTACTCTTTTCACAATAAAATTCTCAAGATTTTCATAAGGAGGAAATCACTAATGGTAGTTAAAGTTGGTATTAACGGTTTCGGACGTATCGGTCGTCTTGCTTTCCGCCGTATCCAAAACGTAGAAGGTGTTGAAGTTACTCGTATCAATGACCTTACAGACCCAGTTATGCTTGCACACTTGTTGAAATACGACACAACTCAAGGTCGTTTCGATGGAACTGTGGAAGTTAAAGAAGGTGGATTTGAAGTTAACGGTAAATTCGTTCGCGTTTCTGCAGAACGTGATCCAGAACAAATCGACTGGGCTAACGACGGTGTAGAAATCGTTCTTGAAGCAACTGGATTCTTCGCTAAGAAAGATGCAGCTGAAAAACACTTGCACCCAGGCGGAGCTAAAAAAGTTGTTATCACTGCTCCTGGTGGAAATGACGTTAAAACAGTTGTATTTAACACTAACCACGACATTCTTGATGGTACTGAAACAGTTATCTCAGGCGCTTCATGTACTACAAACTGCTTGGCTCCAATGGCTAAAGCACTTCAAGATAACTTTGGTGTTGTAGAAGGATTGATGACAACTATCCACGCTTATACAGGTGACCAAATGATCCTTGACGGACCACACCGTGGTGGTGACCTTCGTCGTGCTCGCGCTGGTGCTGCAAACATCGTTCCTAACTCAACTGGTGCTGCTAAAGCTATCGGTCTTGTAATCCCAGAATTGAACGGTAAATTGGACGGATCTGCACAACGCGTTCCAACTCCAACTGGATCAGTTACTGAATTGGTTGCAGTTCTTGAAAAGAACGTTACTGTTGATGAAGTGAACGCGGCTATGAAAGCAGCAGCTAACGAATCATACGGTTACACAGAAGATCAAATCGTTTCTTCAGATATCGTAGGTATGGCTTACGGTTCATTGTTCGACGCAACTCAAACTAAAGTTCTTGACGTTGACGGTAAACAATTGGTTAAAGTTGTATCATGGTACGACAACGAAATGTCTTACACAGCACAACTTGTTCGTACTCTTGAATACTTCGCAAAAATTGCTAAATAATTCTTGAGATATTAAAAAGCAGGGTCCTTTGACCTTGCTTTTTTGTGTAGCTAATCTAGAATGGATGACACTTAAGTCATCCATTCTTTTTAATTTCTTTTTCAAAAGTACCTGACAAGGCAGTAAAACTCATTTTTTCTAGAGTTAATGGATGAATGAAAGAGAGGCGGAAGGCATGAAGCATGAGTCGGCTCGCTTTTGAGTGAGGATTGTAGAGAGGATCTCCTATAATAGGATGATGGTGGTGCAAAAGATGCACCCGAATCTGATGAGTACGGCCTGTCTTCAGCCTGCAACGAACAAGTGATGTTTTATTCTTAAATCCTTTCAATCGAGAAACGTGAGTTTCTGCATATTGACCATTCCTTGGGTCAACCAGGCGTTTTCTACGGTCATGGCGGTCTCGGCCGATTTTATCTTTAAAAATTAGGTTTTTAGGGACTTGTCCCGATACAAGTGCCCAGTACTCTCGAGCTATTTCTTTTTTCTCTAATAGGCGATTGAGGATGGGGAGGATAAAAGGGTTTTTGGCAAAGAGTACCAAACCGCTTGTTTCTTTGTCTAGGCGGTGTACGACATAACATGTTTGACCAACATAAGCAGAAACATGGTTGAGGAGGGCGATCTCGTCAGGTTGATTCCCGTGGGTTTTCATACCTTCAGGCTTATTAACTACAATTAAATGCTCATCCTGGTAAATTTCTTGAACAAGATTGGGATTTCCCCAAACTATTTCCTTGTTTGGATAATCCTCTTGGTCAAATGTCAATTGGCATTGGTCTCCAGGTTTAATGATTTGCTGCCAATGGACTTCTTCTTGGTTGATGAGAATGTTCTTTTTGGTTCTCAGAAAATGTCGAATTTTTCGGGGAATTAGTAGTTGCTCTTCTAGGAATACTTTAACCGTCATTTCTGGTAGAGATTCAGGAATAATAAAGGTAAATTTCATACAGATATTGTAACAAAAAATAGGGCGTTTGGACAGTGAGGTTAGCTAAATTCTTGTCATCCAAAACTGAAGATGATAAAATAAACGCATGAAATTAGATAAATTATTTGAACAATTCCTTTCTTTATTTAAGAAAGATGATCCAACGATTCAAGAAACTGAAATCAATGATATGGATAATGATATTGAAATAGAAGAAAGTGAGCAGAGCGATTTGCGACGGTCCAGAGGAGAACGAAAGAAATCTGGTCAAGTTGGTCCCATTCGTAAGTTCTGGCGCCGTTACCACCTAACCAAGATTATTTTCATTCTTGGGCTAAGTGCCAGTCTATTTGTAGGCGTCTATCTCTTTGCCTTGGCAAAATCAACAAATGTCACAGACCTACAGAATGCCTTGAAGACACGAACCATCATTTTCGATAGAGAAGAAAATGAAGCTGGTGCCTTGTCTGGGCAAAAAGGGACCTATGTGGAACTAAGCCATATCAGCGAAGATTTACAAAATGCGGTTATTGCTACTGAGGACCGAAGTTTCTATAAAAATGACGGAATTAATTATGGTCGTTTCTTCTTGGCTATCATAACTGGAGGTCGCTCTGGTGGGGGGTCTACTATTACCCAACAGCTAGCTAAAAATGCTTATCTCTCGCAAGACCAGACTGTCCAAAGAAAGGCCAAGGAATTTTTCTTAGCCTTAGAGTTAACCAAAAAGTACAGTAAACAAGAAATTCTTACCATGTATCTCAACAATGCTTACTTTGGAAATGGAGTCTGGGGAGTTGAGGATGCAAGTAAAAAGTACTTTGGTGTTTCAGCTTCGCAATTAAGTTTAGACCAGGCAGCTACCCTAGCAGGTATGCTGAAAGGTCCTGAACTTTACAATCCCTTAAGTTCTATCGAAGATTCTACCAATCGTAGGGACACCGTATTACAAAATATGGTGGCGGCAGGTTATATTGATAAGAATAGGGAAACTGAAGCAGCCAATGTTGACATGAATTCACAGTTACAGGATGCCTACGAAGGAAAAATATCAGACTATCGTTATCCTTCTTATTTTGATGCTGTCGTGAATGAAGCAGTTGAGAAGTACAATCTAACGGAAGAAGAAATCGTCAATAACGGCTACCGAATCTATACCGAACTAGATCAAAACTATCAAGCTAACATGCAGGTCATCTATGAAAACACCTCTCTCTTCCCAACGGCTGAAGATGGAACGCATGCTGAGTCGGGTAGCGTTGCCCTGGAACCAAAAACTGGAGGAGTTCGAGGAGTTGTTGGACGAGTGGCAGGCCAAAACAAGACTGGTTTCCGAAACTTCAACTATGCGACCCAATCCAAAAGAAGTCCAGGTTCAACTATTAAACCTTTGGTAGTTTATACACCAGCAGTGGAAGCTGGATGGCCCCTCAATAAAGATCTGGATAACCACACCATGCAATATGGCGACTACAAGGTAGATAATTATGCAGGAATCAAAACGTCACCAGAAGTTCCCATGTATCAAGCTTTGGCTGAATCACTGAATCTCCCTGCAGTTGCAAGTGTTAAAGAGCTTGGTATTGACAAAGCCTTTGAGGCAGGAGAAAGGTTTGACCTCGACATGGGAAGCGTTGATCGAGTGCTAGGAGTAGCCTTGGGTGGTGGTGTGGAGACAAATCCTCTTCAGATGGCCCAAGCATACGCCGTCTTTGCTAATGAAGGTTTGATGCCAGATGCTCACTTTATCAGTCGTATTGAAAATGCTAGTGGTCAGGTTATTGCTAGTCATAAGAATTCTCAAAAACGGGTCATGGAAAAGTCAGTAGCTGACAAAATGACTAGCATGATGCTAGGAACCTTTACAAATGGTACGGGAGTTAGTTCTTCGCCAGATAATTTCGTTATGGCTGGTAAGACGGGAACAACAGAGGCTGCCTTTAATCCTGAGTACACTAGTGACCAATGGGTAATTGGATATACACCAGATCTGGTTATCAGTCATTGGCTTGGTTTTCCAACAACTGATGAGACCCATTATCTAGCAGGTTCTACTTCTAATGGGGCTGCCCATATCTTTAGAAGTATGGCAGAGACTGTCCTTCCTTATACAGCGGGCAGTACCTTTACAGTTCAAAATGCTTATGAACAAAATGGAATAGCTCCTAAAAAGCATCAAAAACAGTCGCAAGGAACTAATAATTCACAGTCAGAGGGTATTTTAAAAGACATCCGTGATCGTGCGCAAAATCTAGTTGATGAAGCAGGTCGCGCTATTTCAGATGCTAAAATAAAAGAAAAAGCACAGACAGTCTGGGATACGATTGTAAACCTCTTTCAGTAATTTCTAAAGAACTAAAAAGGCAAGATTTGTAATCTTGTCTTTTTTTCTTCTCTGAAATAACCAAATAATACCCTAAACTGAACCATTAAGATAGTTGGTAAACATAAAAGAAGACTTGATTTGACAAAAGAGGAGAAAGCTATAAATACTATCTTTCAAATTGCTATACTTAAAACAAAAAGGAGGAAATCAAGATGATTAAAAGAGTTTATCAAGAAGTTAAAGGAATCGTGCACAAGTGCCGTAAAGAATACTATCTTCATTTATGGGAAGTTGAAGACTGGGATCAAGAAGGAATGATTTGTCTATATGAACTATTAGATGAATATCCTGAAATCTTGGAGAGAAATGATAAGCGACTCTATATCTATTTCAAAACAAAGTTCCGAAATCGTATCTTAGACGCAGTCCGAAAACAAGAAAGTCAAAAAAGAAGGTTAGACCGCCAAGTATATGAAGAAGTGAGTGAGATTAGTCATCGCTTAACAGAGGGAGGGTTAAGAATAGACGAATCCTACGCTCTACAGGAACTGTTGAAGGAATACCAGAGAGGACTAGACGAGGAAAAACTAGACTTGTATGAACGATTGCTAGCAGACGAAAGATTTAAAGGAAGACGGGCTATGCTAAAGGAATTAAGTTATGTATTAAAAGACTTTTCGCCTAGTCA
>NZ_JASHGL010000004.1:0-231954 GCF_047460355.1 Streptococcus timonensis | reverse complement strand
CCGGAAGTAGTTGGGGGTTGCCCCCTGTGAGATATGGAAGTCGCTTAGCTCTAGGGAGTTTAGCTCAGCTGGGAGAGCATCTGCCTTACAAGCAGAGGGTCAGCGGTTCGATCCCGTTAACTCCCATAGGTCCCGTAGTGTAGCGGTTATCACGTCGCCCTGTCACGGCGAAGATCGCGGGTTCGATTCCCGTCGGGACCGTTTAAGATAACGGAAGTTATTTTAGACTCGTTAGCTCAGTTGGTAGAGCAATTGACTTTTAATCAATGGGTCACTGGTTCGAGCCCAGTACGGGTCATCATTGCGGGTTTGGCGGAATTGGCAGACGCACCAGATTTAGGATCTGGCGCTTAACGGCGTGGGGGTTCAAGTCCCTTAACCCGCATAATAGAAATAGGCCGGCTTAGCTCAGTTGGTAGAGCATCTGATTTGTAATCAGAGGGTCGCGTGTTCAAGTCATGTAGCCGGCATTTTTTTTAATATTCAGACTCATGAATGCGAACGTAGTTCAGTGGTAGAACACCACCTTGCCAAGGTGGGGGTCGCGGGTTCGAATCCCGTCGTTCGCTTAGAGAGGCCGGGGTGGCGGAACTGGCAGACGCACAGGACTTAAAATCCTGCGATTGGTAACGATCGTACCGGTTCGATTCCGGTCCTCGGCATAAATGAGCACCCTTAGCTCAACTGGATAGAGTACCTGACTACGAATCAGGCGGTTAGAGGTTCGACTCCTCTAGGGTGCATTTTTTTATTTACTTCGGGAAGTAGCTCAGCTTGGTAGAGTACTTGGTTTGGGACCAAGGTGTCGCAGGTTCGAATCCTGTCTTCCCGATTGATGGCGGTGTAGCTCAGCTGGCTAGAGCGTCCGGTTCATACCCGGGAGGTCGGGGGTTCGATCCCCTTCGCCGCTATAATGATCTTGTTGGACCTTTAGCTCAGCTGGTTAGAGCTCTCGGCTCATAACCGAGTGGTCGTAGGTTCAAGTCCTACAAGGTCCATTGGAATGATGGAGGATTACCCAAGTCCGGCTGAAGGGAACGGTCTTGAAAACCGTCAGGCGTGTAAAAGCGTGCGTGGGTTCGAATCCCACATCCTCCTTTATTTTTTATTAACGCGGGATGGAGCAGCTCGGTAGCTCGTCGGGCTCATAACCCGAAGGTCGTAGGTTCAAATCCTGCTCCCGCAATTTTTTGGCTCGGTAGCTCAGTTGGTAGAGCAATGGATTGAAGCTCCATGTGTCGGCGGTTCGATTCCGTCTCGCGCCATATTTTTCTTATCAATGCGGGTGTAGTTTAGTGGTAAAACTACAGCCTTCCAAGCTGTTGTCGCGAGTTCGATTCTCGTCACCCGCTTTGAACTTAGTTCATTTTACCAAGTTTTTTAACTTGGGCGCGTAGCTCAGGTGGTTAGAGCGCACGCCTGATAAGCGTGAGGTCGGTGGTTCGAGTCCACTCGTGCCCATTAATAGGAGAATTACTCAAGAGGCTGAAGAGGACGGTTTGCTAAATCGTTAGGTCGGGTAACTGGCGCAAGGGTTCGAATCCCTTATTCTCCGTCATTAAAGAGCTTTATAGCTCTTTTTTTATATTCTTTAAATTTTACTATCTATATTTTCTTTTTGTTTCTGATATAATACTTGTAGGATTAATGTTTATCATTTTTTTCCATTAAGGAGTTTATTATGAAAATAAAAAAATTAATTGTTCTACTTAGTCTTCTGGCATTTACTCTACTTACTGGTGCTTGTAGTAATGAGTCTTCTACAGTGTCTAATAAAGTTTCATCTACCACTACTACATCTGTTGAAGTTGTTCAAAAAGATTATAGAAGTTTTTACAAACCTGTTTTTGATGATTACGAAAAAATCCTATCTACATCTAAAGATACTTCTGCAATTATGAATCTATATGAAAGTCTCAAGGTAACTAAACGTCCAATAAATAGTTGGGCTCTTGAAACTGCTGTTTTTCAGGCTGATAAAATGCGCTATGTATATCTTGATCTTAATGAGGATGGAGTTGAGGAATTATTAGTTGGTGTCGAGCAGTTAGATGGTAGTTATTTCCTAACAGGTCTATATTATTTAGAGAATGAGAAACCTGTACTTTTAGCTGAAGGATTCGTTGCAGGTCATGGTGGTGCAAGAAATGCTATGAACATTTATAAGGGAGGAGATATTCTTGAATTAAGTTGGTCCTCTGGTAGTGGTGATGGAATCGGTGTCCTTTATCGCCTTAATTCAAATCAAGAAGTAGCTAGTAAGATTCAAGAAAAGGAAGTTAGAATCCCTGGAAATAACAACTTACATGATACTTTTGGGAAGGCTTCATCTGAATTGATGGAGTTTAGTCAACTTGATTGGCAAGAATTTCCAACTTCGAAAAGTGTTTCAGAACAAAAAGCACCTTGGACTTCAGAAAAATCTGCAAAGCTTGAATTGTTTATAAAAGGATGGGGAGAGAGATTAGGTCAACCGAATTATAAAAAAGGGATTGCTGGTGGAGATGTTGGTCCAGATAATCTCTATACATTTGGGAATGGTCCGAGTGAAAAAATGAATGCAGAGTATTCAGATACGGGTTTAGGAACTGCTCAGTACCGAATTGTGGAACGCTACAGTAATTGGGATAAATTTCCAGATATTCATAGCTATTACTTTGCTATAACCAACACAGGAGAAGCTATTGTCTTTCATTCGCCAACAACTAATGGTGGGGTCATGTACTTAAAACCGACAGAAAATACAGAAATCCAAGCAGAGTTTAAACGTTTGGTAGAAGAAGATTAAAAGTAAAAGAGTTTAGCTTGGGCTAAGCTCTATTTTTTAATATCTCTTTCTATCATTTCATACTCTTTGAGTATTTAATGGTATACTAGTGTTATATAAATTATAAAGTATTATTTGATGATGATTGTATAATTTAGGAGAATATGATTTATGCTAAAAAGTGTGAGGTTTCATAGTATTTACTATAGAATTGTTATATTTATAGTTATTTTATATTTTTTGGTTGTTAATCAAATTGCTGGGCGAGGAATTCAATCAATTACTATATTTGATTACGCTTTTAGCTTTGATCAAACACAGTTAGTTTATTCCCTTCTTTTATTAATTTTAGTTGGCATTGGTATTAATTTTCTTTCTCCTTGGAAATTTTGTATTACACAGGATGGAATTTACCTTAGAAGATTAGATTTATTTGTTCCTTGGAGAGATATCAGTGGAGTTTCCTATGTTTGGCTTAACAAAGCGAGTAATTTTAGCAGAGGGCTTATTTTTTATAATCATAAATGTTTAGTTTTCTATCGTCATGACTACAAGCCAATTTGTATTTATAACACTTCTATATTAGCTTTATTTGTTGTCAAACTATTTAATTCTCAGATTAAGACGAATATCTTATCAGCTAGTTTTGCTACGGTATTTAATATCCTATTAAATACTTCAATTATCTTTTATCTTTATTTTTTTGATTTAAATAATCTTAGTTTTAGTTCTTTTTTACTTTTTTGCTTACTCTACTTTATAAAAGTTTTTATTCTTCCTTTATGGTTGGTTTATAGTCAAAATTCTAAGTATGGTCCTTATCTAGCCCATAGTACTTTCTTTAAGAGGAATGCTTCAGATGTGATTCATGTTTAATTTTATAAAAATGATAACTTTCTACTTTTTTGTAGGAAGTTTTTTAGTATTTCTATATCGAAATAATTGACAGATAAAATGGAAAGAGGTAGAATATAGAAAGTTCGATATAGAACAAAAAGGAGACAAAATGGACAAGATGTTAGGTGGCTATCAAGCTTTACAGATTCGCTTGTTGAATGGGCGTATCTTTCAAAAACTATTGAGCAAGGAACCAGATGCTCAATACCGTAGTGAACAAGGTAAGATCTTAACAGTGCTTTGGCAAAAAGAGGATGGTCGGGCAACTGCTACGGATATCGCTCTAGCTTCTGGATTAGCCAACAATACCCTAACAAGCATGATTAAGAAGTTAGAAGACCAGGGATTGGTTACTGTAAAAGCTTGCACTCAAGATAAGAGAAGAAAATTTGTTTGTTTGACAGAATTGGGTTGGGCGCAAAAAGAGATTGGAGACCGTGTCAGTAAAGAACTGGGGGAGATTTTCTACCAAGGATTTTCGGATCAAGAAATCCAGGAATTTGAAGCTTATCAAGAGCGAATTATTTCAAATTTAAAGGCTAAAGAAAATGACATGTAGGGAAAGGGAGTAAAAGTTATGATTGGAATAACAGGTGTAACAGGGAAATTAGGTTCCTATGTGGCGAATCTTATAGATCAAAAAGGAATTGCTTCCGTCCATTTAGCACGAAGCCCAGAGCGTGCAAAGATCTATGCGTCTGCGGAAATCCGTAGAATGGTGTATGCCAATTCACCAGAGGTGGTTGAGGCCTTGAAGGGTATTGATATCTTGTTGATGGTTTCTGCTCGGGAAAATCCAGAGCGTATCAAGGAGCACAAGGACTTTTTAGATGCTGCAAAGCTAGCAGGAGTAGAGCATATCGTCTATACCTCCTTTTATGGGGCAGATGAGAAGGCAACTTTCACTTTGTCTCGAGATCATGCCCAGACGGAAGCCTATATCAAGGAGTTAGGGTTCACCTATACTTTTTTGAGAGATAATTTTTACTTGGACTTCTTGATTGATATTGCACTTGAAAATGGAGAAATTCGTGGTCCGGCTGGCAGTGGCCTGGTATCAGCTGTTGCCCGTAAGGACTCATCTAGGGTTGCAGCAGAGATTCTTTTAAATCCTAAGGAGTGGGAAAATCAAACCTTGAATCTAACAGGACCAGAGGATCTTTCTATGGAAGAAATCGTAGAGCTTCTCTCAAAAAATACCGGTAAGGACATTACGTATATAGATGAATCAGTAGAAGAAGCTTATGAGTCTCGGAAAAAATGGCCAGCACAAAACTGGGAGTACGATGCTTGGGTCAGTACCTATACAGCGATTAAATCTGGGGAACAAGCTGGGGTTTCAGCAGATATCGAAAAAGTTCTAGGGCATCCAGCAAGCAGCCTATTGGATATTCTTAGAGACAGAAAACTTATTGAGGAAAAACATGATTGAATACAAAAATGTAGTCCTGCGCTACACCGAAAAAGATGTCCTTAGTGATGTCAATCTTCGTATCGAAGATGGAGAATTTATGGTTCTTGTTGGTCCTTCAGGTTCTGGAAAGACCACCATGCTCAAGATGATTAACCGTCTTTTGGAACCGACAGATGGCAATATCTACATGGATGGGAAACGCATCAAGGACTATGATGAACGGGAGTTACGTCTCAGTACCGGCTATGTCCTTCAAGCTATTGCACTATTTCCTAACTTGACAGTTGCGGAAAATATTGCTTTAATTCCAGAGATGAAGGGCTGGAGTAAGGAACAAATAGCCTCTAAAACAGAAGAACTCTTGGACAAGGTGGGTCTGCCTGCTACAGAGTATGCAAAGCGTATGCCTAGTGAATTATCGGGTGGAGAGCAACAGCGGATTGGCATTGTGCGAGCTATCATTGGGGAACCAAAGATTTTATTGATGGACGAACCTTTTTCAGCCTTGGATGCCATCTCTCGCAAGCAGTTGCAAGAATTGACCAAGGCATTACATAAAGAATTCGGCATGACGACCATCTTCGTAACACATGATACGGATGAGGCCTTAAAATTAGGGGATCGAATTGCAGTTTTACAGGATGGAGAAATTCGTCAGGTGGCAGAACCTGAAACAATTTTACAAGCGCCTGCGACAGACTTTGTAGCAAACTTGTTTGGAGGTAGCCTTCATGTCTAATTTGATTTCAACATTTCAAGAGCGTTTTGGGGAATGGTTAACGGCCCTTGGACAACACTTGCAATTGTCTCTTTTGACCTTATTGGTTGCTATTTTTCTGACCATTCCACTTGCGGTTTATCTAAATAGCCACAAAAAAGCTGCGAACTGGGTGCTACAAGTTGCGGGTATCTTCCAGACTATTCCCTCAATGGCTTTGTTGGGGCTCTTTATTCCTTTCATGGGGATTGGCACCTTACCAGTCCTCACAGCCCTTGTCATTTACGCTATTTTCCCGATTTTAGAAAATACAATCACAGCTCTGAATGGCATTGATCCTAGTCTTGAGGAGGCAGGAATTGCTTTTGGAATGACCAAGTGGGAGCGACTCAAGAAGTTTGAAATTCCACTTGCCATGCCTGTCATTGTATCGGGGGTTCGAACAGCGACCGTTATGATCATTGGGACAGCGACTCTAGCAGCTCTTGTGGGAGCTGGTGGATTGGGCTCCTTTATCCTTTTGGGAATTGACCGTCGGAATGCTAGTCTCATTTTAATCGGAGCAATCTCATCAGCCATCTTGGCCATTCTCTTTAATGTCATTCTCAAATACTTGGAAAAGGCAAAGTTGCGTACGATTGTTTCGACCTTTGCTGTCATGGTCCTTGGTTTGGGAGTTAGTTATGTTCCAAGCATGATTCCAAATAAAGAGAAAGAAAATCTGGTTATAGCTGGGAAGTTGGGACCTGAACCTGAGATTCTCATGAATATGTACAAGCTTCTCATTGAGGAAAATACGGATATGACGGTGACGGTCAAGCCTAACTTTGGGAAGACAGATTTCCTTTATCAAGCGCTGAAAAAAGGGGACATTGATATCTATCCAGAATTTACAGGGACTATTACAGGTTCTCTCTTGCAGCCAGCTCCTAAAGTGAGCAATGACTCTGAAGAAGTTTTCGAAGTAGCGCGTGATGGGATTAAGAAACAGGATAATCTAGTCTTGCTGAATCATATGGCTTATCAAAACACCTTTGCGATTGCAGTTCCAAAAAGTATTGCGAAAGAATATAATTTGAAGACTATTTCTGATCTTAAGGGAGTTCAAGATAAACTGAAGGCAGGATTCACTCTGGAGTTTAACGACCGTGAGGATGGAAACAAGGGCTTGCAGTCTGTTTATGGATTGAATCTCAATGTGGCAACCATGGAGCCAGCTCTTCGCTACCAAGCAATCCAGTCAGGGGACATTCAAATTACAGATGCTTACTCAACAGATGCTGAAATTGCTCGCTATGATTTAGTGGTTTTGGAGGATGATAAACAACTCTTTCCGCCTTATCAAGGAGCGCCACTGATGAAAGAAGAATTACTTAAGAAGCATCCAGAATTGGAAGCAGTACTCAATAAACTAGCTGGTAAAATCACCGAGAGCCAGATGAGTCAGATGAACTACCAGGTTGGTGTGGAAGGCCAATCAGCTGAAGAAGTAGCGCGTGTGTTTCTCCTTCAAGAAGGAATTCTTCAAAAATAAAAGTAAAAAGACTTTATACTAACATAAAACCCATCTTTCTTTTAAAAAAGATGGGTTTTGCTATTAGAACAAAATGAGTATGAGTGTTAGCAAGATTGCTAGTGTAATCTTAATGCTTTAGTGAGACTTGTTAAAAGTGTCTATCTAGCTAAAATGAAAGTTATCGGGAGTTCATAGCTAAAACATCCAAATAAAATCCAACTACTTGGTCTTCCTTATAAGATTTCCCTTTTTTGAGCCACCAGGTTAGTGTTTCGATAAAGTTAGTTACGACAAAATGCTTGAGATAGGAAGCAGGAATATTAGGATAGGAAACTTGTAAGTCCTTTGCGACCATGGGATAAACATGGTGTTCCAATTCTTTCTGTAATTGACGGAGGAAGTAGTCATTTTTTGAGAAAAGGAGGCTGGTGATATGGTCTTGATTTTTCTTAAAATGCAAAAAGATATGAGCCAAATAAGCTTCTGTAGTTATATTTTCCTCACGTTCAAAAAGATGATGGAAGAGATAACGGCAGAGCTCGTCTAGGAGTAATTCTTTACTTTCATAATGGCTATAAAAGGTGGAACGACCAACATCTGCTATGTCTATTATCTCCTGAACGGTAATCGTTTCAAAGTTTTTTTGATTTAGTAATTGTAAAAAAGCAGCATAGATAGCTTTTCGAGTCTTGGTGATGCGACGATCTTGAGTAATCATATGGACACTTTGAACAAACTGTTCAGTATTGTACAAAGAGAACGGTTTGCTTCTGTCCTTTCATTGAGTTTTATTGGATAATAATAATGAACAAGATGTTCATGAATCTATTATAACAAAGGAATGAGGAATATGAAGACAAAACATGCTGTAAGGGTAGCTTTTTTCTTAAATTTGAGTTTTTCAGTGCTAGAGTTTATTTTCGGAAGTATTTTTAATTCTAGTTCAGTTCTAGCAGATGCTGTTCATGATTTGGGCGATGCTCTTGCGATTGGTTTATCTGCTTGTCTAGAAACAGTCTCTAATCGTCAGGAGGATAAGCGCTATACTCTTGGTTATAAACGATTTAGTCTTCTAGGAGCCATACTGACATCCGTAATACTTTTGACAGGATCATTCATGATGATTATAGAGAATATTCCTCGCTTGATAAAACCAGAAGTAGTAGATTATCAAGGAATGCTTGTATTAGGAATTATTGCTATTATTATAAATTTACTGGCTAGTCTCATTGTTCGAAAAGGAAAGACTAAAAATGAGTCCATTCTCAGTCTTCATTTTCTGGAGGATATTTTAGGTTGGCTAGCTGTTATTGTGGTATCAGGGGTCTTGTACCTAACGGATTGGTACATCCTCGATCCACTTCTATCCCTTTTAATTTCTAGCTTTATACTCTGGAAAGCTATCCCTCGTTTTTGGTCTAGTCTTAAGATATTCCTAGATGCAGTTCCTGAGGGGCTCGATAGCGAAAAGCTAGAGCAGGATTTATTATCAGTTGAAAATGTCAAAAGTATCAACCAATTGAATATATGGTCCATGGATGGCCTAGAAAATAATGCTATCGTTCACTTATGTATAGAGGATTGGATGCGCATGGAAGATAGTAAAGAAGATGTACGCTATTTTTTAAGACAAAATGGAGTTCACAATATTACTATTGAAGTGGATAGTAGTCCAATGAATCATGCCCAACACAAACGATGCCTTGAAGATATTGAAGGCATAAAAGCTCACGAACACTAGAGAAGTTTTGGAAAGGTTGATACTATTTTTCATTTGCTTGTATACAAATAGGTAAAATGAGTGTAAACTAAAAGTAATAAAAGAAGTAGGGGAAAATATGTATTACAAAACCTTAAACAACAATGTCAAAATGCCTCAAGTAGGATTTGGGATCTTTCAGACTCCAGTAAATGAAACAAAGCGAGCAGTTCTTGATGCTATCGAGATTGGATATCGTTCTTTTGATACCGCTCAAATCTATGGCAATGAAGCAGGTGTTGGGGAAGCTATCTTGGAATCGGGTCTTCCGCGTGAAGAATTCTTCATTACGACAAAGATTTGGATTTCGAATGCTGGCTATGAAAAGGCCAAGGCTTAGATTGAAGAATCCTTGAAAAAACTACAAACAAATTATATTGATCTTTTGTTGGTTCACCAACCTTTCGGTGATTACTATGGCACATACAGAGCCATGGAAGAAGCTTATAGAGCTGGGAAGGTTCGTGCCATCGGTGTATCTAACTTTTCACCTAATCGATTTATTGATCTTCACTATTTTGTGGAAATTAAACCTGCTATCAACCAGATAGAAACTCACGTATTTCAGCAACAAAAAGAAGCCAAAAAGTATTTGGAAAAATACAATTGTCAAATTGAATCTTGGGGGCCTTTTGCGGAAGGAAAAAATGACTTCTTTAATACTCCTTTGTTGAAGGAAATTGGAGAAAAACATGGAAAATCAGTAGCTCAGGTAGCTCTACGATTCTTGATCCAAAGTGATGTTGTTGTCATTCCTAAGTCTGTTTGTAAAGAACGGATGCAAGAGAATTTTGATATTTTTGACTTTGAGTTAACAGAAGATGAAATGAAGAGCATAGAAGGATTGGACCAAGCAAGTACTCTCTTCCATGATCATCAAGAACCTGAAACAGCGGAAAGATTCTTATCTTTTTTAAGCTAGTCTAATTCTATTATCATTAATTAGTGGGATGTTCGATTAAAAGTTTCCTTCGGAAGTTTTCCTCTTACAAAATGAACTATAAAAGTGTATACTAGAGTTAGTAAGAAACAGAGAGGATTATTTTTATGAAATCAGCAGTTTATAGTAAGGCAGGACATGTTGGTCTTGTTCAAGTGGATTGTCCACAAATTCAAGCGCCAGACGATGTAATTATCCGTATCGTGAGAACCTGTGTTTGTGGTTCAGATTTGTGGACTTATCGCAATCCCAATATCAAAGAAGGCCGTTTAAACAGTGGTCACGAGGCGATTGGAATTGTAGAGGAAACTGGAGATGCCATTACAACAGTAAAACCTGGAGACTTTGTCATTGCCCCTTTTACACATGGTTGTGGTGAATGTGATGCCTGCCATGCTGGCTTTGATGGTACTTGTGATCGTCATTTAGGAAATAGCAATTGGTCTCACGGTGTTCAAGCAGAGTATATTCGCTTCCATTGTGCGAATTGGTCATTAATAAAAATCCCAGGCCAACCTTCAGACTATACAGAAGCTATGCTAAAATCCTTGCTTAGCCTAGCTGATGTCATGCCTACAGGCTACCATGCGGCGCGTGTAGCACATGTGAAACCTGGAGACAAGGTTGTAGTTATTGGAGATGGAGCAGTTGGGCAATGTGCAGTCATCGCAGCTAAAATGTGTGGAGCCTCACAAATCGTGCTCATGAGCCGTTACAAGGATCGTCAGGAAATGGCCTTGGCATCTGGGGCGACTGCAGTCGTAGAAGAACGTGGTGAAGAAGGCATTGCTAAGGTTCGAGAAATACTTGGTGGAGGTGCAGATGCTGCTCTTGAGTGCGTTGGGACAGAAGCAGCTATTGATCAGGCTTTGGGTGTTCTCCACAATGGTGGTCGTATGGGATTTGTCGGAGTACCTCACTACAATAACCGTGCTCTTGGTTCGACCTTTGCCCAAAACATCTCTGTAGCAGGTGGAGCAGCTTCTGTTACTACCTATGACAAACAGTTCTTACTCAAGGCTGTCCTTGATGGAGACATAAATCCAGGTCGTGTGTTCACACATTCTTATAGTTTGGAAGAGATCGACCAAGCCTATAAGGATATGGATGAGCGTAAGGCTATTAAATCTATCATTGTCATTGACTAAAAAAACGGCTAAAGAGTTCTAGAACTCTTTAGTCGTTTTTTTATTTTGATCTAGGTACTTTCTCGTAAAGTCAATCTAGTTCCAAGCATAGTTAGGCTAGGGATTTTACGACCGTGGAGAACTTCTTTATTAAGAATATCCATACCAGTGCGCCCCATTTCTTCGGTGTAGACGGTGATACTAGAGAGAGGGGGAAAGACTTGCTTGGTGAGGATGGTATCATTGAAGGAAATCAAACTCACACGCTCAGGTAGGTGCATTCCAGCTTCTTGCAAGGCACGAAGGGCACCAATAGCTAAACTATCACTAGCTGCAAAAAAAGCTGCAGGAAGATTATCACCTAAGGTTTCAATGGCTTCTTTCATCAAGTCATAACCTGACTGGGCACTAAAGTTCCCTTGAAAGACAAGTTCCTCACGGTAAATACCTTTTTCTTGCATATAAGCTTTATAGTTTTCTAAGCGTTTGTCCTGGATCAGTTCTTCTTCATCGGTCGTAACTTCAAGACCTGAGAGGATACCAATCTTATCGAATCCTTGGCTAGTGAAAAAGTCTATAACCTGTTTAACAGCATTGTAAAAATCCGTAATGACGCAGGTATGCCCTAGGGCTAAAGTGTCACTATCCAGAAAGACCAGGGGTTTTTGGTATTCCTCAAAAGAAGCAATTTGAGTCTGGCTAAATTTTCCGATACAGAGAATACCAATGACTTCCTCGCTAAGGGTAAAGGGCTGGTCATTAAAATAGCGCAAGATTTCATAGTCTAACTCTTGGGCTCTTTTTTCAATCCCTAGACGAATCTGGTAGTAATAGAGATCTTCCAATTCACCTTGTTCGCTTACCCATTGGATGATGGCAATTTTTTGTTTTAATTTATGCGATTCACCAGTTTTGAGATGCTTGGTGTAACCCAATTCTTCAGCAACTGTTAAGATACGATGTCTAGTTTCCTCGGTTACGGACAAACTCTGATCGCGATTGAGGACACGGGATACAGTCGCAATGGAGACAGAAGCTAACTGGGCAATATCTTTTAGTGTAGCCATAATTACCCTCCTTTTTAGGTTATTATAACATATTTTTCTATAATTTTACTCATAGTTTAGTAAAATATTGGTAAAATTGTTGACCAAAGTAAAAACCTTGGGTACAATAGAAGAAAACGATTACATTTTAGGAATTTTTACCTAAAAATGGACAAAGGAGAATCATTATGACACAACATCTTACTACTGAAGCACTCCGTAAAGATTTTTTGGCTGTTTTTGGCCAAGAAGCAGATCAAACCTTCTTTTCACCGGGTCGAATCAATTTAATTGGTGAACATACAGACTATAATGGAGGTCATGTTTTTCCAGCTGCTATCTCACTAGGTACTTACGGGGCAGCTCGCAAACGTGAAGACCAAGTTTTGCGTTTCTACTCAGCTAACTTTGAAGATAAGGGAATCATCGAAGTTCCTCTAGCTAACCTCAAATTTGAGAAGGAACATGACTGGACCAACTATCCAAAAGGTGTCCTACATTTCTTGCAAGAAGCTGGTCATGTGATTGATAAAGGGTTTGATTTCTATGTCTATGGGAATATTCCAAATGGTGCTGGTTTGTCTTCATCTGCATCCTTAGAGCTTTTGACAGGTGTCGTGGCAGAATACCTCTTTGACCTAAAATTGGACCGTTTAGATTTAGTAAAAATCGGGAAATTGACAGAGAACAACTTTATCGGTGTTAACTCTGGTATCATGGATCAATTTGCTATCGGTATGGGGGCAGACCAACGTGCTATTTACTTAGATACCAATACTCTAGAATACGACTTGGTTCCTCTTGATTTGAAGGACAATGTTGTTGTTATCATGAACACTAACAAACGCCGTGAACTTGCGGATTCTAAATACAATGAACGCCGCGCTGAGTGTGAAAAAGCAGTGGAAGAACTCCAAGTTGCTTTGGAAATCCAGACTTTAGGTGAATTGGACGAGTGGGCTTTTGACGAATACAGCTATCTGATCAAAGACGAAAATCGTTTGAAACGTGCTCGCCACGCCGTTCTTGAAAATCAACGAACCCTTAAAGCACAAGCCGCTCTTCAAGCAGGAGATTTAGACAAGTTTGGTCGTTTGATGAATGCTTCTCATGTTTCACTTGAGCACGATTACGAAGTAACTGGCTTGGAATTAGATACCCTTGTTCATACAGCTTGGGCTCAAGAAGGTGTTCTTGGTGCTCGTATGACAGGAGCAGGTTTTGGTGGTTGTGCGATTGCCTTGGTTCAAAAGGATGCGGTTGAGTCCTTTAAAGAAGCTGTAGGCAAGCACTATGAAGAAATCGTTGGCTACGCTCCAAGCTTCTATATCGCTGAAGTGGCAGGTGGAACTCGCATCCTAGAATAGTCAGAAGGAGGTTATTTAGTGACCTTAGTAGAAAATTTTGTGACCAAAGTCATTGCAGAAAGTAGCTTTGAAGAGTTGGATCGGATCTATCTAACCAATCGTGTTTTAGCACTGGTGGGAGATGGAGTTCTTGAAGTTGAGACTGACCAAGATGATTTGATTGAACTAAAAGATCAGCTTGTCGAGGAAGCCGTTCGATTGGAAACGATTGAAGATAGTCAGGCTGCGCGCGAAATTCTCGGTGCTGACCTCATGGATTTGGTAACACCTTGTCCAAGTCAGGTTAATCGTGATTTTTGGGATACCTATGCCCAGTCACCAGAGCAGGCAATTGCAAACTTCTACCAACTCAGTCAGAAGAATGACTACATCAAACTAAAGGCTATCGCAAAGAATATTGCTTATCGTGTACCATCTGACTACGGTGAACTAGAGATTACCATCAATCTCTCTAAGCCTGAAAAGGATCCAAAAGAGATAGCGGCAGCTAAGTTGGTCAAGTCGAGTAACTATCCTCAATGTCAGCTCTGTATGGAAAATGAAGGCTATCATGGTCGTGTCAATCATCCAGCTAGAAGCAACCATCGTATTATACGTTTTGATATTTCTGGTCAGGAGTGGGGCTTCCAGTATTCGCCTTACGCTTACTTTAATGAGCACTGTATTTTCCTAGATAGCCAACACCGTCCTATGGCCATCAGTCGCAAAAGTTTTGAACGTTTGTTAGCCATTGTGGAGCAGTTTCCTGGCTACTTTGCTGGTTCAAATGCTGATTTGCCAATCGTGGGTGGCTCCATCCTGACCCATGATCATTACCAAGGTGGGCGCCATGTATTCCCAATGGAAGTGGCTTCTATTCAGAAAAGCTTTACCTTTGCAGGTTTTAAAACGGTTAAAGCAGGGATTGTTCAGTGGCCTATGTCAGTCATTCGATTGACTTCAGATTCAGCAGAAGATTTGACAGAGCTAGCGGATAAAATCTTGCTGGCTTGGCGACAATACTCAGATCCAAGTGTGCAGGTCTTGGCAGAAAGTGACGGGACACCGCACCATACCATCACACCAATAGCCCGTAAACGAGATGGACAATTTGAGTTAGACTTGGTCTTGAGGGACAATCAAACCTCAGTAGAGCATCCAGATGGCATCTACCATCCTCATAAGGACGTCCAACATATCAAGAAGGAAAATATCGGCTTGATAGAGGTCATGGGCTTGGCAATCTTGCCACCACGCTTGAAGGAAGAAGTAGAGCAGGTGGCAGCTTACCTAGTCGGAGAGGATGTCTCAGTTTCAACTTATCACCAAGAATGGGCAGATGAGTTGAAAGAAAGACATCCAGACTTAAGAGACAAAAATCAAGCTCTTGAAATCGTTAAAGAGTCTGTCGGGAAGATTTTTGCCCGAGTCCTCGAAGATGCAGGTGTTTACAAGCAAACAGAAGAGGGACAAGCAGCCTTTATGCGTTTTGTAAATCATGTTGGACTTATGCCATAGTGTCAGGACCTTCCTCTTGCATACTAGTATAAAAAGTAGTATGATAGCGTTTGAAAGACTAGGAGGAATGTATGAAGGATTTTCACTTTGATGCCATATCAGCATTTGAAAATTATGAAATCAAGGAGATGAGAGATGGACGTGTCACCGTAACTACCAAGGTCGTGAAGTCTTCTCTTAACTATTACGGCAATGCTCACGGAGGTTATCTTTATACTCTGTGTGACCAAATCAGTGGCTTAGTCGTTATTTCTCTTGATTTAGATGTTGTAACCTTACAGTCTTCCATCAATTACTTAAAAGCAGGATATCTCGGAGATGAATTGACCATCAAGGGAGAATGTGTCCATAAAGGACGCACCACCTGTGTCGTCGATGTAGACCTCATCAACCAAGATGGAAAAAATGTCTGCAAAGCAACCTTTACCATGTTTATAACAGGTGAGCGGTCAGAAGACAGACAGATTCGAATCTAGAAAGAAAAAAAAGAAGAGCAGGAAAATTATCCTGCTCTTTTTATAATATTCATATTCAATAACGTTGAAACCTAAAAATCTCTGCAAGGGGAGTAAAATACAAGGCTTTTGATAACTTTTATGTGGTATAATAATAAGTATGAAATTAGAACAACCGAATAAATTGACTCTACAACCATTTACTAAATGGACAGGTGGGAAACGTCAACTTTTACCGACAATTAAAAAGTTAATGCCTGAGTCGTATAATCATTATTATGAACCATTTATTGGCGGAGGTGCTTTATTTTTTGATTTAGCTCCTAAAAAGGCAGTTATCAATGATTATAATGCTGAGTTGATAAACTGTTATCAACAAATCAAGGAAAATCCTAATGAACTAATTGAATTGCTAAAAGTTCATAAAGAAAATAATTCTAAGGAATATTACTTAGAATTACGTTCAGTTGATCGTGATGATAGAATAAACAAAATGTCTGATGTCCAAAGAGCAGCACGTGTTTTGTATATGCTTAGAGTAGATTTTAATGGCTTATATCGAGTGAATTCTAAAAATCAATTCAATGTACCATACGGTAAATATAAGAGTCCTAAGATTGTTGATGAAGAGTTGATTTCTGCTATTTCAACTTACCTAAGGAGTAATCAGATAGAAATTCGAGCGGGAGATTTTGAGGACGCGCTTTTAGATGTACAAAAAGGGGATTTTATTTATTTTGATCCGCCTTATATTCCATTATCTGAGACGAGTGCCTTCACATCTTATACTCATGAAGGGTTTTCCTATGATGACCAAGTTAGATTAAGAGATGTATTTAAGAAACTAAGTGAAAAGGGAGCTTATGTCATGTTATCAAATTCATCGAGTCCTTTAGTAGAGGAATTGTACCAAGATTTCAATATTCATTATGTTGATGCAACACGAACGAATGGTGCTAAGTCTTCAAGTAGAGGAAAAATTTCTGAAATTATAGTCACAAATTATGAAAAATAACGAATATAAGTATGGAGGTGTCCTTATGACAAAACCATACTACAATAAAAACAAGATGATTCTTGTCCATGCAGATACGTTCAAATTTCTATCCAAGATGAAACCAGAAAGTATGGATATGATTTTTGCAGATCCACCTTATTTTTTAAGTAATGGTGGAATTTCTAACTCTGGTGGACAAGTTGTCTCTGTTGATAAAGGAGATTGGGACAAAATTTCTTCATTTGAAGAAAAGCATGAGTTCAACCGCAAATGGATTCGTTTAGCAAAAGAAGTTTTGAAGCCTAATGGGACTATATGGATTTCAGGGAGTTTGCATAATATTTACTCAGTTGGAATGGCATTAGAGCAAGAAGGTTTTAAAATTCTAAATAATATTACTTGGCAGAAAACAAACCCTGCACCCAATTTATCTTGTCGTTATTTTACTCATTCTACTGAAACTATTTTATGGGCAAGAAAAAATGATAAAAAAGCTCGTCATTATTACAATTACGATTTGATGAAAGAGCTAAATGATGGTAAGCAAATGAAAGATGTTTGGATAGGAGCCTTGACGAAAAAAGCTGAGAAATGGGCTGGCAAGCATCCAACACAAAAACCAGAATATTTATTGGAACGTATAATTTTGGCTTCTACTAAAGAAGGGGACTATATTTTAGACCCGTTTGTAGGAAGTGGAACAACTGGAGTAGTTGCTAAACGCTTAGGTAGAAGATTTATAGGTATCGATGCTGAAAAAGAATATTTAAAAATTGCAAAGAAGAGGTTGGAATATACACAATGAAAAAGGGTGGCATTGGAGGAGCAAACACTAAAACAGGTTTAGCTTTTGAAATACAAACGGATTTCCCTACATTTTTGGCTAGTCAAGATGGCTACAGTATTGAGAATATTGACTATGATACTAAAAGGACGGAACAAGGAGGAAAAACGAAAATCATCAAAGGAACCAAATTGCGTTCGAAACCTTTTAGATGGAGTATAAAATTTTTAGGAGACGAAGTTGGACAGATTTTCCAAAAAACTGGTCTCTATCGCTACTTTGATGAAATTGATGGATTTGATTATACAAAAATTATATCCGCTCAATTGTTACCTGATGAAGCAATTTTTGTAGTTAGTAAAAATACAGTTTATATAGTTGAGAAAAAGACACAAAATCAAGGTGGCAGTGTTGACGAAAAGTTACAAACATGTGATTTTAAATTAAAACAATATAAAAAACTATTTTCTCCTTTAAATAAGGAGGTCAGTTATTCATACCTATTAGATAAAGATTGGTTTAAAAATCCACGCTATAAAGATACTTTAGATTATATTATTAGTGTTGGATGTAAATATTATTTTAATTATATTCCATTAGATGCGATTGGCTTACCATTACCTAAACAAGAGGAAAATTAATTATGAATTTTAAAAATTATTTAATAAAATCCCCACAAGAAAGGTTAACGATTTTCTTAGAATCATTATCAATTACCAATAGAACTCCAGAGTATTATGTGAATTGGAATAAAGTTGACCGTGAGACAAAGAAGTATGAATTAGAATTGAATACTTTGAACTACTTAATTGGTAAAGATGATATTTATTCAGAAGCTTTACGTTTATTCACTAAACAACCTAATTTGTTAAAAGCTATTCCTAGCTTAATCGCAAGTCGTGATAGAGTTTTAGATATTCTTACAATAGACAATGATGATAATATGTCTTTTGAGCAATTGGATTTCAAAACGATAGACACTAGTAGAATAGATGATTACTTGAAATTTATCGAGCAATCTGGTTTATTAAATTTTTTACAACAACATGCTAATCGTTCATTAGTTGATTATGTTTATGGAGTAGAGACTGGATTAGATAGCAATGCACGAAAAAACCGAAGTGGAACAACCATGGAGGGGATTTTAGAGAGACATGTAGCAAAAATTTCTCAGGAACAAAAATTGGAATGGAAATCTCAAGCTACAGCCCAATTTATTAAGGATAAGTGGGGAATTAAAGTACCTGTTGATAAATCTGAGAGAAGATTTGATGTTGCAGTTTATTCCCGAGAAAAACATAAGGTTTGGCTGATTGAAACAAATTACTATGGTGGAGGAGGAAGTAAATTAAAAGCAGTAGCTGGTGAATTTACTGAACTTAGTCAATTCGTGGTCACATCAGATGATGCTGTTGAATTTGTATGGGTTACGGATGGTCAAGGATGGAAAACTGCACACTTACCATTAGCAGAAGCATTTAGTCATATTACTAATGTGTTTAACTTAGAAATGTTGAGAGAAGGATTTTTATCTGAATTGTTTCGACAATAGACTTGTTGAACTTTAAAATTAGGTAAGTGACAAAAGAAATAAGAAAAAGAGGCACATGCCTCTTTTTTATTACTTTCCCACTCTAATACTTTATTATCCTATTCACTAAATCTTAAAAAATAGCCATCTGGGTCTAAAACTGCAAATTCATGAGGATAGATATATTGTTCACCAACTCGAAATTCTCTTTTAGTCAAAGGACGATGAATAGGATAGTTAGACTCGATTACTTTCTGATAGAGTCGAGGAACATCCTTTATGCCAAAGGAGATATTGACACCACGCCCGAAAGGATAAGTCAGTTGGGATAATTCTTCTGCATTGCCTTCTTCTAGCATAAGTTGGCAGTCTTCAAGCGAAAGGAAGAGAAATTTTTCCTCTGGACGCTCGTATTCGACAGAGAATCTCAATAAGTCGCAGTAGAAGTGACGCGATTTCTCGATATCCGATACGACAAATTCAGGGATGACAGCTTGATAGTCCATTCGTTTTCTCCTTAGAAATCAATCTCCAAGACAATCGGTGTATGGTCTTGGCGTGCGCCTGAGTCAATCATGTCTGACTTGGTAACCTTGTCTGCCACACGGTTACTTGTGAGCCAGTAGTCGATTCTCCAGCCTGTGTTGTTGATTTTTGAAGTCTTGCTGCGTTGTGCCCACCAAGTATAGCGTTCTGGTACATCGCCATGGATATGGCGGAAGGTGTCTGTAAATCCTTTGGCTAAAAGGTTTGTAAATCCTTCACGTTCTTCGTCTGTAAATCCTGGTGAACGGCGGTTGCTGGCGGGGTTGGCAAGGTCAATTTCCTTGTGGGCAACATTGTAGTCTCCTGTTGCTAGGACAGGTTTTTGCTTGTCTAGTTGAGCCAAGTACTCTGCATATTTGACATCCCAGACTTGACGTTCTTCCAAGCGTTTGAGTCCATCACCAGCGTTTGGTGTGTAAACTTGAGTTACGAAAAATGTATCAAATTCTAGAGTGATGATGCGGCCTTCAGAGTCCATGGTAGAAGGAGCACCGATTTCCGGGAAGCTAATAGTTGGAGTCAGTTCTTTCTTATATAGGAACATGGTCCCAGCATAGCCTTTACGAGCAGGCTCTTGAGAAGAGCGCCAAGTATTTTCATATCCAGGGAAGAGTTCTTCTAACACTTCGAGATGTTTTTTAGTAGGCCCTGTAGTTGAAAGCTTGGTTTCTTGGATGGCGATGATATCAGCGTCTTCGGCTACCAAGGTTTGTAGGACATCTTGTGACAATTTCGCACGCGCAGAGTCGCTCGTGAGTGCAGCATTGAGGGAATCAATATTCCATGAGATAAGTTTCATATTACTTCCTTTTTCATTCAGATTATTGACTATATTATACCAAAAAAAGGCCTATTTCCCCAACGTATGGTTTGAAAAAACACCCTCTTTCGTTTATAATAAGGAGTAATTTATAGAAAGCGAGTAAAAGGAAGAGGATTTTACTCCAATGAATATCTTTATCGGAGCGTACGATAAAGGAAAAGTATTTGTTGTAAGTTATGAATAAAGAAAACCTGGGGTTCATGCCTCAGGTTTCCCTTTTCAATTAGAAAGGAAACTTATGTTCATCATTCAAAAACTATGGTGGTTTTTTAAATTAGAAAAACGCCGTTATCTAGTTGGGATTATTGCTCTTAGTCTGGTAGCTGTTCTCAACCTCATTCCTCCCATGGTGATGGGCCATGTCATTGATGCCATTACTCTGGGAAATTTGACTCAGCCAGAACTTTTACTGAATCTCCTATATCTGCTCCTAGCAGCCTTTGGGATGTACTATCTGCGCTATGTTTGGCGCATGTATATCTTAGGAACTTCCTATCGTTTAGGACAAATCATGCGTTCTCGTCTCTTTGAACATTTTTCAAAGATGTCTCCCGCTTTTTACCAGACCTATAGAACTGGAGATTTGATGGCGCACGCGACCAATGATATCAATGCCCTAACCCGTCTGGCAGGTGGAGGAGTTATGTCAGCCGTTGATGCTTCAATCACTGCACTTGTTACCTTATTAACAATGTTGTTTAGTATTTCTTGGCAAATGACCTTGGTAGCTATTTTACCCCTGCCCTTTATGGCTATGGCGACCAGTCGTCTGGGAAGAAAGACCCATAAAGCATTTAACGAATCTCAGGAAGCTTTTTCTGAACTTAACAACAAGGTTCAGGAATCAGTATCAGGTATTAAGGTGACCAAGTCTTTCGGCTATCAAGCCCATGAATTGGATGCTTTTCAAGAAGTCAATCAACTAACCTTTCAAAAGAACTTGCAAACCATGAAATACGACAGCTTGTTTGATCCAATGGTTTTGCTCTTTGTTGGCTTATCTTATGTTTTAACACTTTTGGTTGGTTCTTTCATGGTTCAAGAAGGAAATGTCACTGTCGGTAATCTAGTCACTTTTATCTCCTACTTGGATATGCTAGTATGGCCCTTGATGGCGATTGGTTTTCTCTTTAATATCACTCAAAGAGGGAAGGTTTCATACCGGCGTATTGAAAATCTCTTGTCTCAAGAGTCGCCCGTTAAAGATCCAGAAGTTCCAATTTCAAAGATTGAAAATGGACGTTTGGAGTATGCAATCGATAGTTTTTCATATGAAAATGAAGAAACTCTTCATGGGATTCACTTTAGTCTAGAAAAGGGACAAACACTGGGCTTGGTAGGACAGACTGGTTCAGGTAAGACATCGCTAATGAAGCTACTCTTACGAGAGTACGATGTCAATCAAGGAGGCATCTATCTCAATGGGCATGATATACGAGACTATCGTCTGAGCGACCTTAGAGGTCTCATGGGCTATGTTCCTCAAGACCAGTTTCTTTTTGCTAGTTCTATTTTAGAAAATGTTCGTTTTGGTAATCCTGACTTGTCTCTATCTGACGTTGAATATGCGACAAAATTAGCCCAAGTTTATCATGATATTTTGGATATGCCTCAGGGATTCGATACGATTATCGGTGAAAAGGGAGTTAGTTTGTCTGGTGGTCAAAAGCAACGTCTTGCTATGGCCCGTGCTATGATTTTAAATCCTGATATCTTAATTTTAGATGACTCCTTATCGGCTGTAGATGCCAAGACCGAATATGCTATTATTGATAATCTTAAAGCCACTCGCGAAAACAAAACAACGATTATCTCAGCCCATCGCCTCAGTGCAGTTGTCCACGCTGATTTGATCTTGGTTATGCAAAATGGACAGATTATCGAACGTGGGACTCATGAGGACTTACTAGCCTTGGATGGTTGGTATGCCCAAACCTACCAGTCTCAACAGTTAGAAATGAAAGGAGAAGAAGATGCGGAATAAACAAGAACAATGGGCTGTATTGAAACGATTGCTTGGTTATCTCAAGCCCTATAGCCTCTTAACCCTGCTAGCCCTATCATTTCTCCTAGCAACAACGGTTATCAAGAGTATCATTCCTCTGGTTGCTTCACACTTTATCGACCAGTATCTGGGGAATCTGAGTCAGTTTGCTGTTACTGTTTTGATAGCCTACTATGGTCTTTATATCCTACAAACTCTGATTCAATATATTGGTAATCTACTTTTTGCGCGTGTATCTTATAGCATTGTTAGAGACATTCGCAGAGATGCCTTTGCCAATATGGAAAGACTAGGCATGTCTTATTTTGACAAGACACCTTCAGGTTCTATCGTTTCACGATTGACCAATGATACAGAGACCATCAGTGATATGTTTTCAGGACTTTTGTCTAGCTTTATTTCAGCGATTTTTATTTTTGTGACAACCCTTTATACAATGATGGTCCTGGATTTTCGTCTGACAGGTCTGATTCTTCTCTTTCTACCTTTGATTTTTATCTTGGTTAATCTCTACCGAAAAAAATCAGTTAAAATCATCGAAAAAACGAGAAGCTTTTTGTCAGATATAAATAGCAAGTTGGCAGAAAGTATTGAAGGTATTCGAATTATTCAAGCCTTTAATCAAGAAAAACGCCTGCAGGAAGAATTTGATGAGATTAATGAAGAACACTACGTTTATGCCAACCGTTCAGTAGCCTTGGACGCCCTCTTTTTACGTCCTGCCATGAGTTTGTTGAAGCTCTTAGGTTATGCAGTTCTCATGGCCTATTTCGGCTATAGAGGCCTCTATATCGGGATGACAGCAGGTACCATGTATGCTTTTATCCAGTATATCAATCGTCTCTTTGATCCTTTGATAGAGGTCACACAAAACTTCTCAATTCTTCAGACTTCGATGGTATCAGCAGGGCGAGTCTTTGCACTGATTGATCAAAGCAATTATGAACCTGTCCAAGCTGACAGTGAGCTAGCAATCAGAGAAGGAAATATTCGTTTTGAGCACGTGTGTTTTTCCTATGATGGAGTAAATCAAATTTTGGACGATATTTCCTTTTCAGTCAAGAAGGGGGAAACCATTGCCTTTGTGGGACATACAGGTTCAGGGAAGTCCTCTATTATCAATGTCCTGATGCGTTTTTACGAATTTCAGTCAGGACGGGTTTTGATTGATAATGTAGATATTCGTAACTATAGCCATCAAGAACTAAGAAAAAACATGGGTCTTGTCTTGCAGGAACCCTTCCTCTATCATGGAACTATCAAGTCTAATATCGCCATGTACCAAGAAATTAGCGATGAGGAAGTTAAGGCGGCAGCAGAGTTTGTGGATGCAGATGCTTTTATTCAAGAATTGCCTCAAGGCTACGACTCTCCTGTCTCAGAGAGAGGTTCTAGCTTTTCAACTGGTCAACGTCAACTTCTTGCCTTTGCCAGAACAGTCGCCAGTCAGCCTAAAATCTTGATTTTGGATGAAGCGACAGCCAATATTGATTCGGAAACAGAGACTCTGGTTCAGAATTCCTTGGAAAAGATGCGAAAAGGGCGGACAACCATTGCCATCGCCCATCGTCTTTCTACCATCCAAGATGCTAATTGTATCTATGTTCTAGACAAGGGACGAATTATCGAGAGCGGCACACACGAGGAACTCTTGGCTTTAGGTGGAACTTATCACAAGATGTATAGCTTACAAGCAGGAGCCTTATCTTAAAAGGAAGATTTAAAATGCTAGATTTCTTTCACCTAGCTATCTAATTTGTGGTATAATGAAGGATATTGATAAATTTTACTATACTAAAAACAGAGGAGAATATGCATGCTGAAATGGGATGAACTACCCCTCGAGATGCAATTAAGCGAGGTTAAACCCTACTACCAGCTAGTCTCTCAAAGAAAAGGAAGTCTGGTCCTCAAGCGTTGTTTGGATTTCTTACTAGCCTTGGTCCTATTGTTCTTGACCTCACCCTTATTTATTGTTCTAAGTATCTGGATCAAACTCGATAGTAAGGGGCCTGTTATTTACAAGCAAGAACGGGTAACCCAGTACAACAGACATTTCAAGATTTGGAAGTTCCGGACCATGGTGACAGATGCGGATAAAAAGGGAAGCCTAGTAACTTCTGCCAATGACAGTCGCATCACAAAAGTTGGAAATTTCATTCGACGTGTTCGTTTGGATGAATTGCCACAATTGGTCAATGTCCTCAAAGGAGAGATGTCCTTTGTAGGAACACGACCTGAAGTACCACGCTACACTGAGCAATACAGTCCTGAGATGATGGCGACCTTGTTACTGCCGGCGGGGATTACGTCCCTTGCTAGTATCAACTATAAGGACGAGGATACTATTATCAGTCAAATGACGGCAAAAGGTATGACAGTTGATCAGGTTTATGTAGAAAGAGTTCTTCCAGAGAAAATGCACTTTAACCTAGCCTATCTGCGTGATTTTAGTTTCATAGGTGATATCAAAATCATGTTGCAGACGGTCGTTGAAGTTTTAAAATAAAGTAGCCACAAGTTAAAGGAGTAAATCAATGCCAAATTACAATATTCCATTTTCACCACCTGATATTACCGAAGCTGAAATTGCTGAAGTAGCTGATACCCTCCGTTCAGGATGGATTACAACAGGTCCTAAGACAAAAGAATTAGAACGTCGTTTATCTCTCTATACTCAGACACCTAAAACAGTCTGCCTCAACTCTGCAACAGCAGCTCTTGAATTGATCTTGCGCGTGCTTGAAGTAGGACCTGGCGATGAGGTCATCGTTCCAGCTATGACTTATACAGCATCATGTAGTGTCATCACTCACGTTGGTGCTACACCAGTGATGGTTGATATCCAAGCTGATACCTTTGAGATGGACTATGACAAGCTTGAACAATCTATTACTGAGAAGACTAAAGTCATCATCCCAGTTGAACTTGCAGGGATTATCTGTGACTATGACTGTTTGTTCCAAGTTATAGAAAAGAAACGTGACCTCTTTACAGCGGCTAGCAAGTGGCAAAAAGCCTTTAACCGTATCGTGATTGTCTCTGATAGTGCCCATGCTTTAGGTTCAACCTACAAGGGACAACCAGCCGGTTCAATCGCTGACTTTACTTCATTCTCTTTCCACGCAGTCAAGAACTTTACAACTGCTGAGGGGGGAAGTGCGACCTGGAAAGCAAATCCAGCTATTGACGATGAAGAAATGTATAAGGAATTCCAGATTCTTTCTCTTCATGGTCAAACTAAGGATGCCCTTGCCAAGATGCAACTAGGTTCATGGGAATACGATATCGTAACACCAGCCTACAAGTGCAATATGACGGATATCATGGCTTCGCTTGGTCTGGCTCAGTTGGACCGTTATCCTGCTTTATTACAACGTCGTAAGGAGATCGTGGATCGCTATGACCGTGGATTTGCAGGAACTCGTATTCACCCATTGGCTCATGAGACAGATACTGTTGAATCTTGTCGTCACCTTTACATTACCCATGTAGAAGGTGCGAGCCTCGAAGAGCGCAATCAAATTATCCAAGAATTGGCCAAAGCTGGAATCGCAAGTAACGTTCACTACAAACCGCTTCCGCTTTTGACAGCCTATAAGAATCTTGGCTTTGACATGGCAGATTATCCGCGAGCTTATGCTTTCTTTGAAAATGAAATTACATTACCGCTTCACACGAAATTAACGGATGAAGAAGTAGACTATATCATTGAGACTTTTGTTAAAGTTTCTGAAGAAATTTTTGCTTCTTCAAAATAATCGTTTAAAAATCATTGACAAAGAATAGATAATGACATATAATAATTTCAACAAATCAGAAAAGTAATTATTTTAGATCTTCAGGGAGCCTGTGGTTGCTGCGAACAGGTGGTTGAAAATAGTGAAATTGGGCTGATTTGAAAAAATGAATTTGAAACAATGAAAATTCGGTGCGCACACCTTACAGTGCAACTTGTTGTTAGACAAGGCAGAGATGTAAAGGGGATAGTCTCTTTACAATTGAGGTGGTACCGCGTTACGAACGCCCTCACATGGAAGTAGATTCCGTGTGTGGGCTTTTTCATATTTTTAAATGATAGAAAAGAGGAAAATTTTATGACAACTAAAGGATATTTTGGACAATTTGGTGGTAGTTTTGTACCTGAGCCGATTCAGGCTTTGTTAGATGAATTAGAAGTGACTTTTGATAAGTACAAGGATGATCCAGAGTTTTTAGCTGAGTTTCGTCATTACTTGAAGGATTATTCAGGTCGTGAGACACCGTTATATTATGCAGAGAGCTTGACAGAACACCTAGGCGGAGCTAAGATTTATCTCAAGCGTGAAGACCTTAACCACCTTGGATCTCACAAACTTAATAATGTTTTGGGTCAAATCCTTCTAGCAAAACGAATGGGTAAAAAGCGTGTCATTGCTGAGACAGGAGCTGGCCAACACGGTGTTGCGACAGCTGCAGCCGCGGCTAAATTTGGTATGGCATGTGATGTCTATATGGGGGCAGAAGATGTGGAGCGTCAACGTCTCAATGTCTTCCGCATGGAGATGATGGGAGCAACTGTTCACGCAGTTGAAACTGGCACTCGTACCCTCAAAGATGCGGTTGATGCAGCCTTTGGAGCATGGATGAATGACCTTGAAGCCTTCTACGTTTTAGGTTCTGCTGTGGGACCTCACCCTTATCCAACGATTGTTCATGAATTCCAAAAAGTCATCAGTGAAGAATCACGTCGTCAAATCTTGGACAAAGAAGGACGACTGCCAGACTACGTTATTGCCTGTGTAGGTGGTGGTTCTAATGCCATCGGTGCCTTTTCACAGTATGTAGCTGATGAAGAAGTAAAATTGGTTGGAGTAGAAGCTGCTGGTCATGGACTTGATACAGACATGCACGCAGCAACTATGACCAAGGGTAGCGTCGGAATTGTTGATGGTATGAAGACCTATGCAGTCTTTAAGGAAGATGGGGAACTTGCTCCAGTCTACTCTATTTCAGCAGGTTTGGACTATCCAGGGGTTGGTCCAGAACATGCCTACTTTAAAGACTCTGGTCGAGTAGAATATGTAGCAGCGACAGACGAAGAAGCTGTTCAAGCCTTACTTTTATTAAGTAAAACAGAAGGAATTATCCCGGCGATCGAAAGCTCACACGCTATTGCAGAAGCAGTTAAACGTGCTCCAAAACTAAGTAAGGATGAGATTATCATTATCAATGTCTCAGGTCGTGGAGACAAGGACGTAGCTGCTATTGCTGACTACCTTGAAGCTAAGAATAACTAATCATTCCAAGATTAAAGGGAGAAAATTGTGATTTTATTGATTGATAATTATGATTCTTTTACCTACAATCTAGCACAATATATCGGAACTTTTTCTCCTGTTGAGGTCTTGCGAAATGACGATCCTCGTCTCTATCAAGTAGCAGAAAAGGCAAGTGCTCTTGTCTTTTCGCCAGGACCTGGTTGGCCAGCTGATGCTGGGAAAATGGAGGATATGATTCGAGATTTTGCTGGGGAAAAGCCAATTTTGGGGATTTGCTTGGGACATCAGGCTATTGCAGAGGCTTTTGGTGGAAAACTAGGTTTGGCTCCAAAGGTCATGCATGGTAAACAAAGTCAGCTCCAATTTGAAGCTCCATCCATCCTCTATCATGGGATAGAGAATAACTGTTCAGTCATGCGTTACCATAGTCTTATGGTGGAGGATTTACCTGCAGACTTTGAAGTTACGGCTCGTTCGATGGATGACCAAGTCATCATGGGATTTCAACACAAGAAGCTCCCTATCTATGCTTTCCAATACCATCCAGAAAGTATCGGCACGCCAGATGGCTTGACCACCATACGAAACTTTATTGAGAAGGCTATCTAAGGAATAGGATGACAAAATAAAAGCCCTCATAGAGGGCCTGACTATCCTAAAAGCAAAAGCTTACCCAAAATAATCATACAGGTAGCAAATAAGAGGAAAGGCACGAATGGGAGTCTTTCCTTTTTCTTTTGCAGGAGAAAAGCTAGAATGCCAGTTGTAGAAGCGAACTGTATCAAAATTAGTAATTCTGTCAGACTAAAGATAAGCGCACAAGATGCTAGAAAGAGAAAATCCCCTGCACCTATGCGGATATCGATAAAGTGAGTCAAAATTCCCAGGATAAGGAAGAAAATCATAACTAGATTCCAACCACAGCAAACCAAGAGGATTAGGTGAAAGGTCAGCCAGACTAGCAAGGGATATTCTTGATGCTGGATATCATAGATACCTAAGGTCAAGCCAGCAGTTATCAGAATAAGTTGTCCTAAGGTTAGAAATTCCCAAGAGAAAGCTAGAAAGAGCAGTCCCAAAGACAACTCAAAGAAAGCATACCAGACAGGATAGTTTGACTTGCAGTAGCGACAGCGAAAGCGATAGACTACTTGAGAAATAATTGGAATCAAATCCAGTGGTCTCAAACGAGTCTGACAAGAATCACAGTGACTAGCTGGAAAAACGATGGATTTCTCAGGGAAGCGGTCAATGACCAAGCCTAGAAAGGAAGCAAGAATAGCTCCAACAAGAAAAAAATAAAGATGAATCATACTTATTTATTCGGAAAAAATAAGAGAAAGAGTATAATAGTTGGATGTAGGAGAAGTTTTAGGAGCAAATATGAAAATTCACTTTGAAAAAGGACTTCAGATAGAAAATGCCCAACTCATTTGTCATTGGTCTAATGCTTTGGGAGAAAGTTTTCAGAAGCAATGGATGGGAACAATGATTCCTTTTCCCTTGACAATACAAGTCTTGCAAGATTTGGAAGGAATCTTTTCAATCTTTGATGGACAAGAGTTTGTGGGGCTTATCCAGAAAATCAGGCTAGAAGACAGGAATCTTCATATCGGGAGATTTTTTATCAATCCCCAGAAACAGGGGCAAGGCTTAGGTAGCCAGGCTTTAAGGAAATTTGTTAGTTTGGCCTTTGAAAATGAAGACATAGATACTATTTCTCTAAATGTCTTCGAGGCAAATCAAAGAGCTTACAATCTTTACCAAAAAGAAGGATTTGAAATCGTTCAAACCATTGAAATTCCAGAACAAAAATATATGATGAGAAAATATAGGTAAGGACTAGATGATACCGAGAACTGTACCCGTACAATTTTCAGTTTTCAAACTTGTTGCAGAGAAATTTTCTTGATAAAATAGATACATGACTAGATATAAAGCAATCATTTCCTATGATGGCTACGCCTTTGCTGGTTTTCAGCGGCAACCACACGCGCGTAGTGTCCAAGAGGAAATTGAAAAAACTTTAACCAAATTAAATAAAGGGCAGCCCATTACCATCCATGGTGCAGGGCGAACGGATAGTGGTGTTCATGCTCTAGGGCAGGTTATCCACTTTGATCTTCCCTATCAGATGAATGAGGAAAAGCTTCGCTTCGCTCTCGATACTCAAAGTCCTGAAGATATCGATGTGATTTCGATTGAGATAGTGGCTGATGATTTTCATTGCCGTTATGCCAAGCATAGCAAGACCTATGAGTTTATCGTGGATAGAGGGCGTCCTAAAAATCCTATGAGACGTCATTATGCCACCCACTATCCCTATCCACTAGATGTGGAACGCATGCAAAAGGCTGTAAAGAAATTAGAAGGAACCCATGATTTTACCGGTTTTACTGCTGCCGGAACAAGTGTGGAGGACAAGGTGAGAACGATTACGGAAGCCAGTCTTAGGGTTGATGAGACCGGTCAATTTTTGACCTTTACTTTCTCTGGCAACGGCTTCCTCTATAAGCAGATTCGAAATATGGTTGGGACCTTGCTAAAAATTGGCAACAATCGGATGCCCATTGAGCAGATTGACCTGATTTTGGAGAAAAAAGACAGACAGTTGGCAGGTCCGACTGCAGCACCCAATGGTTTGTATTTGAAGGAGATTCGTTATGAAGAATAATCGTATTTTAGCACTTTCAGGAAATGATATTTTTAGTGGTGGTGGACTAGCTGCTGACCTTGCGACCTATACTTTAAATGGTTTGCATGGTTTTGTAGCTATGACTTGTTTGACTGCTTTGACGGAAAATGGTTTTGAGGTCTTCCCAACAGATGAGACTATTTTCCAACAACAGTTGGATAGTCTGAAGAGCGTAGACTTTGGAGGGATTAAGATTGGTCTCTTACCGACTGTTGGTGTTGCTGAGAAAGCTCTTAACTTTATCAAGGAACGTAAAGGAGTTCCAGTGGTATTGGATCCAGTTCTCGTTTGTAAGGAAACGCATGATGTTGCTGTCAGCGAGCTCTGTCAAGAGTTGATTCGCTTTTTCCCTTATGTGACTGTAATTACACCCAATCTACCTGAGGCAGAATTGCTAGCAGGTCAAAAGATTGAAACCTTGGATGATATGAAGGCTGCAGCTCAAAAGTTATATGACTTGGGTGCACCAGCAGTCATTATTAAAGGTGGGAATCGCCTCAGTCAAGATAAGGCATTAGATGTATTTTATAATGGAAAGAACTTTACCATTCTTGAAAATTCAGTCATTCAAGGACAAAATGCTGGTGCAGGATGTACCTTTGCATCAAGCATTGCCAGCCAGTTAGTCAAGGGAGAGGAGCTCTTACCAGCAATTGAAAGTTCCAAAGCCTTTGTTTACCGTGCCATTGCACAAGCAGATCAGTATGGAGTAAGACAATATGAAGCAAACAAAAACAAGTAAAATCGCCCTAGTATCCATCCTAGCAGCTCTATCCGTAGTTTTGGGCTATTTCGTAAAAATCCCAACACCAACAGGATTTCTAACACTTTTGGATGCGGGAATATTCTTTACGGCCATTTACTTTGGGAGTCGCGAAGGAGCTGTTGTCGGAGGATTAGCGGGATTTCTAATTGACCTGATTTCAGGTTACCCCCAGTGGATGTTCTTCAGCTTGATTTTCCATGGTTCGCAGGGATATTTGGCAGGTGTTAAAGGGAAATGGCAGTGGCTAGGATTAGTCTTGGCAACCATCATCATGGTGGCAGGTTACGCTTTTGCATCGGCTTGGATGAATGGTTGGGGAGCAGCCATACCAGAAATCGTCCCAAATCTTGTGCAAAATATCGTTGGAATGACAGTAGGCTTTCTTCTTTGTCATAGTGTGAAGAAAGCTAGATAATAGTAAAAAGAGCAATCCTCCAAGGGAACTATTGAAAAAACTCTGATTTTTTGCTAAAATGAAAGCTATGAAAACACTCTACGATGTGCAGCAATTTCTTAAACAGTTCGGCATTCTTGTCTATATGGGCAAACGTCTTTATGACATTGAATTAATGAAGATTGAACTATCTCGAATCTATGATGCTGGCTTGATGGATAAGCTGGATTATATAGAAGCAGAGGCTGTTCTTCGCAGAGAGCACAAGATAGAATTAGACTATTTAGAAAAAAATGGAGATTAGGTATTATGATAACTTGGGTATTATGGGGACTTATAGTGGCGATGTTAGTATGGATGGGATACAATTATCTTCGTATTCGTCGTGCAGCAAAAATTGTTGACAATGCAGAGTTTGAGTCTTTAATTCGTACAGGTCAGTTAATTGACTTGCGTGATCCAGCAGACTTCCATAGAAAACATATCCTTGGTGCTCGTAACATTCCTTCAAATCAATTGAAGACAAGCCTTGCGGCTCTTCGTAAGGATAAGCCTGTTCTTCTTTATGAAAACCAACGTGCGCAACGTGTTACCAATGCAGCGATTTTCTTGAAAAAACAAGGCTTTTCAGATATTTATATCCTTTCTTATGGACTGGATTCTTGGACAGGAAAGGTCAAGACTAGCTAATCTTATGTAAAAATCTGTCGAATGATAGATAAAGCTAGCGTATTATGGTATAATTAATTTGTAAAAAAATTAAGGAGTTTTATAATATGGATACACAAGAAAAGAAAAAACACCCATTTATTTTAGGTATTCTATCTATCGTCCTTGGATTGCTATCTCCAATAGTAGGACTGATTCTAGGTATCGTTGGACTAGTAATGGCTAATTCAAGTCAAAAAGAGTCTAGCCTAGATTATAAGACAGAAAAAATTCTCAATATCGTAGGGATTGTAGTTTCTGTCCTTAACTGGATTGTGGGTATCGCTTTATTTTATAGCTAAGCAAGAATCAAAAAAAGCTTTATGTTTAAAGCTTTTTTTGTTTTATCCACTTTTCGTTAAGTAGTTTTTAATGATTTGTAGTTCCTCTTGGTTCAAGGACCGGTATTGACCTTCTACTAGCTCTGAATCTAATGTAAAATCCCCGAACTGAACTCGTTTTAGGGCAGTGACTTTGACACCGACTGAGAGGAACATTTTTTTGACTTGATGAAACTTTCCTTCTGAGATGGTGATGGAGGCACGGCTCTCTGTTGAGCTTACGGATAGAATTTTTAGTTTGGCAGGTTTGCAGACTGTTCCATCTAAAAAGACAATCCCATCTTTGAACTGTTGGATGTGGTCGAATGAGAGCGGTCCATTGACCTCAACTTGGTAAGTTTTATCCACATGATATTGAGGATGGAGGAGTTGAAAACCAAGGGGGCCATTATCTGTCAAGAGGAGAAGACCTGTTGTGTCTCGATCTAGTCGACCAATTGCATAGAGCTGATTCGACTGGAGAGGTTGAGGTAGCAAGTCCATGACTGTTGGCAGATCCTTGTCCTTACTTGCTGTCACGACACCATTTGGCTTATGGAGCATGAGGTAGATGTGCTCATATCCTTGGATTTTTCTATCCTGAAAAATCAACTCTTGTAATCCCGTATCAACATTCTGTGCAAGGGAAATCGCAACTTGTCCATCTACTAAGATTTCTTTTTTGAGAAGAGCCTGTTTCATGGTTTTCCGACTGATTTTTTCCTGGGCTAATAATTTATCTAAACGCATACCTGCCTATCTTATCACAAGATGCCATTTTTGAAAAGAAAAGGTATGGGAAGAAAAGTTTTTGAAAACATTTACACTTACTTGAGTTAAGTCATTTGCCTAAAATTGTGGTATAATCGTTCAGTTAGATAATAAATTTTTGAATATAACAGAGGAAATTATGACAAAATTAAGAGAAGATATCCGCAACGTAGCAATTATTGCCCACGTTGACCACGGAAAAACAACCCTTGTTGATGAATTGTTGAAACAATCATCAACTCTTGATGCACGTACAGAATTAGCTGAACGTGCAATGGACTCAAACGATATTGAAAAAGAGCGTGGAATTACCATCCTTGCGAAGAATACAGCAGTTGCCTATAACGGAACTCGTATCAATATCATGGACACACCAGGACACGCGGACTTCGGTGGAGAAGTTGAACGTATCATGAAAATGGTTGACGGTGTAGTCTTGGTAGTGGATTCTTACGAAGGTACAATGCCTCAAACTCGTTTCGTATTGAAAAAAGCTTTGGAACAAGACCTTGTCCCAATCGTTGTTATCAATAAAATCGACAAACCATCAGCTCGTCCAGCAGAAGTAGTGGATGAAGTTTTGGAACTCTTCATCGAGCTTGGTGCAGATGATGATCAGCTTGACTTCCCAGTAGTTTATGCTTCAGCAATCAACGGAACATCTTCATTATCAGATGATCCAGCCGACCAAGAAAAGACAATGGCACCAATCTTTGATACCATTATCGAACACATTCCAGCTCCGGTAGATAACTCAGATGAGCCACTTCAATTCCAAGTATCTCTTTTGGACTACAATGACTTCGTTGGTCGTATCGGTATCGGACGTATCTTCCGTGGTACTGTTAAGGTCGGAGACCAAGTTACCCTTTCTAAATTGGATGGTACAACCAAGAACTTCCGTGTTACAAAACTCTTTGGTTTCTTTGGTTTGGAACGTCGTGAAATCCAAGAAGCTAAGGCTGGTGACTTGATTGCCGTATCAGGTATGGAAGACATCTTCGTTGGGGAAACAATCACTCCAACAGATGCAGTTGAAGCTCTTCCAGTTCTTCACATCGACGAACCTACTCTTCAAATGACCTTCTTGGTTAACAACTCACCATTTGCTGGTCGCGAAGGTAAATGGGTGACTTCTCGTAAGGTGGAAGAACGCTTGCAGGCAGAATTGCAAACAGACGTTTCCCTTCGTGTTGACCCAACGGACTCACCAGATAAATGGACTGTTTCAGGTCGTGGAGAATTGCACTTGTCCATTCTTATCGAAACCATGCGTCGTGAAGGTTATGAGCTTCAAGTATCTCGTCCAGAAGTTATCGTTAAAGAAATCGATGGTGTGAAGTGTGAGCCATTTGAGCGCGTGCAAATCGATACTCCAGAAGAATACCAAGGTTCTGTTATCCAAAGCCTTTCTGAGCGTAAGGGTGAAATGTTGGATATGATTGCAACAGGTAATGGTCAAACTCGTTTGGTCTTCCTAGTTCCTGCGCGTGGTTTGATCGGATACTCAACTGAGTTCTTGTCAATGACTCGTGGTTACGGGATCATGAACCATACCTTCGATCAATACTTGCCATTGATTCCAGGGGAAATTGGTGGACGTCACCGTGGTGCCCTTGTTTCTATCGATGCTGGTAAAGCAACAACCTACTCAATCATGTCTATTGAAGAACGTGGAACTATCTTTGTCAACCCAGGTACCGAGGTTTACGAAGGAATGATCATCGGTGAAAACTCTCGTGAAAATGACTTGACTGTTAATATCACGAAAGCAAAACAAATGACTAACGTTCGTTCTGCTACTAAGGACCAAACAGCGGTTATCAAAACTCCTCGTATCTTGACACTTGAAGAATCACTTGAGTTCTTGAATGACGATGAGTATATGGAAGTAACGCCTGAATCTATTCGTTTGCGTAAACAAATCCTTAACAAGGCAGAGCGTGAAAAAGCAAACAAAAAGAAAAAATCAGCTGAATAAGAGCTAGAAAGAGATAAAGATGGTCTATTTAATCATAGGGATACTCTTATTACTCCTCTATATATTTGCGACACCTCAAAGCATCAAAGGAACGGTCAATATTGTGATATTGGTTTTCGGTCTTGTGGCCTTGATAATTCTGTTGCTCTTATCAGGCTTGCAACTTTTCCAGCTACCAGCAGAAATTTTAATTGCTTTGGGTATGATTGCTTTGACTTACTTCAGTTTGAGAGATATTAGCCTTATGTCAGTTGGAAAGAAATAGCTACCTATACTCTTTCAAAACTATCAAATACTAAAACACCTTTCTTACTAGAAGAAAGGTGTTTTGCTTATGAAAAATTATTCTCGTTTTTCGCATAGCGTTGGTAAAAGTTTACTTTTATTTGAATAAAGTGTTCTAATTCACGAAAGAGTTGTAATAGGGTAGCCCTTGTCTCAAATTCTTCTCTTGTTTTAGGTAGTGAACGATGGCGAAATACCTGTAGGTATTTCTCGATATCTTCCAACAAGTTATAGGCTGGATTGGATTGACTCAGTTGACTAGCTGTTTTTGAAAAGAGCTGAGCGACAATTAAACTCTCACTAGCAGCTAGTTGGCAGGTGTTAATCTGATCGGTCATATTTCTTAAAATGCGGGTTTGTCTTTGGCGCATTTCAAAGTAGTGGATATGGTAGTCTGTTTGATGAAAAAGATGATCAGAATGGTCCAGATAAACTAGTTTGAGGGCTTCCTCCAATAGTTGGTCAAGTTCGTTGACTAGTTGAGCTTGATTACGTCCATCTCCTTTTTTTAGATAATAGGCTAGGCGTAGAAAAACGTCTCTTAGTTTTTCTTCTACAAGACTATGATAAAGCTGAATCTCTTTTTGACGTGAAGGCATATAAAGATTGACTAGAAGAGCAAAACTGGTACCGATGAGGAAAAGTAGCATTTCGTTCAACAAGAGCTCAGGAGAGGTAGATTGCTGGACTAAAAGGTGACTAACTAGGACGCTACTAGGCGTTATGCCAATTTCCCAGCCGAATTTATAGGCAAGAGGCACATATACAGCAAGATAAAGTCCGAAGCTCCAAATATGATAACCAGTTAGTTGAAAGGCAATAACACCGATTGTCAGAGCAAGCAAGGTTGAAAAAAGTCTATTGCGAGCTAGTTTGATAGTGCTTCTTCGTGTATCAGAGAGACTCAAAATAGCAATGATTCCAGCTGAAACAGCTGAGGATAGATCAAAAAAGTAGGCAAGAAAACAGGCAAAGCAGGTTGCCAAAACAAGTTTTAAAGTACGTTGAGTGATAGACATCGAATATTTCCTTGAGATAAATGCTTTAAAGTTTTAGTAGTAGTAGGTAAGGTAGAAAGGTCTATTCCAATAGAATTATTGAGAAAATAATTTGTTCTCCATGTAGTGGTTTGATTATAGTATAAATATGTTTTGAAATCAAGTGAATCTAATAATAGTATAGGCAGAATGAATATTTATCAAACTGGTTCAGACACCGTTTTATGGTATAATTGATAAAAGGAGTTTTGTATGCAAGAATTTTTTCAACGTTATCTGGATAAACTAGATTTAACAACTGTTTTAGAGAATCTCTTGACTAAGGTGATATCTCTTTTACTTCTCATTCTTCTATTTTACATAGCTAAAAAGTTCCTCCATGTCGCTGTACGAAAGATTGTTAAACCCTCACTTAAATTTTCAAATAGAGATGCAGGTAGACAAAAGACCATTTCTCGTTTGCTTGAAAACATTTTTAACTATACACTTTATTTCTTTTTGATTTACTGTATTTTATCCATTCTAGGTTTACCTGTCTCTAGCTTGCTTGCAGGTGCAGGAATTGCTGGGGTGGCTATTGGTATGGGAGCCCAAGGTTTCCTGTCTGATGTTATCAATGGCTTTTTCATCCTCTTTGAACGCCAGTTGGATGTAGGAGATGAGGTTGTTTTGACAAATGGTCCTATTACTGTATCGGGAAAAGTAGTTAGTGTCGGAATTCGAACAACTCAACTCAGAGGTGAAGACCAGGCTCTCCACTTTGTTCCCAACCGTAATATTACTGTGGTTAGCAATTTTTCAAGAGAAGAGTAGAACTGAAATTTTACTTGATTTGTGGTACAATAGAAAGAGTTTGGTAAAGGAGAAACGATGTTTTTAGATAAGCAATTAGGAAATGGTTGCACCTGGATTAATCTAGATGTGGAAATCATCAAAAATCTTGAAGATTTATCTGAAATCTACGGATTGGATAAAGAAACCATCGAATATGCGCTGGATAGAAACGAACGAGCCCACATGGATTATAACCGTGAGAATGGCACAGTGACCTTTATCTACAATGTTCTGGACTTAGAAAAGGACAAGGAGTACTATGAAGCCATTCCTATGACCTTTATCGTCGAAAGACAACGAATGATTACCATCAGCAACCATAAGAATGCTTATGTCATTGATCAGATGTTAGCTTATCTGGATAGTCATGAGTCTCTGTCCATTTACAAATTTCTCTTTGCTAGTCTAGAAATCATTAGTAACGCCTATTATCCAATTATTGAAAAGATGGATAAGAGTAAAGATGAAGTCAACGGCTTACTTCGTCAGAGAACAACCAAGAAAAATCTCTTTGCCCTCTCCGACTTGGAGACAGGTATGGTTTATCTAACGGCAGCAGCCAAACAAAACCGTATCTTACTGGAACATATCCAAGGGCATGCCCTCTATCGTCGTTTGGATGAAATTGAAAAAGAACAGTTTGATGATGCTATGATTGAGGCTCATCAGTTGGTATCTATGACAGATTTGATTTCTCAAGTTCTTCAACAACTGTCAGGGTCTTACAACAACATCCTAAACAATAATCTGAACGATAACTTGACAACCTTGACCATCATTTCAGTTTTATTGGCCGTGCTTGCGGTTATCACAGGATTTTTCGGGATGAATGTTCCTCTTCCATTTATGGAGGATAAGCATGCATGGATTTATATTACTTTGGCTAGTGCTGTCCTGTGGCTTGTTCTATCCCATTTTCTCAAAAAAATTGCAAAAATAAGTTAAGAAAAGGAGCCAAAATGGTGATTGAAAACTACATGCCAGACTTTGCTGTAGAAGCAGTTTATGATTTGACAGTAGAAAGCCTGCAAAAACAGGGAATAAAAGCTGTTTTGGTGGATTTGGACAACACTCTGATTGCTTGGAATAACCCTGATGGGACTCCAGAAATGAAGCAGTGGTTACATGACCTTCGTGATGCTGGTATTCGTATTATCGTAGTGTCCAATAACTCTAAAAAACGAGTTCAACGTGCAGTTGAAAAATTTGGGATTGACTATGTTTATTGGGCTATGAAGCCCTTTACTTTCGGGATTGACCGCGCCATGAAGGAATTCCACTATGAGAAAAACGAAGTGGTCATGGTTGGAGATCAGCTCATGACGGATATTCGAGCGGCTCACCGAGCAGGGATTCGTTCGATTTTGGTCAAACCCTTGGTCCAGCATGACTCTATCAAAACGAAGATTAACCGCACTCGTGAGCGCCGTGTCATGAAACAAATAACTGAAAAGTACGGGCCTATCACATATAAAAAAGGAATCTAACTATGGAAGAAATTCTCTGTATTGGCTGTGGAACAACCATTCAGACGACAGATAAGACTGGTCTTGGTTTTACGCCTCAGTCAGCACTTGAAAAAGGTTTGGAGACTGGTGAAGTTTATTGCCAACGTTGTTTCCGTCTTCGTCATTACAATGAAATCACAGATGTCCAGTTGACGGATGATGATTTCCTCAAACTCTTGCACGAAGTTGGAGACAGTGATGCCTTGGTGGTCAATGTCATTGATATCTTTGACTTTAATGGTTCTGTCATCCCAGGTTTGCCACGTTTTGTATCGGGCAACGATGTGCTCTTGGTTGGGAATAAAAAAGATATCCTGCCTAAGTCAGTTAAACCTGGTAAGATTAGCCAGTGGCTCATGGAACGTGCCCACGAAGAGGGACTTCGTCCTGTCGATGTCGTCCTGACTTCAGCCCAAAACAAGCATGCCATCAAGGAAGTCATTGACAAGATCGAGCACTACCGTAAGGGGCGTGACGTCTACGTAGTTGGGGTGACTAACGTTGGGAAATCAACTCTTATCAATGCCATCATCCAAGAAATCACGGGTGGCCAGAATGTCATTACGACGTCACGCTTCCCAGGGACAACCCTAGATAAGATTGAGATTCCACTTGATGATGGTTCTTATATCTATGATACACCGGGAATTATCCATCGTCATCAGATGGCCCACTACTTGACGGCTAAAAACCTCAAGTATGTCAGTCCTAAAAAGGAAATCAAACCTAAAACCTACCAGCTCAATCCTGAGCAAACTCTCTTTTTAGGAGGTTTAGGACGCTTTGACTTCATCGCAGGAGAAAAGCAAGGTTTCACAGCTTTCTTTGATAATGAACTCAAACTTCATCGTACCAAGCTTGAAGGAGCTAGTGACTTTTACGACAAGCACCTTGGAACCCTCCTTACACCACCGAATAGCAAGGAAAAAGAAGACTTTCCAAAACTGGTCCAACATGTCTTTACTATCAAGGACAAGACAGACCTAGTTATTTCAGGACTAGGCTGGATCCGTGTAACAGGAACTGCCAAAGTAGCCGTCTGGGCACCAGAAGGCGTCGCAGTCGTCACACGAAAAGCAATTATTTAAACTAAAATCACTGAGCGAACAAAGTGAGCTCATAAAAAGATAGTTATTGCCGTGGTGTGATTGCCAATCCATAGATTGGCAAGGGGCACAATTGAGACCTAGGCTCAATTGTGAGGTCAGGAAATCCATTTTTCAAAGATGAAATCTTTTGGAAATTAGTTCCGACCGTCCCCCACCACCTAAAATAACTATCAAAAAAGGAAGAAATTATGTCATTAACATCGAAACAACGTGCCTTCCTCAACAGCCAGGCACACACCCTCAAACCAATCATCCAAATCGGGAAAAATGGACTCAACGACCAAATCAAAACCAGCGTTCGTCAGGCACTTGATGCTCGTGAATTGATCAAGGTTACACTCTTACAAAATACAGATGAAAACATCCACGAAGTAGCTGAAATCTTGGAAGAAGAAATCGGTGTGGATACAGTCCAAAAAATCGGCCGTATCTTGATTTTGTATAAACAATCAAGCAAGAAAGAAAATCGTAAGATTTCTAAAAAAGTTAAAGAAATCTAAAAATATACTCCAAAAAACTGTTTTTACAGAAGAATAAAGGAGATTAGCCTATGGCAATCGAATTATTAACTCCCTTTACAAAAGTGGAGTTAGAGCCAGAAATAAAGGATAAAAAACGCAAACAAGTCGGTATCTTGGGGGGAAATTTTAACCCTGTTCACAATGCCCACCTTATCGTCGCAGACCAAGTGCGCCAACAGTTGGGATTGGATCAGGTTCTGCTCATGCCTGAATATCAACCACCTCACGTAGACAAAAAGGAAACCATTTCTGAACACCACCGACTCAAGATGCTTGAATTGGCAATTGATGGAATCGAAGGTTTAGCTATTGAGACTATTGAGCTAGAGCGTAAGGGTATTTCCTACACCTACGACACCATGAAGATTTTGACAGAGAAGAATCCAGATACAGATTACTATTTCATTATCGGTGCAGATATGGTAGATTATCTGCCTAAGTGGTATAGAATTGATGAGTTGGTGGAACTAGTTCAGTTTGTAGGAGTTCAGCGACCACGATACAAGGCTGGGACTTCTTATCCAGTCATCTGGGTGGATGTGCCTCTCATGGATATTTCATCCAGTATGGTACGTGATTTCATCGCCCAAGGTCGCACACCTAACTTTCTCTTGCCAAAACCAGTGCTAGACTATATTGAGAAAGAAGAGCTTTACTGATGGCATACCAAGACTATATCAACTGTTCGCGTGAAGAATTATTGGAAAAAATGGCAGAGCTCCTACCTGAAAAACGTCTAACCCATTGTCTGGGTGTAGAGCGTGCAGCCATAGAATTAGCTCAGTGCTTTGGTGTGGATGTTGAGAAAGCTGGTTTGGCAGGTCTCCTTCATGACTATGCTAAAAAGCTATCAGATCAAGAGTTTTTAGACTTGATTGACCGATATCAACTAGATCCAGACCTTAAAAACTGGGGTAATAATGTCTGGCATGGCATGGTCGGCATTTACAAGATTCAGGAAGATTTGAACTTGCAAGATCCTGAAATTTTACGGGCTATCGAAATTCATACAGTTGGAGCTGGTCAGATGACGGACCTTGATAAGGTTATCTACGTCGCAGACTACATCGAGCATAATCGTGCTTTTCCGGGAGTGGACCAGGCGCGTGAGATTGCAAGTTTGTCACTCAATAAGGCAGTAGCTTATGAAACAGCTCGCACTGTAGAACATTTGGCTCACCAAGGATTTCCTATCTATCCCCAAACCCTTGAAACCTATAACGCCTTTGTGCACTATTTGAAAGAGGACTAAATGAACGAAAAAGAATTACTAGAACTAGTCGTGAAAGCGGCTGATGAGAAACGTGCGGAGGATATCCTCGCACTTGACGTACAAGAATTGACCAGTGTGACAGATTACTTTGTTATCACTAGCTCTATGAATAGCCGTCAGTTGGATGCTATCGCTGAAAATATCCGTGAAAAAGTAGCCCAAGCGGGCTTTAAAGGTAGCCATGTCGAAGGCGATGCAGCTGGAGGCTGGGTCTTACTTGACCTTGGTGGAGTCGTTGTGCATATCTTTTCAGAAGAAATGCGTACCCACTATAACCTAGAAAAACTATGGCATGAGGCTGTTTCAGTAGATATTTCAGAAGCCTTAGCATAGGAGATGAACTCAGTTGTAGTCAACTGGGTTTTATTTGCTTATTTTAGAAGAAAATTGTTAGAAAGGTAAGGGCGTCGTGTTTGGTAATGTTGAAACTGAACACGAGCTAAAAACTGTGAGAAAAAGATTAGCTTAGTTTGTATCTGATGATACAGCAGAAAGATACCTATTTTCTCTTCGCTTTTAACGCTCTTTGTATCTTAATTATGGCGACTTATGAAACTTTTGCAGCTGTTTATGATGCGGTCATGGACGATACTTTATACGATAAATGGACGGATTTTTCCCTCCGTCATTTGCCCAAGACTAAGGAGAGAAAGAAACTCTTGGAGCTGGCTTGTGGAACAGGGATTCAGTCTGTTCGCTTTTCTCAAGCAGGTTTTGATGTAACTGGACTGGACTTGAGCGCGGACATGTTGAAGATTGCTGAGAAGAGAGCGGCATCAGCCAAGCAAAAGATTGATTTTATGGAAGGCAATATGTTGGACTTGTCCAAGGCAGGGAAATATGATTTTGTCACATGTTACTCGGACTCAATCTGCTACATGCAGGATGAGGTGGAAGTAGGGGATGTCTTTAAGGAAGTCTATAATGCCCTCAATGAAGATGGTGTTTTTATCTTTGATGTGCATTCGACTTACCAGACAGATGAGGTCTTCCCAGGCTATTCTTACCATGAAAATGCGGAAGACTTTGCCATGCTTTGGGATACCTATGAGGACGATGCTCCTCACTCCATCGTGCATGAACTGACTTTCTTTATCAAGGAAGCGGACGGTTCCTTTAGTCGCCACGATGAAGTACATGAGGAGCGTACATACGAAATCTTGACCTATGATATTTTGCTGGAACAGGCTGGTTTTAAATCCTTCAAACTTTATGCAGACTTTGAGGACAAGGAGTCTACAGAAACGAGCACCCGTTGGTTTTTTGTGGCACAGAAGTAGGAGAACATCATGACCATCACAGGTATTATTGCAGAGTTCAATCCCTTTCATAATGGCCACAAATACCTGCTAGAACAGGCGGATGGGCTGAAGATTATTGCCATGTCTGGAAATTTCATGCAGCGTGGAGAGCCTGCTATTGTAGATAAGTGGACTCGATCCCAGATGGCACTGGAGAATGGGGCAGACTTGGTGGTCGAATTGCCTTTTTTAGTCAGTGTTCAAGCAGCAGATTTTTTCGGTCAAGGTGCTGTTGAACTCTTGGCTCGTTTGGGCATAGATACCCTTTCCTTTGGGACAGAGGAAGTTCTAGATTACCAGAAAATTGCTAACTTATACGCAGAGCGTGGTCAAGAGATGGAGAATTTTGTGGATAATCTACCTGATTCCCTCTCCTACCCTCAGAAAACCCAAGCCATGTGGAAGGAATTTGCAGGTCTTGATTTTTCGGGTGATACGCCCAATCATGTCTTAGCTCTCGCCTACGCCAAGGCAGTTGCTGGGAGAGATATCAACCTTCATCCAATTAAGCGTCAGGGAGCTGGATACCATTCTGTGGACAAGGATGTGGACTTTGCATCGGCAACAGCCATCCGTCAGCATCGATCAGACCAAGATTTCTTAGAACGCTTTATGCCTTCTGTTGATGTCTTTAAAGGTGCTAATAAAGTGAGCTGGGAAGATTTTTTTCAACTCTTACGCTATCAAATCTTGTCGAATCCAGACCTAACCACCATCTATCAGGTCAATCAAGAAATGGCAGTGCGCATCAAGGAAGCCATCAAAACAGCCCAGTCTATTGAGGAATTGGTTGAGTTAGTGGCTACCAAACGGTACACCAAGGCGCGTGTGAGACGCCTCTTGACCTATATCTTGGTGCAGGCTAGAGAAAGTGACTTGCCAGAAGGTATTCACGTCCTTGGTTTTACCGAAAAAGGCAGACAACACCTTAAAGCTCTCAAGGAGCAGGTCAATCTCGTCAGCCGAATCGGTAAAGAACCCTGGGATGCCATAACCCAAAAGGCAGATCAAATTTATCAACTGGGATACCCTAGTATAGCAGAACAAAATTTTGGCAGAGTGCCAATCAGAATCGAATCGAACTAAGTCTACTGTGAGGTAGGCTTTTTAAGTTATTTTTTCGAATAAATAGATAGAAAAGAAAAATCTTGTACAAGTTCCTGACAATTTCTTTCTTTTGATGTATAATAATGGAAAAGAGGTAAAACGAGGTATGGTTATGGAAGCAGTTCTTTACTCAACATTCCGAAATCATTTAAAGGACTACATGAAGAAGGTAAATGATGAGTTTGAGCCTTTGACGGTGGTCAATAAAAATCCAGATGAGGACATTGTAGTTCTTTCAAAGAGCGAGTGGGACAGTATTCAGGAAACTTTGAGAATTGCTCAGAATAAGGAACTTTCTGACAAAGTCTTGCGAGGAATGTCCCAAGTTCGTGCGGGACACACTCAGGTGCATGTGATTGAGGAGTGATGGATGCTACTCAAGTTTACAGCAGATGCCTGGGCAGATTATTGCTATTGGCAAAATCAAGATAAGAAAATATTAAAAAGAATCAACAAACTAATTAAGGATATTCAACGTGATCCATTTACAGGAATTGGTAAACCAGAACCACTCAAATATGACTACCAAGGAGCGTGGTCACGGCGTATTGACGCAGAAAATCGCATTATCTATATGATGGATGGAGATAGCGTGGCTTTCTTATCTTTTAAGGATCATTACTAAGTCTACTGAGAGGTAGACTTTTTAAATCAACTAAAAACTGTACTTTTTAGTAGTAGCACTGTTACTTGGAAATTTTAGAGTTTTAAAAAAATTCACTAGTCCATATTCCATTTTAGGTTTGTTTAAATTCCTTTTTTATGGTAGAATGTAAAAGAATGTAAATCATTCAGATAAACAAATAAATTGAGGTAAAAACATGGAAATCATGGCAATTGCGATTGTTGTTTTTGCCGTCATCATTGGTTTAGTCATTGGATATGTCAGCATCTCAGTCAAGATGAAATCATCACAAGAGGCTGCAGAGTTGATGCTTTTAAATGCTGAACAAGAAGCAACTAATTTACGAGGACAAGCTGAGCGCGAAGCGGATTTATTAATCAATGAAGCTAAGAGTGAAAGCAAGTCTCTTAAAAAAGAAGCACTATTGGAGGCTAAAGAGGAAGCCAGAAAATACCGTGAAGAAGTGGACGCTGAATTTAAGTCTGAACGTCAAGAACTCAAGCAAATCGAAAGTCGTTTGACTGAACGTGCCAGCAGTCTTGATCGTAAAGATGATAATTTAACGAACAAAGAAAAAACTCTTGAACAAAAAGAACAAAGTATTTCTGATAGAGCAAAAAACCTTGATGCACGTGAAGAACAACTAGAGGAAGTCGAAAGACAAAAAGAAGCTGAACTGGAACGTATTGGTACTCTGACACAGACGGAAGCAAGAGATATTATCTTAGCTCAGACAGAGGAAAACTTAACGAAAGAAATTGCTAGTCGCATTCGTGAGGCAGAACAAGAAGTTAAGGAACGTTCAGATAAGTTAGCCAAGGATATCTTGGCTCAAGCCATGCAGAGAATTGCTGGTGATTATGTAGCTGAGTCTACTAACTCTACGGTGCATCTGCCTGATGATACCATGAAGGGTCGTATTATCGGTCGTGAAGGTCGTAATATTCGAACCTTTGAAAGTTTGACAGGGGTTGATGTTATTATTGATGATACTCCAGAAGTGGTAACCTTGTCAGGATTTGATCCAATCCGTCGTGAGATTGCCCGTATGACTATGGAAATCTTACTTAAGGATGGTCGTATTCACCCAGCTCGTATCGAAGAGTTGGTTGAGAAAAATCGCCTAGAGATTGATAATAAGATTCGTGAGTATGGTGAAGCTGCTGCTTATGAAATTGGGGCACCAAACCTCCACCCAGACTTGATGAAGATTATGGGACGCTTGCAGTTCCGTACGTCATACGGACAAAATGTCTTGCGTCACTCGATTGAGGTCGCTAAGTTGGCTGGTATCATGGCTAGTGAACTTGGTGAAAATGCGGCTCTCGCTCGTCGTGCAGGATTCCTTCACGATATCGGTAAAGCCATTGACCGTGAGGTGGAAGGTAGCCACGTTGAGATCGGTACTGAATTGGCTCGCAAGTACAAGGAACACCCAGTTGTGATTAATACCATTGCTAGCCACCACGGAGATGTAGAACCTGAAAGTGTGATTGCAGTTATCGTTGCTGCAGCGGATGCCCTGAGTGCTGCCCGTCCAGGAGCTCGTAGCGAGTCGCTTGAAAGCTACATCAAACGTCTCCATGATCTAGAGGAAATTGCTAACAGCTTTGAAGGTGTTCAAAATAGCTTTGCCCTTCAAGCGGGTCGTGAAATCCGTATCATGGTAAATCCAGGACAAATCAAGGACGACAAAGTCACAATCTTGGCTCACAAAGTTCGTGAGAAAATTGAGAACAATCTTGAGTATCCAGGAAATATCAAGGTAACCGTGATTCGTGAACTGCGTGCAGTTGACTATGCAAAATAAATAAGAAAGAGCAGTTGAAAAATTACTGCTTTTTTGTTACACTAGATAGAAAGATTGTAGTTAGCAGAAGTGGCTTTAAACATATCATCTTGCAGAAATTTTCGAGTCATTTCACAAACTATATAAAGGAGACATAATGGCAGACCGAGGCTTACTAATCGTTTTTTCAGGCCCTTCTGGAGTTGGGAAAGGAACGGTTAGAAGAGAAATTTTTGAGAGTTCTGAAAATCAATTTCAATATTCAGTATCTATGACGACACGGGCGCAACGTCCAGGTGAAGTTGATGGAGTTGACTATTTCTTCCGTACTCGTGAAGAATTTGAAGAGTTGATTCGTCAAGGACAAATGTTAGAGTATGCAGAGTATGTTGGGAACTACTATGGAACTCCTCTGACTTATGTCAACGAAACACTTGATAAGGGAATCGATGTCTTCCTTGAAATTGAAGTACAGGGAGCTCTTCAGGTTAAGAAAAAAGTTCCAGATGCAGTCTTTATCTTTTTGACACCACCAGATTTGGAAGAACTACAAGATCGTCTTGTTGGCCGTGGTACAGACAGTGCAGAAGTCATTGCCCAGCGTATCGAAAAAGCCAAGGAAGAAATTGCTTTGATGCGTGAGTATGACTATGCTATTGTCAATGATCATGTTCCTTTAGCTGCAGAGCGTGTGAAACGCGTGATTGAAGCAGAGCACTTCCGCGTAGATCGTGTTATCGGTCATTATCAAGACATGTTGCCAAAGTCTTCGATTATTCGATAAAATTTAGAAAACAGGTACAAACAAATGATGTTAAAACCCTCTATTGATACCTTGCTTGACAAGGTCCCATCAAAATATTCACTCGTAATTTTGGAAGCAAAACGTGCCCACGAATTAGAAGCGGGTGCGACTCCAACACAAGAATTTAAGTCTGAAAAATCGACTCTTCGTGCTTTGGAAGAAATTGAATCAGGAAATGTAACCATCCACCCTGATCCAGAAGGAAAACGCGAAGCTGTTCGTCGTCGAATCGAAGAAGAAAGACGCTTGAGAGAAGAAGAAGAAAAGAAAATCAAAGAGCAAATCGCGAAAGAAAAAGAAGAAGGTGAAAAAATTTAAGGTTGGGGGGACTCAATCTTATTTTTTCTATTGCAAGAATACTCAATCAATTGAAACGATTTAAGTAAAGAAGGAGGTGAGGATATGGCTATTGCAAAAACCATTGTGGATGTTCCCTTGATGCAGACGGATCAACCATACAGTTACAAGGTCCCTGAGGAATTTGCAGACATGCTGGAAGTTGGTATGCGAGTTCATGTGCCTTTTGGGAAGGCCAATCGCTTGATTCAGGGAATTGTTCTTGGAATGGAACAAGAATCGGAAATGGCAGATGAAGACTTGAAAGAAATTGCTGAGGTACTGGACTTTTCTCCTGTCTTAACGGAGGAACAACTCTGGTTGGCTGAAGAACTACGTAAGTCAGTTTTTTCATACAAGATTTCTATTCTAAAAGCTATGCTTCCAGGATTTTTGAATTCTAGCTATGATAAAATCCTCTATCCTCTGGAAGGCTTGAGTCAGGAGGACAAGGAGCGTTTATTCGGTTCGCAAGAATCTCTAGCCTTTTCATCTCTCGACCTAGAAAAGCAGGCTGAGATGATGCGATTGACCCGAAAAGGGATCTTGAAGCTAGAGTATCAGGCTGTGGATCAGAAGAAAGTTAAAACGCAGTCTTGGATTCAAGTGAATCTTGACAAATTAGAAAAGCTAGAAATCTCCAACCGTGCTAAGAAGAAATTGGAACTGCGAGATTATTTATTAGCACATCCAGAAAGCACTCCTTTGGCTACTTTGTTAGAACATTACTCACGGGAACAAGTTAACTTCTTTGTGGAACAGGGTGCTTTGATGATTCTTCAGAAGGAAGTTCAACGTTCAGCTGCTTACTTTGAAGGAATCGAGTCAAATCAAGCCTTAGAGTTAAACCCAGAGCAAAAAGTAGCCTGTGAGGCGGTTGCTGGCGCGATAGGGAAGCAACACCCTCCCTTTCTCCTTCAAGGAATTACAGGAAGTGGGAAAACTGAGGTTTACTTGCAGATTATCCAAGGTGCCTTGGATATGGGAAAAACAGCGATTGTTCTTGTACCAGAGATCTCTCTGACACCCCAAATGACAGAGCGCTTTATTGCTCGTTTTGGTGAGCAAGTTGCCATCCTCCATTCGGGTTTGTCCAATGGTGAAAAGTATGATGAGTGGCGCAAGGTGGAGCGTGGAGATGCTCAAGTAGTTGTAGGGGCCAGGTCTGCTATTTTTGCACCTTTAAAAAATCTAGGTGTTATCATTATCGATGAAGAGCATGAGGCCAGCTACAAGCAAGATAGCAATCCGCGTTATCATGCTAGGGATGTGGCTCTTTTACGAGCACAGTACAATCAAGCAGCATTAGTCCTTGGTTCTGCAACGCCGAGTTTAGAAAGTCGTGCGCGTGCTGGTAAGGGTGTTTATCAACATCTACGCCTGACGCAACGGGCCAATCCTTTAGCAAGTATTCCTGAGGTTCAACTGATTGACTTCCGTGATTACATTGGGCAAAATGAAACGTCAAACTTTACACCACCTCTGATTGAGGCAATACAAGATCGACTGGATAAAAAAGAGCAAGTGGTTCTCATGCTCAACCGCCGTGGCTATTCTAGTTTTGTCATGTGTCGGGAATGTGGGACTGTTGATACCTGTCCAAACTGTGATATTTCCTTGACGCTACACATGGATACCAAGACTATGAACTGTCATTATTGTGGTTTTACGAAGGAGATTCCTCATGTCTGTCCAAACTGTCAGAGTCGCAGTATTCGTTACTATGGAACAGGAACTCAGAAAGCCTACGATGAGCTAGCTGAACTCTTTCCAGAGGCACGCATTCTACGCATGGATGTGGATACAACTCGTAAAAAGGGCAGTCACCAAGCTTTACTTGAACAATTTGGCAATGGTGAAGCGGACATATTGCTAGGAACCCAGATGATTGCCAAGGGCTTGGATTTTCCAAATGTGACCTTGGTTGGTGTTCTCAATGCGGACACAGCCTTGAACCTGCCTGATTTCCGTTCTTCTGAGAGAACTTTCCAACTCTTGACCCAGGTGGCAGGACGAGCAGGAAGAGCTGAAAAAGCTGGGCAGGTATTGATCCAGTCATACAATCCTCAGCACTATGCTATTCGCTTTGCCAAGGATCAGGACTATGAAGGCTTTTATGCCTATGAAATGGGCATCAGACGTCAGTTGGGTTATCCACCTTATTATTTCACAATTGGAATTACCTTGTCTCATAAGAAAGAAGAAGAGGTTCTTAGAAGAGCTTATGAAGTCATGGAAATATTGCGGTCAGGTTTGTCGGATGCTAGTATCATCCTTGGACCAACGCCAAAACCTATCGCTCGTACTCATAACCTCTATCATTATCAGATTTTAATTAAATACCGTTTAGAAGATGAGCTGGGTCCAACCCTTAACCAGGTCTTGGCCTTGACACAAGAACGGGAAAATAGCGAACTTCGTCTCAGTATTGACCACGAACCGCAGCAATTTTTATAGAAGGAGAAAAGATGACAAAACTAATCTTTATGGGGACCCCCGAGTTTTCAGCGACCGTTTTAAAAGGCCTTTTGACAGATGGTCGCTATGAAATTGTAGCTGTTGTAACTCAGCCAGACCGCGCGGTTGGACGTAAAAAAGTTATCCAGGAAACCTCAGTCAAACAAGCTGCCAAAGAGGCAGGACTTCCTATCTACCAACCAGAAAAATTATCGGGTAGTCCAGAAATGGAAGCTATCATGAATTTGGGTGCTGACGGGATTGTGACTGCAGCTTTTGGACAATTTCTCCCAAGTAAGCTTCTTGATAGCATGAATTTTGCAGTCAACGTTCATGCATCCCTCCTTCCTAAACACCGTGGTGGTGCTCCTATCCATTATGCCTTGATTCAGGGTGATGAGGAGGCAGGAGTGACCATTATGGAGATGGTTAAGGAGATGGACGCAGGAGATATGATTTCCCGTCGTAGTATTCCCATTACTGATGAGGATAATGTTGGAACTTTGTTTGAAAAATTGGCCATTGTTGGGCGTGATTTGCTTTTGGATACTCTACCTGCTTATATAGCTGGTGAAATTCAGCCTCAACCACAAGACCCAAGCCAAGTAACTTTCTCACCAAATATCAAACCTGAGGAGGAAAAACTGGACTGGAACAAGACCAATCGTCAACTTTTCAACCAAATCCGTGGGATGAATCCATGGCCAGTTGCTCATACCTTCCTCAAGGGAGAACGCTTCAAAATCTATGAAGCTCTGCCTGTAGAAGGTCAGGGTAATCCGGGTGAGATACTCTCTATCGGTAAGAAAGAATTGATTGTCGCAACAGCAGAAGGAGCCCTGTCTCTCAAACAGGTTCAACCAGCAGGAAAACCTAAAATGGACATTGCTTCTTTCCTCAACGGTGTTGGACGAAGTTTGGCTGTAGGAGAACGATTTGGTAACTAAAGTAGAAACGGCTAGAAGCTTAGCCTTAAAGGTGCTAGAGGATGTCTTTGTCAATCAAGCCTACTCCAATATCGCCTTAAATAAACACCTCAAGGGAAGTCAACTGTCAGCAACTGACAAAGGTTTGGTGACAGAGCTTGTTTATGGAACCGTAGCCCGTAAACTAACTTTGGAATGGTACTTATCGCACTTTATTGAGGATAGAGACAAGCTAGACAACTGGCTCTATGTTTTGCTTCTCATGAGTCTCTATCAGATCCAGTATCTAGATAAGGTGCCTGACCATGCAGTGGTCAATGAAGCAGTAGAATTAGCAAAAACTCGTAAAAAAGGTAGCGAAAAACTGGTCAATGCAGTCCTTCGTCGTATCTTGCGAGAAGGTTTGCCAGATATTGCCTCTATCAAACGTAAGAACAAGCGTGATTCTATCGCCTACTCTATGCCAGTGTGGTTAGTTTCTAAGCTCAAGGAAGAGTATGGAGAAGAGCGAGCGCAAGCGATTTTTGAAAGTCTTTTGCAACGTAACAAAGCCAGTATACGTGTGACAGATTTGAGCCGAAAAGAGGAAATTAAAGCTCTGCTTAATGCAAGTGATTCTGCTTTATCAGCTTCTGGTCTGGTCAAGGAGCAGGGGCATTTTGCTAGTCATGACTTGTTTGCAGAGGGTGCCATTACCATTCAGGATGAGTCTAGTCAACTGGTTGCTCCAACACTAGAGCTACAAGGAGAGGAGCAGGTTTTGGATGCCTGTGCAGCTCCAGGTGGGAAAACAGCCCATATAGCATCTTATCTAACGACAGGTCAGGTAACAGCTCTGGATCTCTACGACCATAAACTCAATTTGATTCGAGAAAATGCCCAGCGTTTAGGCGTAGCAGACCGTGTACAAACACAAAAAATGGACGCCAGAAAAGTGCATGAGTTATACGGCAAGGATCAATTTGATAAGATTCTAGTGGATGCTCCTTGTTCTGGAATCGGACTCTTACGTCGAAAACCAGATATCAAATATAACAAAGAAACAGCAGATTTTATGTCATTACAGGAAATTCAGCTGGAAATATTAGATAGTGTTTGTCAAACGCTACGAAAAGGTGGTATAATAACCTATAGTACCTGTACTATCGTCTCTGAGGAGAACTTTCAAGTCGTTCAGACATTTTTAGAAAGACACCCTGAGTTTGAGCAGGTTAAACTAGAACATGAATGCAAGGATATCTTAAAAGATGGTTGTATACTCATTACTCCAGAACTGTATGGAAGTGATGGATTCTTCATTAGCCAATTTCGTAAGATATCTGATTAGGAAGGAACTGACACAATGGAAATAGCATTATTAACAGATGTTGGTCAGAAACGTACAAATAACCAAGACTATGTCAATCACTTTGTCAACCGAGCTGGACGCACTATGATCCTTTTAGCTGATGGAATGGGAGGTCATCGTGCAGGTAATATTGCTAGTGAGATGGCTGTAACAGATTTAGGTGCGGCTTGGGTAGATACCCAAATTGAGACAGTCAATGAAGTTCGTGAATGGTTTGCCCATCACCTAGAAATCGAAAATCAAAAGATTTACCAACTAGGTCGTGATGAAGCCTATAGAGGCATGGGAACAACTCTTGAAGCCCTTGCAATCATTGATAATCAAGCGATTTATGCTCATATCGGTGATTCACGTATTGCTTTGATTCGTGGAGAAGAATACCGACTAATGACCAGCGACCATTCCTTGGTTAATGAATTGCTTAAGGCAGGACAATTAACAGTAGAGGAAGCAGAAGCTCATCCACAAAAGAATATTATCACTCAATCTATCGGTCAAAAAGACGAGATTCAACCAGATATGGGGATTATTAGTCTTGAAGAGGGAGATTACATCCTCCTCAATAGTGATGGTTTGACCAATATGATTTCAGGTAGTGAAATTTCTGATATTGTAACTAGTGATATTTCGCTTGAAGACAAAGCAGCAACTTTGATTCGTTTTGCTAACAATGCTGGTGGCCTTGATAACATTACAGTAGCCCTTGTTTCGATTAAGGAGGAGGCGGCAGTATGATCCAGATCGGCAAGATTTTTGCCGGACGGTATCGCATTGTCAAACAAATTGGTCGCGGAGGTATGGCAGATGTCTACCTGGCCAAGGATTTGATTTTAGACGGGGAAGAGGTAGCTGTAAAGGTCCTGAGGACCAACTACCAAACGGATCCTATCGCCGTGGCGCGTTTTCAACGTGAAGCGCGAGCTATGGCAGACTTGGATCATCCCCATATCGTTCGGATAACAGATATTGGCGAAGAGGATGGTCAACAATATCTAGCTATGGAATATGTAGCTGGGCTCGATCTCAAACGCTATATCAAGGAACACCATCCTCTATCAAACGAGGAAGCTGTGCGTATCATGGGACAAATTCTATTAGCCATGCGTTTGGCGCATGCCAAGGGAATTGTTCACCGTGACTTAAAACCTCAAAATATTCTCCTAACTCCAGATGGAACTGCTAAAGTTACTGACTTTGGGATTGCCGTGGCTTTTGCGGAAACTAGCTTGACGCAAACAAATTCGATGCTGGGTTCGGTTCATTATCTATCACCTGAGCAAGCACGTGGCTCCAAAGCTACAGTTCAGAGTGATATTTATGCCATGGGGATTATTTTCTTTGAAATGTTAACGGGGCATATCCCTTATGATGGAGATAGTGCTGTGACTATTGCTCTTCAGCATTTCCAAAAACCTCTGCCTTCAGTTATTGCTGAAAATCCATCTGTACCACAATCTCTGGAGAATGTGGTCATTAAAGCGACGGCTAAAAAGTTAACAGATCGTTATCAATCTGTCTCTGAGATGTACGTTGACTTACTAAGCAGTCTTTCGCATAATAGACGAAATGAATCTAAGAGAGTCTTTGATGATACCAGTAAGGTAGATACTAAAACTTTGCCAAAGATTCCTCAGTCAACTTTAATAGCAAGTGCAAAGGTTCAACAGCAAGCAGAGCGTCCTCAAACGGTAAAAACAACTCAAGAGGCAGTGAGTAAAGCAGCCGCTACAAAACCAGCAAAGAAACGTCGCTTCAAAGCACGTTATCTAGTTCTATTGGCAAGTTTTGTCCTAGTTTTAGCTTCTCTACTTTGGATTGTGTCTAATACTCCGGCCACTGTTGCTATTCCAAAAGTAGCTGGACAAACAGTGGCAGAAGCTAAAGAAAATCTGAAGAAGGCCAATTTTGAAATTGGTGAAGAAAAGACAGAATCAAGTGATACTGTTGAAACAGGTCGTGTCATTCGAACGGATCCAGATGCAGGTTCATCTCGAAAAGAAGGAACTAAAGTTAACCTCATTATCTCTTCTGGCCAACAATCCTTTGTGATTGGTAATTACATTGGCCGAAAATCAACAGATGTGATTGCTGAACTCAAGGAGAAAAAAGTTCCTGAAAATCTTATTAAGATTGAAGAAGAATCTACTGAAATGGAGCCAGGTACTATTTTGAGACAAAGTCTGTCTGAAGGGGCTACTTATGATCTCAGTAAGGCGACACAAATTGTTCTGACTGTTGCTAAGAAGGTAGTAACTGTTCCAATGCCTGGTTATATTGGATCAAGTTTAGAATTTACTAAGAATAACTTGATTCAAATTGTTGGTGTTAAAGAGGCCAATATTGAAGTAGTGGAAGTGTCAACAGCTCCAGAAGGAACTGTTGAAGGGATAGTGTTAGATCAAAGTCCGAAACTGGGCGAGTCAGTTGATCTTAATACTACACGTATTAAAATTACAATTTATAAACCTAAAACAACGACAACGACTACAACAGTTCCTTCACAGAACAACACTAATCGAGTGGATACAGCTCCACAGACAACACAATCGCCTCAGAATCCCTCAGAAAATCAAAACGTTGGAAACTAAAAAATCTTTGTCACAGTTTTTGTGACAAAGATTTTTTTTCCTCCGAATTTGTGATAAAATAAAAGGAGCTTATAAGGGAGGGAAACATGGAAGAATCCAAAAAAATGAATGCAGTGATTGATGTTATTATGCTTGCAGGGACCATTTTGTTGAGAAATGGATCGGAAATTCATCGTGTTGAAGATACCATGATTCGTATTGCTCATTCACAAGGGATAATGGATTGCAATGTTTTAGCCATGCCAGCAGCTGTGTTTTTCTCAATTGAAAACACCAATATTTCTCGTATGAAGCGGGTCACTTCTTCTTCTTATAATATCGAGAAGGTTTGCGATGTCAATCAGATTTCGCGACAGATTGTCGCAGGTCAGCTTGATTTGGAAACAGCCTTCATCCAGTTGAAGGCCTTGAACGATAAGCCGTCGCCCTATACAAAGGTCCAATTAACTATTGCTGCAACCCTAAGTGCGCCATTTTTCTCAATTATGTTTGGTGGAAATTTTTATGATGCACTTGGAGCAGGGGTCGCTACCTTATTTGGGTTCACATTTTCCCTCTATGTAGAAAAATTGATTCGCATCCCCTTTATGACTGCATTTGCAGGTGCCTTGGTTTTTGGTTTGATAGCACAAGTTTGGGCTCGTTATTCTGGTTTGCCTTCAACGGCTGACTTAATTATAGCAGGGGCTGTGATGCCTTTTGTACCTGGGATTGCTTTAACCAATGCCGTGCGTGATATCATGACCAACCACATCAACTCTGGTATGAGCAAGATGTTTGAATCTCTGCTCGTTACCCTTGCCTTGGGGGCTGGAACTTCTGTAGCCCTGGTATTAATGAATTAATATGACACTAATGACTTTCTTTTTGCAAGCTCTTGCTAGTTTACTTGCCATCATTACTTTCCTAATAGTTTTAAATGTACAACGTTCCATGCTGATTCCTGGAGGTATTTTAGGGATGGCAGTCTGGCTCCTTTATTTAGCCCTTAAGGAGCCGACAAATGTTATTCTGGCAACCTTTATTGCTGCAGTAATTGGTTCTTGTGTCAGTCAGATTATGAGTATTTTATATAAAACTCCTGCAGTAGTTTTTACTCTTGCTATTTTAGCTCCCCTGGTTCCAGGATATTTATCCTACCGAACAACGTCTTTCTTCGTAAATGGAGATTATAATCGTGCTCTTGCAGGTGCTAGCTTGGTAGTTATGCTAGCTCTGGTTATTTCTATCGGTATGGCAAGTGGAACAGTTGTCCTCAAATTCTATTATTACCTCAAGAAAAATAGAACCGCATAAGGTTCTATTTTATTTGTTGTTTGGAGAGGACGAGTTTGTAATTCCAGTATTTTTGAAGTTTAGTCCAATATTTGCTTATTAAGATTAGGGCTTTTTTTTATCTTTTACTCTTATTTGTGATAAAATAGACTTGAACGATTTTTTACAATGAATGATTTAAAACAGAGGTAAATATGACAATCGGTATTGATAAGATTGGTTTTGCGACCAGTCAATATGTCTTGAAATTACAAGACTTAGCAACAGCAAGGGGAGTTGACCCCGATAAATTTAATAAAGGACTTTTGCTTGAGGAGATTAGTATCGCTCCTTTGACTGAGGACATCGTGACCCTTGCAGCAAGCGCCGGAAATTCTATCCTTACGGAAGAAGAAAAGCAGGAAATCGATATGGTTATCGTTGCGACCGAATCTGGTATCGACCAGAGTAAGGCCGCGGCTGTCTTTGTTCATGGTTTATTAGGCATTCAGCCTTTTGCCCGCAGTTTTGAGATCAAAGAAGCCTGCTATGGAGCTACAGCTGCTCTTCATTATGCCAAGCTTCATGTTGAAAATTCACCGAAATCAAAAGTCTTGGTTCTAGCTAGTGATATTGCCAAATATGGTATCAATGCACCAGGTGAGCCAACCCAAGGTTCAGGAAGCATTGCCATGCTTATCACGCAAAATCCTAGAATCTTGAGCTTTAATGATGACAATGTAGCCCAAACCAGAAATATCAATGATTTTTGGCGTCCAAACTATTCTACAACGCCTTTTGTAAATGGTGTTTATTCGACCCAGCAATATCTAGACTGCTTAGAAACGAACTGGGAAGAGTACAAGAAACGTTATAACTGGACCCTAGATGATTTTGTGGCAGTTTGTTTCCATCTGCCTTATCCAAAACTTGCCCTTAAAGGGTTTAGAAAAATCCTAGATAAGAGTCTTTCTCAAGAAAAGCAAGAACTCTTGCAACAACACTTTGATGCTTCAATTATCTACAGCAATCGAGTTGGAAATATATATACAGGCTCACTATTTCTTGGCCTGCTTTCTCTACTAGAAAATGCTGACACGCTTAAAGCGGGAGATAAGATTGCTCTCTATAGCTACGGAAGTGGCGCTGTATCAGAGTTCTTTAGTGTTCAATTAGTTGAAGGCTATGAGCAGTATTTGGACAAGGAACGGGCGCAAGTACTGGACCGTCGGAAGCCTCTTACGGTAGAAGAATACGAAAAAGTCTTCTATGAAGAGGCTAATCTGAATCCTTCAGGTTCTACCCAATTTACAGGATATGAAGATCAAGAATACGCCTTGATTGAAATTGTAGAACATCACCGTTATTATAGCAAGGTTGAAAAATGATGAAGATTAATTGGAGTGGATTTTCAAAAAAAACATATCCTGAACGTCTCGAACTACTGAAAGATTCAATTATACTCTCTCAAGAGCTTCAAGAAGGGCTTGAGAAAAACGAGAATCTAAGTGTTCAAATCGCAGATCAACTGAGTGAAAATGTTCTTGGAACTTTTTCGCTTCCCTACTCCATTGTGCCTGAGGTTCTTGTAAATGGTCAAACCTACACAGTTCCTTATGTAACAGAAGAACCTTCAGTGGTTGCGGCAGCCAGTTTTGCTTGTAAAGTTATTAGTAGAGCAGGCGGATTCACAGCTCAAGTTCATGAGCGCCAAATGATTGGTCAGGTTGCTCTTTATCAAGTGCCTGATAGAGAAGAAGCTCGCCAAGTTATCCTCAGCCAAAAAGAAGAACTGCTTAAACTGGCCAATCAAGCTTATCCGTCTATCGTCAAACGTGGTGGTGGTGCGCGGGACTTACGAGTTGAGCAATTCTCAGGCCAAACAGACTTTCTGGTTGTTTATCTGCATGTCGATACTCAAGAGGCAATGGGAGCCAATATGCTCAATACCATGCTTGAAGCCTTAAAACCTCGTTTGGAAAACTTGAGTCAGGGACAAAGTCTCATGGGAATTTTGTCAAACTATGCTACGGAGTCTTTGGTGACTGCAACTTGTCGCATTGCCCTTCGCTACTTGAGTCCACAAAATGATCAAGCTCGTGAATTGGCGGAGAAGATTGTGTTAGCGAGTCACTTTGCCCAAGCTGATCCTTATCGAGCAGCTACCCACAATAAGGGAATCTTTAATGGAATTGATGCTCTTTTGATTGCGACTGGAAATGACTGGCGCGCCATTGAAGCAGGAGCACATGCCTATGCTAGTCGTGATGGCCTTTATCGAGGACTTAGTCTCTGGACATTAGACTCAGAGAAGGAGGAACTGATTGGAGAAATGACCCTGCCGATGCCAGTCGCGACTAAGGGTGGATCCATTGGTCTCAATCCTCGTGTTGTCCTCAGTCATGAACTTTTAGGTCATCCTTCAGCCAAAGAATTAGCCTCAATCATTGTATCCATGGGCTTGGCTCAGAACTTTGCAGCTCTCAAGGCTTTAGTTGGTGCTGGTATTCAGCAAGGTCACATGAAACTGCAAGCCAAATCCTTAGCCCTCTTGGCAGGAGCCAAAGAAGCAGAAGTACCAAAGCTAGTAGAAGGTTTGATTGCTGAAAAAACCTTTAACTTAGAAAAAGCTAAAAGTATATTAGAAATTTTACGTTCATAATAAAAACTCAGACTTCAAGTCTGAGTTTTTTGGTGTTATTAAACGCTTTTTCCTGGTAGAAGGCTAACTGGTAAGAAATAGCCAGTAGTAGCAACCTCTTTACCTTCAATTTTTTGTAAAAGTAAATCAACTGTCAGGCGAGCAATTTCTTCCATAGGTTGTTTAATGGTAGTGAGGTGAGGGTAGTAATTCTCGATAAAATAAGTCCCGTCATAGCCAATCACCTTTAGCTGGTCAGGAACTGACAGACCGAGCTCCTGGGCGATCTTGATAATGAGGATAGCTGTCAAATCATCCGATGCAAAGATGGCGTCGGGTTTTTGTTTGGTTAAGATATTTTTTATTTCCATTTCTTTTCGAAGGGGTGAAAAGTCACTGGAAATATTGATAATAGGAGCCTTTGGTAAGATAGAAGCGAAACCTGCATGACGAAGTCCAGTTGGGGAATTGGAGTTGTCATTACCTGTAATCATAATAATAGATTTGGCTCCAGTTTTAGCCAAGGTCTGAGCTGCTAGGACTCCGCCAGCATAGTTGTCAGAAGAAACGACAGGGATATCTGGAGACAGGTTACGGTCAAAGGAAATGATAGGAGCAGTCACACGATTGTAGTCTTCGATACCTAAGTTATGACTTCCTGAAATGATACCGTCCACCTGATTGGCTTCCAACATTTCGATGTATTCACGTTCCTTTTCAGAATCGTGCTCGCTATTACAAATAATAGTCTTGTAGCCTTTTTTGAAGAGTTCGTGCTCTAATTTATCAATTAACTCTGCATAGAAAACATGGCTAATTTTGGGGAAAATCAAACCGATTAACTTGGCTGATTTTCCTTGAAGACTTCGAGCTAGGTTGTTGGGTTTATAGCCCAGCTCACGCATAGCATCATTTACTTTTTGAATGGTTTTTTCTGAAAGATAACCCTTTTTGTTGATGACACGTGAAACAGTAGTAGGGCTGACGCCAGCTAATTTTGCAACATCAGTTAGTTTTGCGACCATATTCTAATTCGTAGTATGTTCCAGTTGGGTTTCCATATTTGATAAGGATTCCATTTTGATCCTTATCTGGGAATACGCGACCAGAAAATACTTTTTCTCCTTTATTGATGAAAATTTCAAAGACTGAATTGTCAATGAAGATATTGACAGTAGTTGCTTGATTAGTAACTGAGCAAGAGCGAGTAGTTCCAAATTCTTGAGCATATTGCTCACCTGCTTGACTACGATCAACGGTTATTTGGCCATTGACAAGGTCAAAATTGATAGATAGCCCCTTGCCATCTTTATCAGCAAAAAGGACAATTTCGCTTTGGCTATCGGCTTCTAAGTTAAGCTCAAGTTCATAACTATTTTTAGTTTCAGAGCGATTTGATAATTTTTCTTCTGATACTCGAAGTTCCTTGATTGCAGCTACAGGGTATTGATAAAGTTTGCCGTCATTAATGGTCAGTTCCTTGACTAGTGAGAAGGTTCCCTGATGTTCGAAACGGTCAGATGGATAAGAAACATCTGGTAACCCAAGCCAGCTAACTGCTAGGGCACGTCCATCAGGGGCATTGAAGGCTTGAGTAGCATAGGCTTCAAATCCATAATCAAGATTGTGAAGTTCAGACACATCTACCATACGAGCGTTTTCGGGATCAAAAGAAGCGCCGATTTTATACATATTTGGATAGATATTGTCATAGTCAAGAACATTTTTATCCAAACCTTGTGGGCAGTAGAGAAGGACAGGTTGTTCCTTGATGAAGACTAGATTAGGGCACTCCATCATATAAGCAGTGCGGTCATTGTTGAAGTCAAGGTCTCCGACTGCTTGCCAGTTTGTATAATCATTATCGATAGCCTTATAGAGACGGACAAATCCTTTTTTCTCCAAGTCCTGACCACCAACGATAGCGTAGTATTGTCCTTTAAAGTTAAAAATCTGTGGATCACGGAAGTGGTCAGTAGCATCAGCAGGTTGGTCAATCAAGATTTTGTCAATCTTTTCAATCTTTCCATCCTTGTCCACTAAGGCACCAATCTGGTAAGGATGGCGAATCCAATTTTCATCACGAACATTACCTGTATAAAATAAGAACAATTGATCCCCAAACTGCATAGCAGATCCTGAGTAAGCACCGTGGCTATCGAGTGGAGTATCAGGCATAATCTTGACACCAGTTTCTTTAAAGTGCACCAAATCGTCACTTTCAAGCTGAACCCAAGATTTTAACCCATGAGCTGCTCCGAAAGGGAAGTTTTGGTAAAAGACAACCCACTTGCCATCAAAATATGAAAAACCATTTGGATCATTTAAAAGACCTTGCTTGGGTTCGATGTGATAGCTTGTATGCCATGGAGACTGAGCCATATTTTCTTGAATTTGTTTGATTTCTTCTTGAGTCCAATCTTCATAACGTCTGTAGCGACGTTCAGTTGTCCATTTCATGTTATCTTCCTTCCAAAATTTCTACTATCTTAATAGTAAACGTTTCCTCATAAAAAAGCAAGTCTTTTATATCGAATTTAAGAAAAAAATGTCAAACGATTGACAGATGATTAGGAATCTATTTTTATGAAAATCAATGAAAATATGAAAGTTTTTGAAAAAATACACATAAAAACAGGCGTTTTTGAGAGAATTTTATCAAGAAAGTAGCAAAAACTATCAAAAATTTTAATAATCAAAAAACTTTTTCTGTAAAACGCTTGACATATTTTTGAAAGATGATAAAATAATACTCGTAGGGCGAGTAAAATCGCTTTCAAACAAGAACAAAATTTTATAAGGAGATTTTTGCAAATGACCAATACAGAAATTGCAAAAAAAGTCATCGAAGCCTTGGGTGGACGTGAGAACGTCAACAGTGTAGCTCACTGTGCGACTCGCCTCCGTGTGATGGTAAAAGATGAAGCAAAAATTAATAAGGATGCTATCGAGAACTTGGAAAAAGTTCAAGGTGCTTTCTTTAACTCTGGTCAGTACCAAATCATCTTTGGTACAGGTACAGTAAACAAGATGTACGATGAGGTCGTGGCTCTTGGTTTGCCAACATCTTCTAAAGAAGATATGAAAGCAGAAGCTGCAAAACAAGGAAATTGGTTCCAACGTGCTATCCGTACATTCGGTGACGTTTTTGTTCCAATCATTCCAGTTATCGTAGCAACTGGTCTCTTCATGGGTGTTCGTGGTCTCTTGACTGCTCTTGGGATGACACTTCCAGAAGATGTGACAACTTATACTCAAATCTTGACTGATACAGCCTTTATTATCTTGCCAGGTTTGGTTGTTTGGTCAACATTCCGCGTATTCGGTGGTAATCCAGCCGTTGGTATCGTTCTTGGTATGATGCTCGTATCTGGCTCACTTCCAAATGCCTGGGCTGTTGCTTCTGGTGGTGAAGTAACTGCAATGCAGTTCTTCGGATTTATCCCAGTTGTAGGTTTGCAAGGTTCAGTTCTTCCAGCCTTCATCATCGGGGTTGTCGGAGCTAAATTTGAAAAAGCTGTTCGTAAGGTTGTTCCAGACGTTCTTGACCTCTTGGTAACACCATTCGTAACACTTTTGGTAATGTCAATTCTTGGTTTGTTTATCATCGGACCAGTCTTCCACGTTGTTGAAAACTACATTCTTCTTGGAACAAAAGCACTCCTTAACTTGCCGTTCGGTCTTGGTGGTTTCTTAATCGGTGGAGTTCACCAATTGATCGTCGTATCAGGTGTTCACCACATCTTCAACTTGCTTGAAGTTCAATTGCTTGCTGCTGACCATGCTAACCCATTCAACGCTATCATTACTGCAGCTATGACTGCTCAAGGTGCTGCAACTGTTGCCGTTGGTGTGAAAACTAAAAATCCAAAACTTAAAACTCTTGCTTTCCCAGCTGCTCTATCTGCCTTCCTTGGTATTACTGAGCCAGCTATCTTCGGGGTTAACTTGCGTTACCGTAAACCATTCTTCCTTTCATTGATTGCTGGTGCAGTCGGTGGTGGACTTGCTTCAATCCTAGGACTTGCTGGTACTGGTAATGGTATCACAATCATCCCAGGTACAATGCTTTACATTGGTAATGGACAACTTCTACAATACCTTCTTATGGTAGCTGTATCATTTGCACTTGGTTTTGCTCTTACTTACATGTTTGGTTACGAAGATGAAGTAGAAGAAGTTTCAGGAGCAATTTCTGAAGCTGAAACTGACCGTTTAACAGAAGAAGCAGTAACTGGTAATCTTGTTTCACTTAGCGAAGGTGTTATCCAAACTCCAATCGTTGGTGATGTTGTTGCTCTTTCAAATGTGAATGACCCAGTCTTCTCAAGCGGAGCTATGGGACAAGGTATTGCTGTGAAACCTAGCCAAGATGTTGTTTATGCACCAGCTGATGCTGAAGTGACAATCGTCTTCCCGACTGGCCATGCTTATGGATTGAGAACAGCTAACGGTGCTGAAATCTTGATCCACGTTGGTATCGACACTGTGTCAATGAACGGTGAAGGTTTCAACCAAAAAGTTAATCAAGGTGATAAGGTTAAAGCTGGAGATGTTCTTGGAACATTTGACTCAGCTAAGATTGCTGTTGCAGGCCTTGATAACACAACTATGGTTATCGTAACAAACACTGCGGACTTTGCTTCAGTAAATCCAGTTGCTTCTGGATCAGTTGCTAAGGGTGACGCGATCATCGAAGTTAAAGCTTAATAAATCAAGAAAACGAACAAATGTCATGTTTGTTCGTTTTTGCTTGAATGATTAAATTTACAGAGAAAAAACTAAAATATAGAGTAATTTTCCTTATGGGAATATGCTATAATAAAGAAAAATAAATACAAGAGGTTTATCATGACAAAACTATACGGAAGCTTGGAAGCAGGCGGTACAAAATTTGTCTGTGCTGTCGGAGATGAAAACTATAATGTTGTAGAAAAGGTACAATTTCCTACAACAACACCTATTGAAACAATCGATAAAACCATCGAGTTCTTCTCAAAATTCGACAATCTTGTAGGACTTGCGATTGGTTCATTTGGTCCAATCGATATCGATAAAAATTCAAAAACTTACGGGTTTATCACAACAACTCCAAAACCTAACTGGGCAAATGTCGACTTGCTTGGTGCACTTCGTCGCGCTCTAAACGTGCCTATGTATTTCACGACAGACGTAAATAGTTCTGCATACGGTGAAGTGGTTGCTCGTAATAATGCAGGCGGTCGTATCGAAAACTTGGTTTATTACACAATCGGTACAGGAATCGGTGCAGGTGTTATCCAACGTGGAGAGTTTATTGGCGGTGTTGGTCACCCTGAGATGGGTCATTATTATGTGGCTAGACACCCAATGGATATTGAGAAAGAATTTAAAGGTGTTTGTCCTTTCCATAATGGATGTTTGGAAGGTTATGCAGCTGGTCCAAGTTTGGAAGCTCGTACAGGTGTTCGTGGGGAAAACATTGAACTGAACAACTCTGTCTGGGATGTTCAAGCCTACTACATTGCTCAAGCCGCAGTGAATGCGACTGTAACTTTCCGTCCAGATGTCATCGTCTTTGGTGGTGGGGTTATGGCTCAACAACATATGCTTGATCGTGTCCGTGAGAAATTCACAGCTCTTCTCAATGGTTACCTACCAGTTCCAGATGTGCGTGACTATATCGTAACACCAGCTGTTGCTGGTAATGGTTCAGCGACACTTGGAAACTTCGTTCTTGCTAAGAGTGTAGCAAAATAAGCAAAAAAATGAGGTCGGGATTTATCCCGGCCTCTTTCTTTAGTCTTTTTCAATCTTCGTTTCCTGATGGAATATATTTTGCCAAGTTTCGTGTCTGCGCCAGATACTTGTATGAATAGTATCACCAATCTGATAGCGGATGAGTTTAGTCTTTTGGCTGATAGAGGTTAAATGAAGCTCCTTGATAGCAGAGGTCAATTCTTTTTCAGCCTTATAGGCTCCCTTGTCTAGTTCTTGTCCATCTTGGCGGATATAAATAAAATCCTCAGCCAGTAACTCTTCCAGTTGATTTCCTTGGTCGATTAATTGCTCTCTCATGAGCAATTTTTTATAGACATTATCTAGGATTTCATCCTCAGGAATCGGTGCTGGCTCGATGTGGATATCGGTGTCAAAGACACCAAAGCGTTCGGTCAGCATAGATTCAACCTGGTCCGCAATTTCGTGACTCTCAAAAACAGAAAGATCTGGGTTCATCTCAAGTGTGATATCCAGATAGATATTGCTACCGTAAGTACGACCGCGTTGTGATTTGACCTTGCTAATCTTAGGGATTTCCATGATAGCTTTTTGATAATCTTCTAGCAAGTGTTCATCAAAACCATCAGAAAGGCTGAAGGATGACTCGATAAAGATATCATAAGCAGTTTTAAGAATAAAGAAGGTAATGATAATAGCGACCAACTTATCCACGATTGGATAGTTGAAGCTACTAGCCAGGATAGCAATAGAAGTTCCAAGAGATGTTACCGCATCTGATAAATTATCCTTAGCCGCTGCCTTGAGGGCCTTTGATTTAGCTTGCTTACTCAGATGGGTATTGTAGAGATAAACGGCGAACATGATGATAGCAGAGAAGACTCCCAGAGTCGCCCCAAGTGGGTCAATGACCGTTTGTTCTCGGCTGAGTATCTTTTGAATGGTGTCACGTAGAACATCAAAGCCAACGTAAAACATGATGATGGAAGTGATGAGACTTGCCAAATCCTCTATTTTCCAGTGGCCGAAGCGATGATCTCTATCTGCCGGTTGGCGAGCTAAACGAATCCCGATGAGAAGGGCCACGTTTCCAACGATATCTGAAACGTTGTTAAAACCATCTGCCACCAAACTGGATGAATGGAGGAGGTGTCCGGTCGCTAGCTTAGCTGCAGACAAGAATAGATAGGTCAAGATGCTGATAATGGCACCACGCTCTGCTAATTTTAAGTTTGAAACCGATTGATTCATCTAACTCCCCTTCTAGCATTTTAGTATTCTTTCATTATACTGGTTTTCCAAGGAAAATTCAAATAGCTATTAGGGTATTTATTCAGAAATCAACAGATTTTTATTTTGAAATATGATAGAATGATAAAGTAATATTTATTTTAGAAAGAGTTTTTGATGAACCATAAACAAATCATAGATAGAGTGTTTCGAATTGGTTTGCTGTTGCTACCATTTCTTATTTTTTATGGATATAGAGTAGTTAAGGGGTTTGATTATCCAGTGGTTGATGATATCATGGTCAATCAAACCATATTATCTGGTGATAATATGTTGCTTCCCTATATTGGAATTTTGTTATCATCTGCTTTAGTATTTCTTCAACAATTATTTACAAATTGGAATATTTATTTTATTTTTTTAGCTCTCAGTTTTTGCTTGAGTTTTAGCATCTATTTGGAGTTCTTTTTTAGAAAGAAATATTATTTCTTACTTCCCTTAGTAATGTTACTTCAAATGGTTTTAATGAAGTATTTCTCGTTTTCCGTAATTGCTTACTTGTTATCGACAGCAGCTATACTATTATTATTTGATAGAAAATACCTAACGGGAATGCTCTTGTCTGTAATAGGGTTGTCGATTAGGCCACAAATTATTGCCAGTTTATTATTGCTTTTACTCCCCTTCCTAGCTTTTGAAGTTATCAAAGGAAAAAAGAAAAAAGAATTATTCTTGTTATCTGCTGTCATTTTACTTATCTTTGCTTCCAATAAAATTTATACCTTAATGAGACCAGATGTTCGAGAATACCTAACTTGGAATACTCTAAGTACCAATTTGAGAGATTTCCCTGCGATTGATTATGAGAAGCATGCCAAGGAATTTCAGGAATTGGGGGTCAGTGAAAACGACTTATCTGCTTCAACCTACTGGTTGTTTGCAGAAAAAGATGCTTTGAACAATGAGCTGTTAACAAAAATTCAATCGGTACGTTCTTTCTCTGAAAAGTACTCCTTTAATGTGCTTCAGATGATGTCAGATTATTTCCAAAACATTATTTTGACAACCTTTCTTCTTGTTATGGTTGGCTGGTTTTTGTTCTTCAAGCCTAAGAAAGTCTATGGCTGGGTACTCCCGCTTGTTCCATTTGTACTAATCGGTGCACTATTTGTTAGGCAGAGAGTAGTAGAACGTGTCTATATCCCAATTATCATTAGCTTTTTAATATTTTTTATCTACTATGCTCCTTTATTTTACACTAAGCGCAAACTGTTGAAGAAAAGGGGAGTTTTTTATAGTCTACAATTTGTAGGAATGCTGACGAGTATGGCCTGGGTAAATAGTGTGGGACAAGAACTTTACTGGTTCCCAATCATTCAATCATCCATGGTATCAGAGTATCATGATGTAGTGGAAAAACATTCTGATAAATTGCTTGTTTTTGGCGGTTATGGAACACTTGTCAATTCCCAACCGAGCTTAGCTACGATTAGAAGGAAGCCTGATCAGTTGATTGAAAATACAACAACCTTAGGTAACTGGCAAACTTTTTCGCCACATTATTATCAATTAATGAAAAAGTATAATGTTGAGGAGCCTAGTAATCTTCTTTCTTCTGCTATAGATAAGGAGAATATCCTATTCTTTTGGTCACCTTCTTCAGGAAAGATGGTTCAAGTCAAGAAAATAATGAAAGAACATTACCAGAAAGATGTTTATTTTGAAAAAGTTGAGGTGGTTACTTCTGATATGAATCTTTATCGACTAAGAACAGGAGAAGGGAGATAGGATGAAAAAGCGAATAGGCTACCTAGATATGGCTAAGGGTCTAGCAATCATACTTGTTATTATCGGGCATAGCAGTTTTGTACCTCTTCGTGCAAAAATACTCCTCTATGTTTTTCATATTCCCTTATTTTTCTTCTTGTCAGGTTTTACTTTAAATGTCACTAAATACAAAACATTTAAGGAATATTTTCTTAGCAAGGTGAAAAGTCTGGTCCTTCCCTTTTTTTGCCTGAATATTTTTGTTTTTCTCTTTCAACTCTTTGTCATGTATCCTGAACAAGTGTTTAGTTTTAATCTTATTCATTTTACTAAACAGTTATTGTTGTCAGACCGCTTGCATGTTTATTTTCAGTTATGGTTTCTGAATGTCATGTTTTTAGCACATGTTTTTAGTTACTTTATTCTCAGAAAAAAATGGACCACTATCCAATGGCTTTTGATTCTTGTATCACTCTTGCTTCTAGTCTTTTTAGGACAAAAAATCTATACTTGGAATTTTTATCTTATCTGGAATATTGACCTAGTCCCTGTAGCCGTTGTCTTCACTCTTCTAGGTGTCGGAGTGAGGAAATATTTACCTCAGCTGGAAAAGTTTTTTGCAATTTATTATTTGCCGCTTGCCTTATTGCTAACTATATTTGTTGGTAGGTTGAACTATCATTGGAGTGGGAAACAGATTGTTGATCTCTACTATCAACAGATTGGAAACCATCTCTTGTTTTACATTGCTGCAATTTCAGGTATATGGTCCACCCTCATATTCTTTAAATCAATTCCTGAAATGACTCTCTTGAAATCAATCGGTCAAAGAACCTTGATTTACTATGGTGTCCATGCCCCGATTGTTTTAGTATTGGTAGAAAAATTAGTTTTACAATTATCTACTAGATACACCGGTATTTTTGTGAATGGCTACGTTACAACAAGTGTTGTGACAATATTGACTCTAGTAGGGTGTGAATTGATTGTCAGAGTATTTAGAGGGACAAACTTTCCCTTTGGGATTAAAAGGTTAGGAGTCAAAAATGAGTAGAAATAATCCGATTTTATATATCGTGATTCCATGTTATAACGAAGAGCAAGTGTTGCCTCACACAAATCCAATGTTTGTTGGGAAAATTGAGGAATTGGTAAAAAATCAAGAGATTCATCCCAATAGTAAGGTGATGTATGTAAATGACGGCAGTAAGGATAAAACTTGGGAACTTATCCAAGAATATGCTTCATCGAATCCATTTGTTGTAGGTATTTCTCAAAGTCGAAATCGTGGTCATCAAAGTAGTGTTCTTGCTGGGATGTACGAAGCTGCAGAATTTGCGGATATCGTGATTACCATTGATGCAGATGGTCAAGACGATATTCATTGTATGAATCAGATGATTGCTGAATATAAGTCAGGTTCAGAGATAGTCTACGGCGTTCGAGATAATCGAGATACAGATTCGGCTTTTAAACGTATTACGGCTGAAGGATTCTATAAAGTGATGCATCTTTTTGGAGCGGACGTTGTCTTTAATCATGCGGATTATCGTTTAGTCTCCAAACGCTTTATTCATGAACTTGCTAAATTTAAAGAAGTAAACTTATTTCTTCGAGGTATTATGCCTCTTGTAGGATTTAAGTATTCCTACGTGACTTATAAACGTCATGAACGAATTGCTGGAGAAAGTCACTATCCACTTTCTAAAATGCTTGGTCTAGCAATGGATGGTATTACTAGCCTATCTATTAAACCTATTCGCTTGATTACTAGCTTGGGAGTTATGACTTCACTTTTTAGTTTTTTGTTGATCATCTGGGTTTTGTGGAGCAAATTTGTTGGTAATGTAGTAGCTGGATGGGCCAGTACGTATTCTATTGTCAGTTTATTAGGCGGGGTTCAACTCATTAGTCTTGGTGTAATTGGGGAATATATCGGAAAAATCTATCTAGAAACGAAACAACGTCCAAGATATATTATCAGCGACCGCACCTATGATGAGAGTGATGAGTAACCCCACCTCAAGACTTGAAAACTTTTGAAATTCTGATATAATAGAACTACTCAAGGGAGTAGCTGGCGGGAAACCGCGATAGTGTCGTCATTACGATTTATTTCCGGCACTATATTAAACAGCGAGACTTGTTTTTTTAAAAAAACAGGTCTCTTTTTTTGTAAAAAGAGGCCAAAAAGGAGGAGACTGTTTTGTCAAAAGAACAAAATAAAGACTTGTTTTACACACAGACCTCAGAAGAAGTCCTAAAGAACTTGGACTCATCTATCGAAGGTTTGTCAACGGCTCAAGCTCAAGAACGCTTAGCGACTTATGGTCGAAATGAGTTAGAAGAGGGCGAAAAACGTAGCCTATTAGCTAAATTCCTTGATCAATTTAAGGATTTGATGATTATCATCTTGCTTGCGGCAGCGGCACTTTCTGTGATTACAGAAGGAATGGACGGTCTAACGGATGCCATTATCATCTTGGCCGTTGTTGTCTTGAATGCTGCCTTTGGAGTTTACCAAGAAGGGCAAGCAGAAGCAGCCATTGAAGCTCTGAAAAATATGTCTAGCCCGATGGCTCGTGTTCGTCGTGATGATCATGTTATTGAGATTGACTCAAAAGAATTGGTCCCTGGGGATATCGTCTTGCTTGAAGCGGGAGATGTCGTGCCTGCAGATATGCGTTTGTTTGAAGCAGCTTCTCTTAAAATAGAAGAAGCAGCTCTTACAGGGGAGTCTGTGCCAGTTGAAAAAGATGTGACAGGACTTGTTGAAGCAGATGCTGGTATCGGGGATCGTGTTAACATGGGTTACCAAAACTCAAACGTAACATACGGTCGTGGTATTGGTGTCGTGACCAACACTGGTATGTACACAGAAGTTGGTAAGATTGCGGACATGTTGGCCAACGCAGACGAAACAGAAACACCGTTGAAGCAAAGCTTGGAACAATTATCTAAGGCCTTGACTTACTTAATCATTGTGATTGCAGTGATTACCTTCTTGGTTGGTGTCTTTGTTCGTGGCGAACATCCATTAGAAGGCTTGATGGTGGCGGTTGCCCTTGCGGTTGCAGCTATTCCAGAAGGGCTTCCTGCTATTGTAACCATCGTTCTATCTTTGGGAACTACAACCCTTGCAAAACGTAATTCGATTGTCCGTAAATTGCCAGCGGTTGAAACGCTTGGTTCAACAGAAATCATCGCATCTGATAAAACAGGTACTTTGACCATGAACCAAATGACGGTTGAAAAAGTTTATACCAACGGTCAATTGCAAAGCTCTGCAACAGAAATTGCGGCTAGCAACAATACCCTTCGTGTCATGAACTTTGCCAACGATACCAAGGTAGACCCATCTGGCAAATTGATCGGTGACCCAACTGAAACTGCTCTTGTACAGTTTGGTTTGGACCACAACTTTGATGTGCGTGAAGTCTTGAAGGATGAGCCACGTGTTGCTGAATTACCATTTGACTCAGACCGTAAGCTTATGTCGACTATCCATAAGGAATCTGACGGTTCTTACTTTATCGCTGTCAAGGGTGCACCTGACCAATTACTCAAGCGTGTGACTCGTATCGAAGTCAATGGGGAAGTTCGCCCAATCACAGAAGAAGATAAAAATGCCATCCTTGCAACCAACAAAGACTTGGCTAAACAAGCCCTTCGTGTCTTGATGATGGCTTACAAGACAAGTAACGAAATTCCAACCTTGGAATCTGAAATTGTTGAATCTGACCTTATTTTCTCTGGTTTGGTCGGCATGATTGACCCTGAGCGTCCAGAAGCTGCGGAAGCTGTACGTGTCGCTAAAGAAGCAGGTATCCGTCCGATTATGATCACTGGTGACCACCAAGATACAGCGGAAGCTATCGCTAAACGTCTCGGTATCATCGATCCAAATGATACAGAAAACCATGTCTTCACGGGTGCTGAGTTGAATGAACTCACTGATGAGGAATTCCAAAAAGTCTTCAAGCAATACTCTGTATACGCGCGTGTATCTCCTGAACACAAGGTTCGTATCGTTAAAGCTTGGCAAAATGAAGGTAAGGTTGTCGCTATGACGGGTGATGGGGTCAACGATGCGCCTTCACTTAAGACAGCTGACATCGGTATCGGTATGGGGATTACAGGTACAGAAGTTTCTAAAGGAGCTTCTGATATGGTCCTTGCTGATGATAACTTTGCAACCATTATCGTAGCGGTAGAAGAAGGACGTAAGGTCTTCTCAAATATCCAAAAATCAATCCAATACCTCTTGTCTGCCAATATGGCTGAAGTTTTCACCATCTTCTTTGCAACATTGTTAGGTTGGGATGTGCTTCAACCGGTGCATTTGCTATGGATTAACCTGGTAACAGATACGCTACCAGCCATCGCCCTTGGTGTGGAACCAGCTGAGCCAGGCGTCATGACTCACAAACCTCGTGGGCGTAAGTCTAACTTCTTTGATGGTGGTGTCTTCGGAGCAATCATTTATCAAGGGATCTTCCAAACGATGCTAGTTTTAGGTGTTTATGGTTGGGCTCTTCTCTTCCCAGAGCACCAAAGTCATACTGAAATCCATGCGGATGCCCTTACCATGGCTTTTGCAACTCTCGGTTTGATCCAATTGCTCCATGCCTTTAACGTTAAGTCGGTTTACCAATCAATCTTTAAAGTGGGACTCTTTACAAACAAGACCTTTAACTGGTCTATCCCAGTTGCCTTTGTCCTCTTTGTGGTGACAATTTTGGTTCCTGGATTTAATAATCTCTTCCACGTTTCAAACTTGAGCTTGGCTCAATGGATGGTTGTTGCCGTAGGAGCACTTATGATAGTGGTCCTTGTTGAGATTGTTAAAGCAGTCCAACGAGCGCTTGGAAAAGATAAAAACGCTATTTAAACAATTATGAAAAGTCATCTTCGGATGGCTTTTTGTTTTTATGTAAATATAAACTAAAATAATACTCAATGAAAATCAAAGAGTAAACTAGGAAGAGAGCCGCAGACTGTACTTGAGTACGGCAAGGTGAAGCTGACGTGGTTTAAATTTGATTTTCGAAGAGTATAATTTTGTGCTATAATCAAGTAGACTGATATGGTATGGAGGAAAGAATCTTGGAAAAGAAAATTGTAAAAGATATCTTGTTTTTGTCGCAGGTATCCCAGCCTGCTAGTCAGGAAGATTTACCCCTAGCAAAGGATTTGCAGGATACCCTATTGGCTAACCGAGAAACCTGTGTTGGACTAGCGGCTAATATGATTGGAGTACAAAAACGCGTCATTATTTTTAATATCGGAATGATTCCCATGGTTATGTTTAATCCAGTTCTCCAATCTTTTGAAGGCTCATACGAAACAGAGGAAGGTTGTTTGTCTTTGGCAGGTGTAAGACCGACAACTAGGTATGAGACAATTACAGTAAGCTATAGAGACATCAATTGGCAAGAGCAAACCATTACCCTGACAGGATTTCCTGCTCAGATTTGTCAGCATGAATTGGATCATTTGGAAGGTCGTATTATTTAAGCTCAAATCCTTGGTAGTCCTAAAAAAATATGCTACACTAACACTATGAAAATTCTAATCCCAACCGCAAAAGAAATGAATACCGAAATCCCTAGTTTAGAGGCTAAACCTTTGTGTCCTGAAAGTCAGGTAGTGCTGGATGAATTGTCTAGATATTCTTCCCAAGAGCTGGAGAACTTTTACAAAATATCCGCTGAAAAAACGCAAGAGGAGTACGACCATATTCATGCCTTAGAAAATGGAACTGCGATAAACTATCCAGCCTTGCACCTCTTTGATGGACTCATGTATCGCAACATCAAACGGGACGATCTCACCAAGGCGGAGCAAACATATCTGGAGAAACACCTCATGATAACATCAGCTCTCTATGGTGTGATTCCAGCCTTTGAACCGATTGCGCCTCACAGACTGGACTTTTTGATGAAGCTTAAAGTCGCTGGCAAAAGCCTAAAAAATCATTGGCAGGCTGCATATGAGGAGTCGATGAAGGATCAGGAGTTAATCTTTTCTCTCTTGTCTTCAGAGTTTGAAACTGTCTTTCCTAAAGAAATCCGTGAGAAAATGGTGACCTTTAAGTTTATGGAAGAAAGAGATGGAAAACTAAAAATCCACTCAACCATTTCTAAAAAAGCTAGAGGGGCCTTCTTAACAGCCTTGATGAAAGATCAGGTAACTTCGGTTGAAGTGATTAAAGATCTTAGTTTTGCAGGTTTCAATTATCGAGAAGACTTGTCTAGTGATAAGGAATTGGCCTTTGTAAAATAGATTGAAAATAGAGAGAGTGGGACAGAAATCGTTAATTCGTTAGAATTCGATTTCGTCGTCCCACCTCCGCACAGTTGAGTAGGGCTGTAAAAGCTGATGAAATCAGCGTAGTTAGAGCCCACTCAACCACTGCGTCTTGCTCGACAATCCAAAGGCGATTGAGAGGCTAGAACTTTTGTCCCAGCCTCTTTTTGTGATTTGGTGCTCCTATTTTTAGTTCAGAATGGTAGGAATTTTCTCACAATTTTGGTATAATAGGACTATTAGAAAATTTCAAGGAGACAAATATGTCAGTTAAGATTGCTTTACTTGGATTTGGTACAGTAGCCAGTGGGGTACCATTCTTGCTAAAGGAAAATAAAGAAAAAATTGTTCAAGCAGCTCAGTCAGAAATTGAAGTAGCTAAAGTTTTGGTCAAAGACGATCAAGAGAAAGCCCGCTTGCTTGAAGCAGGTAATGATTTTAATTTTGTAACAAATATCGATGAAATCTTGTCAGACAAAGACATCACGATCGTTGTTGAGTTGATGGGTCGTATCGAACCTGCTAAAACATTTATCACTCGTGCTTTAGAAGCAGGGAAACACGTCGTGACAGCTAACAAGGATCTTTTAGCAGTCCATGGTGCAGAATTACTTGAGGTAGCCAAAGCTCACAATGTTGCCCTATACTATGAAGCAGCTGTTGCAGGAGGAATCCCAATCCTTCGTACCCTGGTCAACTCACTAGCATCAGACAAAATCACACGTGTTCTTGGTGTTGTGAACGGAACATCTAACTTCATGATGACCAAAATGGTAACAGAAGGCTGGTCTTATGAAGATGCTTTGGCAGAAGCCCAACGACTTGGCTTTGCTGAAAGCGACCCTACCAATGACGTTGACGGAATTGATGCAGCCTACAAGATGGTTATCCTCAGCCAGTTTGCATTTGGAATGAATGTTAAGTTTGAAGATGTAGGCCACCAAGGAATTCGCAACATTACTCCAGAAGATGTAGCAGTAGCTCAAGAACTTGGTTACGTAGTCAAATTGGTTGGTTCTGTTGAAGAAACGGCATCTGGTATTGCTGCTGAGGTTACGCCAACATTCCTTCCTAAAGAACATCCACTTGCGAGTGTTAATGGTGTTATGAATGCAGTCTTTGTAGAGTCTATCGGTATCGGGGAGTCTATGTACTATGGACCAGGTGCTGGTCAAAAACCAACTGCAACAAGTGTTGTGGCTGATATTGCCCGCATCGTTCGTCGTCTGAATGATGGAACAATTGGAAAAGCCTTTAATGAATACAGCCGTCCAGTAGTCTTGGCTAAGCCAGAAGATGTCAAAGCTAACTACTATTTCTCAATCTTGGCTCCAGACTCAAAAGGACAAGTCTTGAAATTGGCTGAGCTCTTTAACGCAGAAGATATTTCCTTCAAGCAAATCCTTCAAGATGGTAAGCAAGAAGGCAAGGCTCGTGTTGTCATCATCACTCATAAAATCAACAAGGCTCAACTGGAGAATATTACAGCAGCCTTGCAAGCAGTAGCTGAGTTTGAACTTCTCAATACCTTCAAAGTTTTAGGAGATTAAGATGAAGATTATTGTACCTGCAACCAGCGCAAATATCGGACCAGGTTTTGACTCGGTCGGAGTAGCTGTTACCAAGTATCTTCAAATTGAGGTCTGTGAAGAACGAGATGAATGGTTGATTGAACATCAGATTGGCAAGTGGATTCCCCATGATGAGCGTAATCTTTTGCTCAAGATTGCCCTACAAATCATTCCCAATCTGCAACCAAGACGCTTGAAAATGACGAGCGATGTTCCTTTGGCTCGTGGTTTGGGTTCATCTAGTTCTGTCATTGTGGCTGGGATTGAATTAGCCAATCAACTAGGTAAGTTAAAGATGACAGACCAGGAAAAACTGGAATTGGCTACTAAGATTGAAGGGCATCCTGATAATGTTGCACCAGCCATTTATGGAAATCTGGTCATTGCTAGCTCAGTTGGAGATCAGGTGTCTGCAATTGTAGCTCCTTTCCCAGAATGTGCCTTTCTAGCCTATATCCCTAATTATGAGCTACGCACTCGAGATAGTCGAGGCGTCCTGCCTAAGAAACTATCTTATAAAGAAGCTGTTGCAGCAAGTTCTATCGCCAATGTAGCGATTGCAGCCTTGCTGACTGGAGACATGGTCAAAGCAGGACAAGCTATTGAGAGTGATCTTTTCCACGAGCGTTACCGCCAAGATTTGGTGCGAGAATTTGCGACGATCAAGAAAGTTGCTAAGAGAAATGGTGCTTATGCAACCTACTTGTCTGGTGCTGGTCCGACTGTTATGGTCTTGGCTGATCCTGACAAGATGCCTAAGATTAAGGCAGAGCTTGAAAAGCAACCTTTCAAAGGTAAGCTTCATGATTTGCAAGTAGATACACAAGGCGTTCGCGTCGAAGCAAGATAAACAGAACAATAGGATGGGGAAACTCTCTATTAGAGGGCTTCCTGTCCTTTTTTTGAAAATGAAACATGGGATATGAAATGATTCCCAGTTTTGTCGGCCGCTGGACGGTCAAGGAGGATGAAATGGCAGAAATATATTTAGCAGGTGGTTGTTTTTGGGGCTTAGAGGAATACTTTTCCCGTATTTCTGGAGTGCTGCAAACAAGTGTTGGTTATGCTAATGGTCAAGTAGAAACCACCAATTATCAATTGATTAAAGAAACAGATCATGCCGAGACTGTGCAAATCATTTATGATGAAAAGGCAGTCTCGCTCCGTGAGATTTTACTCTATTATTTCCGAGTCATTGATCCTCTATCTGTCAACCAACAAGGGAATGACCGTGGTCGTCAATACCGCACAGGGATTTATTACAAAGATGAAGAGGATTTACCGACTATCAATACAGTAGTTCGTGAACAAGAACTCCTCATCGGTCGTAAAATTGCAGTAGAAGTGGAGAAACTACGTCACTATATCTTGGCTGAAGACTATCACCAAGACTATCTCAAGAAAAATCCTGGTGGCTATTGCCACATTGATGTGAGAGATGCTGAGAAACCACTGATAGACGCTGCCAACTACGAAAAGCCTAGTCAGGCAGTTTTACGAAAAAATTTGTCAGAAGAGTCCTACCGAGTTACGCAAGAAGCTGCGACGGAAGCTCCTTTTACTAATGCTTATGACCAAACTTTTGAGGAAGGAATTTATGTCGATATCACGACTGGTGAGCCCCTCTTCTTTGCCAAGGATAAGTTTGCCTCAGGCTGTGGTTGGCCAAGTTTTAGCCGTCCAATCTCTAAAGAGCTTATCCACTACTATCAAGACTTGAGTCACGGGATGGAGCGAATTGAAGTTCGTTCACGTTCAGGAAATGCTCACTTGGGACATGTCTTTACCGATGGTCCTCGTGAACTAGGTGGTCTCCGTTACTGTATCAATTCTGCATCCTTACGTTTTATCGCTAAGGATGAAATGGAAGAGGCTGGCTATGGCTACTTACTTCCATATTTGAACAAGTAAAAAGATGGTGGGTTTCCACCTTCTTCATTTTGTAAATAGAAGGGACATATGAAACAATTACTTTCTTACTTTAAACCCTACCTCAAGGAGTCTTTCCTAGCACCCTTGTTTAAGTTGCTAGAAGCCGTTTTTGAACTCTTGGTTCCCATGGTGATAGCTCGGATTGTCGACCAATCTATCCCTCAAAAAGATCAAGGACATCTTTGGATGCAAATGAGTCTCCTCTTTGTTTTTGCGGTCATCGGTGTCCTAGTAGCCTTAGTTGCCCAGTTTTACTCAGCCAAGGCAGCGGTTGGATTTGCTAAAGAGTTGACCAATGATCTCTATCGTCATATTCTCTCACTACCCAAGGATACTAGAGACCATTTAACGACTTCGAGTTTGGTAACGCGTTTGACTTCAGATACCTATCAGATTCAAACGGGAATCAATCAATTCTTGCGCTTATTTTTAAGGGCGCCTATTATTGTTTTTGGTGCCATTTTCATGGCTTATCGACTCTCGCCTGAATTGACTCTATGGTTTTTGGTCATGGTTGCCATTTTGACCTTTATCATTGTCGTTTTATCACGTCTGGTCAATCCTCTTTACAGCAGTTTGAGGAAGAAAACAGACCAGCTGGTTCAGGAAACACGTCAACAACTACAAGGGATGCGCGTGATTCGAGCCTTTGGTCAAGAAAAACGAGAAATCGAGAATTTCCAAGTACTCAACCAAATCTATACGGCTATCCAAATGAAAACAGGCTACTGGTCTAGTCTCTTGACCCCCTTGACCTATTTGATTGTCAATGGGACCTTGCTGGTGATTATCTGGAATGGTTACCTTTCTATCCAAGGTGGACTCCTCAGTCAGGGTGCTTTGATTGCCTTAATCAACTATCTCCTGCAAATCTTGGTAGAGTTGATCAAACTAGCCATGCTAATCAATTCACTCAACCAGTCTTATATATCTGCCAAGCGGATTGGGGAAGTCTTCGCTGAAGAACCTGAAGATATTCATTCTGAGATTCATGTAGGAAAAGCATCTGGAAATCAAGTTTTACACGTCCAAGACTTGAGTTTTACCTACCCAGATGCAGCTCAACCATCCTTGAGAAATCTTTCTTTTGATGTGCAACAAGGGGAAATCCTTGGAATTATAGGTGGGACTGGATCTGGTAAGTCAACATTGGTACAGGTTTTACTTGGTTTGTACAAACCAGATAAAGGAACAGTGGCCTTCTATCAGGCTGGGAATAGTCCTCAAAATCTTGCTCAATGGCGGTCCTGGATAGCCTATGTTCCTCAAAAGGTTGAACTCTTTAAAGGGACAATCCGCTCCAACTTAACTTTGGGTATGGAAGAGACTGTTTCAGACCAAGAACTCTGGAAGGCTTTAGAAATTGCTCAGGCCAAGGACTTTGTCAGTGAAAAGGAAGGTCAGCTGGATGCAGAAGTCCAAGCAGGCGGTCGTAATTTTTCAGGTGGACAAAAACAACGCTTATCAATTGCCCGAGCAGTTTTGCATCGAGCACCATTTCTCATCTTGGATGATGCGACTTCAGCCCTTGATATCATTACCGAGTCCAATCTTCTAAAGGCTGTTCAGGAAAACTTGCCAAACACCAGCTTGATTTTGATTTCCCAACGCACTTCGACCTTGAAGATTGCAGACCAGATTCTCCTTTTAGAAAAAGGTCAGCAATTAGCGCTTGGAAATCATGAGGAATTGATGAAGACTAGTCAAGTCTATCGTGAAATCAATGCATCCCAACATGGAAAGGAGGACTAGAATGAAAGGTAAACATGCAAGACAAACCCTCAAACGTTTAGCAAAAGATTTAGCAAGTCATCCCGTCCTTCTTTTCCTAGCTTTCTTAGGAACCATTGCCCAGGTAGCCCTGTCTATTTATCTACCAATCTTGATAGGACAGGTGATCGACCAAGTCTTAGTGACGGGCTCATCTCAGGTATTTTGGCAGATTTTCCTCCAGATGATATTGGTGGTTATAGGAAATACACTGGTACAATGGGCCAATCCCCTCCTCTATAATCGACTGATTTTCTCCTACACCAGAGATTTACGTGAAAAAATCATTGAAAAACTCCATCGTCTCCCGATTGCCTTGGTAGACAGACAGGGGAGCGGAGAAATGGTCAGTCGTGTGACGACAGATATTGAACAGTTGTCAGCGGGACTGAATATGATTTTCAACCAATTTTTCATAGGAGTTTTGATGATTTTGGTCACCATCCTTGCTATGCTCCAAATTCATCTCTTGATGACGCTCTTGGTTCTGCTCTTAACACCTCTATCTATGGTCATTTCACGCTTTATCGCTAAGAAATCCTATCATCTCTTTCAAAAGCAGACAGAGACTAGGGGGCTTCAAACTCAGCTGATAGAAGAATCGCTCACCCAACAGAACATTATCCAGTCCTTCAATGCTCAGGAAGAATTTATCGAGAAACTTCATGAGGCAAATGACAACTACGCAGGTTATTCTCAGTCGGCTATCTTTTATTCATCGACAGTCAATCCTTCCAGCCGTTTTGTCAATGCCCTCATTTATGCCCTACTAGCTGGTGTTGGAGCCTTGCGCATCATGGCGGGTTCAACTTTGACGGTTGGGCGTTTAGTGACCTTTTTGAACTATGTACAGCAGTACACTAAGCCTTTTAACGATATTTCATCAGTCTTAGCCGAGTTGCAAAGCGCCTTAGCTTGTGCAGAACGTGTTTATGCTGTGTTAGAAAGTCCGGAGATTACAGAAACTGGTCAGGAAGAATTGACAAGTGAACAGGTCAAGGGTGCCATCTCCTTTAAGCATGTTTCTTTTGGCTACAATCCTGAAAAGATCTTGATTAAGGATCTGTCTATTGATATTCCAGCTGGTAGTAAGGTTGCTATTGTAGGGCCAACGGGTGCTGGTAAGTCAACCCTTATCAATCTCCTCATGCGATTTTATCCTATTAACTCCGGAGATATTTTGCTAGACGGTCGCTCGATTTATGATTATACCCGAGCATCATTGAGACAGCAGTTTGGAATGGTACTTCAAGAAACTTGGCTCAAGCAGGGAACCATTCATGACAATATTGCCTTTGGCAATCCTGATGCTAGCCGAGAGCAGGTCATTGCAGCAGCCAAGTCAGCAAATGCGGATTTCTTTATCCAACAATTGCCACAGGGATATGATACCAAGCTTGAAAATGCAGGGGAATCCTTGTCTGTTGGTCAGGCTCAGCTTTTAACCATTGCCCGCGTCTTTCTAGCCATTCCTAAGATTCTGATCTTAGACGAGGCGACTTCATCCATCGATACCCGGACAGAGGTGCTGGTTCAGGACGCCTTTGCCAAACTCATGAAAGGACGGACAAGCTTTATCATCGCCCACCGTTTATCGACCATTCAAGATGCTGATTTGATTCTTGTCTTGGTGGATGGAGATATTGTCGAACATGGCAATCATGAGGAACTCATGGCGAGAAAAGGCAAATACTATCAAATGCAGCAAGCAGCAGCTTTTAGCCCAGAATAAATGGGAAAGCCATTATAATGCCAATGAACAAACAAGAAAAGTTGCCTTCGGGTGACTTTTTTGTTACAATAGCTAGAAAAATTGTGATATGTAAATTGTCTTTAGAAAAGGAGAAGCCTCATGAAAGTCTATCAGCGTGTAAATATCGTGTCTTGTGACCAAGATTTCCATGTCTATCTAGATGGGATTTTAGCTGTCAAAGAATCCCAAATCGTCTATGTCGGTCCAGAGAATAAAGAGATATTAGAGCAAGCTGAGCAAGTGATAGACTATCAAGGTGCTTGGATCATGCCGGGCTTGGTTAACTGCCATACTCACTCTGCCATGACAGGCTTGAGAGGCATTCGTGATGATAGCAATCTCCACGAATGGCTGGAGGACTATATCTGGCCAGCAGAAGCAGAATTCACACCAGAGATGACTACAAAGGCTGTCAAAGAGGCTCTAACAGAGATGCTCCAGTCAGGAACGACAACTTTCAATGATATGTACAATCCTAATGGAGTGGATATAGCGGAGATTTATGAGGCAGTCAAGGCATCCAAAATGCGTTGCTATTTTTCTCCGACCCTCTTTTCTTCAGAAGCTGAGACTACGAAGGAGATTATCGCTAGAACTCGAGCTATCATTGATACAATCAAAGGCTACCAAGACCCCAAGTTTAAGGTGATGGTGGCTCCACATTCGCCCTACAGTTGTGGTCGAGATTTGCTGGAGGCAAGTCTTGAGCTAGCAAAAGAAGAAAACATTCCTCTTCATATCCATGTTGCAGAAACACAGGAAGAGTCAGGCATTATCCTGAAACGCTATGGCAAACGCCCATTAGCCTTTCTAGATGAGCTTGGCTATTTAGATCATAAAGCTGTTTTTGCCCATGGTGTGGAGTTACATGAAGGAGAGATTGAGCGCTTAGCAGATTCGCAAGTCACTATTGCCCACAATCCTATCAGTAACCTCAAACTAGCTTCAGGCATTGCACCAGTCGTCCAACTTCAAAAAGCAGGAGTAGCAGTTGGTATTGCGACTGATTCAGTTGCTTCTAACAATAACCTGGATATGTTTGAGGAAGGGCGGACGGCAGCACTCTTACAGAAGATGAAGAGTGGAGATGCTAGCCAATTTCCAATCGAAACTGCCCTCAAGGCCCTGACCATTGAAGGAGCCAAGGTATTGGGAATGGCAGCTGAGATTGGAAGTTTGGAAGTCGGCAAACAGGCTGATTTTCTCGTCATTCAACCCCAAGGCAAAATCCATCTCCAACCACAAGAAAATATGCTGTCTCACCTAGTATATGCTGTTAAATCTAGTGACGTTTCAGATGTCTATATTGGTGGAGAACAAGTCGTAAAGGACGGACAAGTACTGACTGTTAACTTGTAAAATTTAGCATAAATTCTCAAAATCTCATGAGATTTTTCTCATGAGATTTTATATTTTTTCTATGAAATTGCTTGTTTTACTCCAAAGCTAAATCTTTTGGAAAAATTTTTTAAAAAAGCTGATTAGATAAATAAAAAAATTTATGGTATAATAAAACGATACAAAAAAGGAGTATTTATGGACATTTCAGAAATTCGTCAAAAGATTGACGCAAATCGTGAAAAATTAGCTTCTTTCAGGGGGTCTCTTTGACCTCGAAAGGTTAGAAGAAGACATTGCCATTTTGGAAAACAAAATGACAGAACCTGATTTTTGGAACGATAATATTGCGGCCCAAAAAACATCGCAAGAATTAAACGAACTAAAAAACACCTACAACACCTTCCACAAGATGGAAGAGTTGCAGGATGAAGTAGAAATCTTACTAGATTTTTTGGCAGAAGATGAATCTGTCCGTGATGAGTTAGTCGAGCAGCTAGGAGCTTTAGATCAAATGATGACTAGCTATGAGATGACCCTTCTTTTGTCAGAGCCTTATGACCATAATAATGCTATTCTTGAGATCCATCCAGGATCTGGGGGTACAGAGGCTCAAGATTGGGGCGATATGCTCCTTCGTATGTACACTCGCTATGGAAATGCCAAAGGCTTCAAGGTTGAGGTCTTGGATTATCAAGCTGGTGATGAAGCGGGAATCAAGTCAGTGACCCTGTCATTCGAAGGACCAAATGCCTATGGTCTCCTCAAGTCAGAGATGGGAGTTCACCGTTTGGTACGAATCTCTCCATTTGACTCAGCTAAACGCCGTCATACCTCTTTTACTTCTGTAGAAGTTATGCCAGAATTGGATGATACTATCGAAGTAGACATCCGAGAGGATGATATCAAGATGGATACTTTCCGTTCAGGTGGTGCAGGTGGACAAAACGTCAACAAGGTTTCGACTGGTGTCCGTTTGACCCACATTCCGACAGGTATTGTCGTAGCATCAACTGTTGACCGTACCCAGTACGGTAACCGTGACCGTGCAATGAAGATGCTTCAGGCGAAACTCTATCAGATGGAGCAGGAAAAGAAAGCTGCTGAGGTTGACTCACTTAAGGGAGAGAAAAAAGAAATCACATGGGGAAGCCAAATCCGCTCCTATGTATTTACCCCTTATACCATGGTCAAAGACCATCGTACTAGCTTTGAAGTTGCCCAAGTGGACAAGGTCATGGATGGTGACCTAGATGGTTTCATCGATGCCTACCTCAAATGGCGTATTAGTTAATAGAAAGGAAGTCACATGTCAATCATTGAAATGAGAGATGTTGTCAAAAAGTATGACAACGGGACAACTGCCCTACGTGGCGTTACTGTAAGTATTGATGCAGGAGAGTTTGCATATATCGTAGGACCTTCTGGTGCAGGGAAATCAACTTTTATTCGTTCCTTGTATCGTGAGGTAAAAATCGACAAAGGAAGCTTGCAAGTCGCAGGTTTCAACCTAGTAAAGATTAAAAAGAAAGATATTCCGCTTTTGCGTAGAAACGTCGGCGTAGTCTTTCAGGACTACAAACTTTTGCCAAAGAAAACTGTTTATGAGAACATTGCCTATGCAATGGAAGTAGTTGGTGAAAGCCGTCGCAATATCAAAAAACGTGTTATGGAAGTCTTGGATCTTGTTGGTTTGAAACACAAGGTTCGTTCCTTCCCAAATGAACTTTCGGGTGGGGAGCAACAGCGTATTGCCATTGCCCGTGCCATCGTCAACAATCCAAAAGTTTTGATTGCCGACGAACCAACAGGGAACTTGGACCCAGATAATTCATGGGAAATCATGAACCTCTTGGAACGAATTAATCTTCAAGGTACGACAGTTTTGATGGCGACCCACAACAGCCAAATCGTAAATACCCTACGCCACCGCGTTATCGCCATTGAAAATGGTCGCGTGGTTCGTGACGAAGCGAAAGGAGAGTACGGATACGATGATTAGTAGATTTTTCCGCCATCTATTAGAAGCTTTAAAAAGTTTAAAGCGTAATGGATGGATGACTATTGCTGCTGTCAGTTCAGTAATGATCACTTTAACCTTGGTTGCTGTTTTTGCCTCAGTTATCTTTAATACTGCAAAATTGGCCACCGATATTGAAAATAATGTCCGTGTAATGGTCTATATCCGTAAGGACGTTGAAGACAATAGTGAAACCATTGTAAAAGAAGGACAGACCGTTACCAATAATGACTATCACAAGGTCTATGATGCCCTTAAATCCATGCCAGCTGTCAAGAATGTTACTTTCTCAAGCAAGGAAGAACAGTATGACAAGCTGACTGAAACCATGGGGGAAGAATGGAAGGTCTTTGAAGGAGATGCCAATCCCCTTCATGATGCCTATATTGTAGATACCAATACACCTAGTGATGTAAAGACTGTAGCTGCTGAAGCTAAAAAGATTGAGGGTGTCTCTGAAGTTCAAGACGGTGGTGCCAACACAGAACGTCTCTTTAACCTAGCATCATTCATTCGTGTTTGGGGCTTGGTCATTGCAGGTCTCTTGATTTTCATTGCAGTATTCTTGATTTCAAATACCATTCGTATCACCATTATTTCTCGTAGCCGTGAAATCCAAATCATGCGTTTGGTAGGAGCGAAAAACAGCTATATCCGTGGACCTTTCTTACTAGAAGGTGCCTTTATCGGACTATTAGGAGCTGCTTTACCTTCAGTCTTGGTTTACTTTGTCTATAATAGAGTTTTCCAATCTGTTAACCCATCCTTGGTCGGACAGAATTTATCTCTGATTACACCAGATACCTTTATTCCTTTGATGATTGGTCTCTTGTTTGTAATTGGGATCTGTATCGGATCACTTGGTTCAGGAATCTCTATGCGTCGATTCTTGAAGATTTAAGATTAAAAAATGAATCAATAAAAAAGTGGAGCTATCTTAGCCAACTAGGCCGGATGCTTCCTTTTTTTATGTCTCAGCCGGCTATCAGCTGCTTGCCAATTCGCTAGAAACAGTGTATGATAAGAAAGGACCTTTTTGATAAGAGAACTTAGCGTAAAAGTTAAAGAAGAGCTGTAGTAGACATATCCTATATGCCTCATCAAAAACAGTTATTTTGGATAAGTTCTTGCTACCTAAATGAAATATGAGGACAATATGAAACAATTTTTAGAAAAGGCGAGTATTCTCTCCCTGTCACTAGTATTGATTACGTCGTTTTCAATCTCTAGTGCTCTGCCAGCCATGTTTGACTATTATCAGGGCTATTCGACAGGTCAAGTAGAGCTCTTGGTCAGTCTCCCTTCCTTTGGGATTATGACTATGCTTCTCCTAAATGGAGTGCTAGAACGCCTCTTTCCTGAACGCCTCCAATTAACCTTGGGGCTCTTGATTTTATCGATTAGCGGGACTGCGCCTTTCTGGTATCAGGGTTACTATTTTGTCTTTGCGACTCGCCTACTTTTCGGGCTTGGTGTCGGCATGCTCAATGCCAAGGCTATCTCCATCATCAGTGAACGTTACCATGGAAAGACCCGCATCCAGATGCTTGGTTTTCGTGGGTCAGCCGAAGTCGTAGGAGCATCCATCTTAACCTTAGCAGTTGGTCAACTATTAGCATTTGGCTGGACAGCTAGCTTTTTGGTCTATGCGGCTGGTTTGGTAGTTTTGGTGCTCTTTCTCCTCTTTGTTCCTTATGGACATGGCGAGGACCACCATGCTATGCATAAAAGTGAAGTGGCAGAGCAGCTGACTCCATCTATGAAACGCCTGATTTTCTTTTTAGCCATTGCAGCATCCGTCATCGTTTGTACCAACACAGCTATCACCTTCCGTATCCCTAGTCTCATGATCGAGGCAGGTTTTGGAGATGCTCAGCTGTCTAGCTTGGTCTTGAGCGCCATGCAGTTGATTGGAATTCTAGCTGGAATCAGCTTTTCTTTCCTGATCTCGACCTTCAAGGAAAGACTTCTATTGGTCGCTGGTGTCACTTTTGGGATAGGGCAAATCATCATTGCTCTTTCCCAATCACTCTGGGTGGTGGTTGCAGGTTCTATCCTGGGAGGATTTGCCTATAGTATCGCTCTGACGACAGTCTTTCAGTTGATATCTGAGCGAATTCCTGCAAAACTCCTCAATAAAGCAACTTCATTTGCTGTTTTGGGATGTTCTTTTGGAGCATCATTAACACCCTTCGTTCTTTCAGGGATTGTCTTGGTGACTATGGATGGTCGAATGACCTTTATTATCCTAGGAGCATGGATGATTGCAACATCAGTCATTGTTTCTATTTTATTGAAAAAAGAAGTTTAACAAAAAACTCAAGGATGTAAGTTCCTTGAGTTTTTTTATTTATTAGAAAGCATCTGCCAAAAAATATCGATGATATAAGTCAAGCCATAGGTATAAACAACTAAGGTGAAAGGCTTTGTCAAGATGATGATAGTTATGTAGCGTTTGAAGCTCATTTTGGTCAGGGCAGCCAGCATGCAGAGAAAGTCGGCAGGGCTGATAGGCCAGATCATCATAAAGATAAAGAAACGGTCAAAGCGATTGCCCTTGTCTAACCAGCCGATATATTTGTCGTAGGTTCGTTTGCTGACGACTGATTGGACAAAAGGCGCACCATAGAGTCTTACTAGGTAAAAGATAATGGCACAACCAATGACGATACCAATGTAGTTATAGATAGTACCCACGATATGCCCATAGATGAAAACACCCGCAACAGATGTCAGAGCACCAGGGATAATGGGAACAACTGTCTGTAAAATCTGTAAAAAGATAAAGAACGGTGGCCCCCAGACACCAGCCTGTTGGATAAATTCAGATAGGGTCTCTTTTGATTGCAAGATCCCCGCTTGATAGGCCCAGATACAGAAAATCAAGGTACCGACACCGCCTGCTATAGATGAGATATTAATAACTTGCTGCAGCAGGGGAGAGACAGCTTTCATTTGTTTATCGGATGACATGTAAACTCCTCGCTAATAGTATGATTCTACTATACCATATTTTGGGAAGAAAGACCACACGGGATACTTCGTGTGACTTTGCCTCAAGTATGGTAAAATGGGAATAAGAAAATGACAGCTTAGAATGAGGAATATCATGTTAGGATTGAAGTTTAATGGCACCTGGCGCAATTACCAAAAACAGGTATTGGACAATTTCCAAGAATACCAAGCAGATGGTCATGTCCACTTGGTTGCAGCGCCAGGTTCAGGGAAAACAACTATAGGAATCGAGTTGATTGCTCGCTTTGATAAGCCTGCCCTCGTTTTGGTACCGACGGTGACCATCCGGGAACAATGGGTGGATAGGATTCGCCAAGCCTTTTTAGAGGATGAAAACCAGGTCACAAGTCTCGTGTCTCAAAATCTCAAGGACATGAAGCAAATCACCATCGCTACCTACCAAGCTTTTCACAGTGCTATGCAACAGGTCCAATCTCAAGAAGATAATGGCGAGGTTGAGGATTTTGTAGGCTTTGACCTGCTTGCCAGACTCAAGGAAAGGGGTGTCGAAACCCTCTGTCTAGATGAATGCCATCACTTGAGAAATGAATGGTGGAAAAGTCTAGAAGACTTCCGTAAAAACTATCAGCAACTGCAAGTTATCTCTCTCACTGCAACACCGCCTTATGACAGTGAACCAGAACTCTGGGATCGCTATCTCCAGATGTGTGGCGAGATTGACCAAGAAATCACAGTCCCAGAACTGGTCAAGGAAGACACTCTTTGCCCTCATCAGGACTTTGTCTATATCTGTTTTCCGACTAAGGAAGAGGACAAGCGCTTGGAAGAGTTTGAAGACACCAAGTGGCAGTATGTCAGCCAACTAGTTGTTAATCCTGACTTCCAAGAGTTGATTCGGAGTTCCAAGGTTCTCAAAGGGGAAATTTCTGCGAATATGCTCCTTGAGGATCCCAAGTATTTCTCAGCGCTCCTCATTTATCTACAGGCTCAAAAACAGGAAATTCCCAAGTATCTACGAGATTTACTAGGTGCTGAGGGCTTGCCTTCCCTTAATTACTATTGGCTCGAAGTCCTCTTGCAAGGCCTTCTCTATCAGACTCCTGACTGGTATGAGGATCCGCAGGAGACAAGGAAAAAGATAGAAGCAGAACTGAAATCAAGAGGGTTGATTGAAAAACGTCAGGTCTTCTTGGTCAAATCCAAGGCCAATGACCAAATTCTCAACCAATCTCTAGGAAAACTAGCTGGGATTGCATCTATCTTTGAAACCGAATATGCTAGTCTAGGAAAGGACTTGAGACAGTTGGTCTTGGCAGACTATATTCGCAAGGACTTTGCCAGTTATCTGGGAGATGACCAAGCACCAATCACTCAATTAGGTGTCCTCCCTTACTTTGAAACTATTCGCAGAAGTGCACAAAAGCAAGGCTTGTCTGTCCCGATAGCAGTCCTTTCTGGTAGTGTCGTGATCATACCTGCCAGTGTCAAGGCTGAACTTCAAGCACTCATCCCAAACACTAGCTTAAGCTTCTCTGCCATTGGAAAGCTTGATCAAGAGTCCTATCTCCAAGTAGGCTTTCCATCCAGCTTTAAGGGGATGGTCGCAGCAGTGACCGAGCTTTTCCAACGTGGTTCTATCCAAGTCTTGGTCGGAACCAAGTCTCTCTTGGGAGAAGGATGGGATGCCCCTTGCGTCAACTCTCTCATCCTCGGAAGTTTTGTCGGAAGCTTTATGCTCAGCAATCAAATGCGGGGCCGTGCCATCCGTATCTGGCCAGGACATCCAGATAAGACCAGCAATATCTGGCATCTAGTAGCCATCAAACCGTACAAAAATCCAGCCTTTTCTAAGGAGGATCAAGAAGAACAAGACCTCAATCCATATCAGGACCTACAAACCCTTGCCCGTCGTATGGACCATTTCCTTGGCTTGTCCTATAAGGAAGATACCATTGAAACAGGTCTGGATCGCTTGAACTTTCCTGAGTTCCCATTTAAGAAAAAGAAACTCGAAGACTATAACGAGAAGATCATGGAACTATCCAAGGATCGCGCCTCCCTACGAAAAAAATGGCAGGAATCTCTCATTGTTGCAGATAAGATTGAGATTGTCAATGAAGTGGCGACCGACAGCAAACGAATCCCTCTGCTTGCTCTAGCGGATGCTGAAAGGTGCCTTCGCTATGCTCTGATGGTATTTGCCATTAGTCTCCTAGCCTATGTCGTTCGATTAACCTTCTTTGCCTTGCCATGGCTGACAGGTCTTTGTTTCCTCTTCCTAGCTATTACAGCCTTTCGCTATTACAGCTACAAGAGTCCTTATAAACGCTTGCGCCAGATCGGTGAAGCTATTCGCAAGGTCATGGTGACTGCCGGGCATTTGTCTGATGACCAGTCGCGCGTGCAGGTCGATGAGGACAAGGACAGTTTTAACGTCTTTGCCTATCTAAAAGGTGGCAGTATGCGAGACAAGGAACTCTTTTCAAAGGTCTTGGGAGAATTCTTTGCCCCAGTGGACAATCAACGCTACCTCTTAGTCGCTCAAAAAGCACCAGCAGGTCAGTCCAAATATTTTGTAGTTCCGAGCCTCTTTGAAAAACGCAAGGAAGATGCCCAGCTATTCCAAAATGCCGTCGCACCTCAGCTAGGTGAGTACCAGCTAGTCTACACCCGTAACGAAGCGGGCAGAAAAGTCTTACTCGAAGCCCGACTCAAATCCCTAGCCAACAAAAATGACCGCATCATCACCAAGAAGAAGGTCAAAAGTGCTTTGAAGTAGAAAAGGTGTTTTTTGCCTCAATCATGGTATAATGTTACATATGAATAATAACAACCAACGTGCCCTTTGTCAGCAACTCTGGGCGGAAAACAAATACCTTGTTTTGAGCCATTCCAGCAATATTTACAAGGACATTCGCCAGTATCTCAAGCAAGAGGTGGTGGAGGTGAGTCAGGTTCAAGAGATGATTGACCGTGCCTGCCAGATTCCAGAACACAGGGGTCAGGTTTGCAATGCCTTCCAGCATATTTGGGGCTATTTTAAAAAGCAAGCCAGTCTTGACGAGCGCAAGGACTATATGCTCTTGCTGGATCGCTACCGCTTTGCTCAAGCTTCCAAGGAAGACTTGATTGCTAAGACTCGAGAGTTGCTTGATCGCTATCCAAATACCTACTTGCAACATTCGACTTTGCTGAAAGGAGACTCCCATGAGACTTTGGCATGAGGCTTTGATTTCACAGCTTCCGCGTCCTCAGCTCTTGGGGCAGCATCGAGAGTGTTGCGCTCTGCGTGGCAATGGCTGGGGTAGAAAGCATGCGACGGTTGACTATGTCTTTACCCACTCGCCCTATCGTCTCTATGCCTATCATCGTTTGATCATGGAGGAGATGGCGCGTCGTGGATACAAGGTCAGTCCGGAATGGCTAGACAAGAACTACCGCGGCAAGACCTGCCCTCCTTATCAAGACTTAGCAGAGGAAAAGCTGAAAAGTCCTATCTATAGTGAGCATGACCATGCCTACTATGAAGAGTGTCTGGCTAATCTCCGTGACAAGGGGATAGAGCTGGAGTAATAGTAAGGATTTTCTTAAATTTATAACTCTTTTCGTAATTTTTTCGAATAATAAAAATGAAACCTTTAGAATGATTCTAAGGTCTTCTTTTTATAAGTATTTGGATTTACTTTTAATAACTTTTAAGTTATAATTTAAAAAGCCAAGCGTGAGCTGAAGGACTTAAAAGAAAGAGGATTAAGTGATGAAGAATAGTGCTATTGGAAGTAACTGGAAGGATGTCCGGTCTCAACTCTTCACCAAGGAGGAAATCCTTGAAAGTGATATGAGGGTGGCAATCATGAGTGAATTGATTGAGGCTAGACGTGAGCAAGGAATTAGTCAGAAAAAGCTAGAAGAACTCAGTGGAGTGAGCCAGCCTGTCATAGCTAGAATGGAAACCGGTAAGACTAGTCCTCAGTTAGATACGGTCTTAAAAGTTTTAGCCAGTTTAGGAAAGACACTAGCAGTCGTTCCACTTGAACAGGAAAAAGGTTGATAGGGATGAAATTACTTGGTTTGTTAAAATCATCCACCGGATAATTTTACCTCCCGTCCGCACTTTTCAAGGGGAATATCAAAATGAAGAAAAAGAGCTATAGTCTTTTCTAATACCAAGCCATAGGTAGTTGTCAGTTCACTATTTTTTTGCGAAGAACTAGCAACCTTGAAAGGTTACTAATCTATATCTATCAAAGGATTTGGGAAATTTTCTCCAAATCTTTTTTTGTCCTTTAAAAAACGATATAGTTTCAAACTATATCAAAGCCTAATTTTTTACAATTATACAGATGATTTCTTTTCTGTTAAGATAGTTTCAACAACAATTTTTGGAGGACAAAACATGTCAACTACTATTATCGGATTCCCTCGTTTGGGTGAATTCCGCGAATTAAAATTTACAACTGAAAAATACTTTAGAAAAGAAATCTCAGCAGAAGAACTATTGGCTGCGGCTAAAGAATTGCGTGCAAAACACTGGAACATCGTCAAAGAAAAAGGCATCACTGAAATCCCATCAAATGACTTTTCTCACTATGATAACTTCCTAGATGCAGCTTTCCTTTTCAACGTAGTTCCTGCATCAGTACAAAACCTAGAATTATCTGATCTTGAACGTTACTTTGCTTTGGCTCGTGGTTACCAAGGTGAAAAAGGGGACGTTCGTGCCCTTCCGATGAAAAAATGGTTCAACACTAACTACCACTACATCGTTCCTAAATTTGAAAAAGACACTCAAGTAAAATTGGCTGGTCACAAGATCTTTGATGAGTTCCAAGAAGCCAAAGAACTTGGCCTTAACACTCGTCCAGTCCTTGTAGGACCATTCACTTTCCTTCAATTGTCAGACTTTGAAGAAGGCGTGAAAGCAGAAGATTTCGTAGATAGCTTAGTGGCTGCTTATCAAGACGTATTTGCAAAATTGGCTGAACTAGGTGCAACTCGTATCCAATTGGACGAAGCTGCTCTTGTCAAAGACTTGACAGAAGAGGAAAAAGCACTCTTCTTGAACCTCTACAACAAACTCTTGGATGACAAAAAAGGTCTTGAAGTTTTGCTTCAAACATACTTCGGTGACGTTCGTGACGTTTACGCTGACCTTGTGAACTTGCCAGTAGATGCTATCGGTCTTGACTTCGTTGAAGGTAAGAAAACTCTTGAACTCGTTAAAGGTGGCTTCCCAGCTGACAAGACTCTTTATGCAGGTATTGTCAATGGTAAGAACATCTGGCGCAATAACTACGAAAAGAGCTTGGCTGTTCTTGAGCAAATCCCAGCTGAAAACATTGTCTTGACAAGCTCATGCTCACTTCTTCATGTGCCATTTACAACTGCTAATGAAGAATTTGAACCAGCTATCTTGAACCACTTTGCATTTGCAGTTGAAAAATTGGATGAGATCCGTGACTTGGATGATATCCGTAACGGTCAGGGTGCAGAAGCTCTTGCAGCTAACAAAGAACTCTTTGCGACTGAACGTGTTGGTGAAAATGCGGAACTTCGTGCTCGTATCGCTGGATTGACAGATGCAGACTACACTCGTTTGCCAGCCTTTGCTGAGCGTGAAGCTATCCAAGAAGATGCCTTCAAACTTCCAGCCCTTCCAACAACAACTATTGGTTCATTCCCTCAAACTAAGGAAGTTCGTGCTAAACGTTTGGCCTTCCGTAAAGGTGAGTTGTCAGCAGAAGACTATGACAAGTTCTTAGCAGAGCAAATCGACGAATGGATCAAATGGCAAGAAGAAGTTGGATTTGACGTGCTTGTACACGGTGAATTCGAGCGTAATGACATGGTTGAGTACTTCGGTCAAAACTTGTCAGGTTACCTCTTCTCTAAGAATGGTTGGGTACAATCATACGGTATGCGTGGGGTTAAACCACCAATCATCTGGGGCGATGTTACTCGTCTCAACCCAATCACTGTGAAATGGTCTAGCTACGCACAAAGCCGTACTGACAAACCTGTTAAAGGTATGTTGACTGGACCTGTTACCATCCTTAACTGGTCATTCCCACGTGAAGACCTCTCTATCAAGGATTCCACTCTTCAAATCGCTCTTGCAATCAAGGATGAAGTTCTTGACCTTGAAGCTGCAGGCGTGAAGATTATCCAAATCGACGAGGCTGCTCTTCGTGAGAAATTGCCACTCCGTCGTAGCGACTGGTACGAAGATTACCTTGACTGGGCTATTCCAGCCTTCCGCTTGGTACACTCAACAGTAGCGCCAGATACTCAAATTCACACTCACATGTGTTACTCAGAATTTACAGATATCATCAAAGCTATCGACAATATGGATGCGGATGTTATCTCATTTGAAGCTAGCCGTTCAAACCTTGAAATCTTGGACGAACTCAAAGCTCAAAACTTCCAGACAGAAGTGGGTCCTGGAGTTTACGATATCCACTCTCCTCGTGTGCCTAATGAAGGCGAAATCGACCACACAATCGAAGCCATCCTTGCGAAAGTTCCAAGCAAGAAAGTATGGATCAACCCTGACTGTGGTTTGAAAACACGTGGTATCCCAGAAACGAAAGAAAGCTTGATCCGCCTTGTAGAAGCTGCTAAAGCTGCGCGTGAGAAATTGTAAGAAAAGACAATTCTCCCTACACGGTTGATCGGTAAGAAATCAACTAGAAAAGGTTCATACATATGTCACGTCAAACACCGTCCCTCTCATTTGAAGTTTTCCCTCCAAACCCAGAAGTAGGCAATGATAAAATTATTTCTGCACTCCAAAATATGCAGGATTTAGCACCACACTTCATCAGTGTGACTGCAAGTAATAATAAATTTAATATCAAAGAGACGACGGTTCGTTTGGCTGACTATATTCAAAATGACTTGAATATTAAGACCATTGCTCACTTGCCAGCCATTTACTTGACCAAGGATAAGGTTGCTGAAACCATTAGAGATTTGGACAAGGTTGGCGTACAGAAGATTTTGGCCCTTCGTGGAGATATCATTCCAGGAGTTGAGCCACAGAAGGATTTCCGTTATGCAACAGACTTGATTGAGTTCATCAAGGAACAGGCCCCACACTTTGATATCATTGGTGCTTGTTATCCTGAAGGACATCCAGACTCGCCAAATCAAATCTCAGATATCCAAAATCTCAAGAAAAAAGTGGATGCAGGATGCTCTAGTCTAGTAACGCAACTTTTCTTTGATAATGAGCGTTTCTACGATTTCCAAGATAAGTGTACCTTGGCTGGAATTGATGTGCCGATTCATGCAGGGATTATGCCAATCCTTAACCGTAACCAAGCTCTTCGACTCTTGAAGACTTGTGAGAATATCCATCTCCCACGTAAGTTTAAGTCTATCTTGGACAAGTATGAGAATGACCCTGAGTCACTCAGAGCAGCAGGACTTGCCTATGCCGTAGACCAAATCGTGGACTTGGTAACGCAAGACGTTGCAGGTGTGCATCTCTACACTATGAACAATGCAGAAACTGCCCAATATATTCATCAAGCAACCCATGCCTTGTTTAACCACCAATCTTTAGGATAATAAAAAGCAAACCATTCTTCTTTTCATGGAGGAATGGTTCCTTTTTAATAGAAAAGCCAGCACTTTTTAAGAAAAATATGATAAAATAGACTCTGTACGTACTTGATACAAAGATGAGGGTATAAACGATATTTAAGCAGTCTTAATCTTATGTCAAAGAGATGTAAGTTAAAGAATCAGAACTAAAGTAATTTCGGAGTTGAACACGGGCTAAATCCCTAGTGAAAAAGATAGATTTCCTGGTGTGCATCGCACACTGCGTCAATCTCCTATTTTCATACGGGATTCTTAACGCCCTTTGTATCCTGATTTTTGTAGGCAAGGCGTATAATATTACCAATCCAAAGGGGATTAACATGACAAAATATGTGTTTCAAACGACTTTTGCGGGTCGTGAGTTGATCGTAGAGACTGGTCAGGTTGCTAAGCAAGCAAATGGTTCAGTTGTCGTTCGTTATGGTGAGTCAACTGTCTTGACAGCAGCCGTGATGTCTAAGAAAATGGCAACTGGGGATTTCTTCCCACTCCAAGTTAACTACGAAGAAAAAATGTATGCGGCTGGGAAAGTTCCTGGTGGCTTTATGAAACGTGAGGGACGCCCTTCGACAGATGCGACTTTGACAGCGCGTTTGATTGACCGTCCAATCCGTCCAATGTTTGCGGAAGGCTTCCGTAATGAAGTTCAAGTTATCAATACGGTTCTTTCTTACGATGAAAATGCTTCTGCACCGATGGCAGCTATGTTTGGTTCATCATTGGCCCTCTCTATCTCAGATATTCCATTTGACGGACCAATCGCTGGGGTGCAAGTAGGTTATGTAGATGGTGAAATCATCATCAACCCAAGTCAAGAACAAGCAGAGCGCTCTCTTCTTGAATTGACAGTAGCCGGTACTAAGCACGCTATCAACATGGTAGAGTCTGGTGCTAAAGAATTATCAGAAGAAATCATGCTACAAGCTCTTCTTAAAGGACACGAAGCTGTCAAAGAATTGATTGCCTTCCAAGAAGAGATCGTTGCGGCGGTAGGTAAGGAAAAAGCAGTAGTTGAATTGCTTCATGTAGATGAGGAATTGCAAGCCGAAATCATTGCGGCCTACAACAGTGACCTTCAAAAAGCGGTCCAAGTAGAAGAAAAATTGGCTCGTGAAGCTACGACTCAAGCGATAAAAGATCAAGTAACTGCAGTTTACCAAGAAAAATATGCGGACCACGAAGAATTTGACCGTATCATGCGTGATGTGGCTGAAATCTTGGAACAAATGGAACATGCTGAAGTGCGCCGTTTGATCACAGAAGACAAGGTTCGTCCTGATGGTCGTAAGGTCGATGAAATCCGTCCTTTGGATGCGGTTGTTGACTTCCTTCCTCGTGTGCACGGTTCAGGTCTTTTTACTCGAGGACAAACTCAGGCTCTTTCTATCTTAACCTTGGCTCCAATGGGTGAAGCTCAAATCATTGATGGCTTGGACCCAGAGTACAAGAAACGCTTTATGCACCACTATAACTTCCCACAATACTCTGTAGGGGAAACTGGCCGTTACGGTGCGCCTGGTCGTCGTGAAATCGGACACGGTGCCCTTGGTGAACGTGCCCTTGCTCAAGTATTGCCAAGCTTGGAAGAATTCCCATATGCGATTCGTTTGGTAGCAGAAGTCTTGGAATCAAACGGTTCTTCATCTCAAGCCTCTATCTGTGCGGGAACTCTTGCCCTTATGGCTGGTGGTGTGCCAATCAAGGCACCAGTAGCAGGTATTGCTATGGGTCTCATTTCTGATGGAAACAACTACACAGTATTGACAGACATCCAAGGTTTGGAAGACCACTTTGGAGATATGGACTTCAAGGTTGCAGGGACTCGTGAAGGGATTACGGCCCTTCAGATGGATATCAAGATCCAAGGGATTACAGCAGAAATCTTGACTGAAGCTCTTGCACAAGCTAAGAAAGCTCGTTTTGAAATCCTTGATGTCATTGAAGCAACTATTCCAGAAGTTCGTCCAGAATTGGCTCCAACTGCTCCGAAAATTGATACCATCAAGATTGATGTGGACAAGATTAAGATTGTTATCGGTAAGGGTGGAGAAACTATCGACAAGATCATCGCTGAAACTGGCGTTAAGATTGATATTGACGAAGAAGGTAACGTGTCTATCTACTCTAGCGACCAAGATGCCATCAACCGTGCTAAAGAGATTATTGCTGGTTTGGTTCGTGAAGCAAAAGTGGACGAAGTTTATCATGCTAAGGTAGTTCGTATCGAGAAATTTGGTGCCTTTGTCAATCTCTTTGACAAGACAGATGCCCTTGTACACATCTCTGAAATGGCTTGGACTCGTACCAATAATGTCGAAGACTTGGTAGCCATCGGTGATGAAGTCGATGTTAAGGTCATCAAGATTGATGAAAAAGGACGTGTGGATGCTTCTATGAAGGCACTCTTGCCTCGTCCACCAAAACCTGAACATGATGAAAAGGGTGAGAAGTCAGAAAGACAGCACCGTCCACGTCATCACAAGGACCACAAACCAAAGAAAGAATTTACTCATAAACCAAAAGATTCAGAATAAGAAAGGAGAAATGTATGGGATGGTGGCGTGAAACCATTGATATTGTAAAAGAAAATGATCCAGCAGCTCGTAACACCCTGGAAGTCTTACTGACTTACCCTGGAGTTAAGGCCTTGGCTGCCCACCGTCTCTCTCATTTTCTCTGGAAGCACGGCTTTAAACTCTTGGCTCGGATGCACAGTCAGTTTTGGCGCTTCTGGACTCAGATTGAGATCCATCCGGGCGCTCAGATCGATTCAGGTGTTTTTATCGATCATGGGGGAGGTCTCGTGATTGGAGAGACGGCTGTCGTTGAAAAGGGAGTACTCCTCTATCATGGGGTAACCCTTGGTGGGACTGGGAAGGATTGTGGCAAACGCCATCCGACTATTCGTAAAGGTGTTCTCATCTCTGCTCATGCCCAAGTCATTGGACCCGTTGAAATCGGTGAAAATGCCAAGGTCGGTGCTGCAGCGGTTGTTGTGGCAGATGTACCTAGTGATGTAACAGTTGTCGGTATTCCAGCCAAGATTGTTCGCGTTCATGGGCAAAAAGATGAGCTAACTATTCATGAAGTTGAAGAAAAACGTGAATACTACGTCAATAAACTTGAGCAGGCGAGAGATGCCAGTCACAGGTCGTCTGGTTTGTAGAGGATACCTATATGATTCAAGCAAGAAACAAGTTAAGTCAAGAGGAGCTATCTGAGGCGAAAAAACTAATTAACTGTTGCCAAAACTATGACGATACCTATCGTGATCCCTATCTCTCTAACATGCTTAATTTTGACCCAAACATGCCCGCCTTTTTCCTTTATTACGAAAAAGGCGAACTTGTTGGCCTATTAACGGTTTATGCAGATGATCAAGATGTGGAAGTGACGATACTGGTTCATCCAGATCATCGCCGTCAAGGAATTGCGCGTGCATTGTTTACTAGTTTTGAGAGAGAAACAGCTTCTTTTCCGATTCATTCAGTCACTTTTCAGACAGAGCGTATTTTTCTAGACTGCCATCTTGATTTTATTAGCAACTGGGGACTGGTTGAGGATGAAGAGACAGAAACTTGGTTAGGTAAGGATAGAAGACCTTATCCGTTAGCAAAACTTTCCAATCTGGACGTTTTGTTAGCAGATCATTCCTATCAGGATCAAATTAGTCAGTTAAAATTTCAGGTATTTTCAGAGGAACATGAATCTAAAGAAGTTGTGGATAGATATGTCGCTAAAGCTCTGAAAGATCCAGAAAGTCGCCTATATATTTTATTAAAAAACGGTCAGGTTATTGGAACTTGTACAGTTGATTTATCGAGTAATACCAATTACTTCTACGGTTTAGCAATAGCTGAGCTTGAACGTGGGCAAGGCTACGGAAGCTATCTAGCAAAATCCCTCGTCAACCAACTCATTGAGCAAAATGATAAGGAGTTCCAAATTGCAGTAGAAGATAGCAATGTAGGTGCCAAACGTTTGTATGAAAAGATTGGCTTTGTTAAACAGACCCAGGTGGTTTATCTGAATGCGAAAGAGTAATAAATGCTATTAGAAGAATTTGAAAATGTACCTGCTGTTATCGAGCCAACTGATCGAAGCCTCCTTAGTGGTGGAGAAATCTGTGATACCATTATCTTGTCTTTTAATGGAGAAATCCTTGAACGAGTAAAGCAGATAGATGGTGTCTACGAAGGTGGCTATCTTACCAATCTAAATGGTAAACTGCCATGGTATATCTATGAAAAAGATGAGAGTAAGGTAGCAGTTGCTATGGCTCTTATTGGAGCTCCAATGGTTGTTGGACTCTTAGAAGAACTTAAAGCAAGAGGATTTAAGAACTTTATCATTTTAGGATCTTGCGGAGTTCTAGACCAGTCTATTCAAGCAGATAAGATTATCCTACCAAGCTCGGCTTTACGTGATGAAGGTACTAGTTATCACTATGCTCCAGCAAGTGATGAAATAGCCTATGAGCAATCACTACTCTTAACTATGGAAAAAGCCTTGGATAAAGCTGGCATTGAGCATATTCGAACAAAGTCTTGGACCACAGATGCCTTCTATCGTGAGACAGCTGCTAAGGTCAAACGAAGACTAGCAGCAGGAGCTAGAGTTGTAGATATGGAAGCTTCAGCTATCATGGCCTGGGCCCGATATCGACTAGCCAATGTCTATCAATTTTTTTACACAGCTGACTATGTCGACCATCAAAATCACGAATGGGATGCTAGACGCGAGGATAGAAAAGCGGATGCTATGACTTTCTTTGAGATAGCATTAGTAATTGCTAGAGATTTGGATTGAAACTACTCTCTACTAATAGGTACGAATTGGAATTACTGTTGTCTGGCTTATTTTTCTTGTCCAGCAAGGATTTTGCTGAATACTTTGATTAGCTTTGGTCTAATCATCTGGGTCTATCCCGCTAAGTGAAGGCGAAGCAGAACTAGAAAGGAAACTACAAGAATGGCAGTATATTTTTACGGCTGTATCACCATGGATGGCTACTTGGCAGACAGCCAGCACAGGATAGACTGGCTGCGTCAGCTTGGTTCTGTAGAGGATACAGGCTATGATGACTTTTACAGGCAAATGGATATCACCATCATGGGCAAGCGGACCTTTGAGGAAATCCAAGATTTGCAAGATGTAGAAAGTTTTTATCAAGCTACGGAAAACTATGTCTTTACGCATGATAGTCACCTGCCTGTCAGCAATTACCAGCCAGTAGCTGGGGATGTGGTAGACTTTGTTCACCAGATTGACAAAGGCAAAAATGTCTTTGTGATTGGTGGTAATTCCTTGGTAGGACCACTCTTGGATGCGGATCTTTTCGACCACCTTATTATTCAGATAGCGCCCCTTATCCTGGGAAAGGGGGTTCCCCTCTTTACCCAAGAGGAAGGGCAGCGCTTTTACCAACTGGACAGCCTCAGACAATTTGGCCCTTTTGCAGAGCTGGTTTTCAGCCGAAAAAGTCAGAAATAGAGAAGGGAGTTGACCGCATGATTAAAATTTACGACACCATGTCTCGTGATTTGCGAGAATTTGTCCCAATCGAGGACGGTAAGGTTAAGATGTATGTCTGTGGGCCAACCGTCTACAACTATATCCACGTGGGGAATGCCCGTTCGACAGTAGCTTTCGATACCATTCGTCGCTACTTTGAGTATCGTGGCTATGAGGTTGCCTATATTTCTAACTTCACCGATGTGGATGATAAGATTATCAACCGTGCTAAAGAAGAAGGCATCACACCTCAAGAAGTAGCTGACAAGTATATCGCTGCATTTCGTGAGGATGTTACGGCCTTGGGCGTCAAGCCTGCTACCCGTCATCCACGAGTAGTCGAGTTTATGGCTGACATCATCCGTTTTGTGGAAGACCTGATTGAAAAAGGCTATGCCTATGAGAGTCAGGGCGATGTCTATTTCCGTGTGGAAAAATCCCATAACTATGCTAAGTTGGCCAATAAAAGCTTAGAAGACTTGGAGTTAGGAGCTTCAGGTCGCACAGATGAAGAAACGGCTCGTAAGGAAAATCCTGTGGACTTTGCCCTTTGGAAAGCTGCCAAACCAGGAGAGATTTCTTGGGACAGCCCTTGGGGTCATGGTCGTCCAGGCTGGCACATCGAGTGTTCGGTCATGTCTACTGAGATTTTAGGCGATACCATCGATATTCACGGTGGTGGAGCTGACCTTGAGTTTCCACACCACACCAACGAAATTGCCCAGTCAGAAGCCAAGACAGGTAAGACCTTTGCCAACTACTGGATGCACAATGGCTTTGTCAACATCGACAATGTCAAGATGTCCAAGTCTTTGGGGAACTTCATTACGGTACATGATGCCCTCAAAACTATCGACGGTCAAGTGCTTCGTTTCTTCTTTGCGACTCAACATTACCGCAAACCTATCAACTTTACGGAAAAGGCTGTGCGTGATGCCGAGACCAATCTTAAATATTTAAAGAACACCTACGAGCAACCATTTTCTGGAACGGTAGATGCGGGTGAGTTACAAGCCTTTAAAGATAAGTTTGTAGCTGCAATGGATGAGGATTTCAATACTGCAAATGGTATCACAGTCGTCTTTGAAATGGCCAAATGGATCAACTCAGGTAACTATGATGCAGTGGTTAAGGAAGCTCTTGCAGCTATGTTAGAGGTCTTTGGTATTGTTTTTGTCGAGGAAGTTTTGGATGAAGAGATTGAAGCCTTGATTCAAAAACGTCAAGAAGCGCGTGCCAATCGTGATTTTGCGACAGCTGACCAAATCCGTGACCAACTAGCTGATCAAGGGATTAAGCTACTGGATACCAAGGATGGAGTGAGGTGGACACGTGATTGATGTCAATCTCATTAACGGGATTGCCCTAGCTTTTGAAGGAGATGCGGTGTATTCTATGTATATTCGTCGTCATCTCATCCTCAAAGGCATGACCAAGCCCAATAAACTCCACCAAGAGGCTACCAAGTATGTTTCAGCCAAGGCTCAGGCTCGTTTGATTTCACTGATGTTGGAGGAGCAAGTCCTGACTGAGAAAGAAGAAGAAATCTATAAACGAGGGCGTAACACCAATAGTCATACCAAGGCAAAGAACGCAGATGTAGTAACCTACCGTATGTCTACAGGATTTGAAGCAGTTATGGGCTATCTCCATATGACAGACAATGTGGAGCGATTAGAAGCTTTGATCTCTTGGTGCATCCAAAAAGTGGAGGAATAGCACATGATTGCAAAAGAACTACTAGATTGGTTTCCAGATGGTAAAATCTTAGATCAGCCAGTAGACAAAGAAGGTTATCTTTGCCTATCTTTGCCAAATAATCAGTGGCTTTTGCTGGAGGAAGCTAGTCTGAGTGAACGTGAAAAACAATTGGTTTCTCTCTTAACCCAGCAGGAACAAACTATCTCGCTCAATCCTTGGTATAGCCATTTGATTGAAGGTAAGGGCCAAGCGCCTCAAACTTTCAAGAAAATACAGCTTGTATATTGCCACCTGTCTTATTTCCAACAGGAGAATCTGTCTTCTTGGTTAGACATGATGCGAACCCTGTTTCCAAATTACTTGACTACGATTCAGGTGGGGGCTCAGGATTATCTCTTTGTTCTCCAGCAGGATAAGTATATCTCTGTTCGTTCGATTTTATCAGATACTCTCGAAGCGGTTGAGTATGACTTTGGACTTCGTCTGTCGATTATGTTGGGGCAGGTCTGGTCACAGAATACCCACCAATCCTTATCAGAATTGATCAAGGCTGAGCGTGAGCTCTTTAAGACTTGGTGGCGTCAAGGTCATCAAGGGGTTCAGACTTTTTCTCAACTCTATCTATGGAGACTTGGAGAAAAACAGGTTGACCATAGAATTATCAAGGACTACCTTCGTCAGTTGATTCAGGACCAAGACCAGATTCAGGAAATTATTTTGTCTCTTTGGGACAATAGTGCGGTACTGACAAAAACAGCTCAGCAGCTCTATTTGCATCGTAATTCTCTCCAGTACAAGATTGATAAATGGGAAGAATTAACAGGGCTTCAATTAAAGGATTTGACGGATTTAACACTCTGTTATCAACTCATCTTACCAGATATCCTATAAAGTTTTGTGCAAGTTGCACAGAACTTTTTTTGTTTTTTGGTCAACTTGCCATAGAATGGTAAAGCGTTTTCATATATAATAAAACTATCAAAAAAGAAAAAGGAGTTCTCCACAATGGTAGAATTAAATCTTAAAAATATTTACAAAAAATATCCAAACAGCGAACACTATTCAGTTGAAGACTTTAACTTGGACATCAAAGACAAAGAATTTATCGTTTTCGTAGGACCTTCAGGATGTGGTAAATCAACTACTCTCCGTATGATTGCAGGTCTTGAAGACATCACAGAAGGTACTGCATCTATCGATGGTGTGGTTGTCAACGACGTAGCTCCAAAAGACCGTGATATCGCCATGGTATTCCAAAACTACGCTCTTTACCCACACATGACTGTATACGACAACATGGCTTTCGGTTTGAAATTGCGTAAATACAGTAAAGAGGATATCGACAAACGTGTACAAGAAGCAGCTGAAATCCTTGGATTGAAAGAATTCTTGGAACGTAAACCTGCTGACCTTTCTGGTGGTCAACGTCAACGTGTTGCCATGGGTCGTGCGATCGTCCGTGATGCAAAAGTATTCTTGATGGACGAGCCTTTGTCAAACTTGGATGCCAAACTTCGTGTATCAATGCGTGCTGAAATTGCTAAAATCCACCGTCGTATCGGAGCTACAACTATCTACGTAACTCACGACCAAACTGAAGCGATGACACTTGCAGACCGTATCGTTATCATGTCAGCTACTAAGAACCCTGCTGGAACAGGTACTATCGGACGTGTTGAACAAATCGGTACTCCTCAAGAAGTTTACAAAAACCCAGTTAACAAATTCGTAGCAGGATTCATCGGAAGCCCAGCTATGAACTTCATCAACGTTAAATTGAACGGTGACCGCATCGTTGGTGACGGCTTTAACTTGAAAGTTCCAGAAGGCGCTTTGAAAGTTCTTCGTGAAAAAGGTTATGAAGGTAAAGAATTGATCTTCGGTATCCGTCCAGAAGACGTGAACGCTGAGCCTGCTTTCCTTGAAACATTCCCAGAATCAGTTGTTAAAGCAACTATCTCTGTATCAGAGTTGCTTGGTTCTGAATCTCACCTCTACTGCCAAGTTGGTAAAGACGAGTTTGTTGCCAAAGTTGACGCTCGTGACTACTTGCAAGCAGGTGCAACAGTTGAACTTGGATTTGACCTAAACAAAGCACACTTCTTCGATGTAGAAACTGAAAAAACAGTACACTAAGACATAAGAAATGATCAAACACTGCTAGAAATCTTCTAGCAGTGTTTTTCTTATAAAGCTCTAGGTTCTTCTAGTTTTCTTATTGTCGAAAAAGTGATAAAATGGTAGGAAGAACTGGAGAGTATGCATGCCCAAAGAAGTAATTTATTCAGGCGATGAAGTCGTCGCTTTAACACAAAAATATTTATTGAAGGAAGATGTGGCTTTTGTGCATAAGGCCTTGGTTTATGCTGTTGAATGCCACAGTGGTCAGTATCGTAAATCTGGCGAACCCTACATCATCCACCCTATTCAGGTAGCGGGAATATTAGCTAAACTCAAGCTAGATGCTGTCACAGTTGCCTGTGGTTTTTTGCATGATGTTGTCGAAGACACAGATGCTAGTTTGGATGATTTAGAGAGAGTTTTTGGTCATGATGTTCGCATTATCGTTGATGGGGTTACTAAATTAGGGAAGGTCGAGTACAAGTCTATCGAAGAGCAGCTGGCAGAAAACCACCGCAAGATGCTTATGGCTATGTCAGAGGATATCCGTGTTATCTTGGTTAAGCTGTCTGACCGTTTGCATAACATGAGAACTCTCCATCACCTCCGTAAAGATAAGCAGGAACGAATTTCTAGAGAAACCATGGAAATCTATGCTCCGCTTGCTCACCGACTAGGGATTTCAAGTGTTAAGTGGGAGCTTGAGGACTTATCATTCCGTTATCTCAATCCAACAGAATTTTACAAGATTACCCATATGATGAAGGAGAAGCGTAGAGAGCGGGAAGAACTTGTCGATGAAGTTGTGACCAAGTTGGAGGAATATACTTCTGAGCGAAATCTCACAGGAAAAATCTACGGTCGTCCAAAGCATATCTACTCTATCTATCGTAAGATGCAAGATAAGAAAAAGCGTTTCGAGGAAATCTATGACCTGATTGCCATTCGCTGTATCTTAGAGACTCATAGTGATGTCTATGCCATGTTGGGTTATGTTCATGAACTTTGGAAACCAATGCCTGGTCGTTTTAAGGATTATATTGCTAACCGAAAGGCTAATGGTTACCAATCTATCCACACCACTGTTTATGGACCAAAAGGCCCTATTGAATTCCAGATTCGTACCAAGGAAATGCACGAGGTTGCTGAGTACGGGGTTGCGGCTCACTGGGCTTATAAAAAAGGAATCAAGGGGCAGGTTAACAATAAAGAATCTGCCATTGGTATGAACTGGATTAAGGAGATGATGGAACTCCAAGATCAGTCCAATGATGCTAAAGATTTCGTAGAAACGGTCAAAGAAAATTACCTAGCAGAAGAAATCTACGTCTTTACTCCAGATGGAGCTGTTCGTTCACTTCCAAAAGACTCTGGACCTATTGACTTTGCCTATGAAATTCATACCAAAATTGGTGAAAAAGCAACAGGTGCCAAGGTTAATGGACGTATGGTTCCTTTAACTACAAAACTGAAAACAGGCGACCAGGTTGAAATTATTACCAATCCAAATTCCTTTGGACCAAGTCGTGACTGGCTTACCATGGTCAAGACCAGCAAGGCTCGGAATAAGATTCGTCAGTTCTTTAAAAATCAAGATAAAGAATTATCGATCAATAAAGGCCGTGAAATGCTCATCAGTCAGTTTCAAGAACATGGCTATGTGGCTAATAAATTCATGGATAAGCGACACATGGATGAGGTTCTCCAAAAAACTAGCTACAAGACAGAAGAATCTCTCTTTGCTGCGATTGGTTTTGGAGAAATTGGTGCTATCACCGTCTTTAATCGCTTAACTGAAAAAGAACGCCGTGAAGAAGAGCGTGCTAAAGCTAAGGCAGAAGCAGAAGAGCTGGTTAAGGGCGGCGAAGTCAAGGTAGAGAACAAGGATACGCTTAAGGTGAAGCATGAGGGTGGGGTTGTCATCCAGGGTGCTTCTGGTCTCTTGGTCCGGATTGCCAAATGTTGTAATCCTGTTCCAGGTGATGATATCGTTGGTTATATTACTAAAGGTCGAGGAGTTGCCATCCACCGTGTTGACTGTATGAACCTTCGTTCGCAGGAAAACTATGAGCAGCGTCTTTTAGATGTTGAGTGGGAAGATCAATTCTCAAGTAAAGAATATATCGCCCACATTGATATCTACGGTCTCAATCGTACAGGTCTTTTGAATGATGTGTTACAGGTCTTGTCAAATACGACCAAAAACATCTCTACTGTAAACGCCCAGCCTACCAAGGATATGAAATTTGCAAATATTCACGTTTCTTTTGGAATTTCAAACCTTTCAACTCTGACAACAGTAGTTGATAAGATTAAGAGTGTACCAGAAGTTTACTCAGTCAAACGTACAAATGGTTAAGTTGGCTCGATAGGTCTAGAAAGGATTTTTATGAAAATCGTTGTTCAGCGAGTCAAACAAGCTCAGGTCTCCATTGAGGGGCAAGTTTATAGCCAAATCAAGCAAGGTTTATTACTTCTAGTGGGAGTTGGTCCTGAAGACCAAGCAGAAGATCTAGACTATGCGGTGAGAAAGCTCGTCAATATGCGTATATTTTCGGATGCAGAGGGAAAGATGAACCTGTCAGTCAAGGATATTGAGGGGGAAATCCTCTCTATCTCTCAATTCACTCTTTTTGCAGATACAAAGAAGGGCAATCGACCAGCGTTTACAGGTGCTGCCAAACCTGATATGGCTGAGGCTTTTTACCAAGACTTAAATCGAGAACTAGCCAAGGAAGTTCCTGTTGAGACAGGTGTCTTCGGAGCTGATATGCAGGTGGAACTGATCAATGATGGTCCAGTAACCATCATCCTCGATACCAAGAATAAATAAGAAAAACCAAGCATACAAGCTTGGTTTTTCTCATCTATAAAATCCCTAAAAGACAAAGCTTCTGGGGATAAGGAGGGTCAGTTCATTTTTTCAACATAGAGTTGCTTAGCGATTTCGAGACTGACTTGAAGTTCTTCATGGTTGTGAATCAGAGTAAAAGTATTACTGAAGCCATCAAACTGTTTGACTTGAAGTTGGTCTCCAATATGGATGCCATGTTTTTCCAAATATTGAAGAAGTTCAAAGCTATCATGGACTCTTGTGAGAAGGTAGCTTCCTGCTTCTTTGATATCAGAAAGTGGCAGGTTATTGATCTCAACCAGAAGTTCACCCTTGGCAGGAATAGTACCACCATGGGGACAGGTCTTTGGAAAACCTAACATACTTTCTAATCTCTCCACAAAAAGGTCTGATACAGTATGTTCTAGCACTTCAGCTTCTTCGTGGATCTGATTGCTGGTATAGTCTAGATGGTGAACTAAGAATACCTCAATAAGGCGGTGTTTGCGATAAAGCTCAGAAACTAGTCTCAAACCAATGTCTGTCAGCAAATAGCCATTTTCTTTATTCTTTAGAATGAGATTTTCAGATTGCATGCGCTTGATCATTTCAGTTACCGCCGGAGGAGATACCTGCATCCGAGCAGCAATTTCTTTGTTGGTGATTTTAGGAACTTCCATGCCAATCTCATAAATACATTTTAAGTAATCTTCTTTGTTTGGGGTCATTGCTTTTTCCTTGTTTATTATCTGTAACTAGTATATCAAAAAAAGCCAGATTTCTCTAGCTTTCTGCTATATAGAGAGATAGCTTTCTCTAGTTGAGAGCTTTAGCAGCAGAAATTGCTGCTTCAAAGTCGGGTTCAGAATTAATATTATCCACGTATTCGACGTAGCGGATGGTATTATTGGCATCGAGAACAAAAACGGCTCGAGCAAGCAGATGCCATTCATTGATTAAGAGGGCATAATCGCGCCCAAAGGAGTGGTCGAAATAGTCTGATAGCATGATGGCATTTTCAATTCCTTCTGCACCGCACCAGCGTTTTTGAGCAAATGGAAGGTCCATAGATACGGTTAGGACTACAGTATTGTCTAAGCTAGCCAGTTCTTCATTGAATCGACGAGTTTGAAGGGAACAAATTCCAGTATCGATAGAAGGAACCACACTTAAAATCTTTTTCTTTCCATCAAAGTCTGATAGTGATTTTTTAGAAAGGTCAGTTGTTGTTAGAGAGAAGTCAAGAGCCTTGTCTCCTACTTGTAGTTGTTTTCCTGTAAAAGTCACAGGATTTCCAAGGAATGTAGTCATAAGCTACTCCAATCTTTTTTCTTTCATTTTACATTGAAACGTCAGATTTTCCCAATAATTTGACCGGAATTTGAATCAAAAAAACGCCAATTCCGTGAGAACGACGTTTTTTAAATGTTTATTTTGCCAATCCTTCAGCAATCTTGTCAAGGTTGTATTTCATCATGTTGTAGTAGCTGTCGCCTTCTTTACCTTGTTCTGCGATAGAGTCAGTAAAGATTTGTGCGTAGATTGGGATGTTTGTGTCTTGTGAAACAGTCTTCATTGGACGATCATCGACACTGGACTCAACAAATAGTGATGGGACTTTCATTTGGCGAAGTTTTTCAACCAAGGTCTTGATTTGGTCAGGAGTTCCTTCTTCTTCAGTATTGATTTCCCAAATATAGGCACTTGGGACACCGTAGGCTTTAGAGAAGTATTTGAAGCATCCTTCACTGGTTACGATGAGTTTTTTCTCAGCAGGAATATTGTCGAATTTAGCTTTAGCTTCCTTGTCAAGTTTGTCTAGCTTATCAGTATATTCTTTGAGATTTTTTTCGTAAAATTCTTTGTTGCTAGGGTCTTTAGCGCTCAATTGTTTTGCGATGTTTTTAGCAAAGATGATCCCATTTTCAAGGTTGAGCCAAGCGTGTGGGTCTTCTTTGCCTTTTTCGTTTTGACCTTCAAGGTAGATAACATCAACGCCTTCGCTGACTGCAAAGTAGTCTTTGTTTTCAGTTTTCTTGGCATTTTCTACCAATTTTGTAAACCAAGCATTTCCACCTGTTTCAAGGTTGATACCGTTATAGAAAATCAAATCAGCTTGAGAAGTTTTCTTGACGTCTTCAGGTAGTGGTTCGTATTCGTGTGGGTCTTGACCAACAGGAACGATACTGTGAAGATCAATCTTGTCACCAGCAATATTTTTAGTAATATCAGCGATGATTGAGTTTGTGGCAACAACTTTTAGTTTTTGACCAGAAGCTGCATCTTTTTTTCCACTAGCACATGCTACAAGAGCAATGACGGAAAGAAAGAGAACGAGTAATGTACCTAATTTTTTCATTAGATCCTCCAATTTATTGGGGTTTTGCCCCTTATTTTAACAAATGTTTATTTTTCAGTTTCAAATATCGTTGTTTTGGAGCGATAAAGAAGCTAATGAGAAAGAAACTAGCAGCTGTGAGCACGATACTAGAACCTGCCGCAACGTTAAAGCTATAGCCGATAAAGAGTCCCAAAACTGAAGCTGTAGCTCCAAAGGTTGAGGAAAGGAAAATCATACTTTTCAGGCTATTAGCATACAGATAAGCAGTTGCAGCTGGGGTAATCAGCATGGCTACAATCAGGATAGTTCCGACACTTTGCATTGCTGTCACAGACACCAGAGTTAGGAGTACCATGAGTAAGTAGTGATAGAAATTGACAGGCATTCCCATGGCTTTAGCCAAGAGTTCATCAAAGGACGTTATCAAGAGTTGCTTGAAGAAAATCCAGATTAACAAGAGAATGGCTGCCCCTACACCCATAGTAATAAACATATCTGTATCTTGAACAGCAAGAATATTACCAAAAAGGATATGGAAAAGGTCAGTTGAACTTTTAGCGACACTAATCAAGATGATACCGAGGGCTAAGAAAGAAGAAAAGGTAATGCCGATGGCGGTATCGCTTTTGACAATCGAGTTTCCCTTGATGTAGGTAATGATGATAGCAGCTAGCAGTCCAAAGACAATGGCTCCGATAAAGAAGTCAATGCCCAAGATGAAGGAGAGGGCTACACCTGGTAACACAGCATGTGAAATGGCATCTCCCATGAGTGACATCCCACGTAGAATGATGAAACATCCTACAGCTCCAGCTACGACCCCGATAACAATAGCTGTTATCAAGGCATTTTGTAAGAAATGGAATTTTTGCAATCCATCTATAAATTCTGCAATCATAGGTCACCTCCATTGAAAAAGAGTCGATTACCGTAAGCTTCTTTGAGATTGGCTTGGGTAAAGGTTTCTTTGGTCGGACCAAAAGCAATCACTTCTCGATTGACAAGCAAGACTTGATCGAAGTAGTTGGGAACCTTGCTGAGGTCGTGGTGGACGATGAGAACCGTCTTCCCAGCTTTTTTCAGATCTCTCAGCGTATTCATGATAATCTCTTCACTGACTGAGTCAATCCCCACAAAGGGTTCATCTAAGAGGATATAGTCGGCTTCCTGCACCAAACATCTGGCAATCAAGACCCGCTGGAACTGACCTCCAGAGAGTTGACTGATTTGACGTTCAGCGTAGTCAGCTAGGTCGACGATTTCAAGGGCCTCTTGCACTTTCTTCCAATGTTTAGCATTTAAACTTCGAAAGAGAGGAATAGAGGGAAATAGTCCTAACGAGACGCATTCCTTGACCTTGATGGGAAAGTTGTAGTCGATATTGATTTTTTGTTCGACATAGGCGATTCGATGTAAGGATTTTTTAACTTCCTTGTCATCGAGAAATGCCTGACCTTGATGTGGGATAATTCCCAGCATACCTTTTAATAATGTTGATTTCCCAGCGCCGTTTGGACCAATAATTCCGGTAATCGTTGGTCCTTGGAGCACTAGTGAAATATCCTTTAGTGCCAACGTTTCTTTGTAGGAGACACTGAGGTTTTCGATACGTATCATACAGTTATATTCCTCCTATCTTTTAATATACATTAAAATAAAAATTAAGTCAAGTTAATTTTTGTAAATATTTAAAATATTAACTAGAAAACAATCAGGAGAAGACGGTATTTTTAATTGCATTCCCCAGGGATTTTTGCTAAGCTAGGAATAAGTGAAAATAGGAAAGCGAGAACAAGATGACACGTTATCAAGATGATTTTTATGATGCTATAAATGGTGAGTGGGAAAAGACTGCTGTTATTCCAGCCGATAAATCGAGAACAGGTGGTTTTATCGACCTTGACGAAGAAATTGAAGAGTTGATGCTAACGACGACTGACAAATGGTTGGCAGGAGAAGATGTGCCAGAAGATGCTATCTTGGCAAATTTTGTCAAGTACCATAGTATGGTCAGAGATTTCGATAAGCGAGAAGCAGATGGAATTGAACCAGTCCTTCCTTTATTGAAGGAATACCAGAATTTAGAAAGTTTTGCGGATTTCGCAAGTAAACTAGCAGCATTTGAATTAGCTGGTAAACCAAACTTCCTTCCATTTGGAGTATCACCAGACTTTATGGATGCTAGAACCAATGTTCTCTGGGCTAGTGCTCCAGGAACTATCTTGCCTGACACAACCTACTATGCGGAAGACCATCCTCAGCGTGAGGAATTATTGAATCTTTGGAAAGAAAGTACTTCTAATCTCCTCAAAGCCTATAACTTCTCAGATGAAGAAATCGAAGACTTGCTAGAGAAACGATTGGAATTGGACCGCCGTATCGCAGCAGTAGTCCTCTCTAATGAAGAAAGTTCAGAATATGCTAAACTCTACCATCCATATTCTTATGAAGATTTCAAAAAGTTTGCTCCTGCACTTCCTTTAGATGATTTTTTCCAAGCGGTGATTGGACAAACACCAGACAAGATTATCGTAGATGAAGAACGTTTCTGGCAAGCAGCAGAGCAATTCTATAGTGAAGAAGCTTGGCCTTTGCTCAAGGCAGGCTTGATCTTAGGTGTAGTCAATCTTTCAACGAGCTATTTGACAGATGAGATTCGTATCTTGTCAGGTGCCTACGGACGAGCTCTTTCAGGAGTTCCAGAGGCTCAAGACAAACGCAAGGCAGCTTACCACTTAGCTCAAGGACCATTCAAACAAGCCCTTGGTCTTTGGTATGCCCACGAAAAATTCTCTCCAGAAGCCAAGGCAGACGTAGAGAAAAAAGTAGCGACCATGATTGACGTTTATAAGGAACGTTTGGCTAAAAATGACTGGCTGACTCCTGAAACTCGAGAAAAAGCTATCGTCAAACTCAATGTCATCAAGCCTTATATTGGTTATCCAGAAGAACTGCCAGCTCGCTATAAGGACAAGGTAGTGGATGAATCTGCTAGTCTCTTTGAGAATGCTCTAGCCTTTGCGCGTGTTGAAATCAAGCACAGCTGGAGCAAGTGGAACCAGCCAGTTGACTATAAGGAGTGGGGAATGCCTGCTCATATGGTGAATGCCTACTACAATCCACAAAAGAACTTGATTGTCTTCCCAGCTGCTATTTTACAGGCTCCATTCTATGACTTGCATCAGTCGTCTTCTGCCAACTACGGTGGTATTGGTGCGGTTATTGCCCACGAGATTTCTCATGCTTTTGACACAAATGGAGCTTCCTTTGATGAAAATGGAAGTCTCAAGGATTGGTGGACTGAGAGCGACTATGCTGCCTTTAAAGAGAAAACGCAGAAGGTTATCGACCAGTTTGATGGTCAAGAATCTTACGGTGCAAAAATCAATGGGAAACTAACTGTATCCGAAAACGTTGCTGACCTTGGAGGAATCGCTGCAGCGCTAGAAGCTGCTAAGAGAGAGCCAGACTTCTCAGCTGAAGAGTTCTTCCATAACTTTGCTCGTATCTGGCGTATGAAAGGTCGCCCAGAGTTGATGAAACTCATGGCCAGCGTTGATGTGCACGCCCCAGCTAAACTCCGTGTTAACGTCCAAGTGCCAAACTTTGATGACTTCTTTACAACCTATGATGTCAAAGAAGGCGACGGAATGTGGCGTGCACCAGAAGACCGTGTGATTATTTGGTAAAGTGATTCCTTAACCAAGTATAACTTAGTGTTAATGACTCGTTTTTGAAGTTTATCAATCAGAAAATGAAATGCTATCGAGGTTAACATGAAGAAATTTTTAATGATACTTTCAGCTATTCTTTTGATTTCAGTTTTGGCATCTTGTGCACTCAATAAAAATAATAGCAGTACAGAACCGTCATCTGCACTATCATCTGTTTCCAAAGACGATAAGACTAGTGCATCAACAGAAGCAAAGACTGGAAATACAAGTGAATCGTCAACCAAGGCATCACAATCGACTGCTGAAAATAAGAAGGAAACTGGTCGAGATTTGTATAAAGATGTGATTAAACGCTATAATCACTATACAGAGCTTTTAAAACAAGGTAATAGAAAAGATCTCGCAGAGGAGATCAAACAAAATAATATTGCTTCAGAGGAATATGACATGATTTTCTCGCGAATGGATCGAAAAGCACCGGACTTTAAATATGCCCTTGTTGATTTGAACAAGGATGGTCAATACGAGTTGCTTATTGGAGATGAAAAATTTGTATCAGCCATTTATTATTTGGAAAATCAAAAGACTAACTTACTTCACACAGCTTATATACCTTCTGCAGGTGGTTTTCGCTCAGGATTTGTCATTTACGAAAATGGTCAAGTCTGTTATGCAGACTGGCATTCAACTCATCCAGAAATGAACCTGGCTCTATATTCATTTGATAAAAATGGAGTGCAGAAGGTGAAAGAAGCAACTATTCAAATTGGTGGCAATGAAAAAGCAGAGCAAGTCTTAGAGATTTCATCTAATGAACTTGATTTAGCTAAATTTGATTGGAAAGTATTTGAGCCAGTCAACTAGAATTAAATGAAATTCAATACTAGGTTAAATTCTAAGATCAAAGAATGGAGAATTGAATAGCAGTACACAAAAACCAAGGAAGCTATCCTTGGTTTTTTGCTTGCTAGAAAAATGGATTAAAAGTTTTTTCGTGGGCGATAGTCGTAGCAGGTCCATGACCTGGGTAAACATCATAGTTTGGTAGGGTGAATAGCTGATTGCGAATACTGTCAAGCATTTGCTCCAAACTACCTGTCGGGAGGTCATCACGGCCAATTGTTTCACGGAAGAGCGTATCTCCGGTTAAGACCAAGTGTCCATCTGGGAAAACCAATGAAACTCCGCCGATAGAGTGGCCTGGCGTAGGTAAGACTGTGAAGCGGAATTCTTCAATCTGGTATTCTTCATGAAAGACATAAGTGTGTTCAGCTGGTTTGCAGATGACATCCGCCATATCATCGTGTCGAGGGAGTCCTGAAAGGTTGTCAACAGGAGTATAGAGCCAAGAAGCTTCACTCTCTGCTACATAGACTGGAGGATTTCCAAAAGTATCTCTAACCAAATCTAGACTTAAGATATGATCATAGTGGGTATGGGTCAGGAGAATAGCGCAGATAGGTTTGTTAATGGTCTCAATAACGCTACGAATCTCAGCCCAATGGCTACCAGGATCAACCACGATTAGGTGATTCTCACCTTCAATGTAGTAGGTGTTTTCATAAGCAACAGGATTCACGGTTCTGTGAATTTTCATAAGTTCTCCAATCTCATAGAATATACTGCTACTAGTATAACACAGAAGAGAAAAATTAGGAACAAATAGGAACAATCAAGAAAGTCCCTCCATAAAGGAAGGGACTTTTAACTCATTAAAAATGATTTTTCCAAGCTTGGAAGCGGGCATCCAGTAGGAGTTGTGTCAGGTTTCTTAAGATTTCGACTTGCTCGGGCTCTAGTGTTTGAGCTTGGGAAACCAGTTGATGAATGTGTTCGATAGCACCGGTAGAAGATAAATCATTGATAGAATTGATCCCAGACTCTAAAATAGTTCCAAAGAAGAGATTGAAATAGAGCTCTAGTTCTTCATCCGGGACACTGTTCATCCATTCCTTTAGAGTGTCTTTGATTTGTAGACTTTCTCTACTAATTTCCTCTAGTTGGACAAAGTGAGTTCCTTCAGTTTGCCAGCTGAAAGTATTGTGTTGGGCGATACCACCTAAGGCCAGACTGCGCACAACAATAGGAGTATCAGGAACTTCAAGCATCATTCCAATGACGGATCCCTGGGGGACATAACGGTGAATTTTTGGGATTACTTCCTGATAGCCGCTGGTTTCAGTCAGATGAGCCTGCAAACCAGGAGCATCGTAGGTATAAACAGCAGATATTTTTTCCTGCAAATCAGGTTGGATTTGACTGGCAGCATAGACAGCTAGATTACCACCTTTAGAATGTCCGGCAATGATTACTTCTTGCTTTGGATATTGTTTAAAGAAATCCTCCAAGTATTCAAGAGCATGTTTTTGGGCAGGAATTTCCTTCATATAGGTCATATGGAAATCTTCCTTCCAGCCAATAATACTATCGTCTGTGCCACGAAAGACAATCAGATAGGTATCTAGATTCAGACGATAGGTCATCGCAGCGAATTGTTTTTGGAGTTCCACATCAATATCATTAACGAAGTTAGAAAGCTTGCTATTTTTAAAACGCTTGTGTTGGGAGAGTTGGTCTAAGAGTTGTAGACGTTCTTTATTGGTCAACATGGTGCTTTCTCGTGGGACACGTGTTGCGACATCGCTTAAACGATTGACGGATTGGTCTAATAAGTTATCAAAAGGAAGATAAGTCAGCTCTGTCAAAGCAAGTACATCCAGTTCATTTAAGGGAATATCGTAAAAAGAATCGTATTGAACATAGGTAAGATAGTCAAAAATATTGGCCATAAAAGCTCCTTCTCTATGTTTATTCTATCACATTTACCTAGAATTAGCTAGTGGGCTTGTTCGAATGACCTACTAGGGTTTGATTGAAATACATAGAAGATAGATTGCTCCTATTTCAAACCTCTAAACGAGCTTACTTGTATATTTTTGCTATCAATCCCATTTTCTTTTAGAAAATTCTTCATCTCATTTACATCATCAGGCTGACCTGTGATGAGATAGCTGGCTTGATTGCCGTATTCATCAATAGCACGTTTTAAAAATTCTTGACTTTGAGAAAGTTCATCGCTAGTTTTATAAGTGAAATTCGGTGTTTTTTGAGCAAGTTCTTTCATCTCATTATCGAAAATAGTAACTCCTTTATCAAAATGGTTGAGAATAATCGGACATTTACCAGCCCATTCTTTGATAAGAGGGCGTAGAGCAGAAATGCCGACATCAGATGCAAAGCAAACTAGTGGCTTATTCGTATCTTTAACAGTCAAAGAGGAATCCAGCCAACTCATCTCAATCTCACTGCCAGCCGGTAAATGTGTTAAGGTGTTCTTAAAGTTACTACCGCTATTATGAGTCAAAATGAGAATTTCATCTTCATCAGGTGTGGAGGCAATGGTTAGCCATCGACTGGTTTGCTCTCCCTTAGCTTCATATTTACTAGCAGTAGACGAGGTATCAGGGAGTGTAAACTTAGCATAAGCCCCAGCTTTCCAGATTTGATGACTCGGTTTTGTGATATGAATTAAATATAGATCTCCGCTGGGGTTTTCGATGGATTTTATCGATAATGTCTGGCTTCGTCCAAGATAAGCGATGGCACCCCAAGTTATAATACATAGCGCTCCAAGTGTTGATAGAATGATAATAAACATTTTTTTACCTCTTTTCATTTTTTATGACTCCTGTTCTTAATTTTATGAATGAACTACAAAAAAATTCATTCATATATTTTCAAAAAATAAAGAAATCCATTCTTTATTTTAGAACTCCTTTAATGAAGTTGGTTGCAAGTATTTCAACAGTTTTGCCAATATTTGGAAAATCTTTTTCCGTGATATGCATATCCATATAGTAAAACAGATTATAAACCTGTAAAATATCTTGAATCTTTTCTGGCGAGTACCCTTCAGCCTGCATACGATTTGTAAAAGTTTTTACTAGAAATTGATGAAAAGGATTTGCGACTTTGCCTTCTTCCGAGGAATAGTAACTGTGCAACTCATCTGCGATGGCAGGATTGTACCATTCTGCAAGGATTTTATTGGAAGAAACGAGAGTTCTAGACTGAGCAAATAGTTGACCAATGAGGTCGATCATGTCAATTTCCCAATCCAGTTCTTCGATCATAGCTTGGCGAACACGGTTGTTTTCATCTATATAGATGTCTAGAAAAATGGCTTCTTTACTCTCGTAATAGTTATAAAAAGAACCAACTGCAACACCAGCTTGCCTAGCAATTTCTGAAATTCCTGTTGCCTTGTAACCTTTTTTCGAAAAAACTTCATAGGCTGCTGTCTTTAAAGATTGTTTTTTGTCCAATATGATTTAACCTCCTTTGCTTTATGAATGAATAAACCTATTCGTTCATTCATATTTTAACAAATCATGGCTAGCTTGTCAATAAGAAGGCTAGATCTATTAAATAAGTTAAAGAAACGCTAACTAAATGAGCACAAAAGGAAAATATAGGATAAGGCTGGAACTATAGTTAAAAATAAGGTATGATATCAATGGGATTATTCTTTATTTAGCTTTCGTTTCCGAATCTGGATTTGAAAGATAAATAGCCAAATAGTTGAGTTACTAATTCATAGATTTTTTATTAAGGTTTTTGATTTTTGAACAAGAGTAAAGGAGGAGCGCATGCACAAGATTTTACTAGTAGAAGATGATCCAGTAATCCGTCAACAAGTTGGGAAAATGCTCTCCGAATGGGGTTTTGAAGTAGTTATGGTAGAAGACTTTATGGAAGTTCTAACGCTATTTGCTCAATCTGAGCCTCATCTGGTCCTGATGGATATTGGTCTTCCCTTGTTTAATGGTTATCATTGGTGCCAGGAAATCCGTAAGATTTCAAAAGTTCCCATTATGTTTCTGTCTTCGAGAGACCAGGCTATGGATATCGTGATGGCTATTAATATGGGAGCTGACGATTTTGTGACCAAGCCTTTTGACCAGCAGGTCCTTTTAGCTAAGGTACAGGGATTATTGCGCCGCTCTTATGAATTTGGGCGGGATGAAAGTCTCTTGGAGTATGCAGGAGTTATCCTCAATACCAAGTCGATGGATGTGCATGTCAATGGAAAAACTATCAGTTTAACAAAGAATGAATTTCAAATCCTGCGTGTCTTATTTGAACATGCAGGTAATATCGTGGCGCGTGATGATCTGATGCGAGAACTCTGGAATAGTGACTTTTTCATCGACGATAATACTCTTTCTGTTAATGTTGCGCGCTTGCGTAAAAAGTTGGAAGAGCAAGGTTTGGTAGGATTTATTGAAACTAAGAAAGGGATAGGATACGGGTTAAAACATGCTTAATTGGAGACAATTTTTTCTAGCCTATCTTCACTCACGGATTCGACTTCTAGTCTTCATTTTTTTGATTAGCTGCCTTGCCCTCGCCTTTCACATTTTATTTACAAATCTAGGTTCTTACTTTCTTTACTTCTTTCTGCTTTGTAGTTTTCTAACCCTTTTATTTTTCATCTGGGATATCCTAGTAGAAGCAGAAGTTTATCGTAAGGAAATGCTTTATTCTGAAAGAGAACCAAAATCTCCTTTGGAATGTGCTCTAGCAGAAAAATTGGACGAACGCGAAGCTGAGCTTTATCAAAAGAAATCAGAAGCGGAAAGCAAGCTAACAGATTTACTAGACTACTATACCTTGTGGGTGCATCAAATCAAGACCCCCATAGCAGCAATCCGTCTATTAGTGGCAGAAGTTTCTGAACGAGAGCTTAAGCGACAATTGGAACAAGAAATTTTCAAAATTGATTCTTATACCAACTTGGTTTTGCAATACCTACGCTTAGAAAGCTTCCATGATGATTTAGTTTTGAAAAAAGAAAATATAGAAGATCTGGTCAAGGAAGTCATTCGTAAATATGCAATTTTCTTTATCCAGAAAAGCCTAAGTATTAATATGCATGACTTGGATAGAAGCATTGTGACGGATAAAAAATGGTTGTTGGTGGTCATTGAACAAATCCTGTCAAATAGCCTTAAGTACACAAATGAAGGTGGGATTGAAGTCTACATGGACGGTCAAGAACTTTGCATCAAGGATACTGGGATTGGTATCAAAAACAGTGATCGGTTGCGAGTCTTTGAACGTGGATTTTCAGGATATAATGGTCGAATGACCCAGCAGTCATCTGGACTTGGTCTCTATTTAACCCAGAAAATTAGCCAAGAATTAGGTCATCAAATCCGTATCGAATCTGAACTTGGTCAAGGAACAACGGTGAGGATTAAATTCTCTGAAGTGAATTTACTGATTGAATGAAAAGAATTGTGAAGAGCTTGGAAGAAACCTTTCAAGCTCTTCTTTAGACCTTGATATTGTGAGAAAAAAGGCTTCAATTAGATAAAAAATGTAATCTTACAAAAATGTAAGATTAAAGCTCCATTTGTAAGGTTATGTTATGGAACCAACTCTTTTTTTAGAGTACACTTTATATCATAAAGATAAAGGAGCGAAACTATGAAAAATATTTTACAAAAGAAACAAACAAGTAAACCGAGTCTAAAGGATATCGAGCGAGTTGAGCTCGGCATTCAAATGATGCAGGCTCAGTTTCAATTAATGGGATATTAAGAAGGAGATTATCATGACACTATTAGATGTAAAACACGTTCAAAAGATTTATAAAACTCGCTTTCAAGGCAACCAAGTAGAAGCCCTGAAAGATATTCACTTTACCGTTGAAAAAGGCGACTACGTTGCTATCATGGGTGAGTCTGGATCCGGTAAATCAACCCTACTCAATATTCTAGCTATGCTTGACAAGCCAACGCGTGGACAGGTCTTCCTAAATGGAACTGACACAGCTACCATTAAAAATTCTGAAGCATCAAGCTTCCGTCGTGAAAAGTTAGGCTTTGTCTTCCAAGACTTCAATTTGTTAGATACGCTTTCTGTTAAAGACAATATCTTACTCCCTTTGGTATTGTCTAGAAAGCCTATTACAGAAATGATGAAAAAATTGGTCGTGACGGCCGAAAATCTTGGCATCAACCAATTGCAGGAGAAGTACCCTTATGAAATCTCTGGAGGGCAAAAACAACGGGTTGCAGTTGCACGAGCTATCATCACAGAACCAGAAATTCTCCTTGCGGACGAGCCAACAGGTGCCCTAGACTCTAAATCATCTGCAGCCCTCCTTGATATCTTTGATCAGATCAACGAACAAGGGCAAACCATTCTCATGGTAACCCACTCGACAGCTGCGGCCAGCCGTGCAAAACGTGTTCTTTTCATCAAGGACGGTATTCTCTATAATCAAATTTACCGTGGTGAAAAGACGGATCGTCAGATGTTCCAAGAAATCTCTGACACCTTGACTGTTATGGCAAGTGAGGTGAACTAGTATGTTTCGATTAACCAATAAGTTGGCCATATCCAACTTAATCAAAAACCACAAACTCTATTATCCCTTTGCACTGGCTGTTCTCTTAGCAGTCACTATCAGCTATCTCTTTTACTCTCTGACCTTCAATCCCAAGATTGCGGAAATCCGTGGAGGTGAAACGATTCAAGCTACTCTTGGATTTGGTATGTTTGTCGTCACCCTTGCGTCAGCCATTATCGTCCTCTATGCCAATAGTTTTGTCATGAAAAATCGTTCTAAGGAACTAGGAATTTATGGCATGTTGGGCTTGGAGAAGCGCCATCTGATTAGTATGACTTTTAAGGAACTCTTGATATTTGGGCTAGTAACAGTCACTGCTGGGATTGGTATTGGTGCCCTCTTTGACAATCTGATTTTCGCTTTCTTGCTCAAACTGATGAAATTAAAGGTTGAACTGGTCGCTACCTTCCAGATGAAAGTTGTCATTACAGTACTTGTTGTTTTTGGCTTGATTTTCCTAGGTCTCATGTTCCTAAATGCCCTTCGAATCGCCCGCATGAATGCCCTCCAGCTCTCACGTGAGAAAGCTAGTGGTGAGAAAAAAGGTCGTTTCCTACCTCTCCAAACTATTCTTGGTTCTATTAGTTTAGGGATTGGCTATTATCTTGCCCTTACGGTAAAAGATCCCCTTACAGCTCTCACAACTTTCTTCCTAGCTGTTTTACTAGTTATCTTTGGGACCTATCTCTTGTTTAATGCAGGGATTACAGTTTTCCTTCAAATCTTAAAGAAAAATAAAAAATACTATTACCAACCAAATAATCTCATCTCAGTGTCCAACTTGATTTTCCGTATGAAGAAAAATGCGGTTGGACTGGCAACTATCGCAATTTTGTCAACCATGGTTTTGGTAACCATGTCAGCAGCGACAAGCATTTTCAATGCCTCAGAAAGCTTTAAAAAAGTTCTAAATCCTCATGATTTTGGGGTTTCAGGGCAAAATGTTGATAAAGAAGATTTGGACAAACTCTTGAGCCAGTTTGCAAGTGACAAAGGTTATACGATTAAAGAGAAAGAAGTGCTTCGTTATACTTACTTTGGTGTTGCGAACCAAGAAGGAACTAAGTTAACCATTTTTGAAAAAGGACAAAACCGTGTCCAACCCACAACAGTTTTCATGGTATTTGACCAAAAAGATTATGAAAATATGACTGGTCAAAAACTGTCTCTATCAGGAAATGAGGTCGGACTCTTTGCAAAGAATGAGGGAGTTAAAGAACAGAAAGCTCTAACTCTAAATGACCATCAATTTTCTGTAAAAGAAGAATTTAATAAAGATTTCATTGTCAACCATGTCCCAAATCAGTTTAATATTTTGACTGCTGATTACAATTACCTTGTTGTGCCTGATTTACAAGCCTTTTTGGATCAATTCCCAGATTCGGCTATCTATAATCAGTTTTACGGTGGCATGAATGTAAATGCCAGCGAAGAAGAACAACTCAAGGTCGCTGACGAGTATGAAAAATATCTACAAAAGTTTAATGCTCAATTAAACACTGAAGGTAGCTATGTTTATGGTAGTAATCTATCAGATGCTAGTGCTCAGATGAGTGCCCTCTTTGGTGGTGTTTTCTTTATCGGTATTTTCCTATCCATTATCTTTATGGTCGGAACTGTTCTGGTCATCTACTATAAACAAATCTCAGAAGGTTATGAAGACCGTGAACGTTTTGTCATCCTGCAAAAAGTGGGCTTGGATCAAAAACAAATCAAACAAACTATTAACAAGCAAGTCTTGACTGTTTTCTTCCTCCCTGTAATATTTGCTTTCCTACACTTGGCATTTGCCTATCATATGCTAAGTTTGATTCTTAAGGTCATTGGGGTTGTGGATACAGCCATGATGTTAAGCGTAACTCTTTCCATTTGTGGTATCTTTGCTTTAGTCTATGTCCTAATCTTTATGATTACTTCAAGAAGTTATCGTAAGATTGTTCAAATATAAAAATAAAGGATGTAATGTAAAGTCTGAAAGTTATTTTGACAGAGGAATCCTAGATTATATTGGATACCTATCTTAGTAGCCATAATTTGCGGGCTTACCTAGGGGATCGCAACAGTATGGGCGATTTGCATGATGCAAAATTGGAAAACCAGACTCACTCATCATGCTTAATCATTAAACTGCATCTTCTTATATAGGAGATGCAGTTTTTTGTTCTTAGAAAAAGGTGACCAGAATTTTTTCCGTTCTCTATCTTCTAAATTGATTGAGTTCTTCAAAGAAAGGTTGTATAATTTTTGATATAATATCAAGGATGGACTGATGGATAGTTAAAAGATAATGTTCAAAAGAATGACAGGTGAGAATTAAAAATATGTCAGTTTGGACAGATGTCTCTCTACTATCATCCATGCAGAAACAAGATTATATGAAATAAAAGGAGTAACCAATGTCCGGAAACTATTCAACACGTGAATACCGTGAGAAATTATATGATGACCTTCATGTTCGATTGAGAGATACAGCGATTTTGATGTGTGCAATTTTTATTGCCTCTATCGGACTAAATATGAATTCAACAGCTGTCATTATAGGAGCCATGTTGATTTCACCTCTCATGACACCGATTGTTGGACTGGGATTCGGTTTAGCTATTTTTGATACGCGTTTAATCAAGCAATCTCTAGAGGTTTTATTGACTCAAGTGTTGGTCAGTTTGCTTGTCTCGACTCTGTATTTCTGGATTTCTCCCTTGTCTTATGCAAGTAGCGAGTTGATTGCACGAACCTCTCCAACCATTTGGGATGTCCTCATTGCTATTGCTGGTGGGATTGCTGGTGTGATCGGTTCAAGGAAAAAAGAAGCAAACAATATCGTGCCAGGAGTAGCCATTGCTACAGCTCTGATGCCGCCTATCTGTACTGCTGGCTATGGTTTAGCTAATGGGAATGTACGATTTTTATTGGGGGCTCTCTATCTTTTCTTGATCAACTGTGTCTTTATCATGCTAGCCAACATTGTTGGAACAAGAATTTTGATGAGAAAATCTCCTTTAACTTCATTTAAAGAGCTGAGCATTAAAATGAGAATTGGCTTGATATCTTTGATTGTATTGTTGATTCTTCCAGCTAGCTATTCGGCAGTTACTCTGACAATAGAACAAGCGCGCAAAGAAGGGATCAAACAGTTTGTAGGAAAAGAGTTCGCCAATTATACGGTTATTAATCAAGTCTACAAGTCAAGTAACAATGAATTGGTCTTGACGGTTGTTGGAGATCCGATTTCAGAAGAAGAATTAGAAACACTCCACCAAAAACAAGCCTCTTACGGTATTCAATCTGTTCAATTGAAAGTGAATCAAGTTCAGAACTCGCCAACATTAGATAGTGAAGCGACCAAGGAATTTTATGAAAACATTGACAAGTATATTGATCAAAAACTCTCTGAAAAAGATTCACAAAACGATCTCGTAAAAGAAAATGAAGCAGACAAGGATTGAGGATAGTCAACTTATCTAACTCATGGAAGCAAATCTTGGGAGGATATCCTACACCCAAAAATTAGTGGATAGAAAGAATTGTTGACGAGGCTACCATTTGTGATGGTTTGACCAATCACTATTAGCTCAGCATAATCAAAATATAAAAAAGCAACAACTGAAATAGTTGTTGCTTTTTAGGTGGCTGAGATTTTGTTCCAGGTTAAATGGTTTATTTCTCAACACGAGATTTGTTAGCAATGTCTGCAAGAATCAATTCTACAAATGCATCTACTGGCATAGTTTCAGTTTCTTTTTGACCATAACGGCGAACGTTTACAGCCTTCTCTTCCATTTCCTTGTCACCAACGATTAATTGGTAAGGAATCTTTTGAGTTTGAGAAGCGCGAATCTTGAATTGCATTTTTTCATTACGTTCATCCACATCAGCACGGACGCCACGGTCACGGAGTTTCTTAGCCACTTCCCAAGCGTAGTCCACATGTTTCTCGTTAGAAACTGGGATGAGGGTTACTTGGTGTGGTGCTAGCCATGTTGGGAAGGCACCCTTGTAGTTCTCAATCAAAATCGCTGTGAAGCGTTCCATAGTTGAGATAACCCCACGGTGGATCATAACTGGGCGATGTTCTTCACCATCAGCTCCGATGTATTTAAGGTCGAAGCGTTCTGGAAGCAAGAAGTCAAGCTGAATCGTAGAGAGGGTTTCTTCTTTTCCAAGGGCAGTCTTAACCTGGATATCCAATTTTGGTCCGTAGAAGGCTGCTTCACCTTCAGCTTCAAAGTAGTCAACACCCATCTCATCAAGGGCAGCACGAAGCATGGTTTGAGCATTTTCCCACATTTCATCGTTATCAAAGTACTTATGAGTATCTTGAGGGTCACGAAGAGAGAGGCGGAAGCGGTATTCAGTCAAGTTGAAGTCTTCATAAACATCGATGATCAACTGAAGAGCACGTTGGAATTCTTCTTGGATTTGTTCAGGAGTTACAAAGAGGTGACCGTCGTTGAGAGACATTTCACGCACACGTTGAAGACCAGTGAGAGCTCCAGATTTTTCGTAACGGTGCATCATCCCGATTTCAGCGATACGGATTGGCAATTCACGGTATGAGTGAACATGGTGCTTGAAGACTTGGATGTGGTGTGGACAGTTCATTGGACGAAGAACGAATTCTTCACCGTCCCCCATGTCCATAGTTGGGAACATGTCTTCTTGGTAATGATCCCAGTGACCAGAAGTCTTGTAGAGCTCAACTGAAGCAAGTGGTGGAGTGTAAACGTGTTGGTAGCCAGAAGCCAACTCTTTATCGACGATGTAGCGCTCCAACTCACGACGGATTGTCGCACCATTTGGCAACCAGAATGGAAGACCTTGACCAACTTCTTGAGAAATCATAAAGAGGTCAAGCTCTTTACCAAGTTTACGGTGGTCACGTTCTTTAGCTTCTTCACGCATTTGAAGGTAGTTCTTCAAGTCTTTCTTGTCGAACCAAGCTGTACCGTAGATACGTTGCATCATAGCGTTATCGCTATTTCCACGCCAGTAAGCACCAGCTACGTGGAGAAGGTGGAAGATTTGGATGCGGCCTGTTGAAGGGACGTGAGGGCCACGACAGAGGTCTACATACTCACCTTGACGGTAGATGGTCAAGCCACCCTCGTCTTCTGAGTGCTCTTCGATCAATTCCAATTTATATGGGTCGTTCTTGAAGATTTCACGCGCCTCGTCTTTTGTCACTTCCTCGCGAATAGATGGGAAGTTTTCTTTAACGATTTTTTGCATTTCTTCTTCGATACGAGGAAGATCTTCGTTAGAGATTTGACCAGCTTGGTTATCAGTATCGTAGTAGAAACCATCTTCGATAGCTGGACCAACACCCAAGTGAATGTCTGGGAAAAGGCGACGAGCTGCTTGTGCAAACAAGTGAGCAGCTGAGTGACGCAAGATGTCCAATGCATCTTCGTGATCAGGTGTCACAATTTCGATGCTTCCGTCTTCAGTGATTGTACGAGTAGTGTCGATGAGTTTGCCGTTGAATTTACCAGCCAAGGCTTTTTTAGCTAGGGAATTGCTGATGGATTGAGCAATTTCAAAAGTTGTAACGCCAGATTCGAATTCACGAACAGCGCCATCTGGGAAAGTAATGTTAATCATGATGTTCTCCTTATATTGGTTATCCATTATTTATAAAGCAGAAGTGTTGCCCTATTTTGCAGTCTTAAATCAAGAAAAACAAAAAGCGACATCCTAAAAAGGACGTCGCAACGTGGTTCCACCTTCATTTATGTTCCTCAAAAAAGAGGGACACCTCTGATTGGCTCTAACGTGGCCACCGTTTTATGTTTGCATAAAAGTCAGTAGAGTAGTATCAGTATAGTCTTCCTATGCGTTCTCAGCAACCACGCACTCTCTGGTAGAAAGGGTCTAAGTGACTTGTCTCTATGCATTATTATAGCATGATTGCGAGATTTTTCAAGGTTTTTGTGAAAGTTTTTTGTTTTTAAGTTTTTGCACTAGATTCTTAATAGCGACACCGACAGCCATACCCGCAAGGGCAAAGATTTCATAGGCTAGGAGGTAGAGAAGGATAAATTCTCCGAAAGTAATGATGGTAAAGCAAAAGAGCAATCCAACTCCAATTAACCACCAAACTGAGAACTTGAAACGATAAGAGTAGAATAGTGATACTATGAAAGTCACCAGTGGAGAGAAGATAATAACGTTGCCGATGGTGAGCTCCTTCAAGATATAGTTTTCAGTAATAGTCCATAATAACAGCTCATAAAGTGGCCAATAAAAGAAAAATATGACCAGATAGTAGGGGAGATATTGCGAGAATTTGCGCATGGTAATCACCTCTCTTTTCAAGTTGTCTCCTTAGATATCCTTCCTATAACTATTATAGCACATTTGTGGTAAGAATAGTAAATCAGTTGACAAAGAACTTAGTTATTGGTAGAATAGGAAATGTCGTAAAGACAAATAACTTCTTCTTGGTTACAGGCATGCCAACCTGTCACTCGGATGAAGCCAAATAAAAAGGAGAAACATCATGGCAATCTCAAAAGAGAAAAAAAATGAAATCATTGCACAATATGCACGTCACGAAGGTGATACAGGTTCAGTAGAGGTTCAAGTTGCTGTCCTTACTTGGGAAATCAACCACCTTAACGAACACATCAAACAACACAAAAAAGACCACGCTACTTACCGTGGGTTGATGAAGAAAATCGGTCGCCGTCGTAACTTGCTTGCATACTTGCGTAAAAACGACGTTAACCGTTACCGTGAGTTAATCAACTCTCTTGGACTTCGTCGCTAATCTGCTTTATTTTCCACTTACATTGCGTTGTCACCTTACCTCGATATACTCAAGTATAATCTTCGGTTACGGTTCCTAGCACTGTAAGGTAAAATAAACCAGAATGATCTCCCTTCGAGGAGATTTTTTGTTTCACTAACATTTTTGAACAATCTTCGGCTCGCCGCCTAGTCTCAAAACGTTTTATCCAGCAAGAATCAAGCTCTCTGACTTCAGAGGGCTTTTTGCTTTTTGCCAAGTGCTTAGGCCGTGTTCAATTGAGCATATCTTGGAATAAGGCTACTCGATTGAGTAGCTTTTTATTTTTGTCACCTTACCTCGATATACTCAAATATTATCTCCGGTTATGGTTCCTAGCACTGTAAGGTAAAATAAACCAGAATGATCTCCCTTCGGGGAGTTTTTTTCTCTCACTAAAATTTTTGTTCAATCTTCAGCTCGCCGTCTAGTCTATAAACGTTTTATCCAGCAAGTATCATGATGCTAAGGGCGTAAAAAATGCGTATGAAAATAGGGAAAGGACACAGTGTTCGATAAACACAAGGAGTTTCATCTTTTTCACTAGGATTTTAGCCCGAGCTCAAATCAGCTCTCTAGATTCAGAGGGCTTTTTTATTTTTGTCACTTTATCTTAATTGGTCTAAATGACAATGCTACAGTAATGGATGAAAATATGGTATAATTATAAGATAGATAGAATCGAGGATATTATGTCATTTACGAAATTTAAGTTTAAAAAATATATTGTGGAAGCCTTGGAGGAGTTGAAGTTTACAACTCCAACAGAGGTGCAGGATAAGCTGATTCCCATTGTCCTTGCAGGTCGCGACTTGGTTGGTGAATCCAAAACAGGTTCAGGGAAGACTCATACTTTCTTGTTACCGATTTTCCAACAATTGGATGAAGAGAATGATAGCGTGCAGGCAGTTATCACAGCTCCAAGTCGTGAGTTGGCAACGCAGATTTACCAAGCGGCACGTCAGATTGCAGCTCATTCGGATGTAGAAGTACGTGTCGTTAACTATGTTGGTGGAACAGACAAGGCACGTCAGATTGATAAATTAGCAAGCAATCAGCCTCATATTGTCATTGGGACGCCAGGTCGTATTTATGATTTAGTAAAATCTGGAGACCTAGCTATTCACAAGGCTAAGACTTTTGTAGTCGATGAAGCCGACATGACCTTGGATATGGGATTCTTGGAGACGGTTGATAAGATTGCAGGAAGTCTTCCTAAGGACTTGCAGTTCATGGTCTTTTCAGCGACTATTCCGCAAAAATTGCAACCTTTCTTGAAAAAATATTTGTCAAATCCTGTTATGGAGAAGATCAAGACAAAAACAGTTATCTCTGACACCATTGATAACTGGTTGATTTCGACCAAGGGACGTGATAAGAATGCTCAAATCTATGAACTAACGCAGGCTATGCAACCTTATCTGGCAATGATTTTTGTCAATACTAAGACCCGTGCGGATGAATTGCACTCTTACTTAGTTGCTCAAGGCTTGAAGGTCGCTAAGATTCATGGGGATATTGCACCCCGTGAACGCAAGCGCATCATGAATCAGGTCAAAAATCTTGATTTTGAATATATTGTAGCAACTGACTTGGCAGCGCGTGGGATTGATATTGAGGGTGTCAGCCACGTTATCAATGATGCTATTCCACAAGACTTGTCCTTCTTTGTTCACCGTGTCGGACGAACTGGACGTAATGGTCTACCAGGTACAGCCATTACCCTTTATCAACCAAGCGATGACTCTGATATCCGTGAGTTGGAGAAATTAGGAATTAAGTTTGTACCTAAGGTGGTTAAAGATGGAGAATTCCAAGACACTTATGACCGTGACCGTCGTGCCAATCGTGAGAAAAAACAGGAAAAACTGGATATCGAAATGATTGGCTTGGTTAAAAAGAAAAAGAAAAAAGTGAAACCAGGCTATAAAAAGAAAATCCAGTGGGCTGTCGATGAAAAACGCCGTAAAACCAAACGCGCAGAAAGTCGTGCCCGTGGACGTGCAGAACGTAAAGCCAAGCGTCAAACATTTTAAAAATGAAACAGTAGAACCAAGTGGTTTTACTGTTTTTTTATAGTTCTACATCGGAATTGTCAGAATTCATTAGTATATGATATTGTTAAAATGATCATTTAATCAGAACATTCTTTTAATTTTCTGAAGTTTATAATATACTTAAATTAAAAGTAGATTGTAGGAGAAGTTAAATAAAAGATTTTAAAGACTTTATTGCTGGGATTGGTGAATAAATGTTATTGCTTATTTGATATATGTGTGTACCGGTCTCGCTCCTCTCTTTCATATATTGGTCATCGGTTCAGAATTGAGTACTGGAAAAATAGTTTTAACCATCTTAGGTATACTTTACGTTATCCTTTTAACGATTGCTAGAATTTATCGAAAGTTTTTCTGGTAAGAATCATCATGAAATATTAAAATACCGTCAGAAATTTGAACTGCACCCCAAAAGTTAGACAGAAAAAAACTAACTTTTGAGGTGTTTTATTATGAAATTGAATTATGAAGATAAAGTTCAGATTTATGAACTAAGAAAGCAAGGACAAAGCTTCAAACAGCTTTCGAAAAGATTTGGTGTGGATGTTTCTGGTCTAAAGTACATGATGAAATTAATTGACCGTTATGGCATAGATATCGTCAAGAAAGGGATGAATCGTTATTATTCTCCAGAACTAAAACAACCAACGAATTAAAGTCAAACTAAAAGGACTTAGCCCTGTGCAATACAGAACTAAATCCTTTCAATAATTATTTGTCCAACTTTTTGGGGTCAGTACAGCTTTCCTTTTTGGTATAAAATATGTGCTTTCTATGAGTAGGCAATTTTCTTAATCGAAAAATTACGAAATAGAAAGAGAGATTTCAAATCCATGCATCCATTCGGATTTTACTACGATGTCGATTTTTAAAGCATCTGCTAATTGTTTGACAAGATAGAGACCCATGCCTGTTGATTTTTTCCTTGTCTCTCCTGAATCACCTGTAAATCCTTTTTCAAAGATATGAGGGAGGTCGCAAGCTTTAACTCCACACCCATTATCCCTAATAATCAGGGTTTTGCGCCCCTTGTCACTTGACATAGAAATCTTGAGTTCTGGTTTGTCAGAGCTATATTTAAGGGCGTTGGCTAGTATTTGAGACAGGATAAATCCAAAACTGCGTTGATCGGTGTAGCAGATTCCTTGTATGTTCTCTAACTTAATCGTAAAATTCTTTTCTTTGAGCAAGGGATCAAAGTTCTCCAAAAGATCTTGGATACACTCTTTTAGGTCAAGGTCTTCAAATAGAAAATCATTTTTCTCACTTTTCACCCTGTAGTAGAATAAGATCTGTGATACATTTCCTTGGATTTGATTTTTCACATAGTCCAATTTAAAAGCAGTATCCTCAGGTAGTTGGTCACTTTGATTGTCTAAAAGGAGGGAAAGAAGCGATAAAGGAAGTTTAATCTCATGCGCCCATTTTTCAACATAGTCCTCGTACTCGGCTAGTAATGAGTTGAGTTTTCCTATTTGAGCCTGCTTTTGATAAAGTGTATCTGCTATTTTTTCAATGCTTTCTTTCTCTGAGGCACTTGATAAACGCAATAATTCCAGTTCCGTATCTATCTTAGGATTGGCTATGAAGGCTTTATAAGCATCTAATTTTTTTCTTTCTTTTCTTATAAGTAGGAGTGATAGGATAAAAAAGAGCAGGACTGTAGCTAAAAGATAGAGCAGGATGAGAGCTTGAAACATTCTCACATCTGAAAGCCAAAGCAGGACAGCTGTAAATAGATCAAATGCTAAGAGAACAAGTAACCAAGGCAGATAACTAGCTAGATATTTTAGATTATGTTTCATCTGGACTTACCTCTTCTAGCTTGTAACCAATACCTCTGACGGACTTGACTTTAAGGGCAATGCCAGCCTGTTTCATCACCTTTTTCAGCCTTGCAATGTTTACTTGTAGGGCATTTTCATCAATGAACTCAGTTGTATTCCACAGTTTCATGCTTAGTTCTTCTTTTGTGACGACAGAATCAGTTGTCACTAATAAGGTTTCTAACAATTTCCCTTGATTTTGAGGGAGTAAAATCGAATGTCCGTTGATATAAAGAGTATAGGTATTTCTATCCAGCAGGAAATTATCTTTTTCAAGCAAATTTTGTCTACCTTCATAGCGTTTCAAGATGTTTTCTATACGAGCCAAGAATCTTTCTTTCTTGAAAGGTTTTGTTAAGTACTCGTCAGCCCCTAATTTTAGGGCGTAAATCTCATCTTTTAGTTGTTCACGGGAGGTGAGAACCAATATGGGCACAGAGCGTTTGGACTTGAGATTTTTACAAATTTGAAAACCTGTTTCTCCTGGTAAATTCAAATCCAGTATGATTAAATCCGTATCGTATTGCAATACTTGCTGGCTTGTATCTTTGAAGTCAGTCAACTTATCAACTTGATAACCCGCTTTCTCTAACAAAATAACAATTTCATCTCGAATCAAGGCTTCATCTTCAATAACCAGAATATGTTTCATATCAGCTCCTCCTTTTCTTATTTTATTCTACCTTATTCGTCTCTTTTGGGTTCTATTAAGGACAATAAGTACTTGTTGCTATTTTTCTTTACAATTTTTATATAGATGACTTCAAATCCAGCTAAGAGCAGTACTATCAGCATGGCTGTGATAAATTTCTGCCCCATAGCCATTCTTGCACTAACGGGTACTATTCCTGTGAGGAGGGAGCTCACACCGAAACTACTACTAATAAGTGCAAGGGCTATTGGCAGACCGAAATACCAGTTGACTTGCTTTTCTGACGATTCACAAAGAGTTTCATAGTTGGCCCCGAGATGAATTAAGGTTTGGTATCGTCTGTAGGTTTGTCTCTGCCCCATCAAAAATTGAACGCCGATGATTGTATTTGCGACAACAAGGAAGATGATAGCCAGATAGATGGTGATATAGCTGGCAGAGATAATGTAAAATAATTGTCTTCCCATATTTTGTATATAGCTTTCATAACCAAGAGAGGTTTGATTTAGCTTTTCATTGGTATCTGAGATAGCTTTCATCAGGCCTTTTTCCTTGATTAGCTCAGGAGCCAAGATACCGCTGACATAGTTCGAATAGTGACCGTCTGTATAGTTCATAAAGACTTCATCTGTGACTATGAGGGCAACAGAGAGGGTGATTTCACGATCTGTTACAATCGGTAAAGACTGTACTTCGCCAATCAATTTTATATCATTTCCCATGACTTTGATTTGAGGGTTTGTCTTTAGGACAGAGTTGACGAGACTCTCATCTGGGAGGAAATCTTTCCCCATATACAAGTAAGCTTCCTTACTAGTTAATTCTAGAGGAGGGAGACTGGCAGCCTTTCTAAGCTCATTGTATTCAGAAACTGGTATGAGGTGGGAAGTAGTAGACTGTTTAAATTTATGGAGCAAAATTTCCTTGTTCTTGCTGTCTTTTTGCTCTTTCAATACCTTGATGAACTGTTCAAAGGACACGGATTTGTGTTCTTTCGGTTCGCCCACTTTGATTTGTAGAATCTTTGAAAACTGTGATGCCAGTCCAGCAGCTTCAAGCTCTTTTTTAACTGTATTCATATCAAGATTTTCATCTGTTTCCTGCTTGCTATCTCTAAATGTATAATCCAAAACGTGGGTATGATTGCCTGAATTGCCACTTGCAATGGCAACACCTGCTCCAAAGAGGCACAAGGCAGAGAAGATTAAGAGGGAGCAGATAGCCAGTATAGTTGAGCGCTGGATAACTAATTCCTGAATCTGTCTAAAATTATAGGTGTGGAGTTTTCGATTGCTTCTAAGCTTGACCAAAAAGTCTATAAACAAACGCATACCAAAGAAGAGTAGGATGGTTCCGAGAGTCCCCAAGAGAACAGTGATGCCCATAGTTATGACACTTTCCCAAGCTCGCCCACTCATACCCAAGTAATAGGCTGTTCCTAGAAGCAAAATTCCGAAGACGGAAGCAAGAAGATACACACCCTTGGGGAGTAGTTTCTTCATACCAGAAGGAGAATAGGCAAGCAGATCTCCGATTTCCTTATTAGCTGTTTTTGCACTTAAAAGGATAAAGACAGCTAATTTTACGGCTAGGAAACCGATGATTGTATAGAATAGAGCTGTAGTAGATAGAGAGAATTGATGTTCAATAATTCCTAGCCCAACAATTTTAGCGGTTATTAGGCTAATCAGTTCTGAAATCAAGATGGAAATAGGAAGGCCTATTCCAAGGGCAAGGACACTGTTTCTCAAATCCTCGAGCAGAAGTAGCAAGAACAGTTTGCTTCTTCGCATCCCTAGCGTTAGATAGACACCAAATTCATGTTTTCTCCTTTCCATCTGCATACTGCTTGCGAAGTAGACTAGAAAAAAGAGAATAAAGAGTGTTGCTACATAAAGAATGGGAATCATGCTAAAGAGTTTATTTACAGCGTCACTCTCTATTTGTTTGAGAAAGATCATCACATCTTGATGGGACAAAGAAAGGATGATGTAAAAGGAGATAATAGAAAGAACCATGGAACTGAAATACAAGCCATTATTCTTTCGATCCCTCTTGCTATTTCTTGAGACTAATTTAGAAAACATTGCCATCACCTCCAGCCAGTGCAGACATGACCTTTAGTATTCTGTGGTAAAAATCTTCTTGACTTTCTCTTGGATAATCGCGTCGAATTTCATGGAATAGTTTTCCGTCTTGGATAAACAAGATGCGGTTGCAAAAGCTGGCAGCGACTGAATCGTGGGTCACCATGAGAATGGTGGTTTCTTCCACTTGATTCATTTCGGATAATTTTTGCATCAAAATGGTCGCATTTTTTGAATCCAAAGCTCCTGTGGGCTCATCTGCAAAAACAATCTTAGGATCTAAAATCAAGGCACGCGCAGCAGCTACCCTTTGCCGTTGACCACCTGATAATTGAGATGGGAACTTATCCAGAAGTTCAGAAATATCTAGATATTGGGAAAGCAATTCTAACCGAACCTTGCTTTCGTTCTCATCGACCTTGTGCAAAGACAAGGGGAGTAAAATATTTTCTTTGGCTGTCAGATTGTCCAAAAGCTCAAAATTTTGAAAGAGGTAACCAATTTCCTTGCCACGATAATCAGCTAACTGACTACCTTTTAACTGACCTAAATCTTTTTCTTGCATTTGAATGGAGCCGTCAGTTGGTTTGATGATAGTAGCGAGACAGTTGAGAAGGGTTGTTTTCCCAGAACCACTGCTCCCCATAATCCCTAAGAACTCACCTTTGACAACTTGAAAAGATATACCGTTCAAGGCTTTGGTGATATTCGGCTCTTTTCCATAATGCTTTTTTAATGATTCTACTCGTAAAATTGTTTCCATGTGAAACACCTCCATATTTTGTTACTTTCATTATAATATGAATCAGAGTAGAATAACACTTACGGATGATGTAAGAAATCTTTATCATTAGGTTATTGGAGCTATACTTACTATATTATAGCATGGTTTCAAGGATTTAAAAAGAAGAGTTGAGAGTCGAGAAATTTTCCTAATATTGAAATTATAAAAAATAATACCACTGTAGTCCATGCTTCAGCAGTATTATTTATTATTTTATAGGAAACTTTACTCCCACTCAACAGTTGCAGGTGGTTTACTTGTAATATCGTAGACGATGCGGTTGACGTGATCAACTTCGTTTACGATACGAACTGAGATTTTCTGGAGAACTTCCCAAGGAATCTTGGCGAAGTCAGCTGTCATACCATCGATAGAAGTGATAGCTCGGATGGCAATGGTGTAGTCATAAGTACGACCGTCGCCCATAACACCAACTGAACGAACGCCAGTGTTAACAGTGAAATATTGCCAGATGTCGCGGTCAAGGCCAGCTTTAGCGATTTCTTCACGAAGGATAGCATCTGACTCACGAACAGTTTCAAGTTTTTCTTCAGTGATTTCTCCCATGACACGGATAGCAAGACCTGGACCTGGGAATGGTTGGCGCCATACGATGTGGTCTGGCATACCAAGTTCAGTACCAAGTGCACGAACTTCGTCCTTGTAAAGAGTGTTGAGCGGCTCGATCAGTTCAAACTGCATGTCTTCTGGAAGTCCACCAACGTTGTGGTGAGACTTGATAGTTTGAGCAGTATCCGTACCAGACTCGATGACGTCTGTATAAAGTGTTCCTTGAGCAAGGAATTTCACGTCTGTTAGTTTGCTTGCTTCGTCATCAAAGACATAAACAAACTCGTTACCGATAATCTTACGTTTTTGTTCAGGGTCAGAAACACCAGCCAATTTATCAAGGAAACGTTTGGCAGCATCTGCTTTAACGATATTGAGACCAAACTTACCACCAAGCATATCCATAACTTGGTCAGCTTCCCCTTTACGGAGAAGACCGTGGTCTACAAAGATACAGATCAATTGATCTCCAATAGCTTTTTGGAGAAGAACTCCAACTACAGAAGAGTCAACACCACCAGAAAGTCCGAGGAGAACACGTTTGTCTCCAACTTTTTCACGGATTTGTTTGATTTGCATCTCGATGAAGTTATCCATAGTCCAGTCGCCTTTTGCACCACAGATATTCAAAGCAAAGTTACGCAAAATATCATAACCGTGAACTGAGTGGCGAACCTCTGGGTGGAATTGGATACCGTAGATTTTCTTATCAGGGTTTTCAATAGATGCATAAGGACAGTCTGCAGAAGTTCCAGTACGAACAAAGTCAGCAGGAATTTCTGTAACAGCATCCCCGTGGCTCATCAAGACAAGCTGCTCATCTGGAGTACCAGCAAATAGCGGAGACTCGGTATGAGTCAGTGTTGATTGACCGTATTCACGATTTCCAGCGTCTCCTGCAGGAACAACCTTCCCACCAAGCTTGTGGGTAATTAGCTGCATACCGTAGCAGATTCCTAAAATTGGAATTCCTAATTCAAAAATTTCTGGATCAATATCAAAAGATCCATCTTCATAAACAGAGTTTGGACCACCTGAAAGCACGATTCCGATAGGATTGATTGCACGTACTTCAGCAGCCGAAATCTTGTGACTTTTTAGTTCTGAAAAGACACCAATCTCACGGATACGACGTGAGATAAGTTGGTTGTACTGGCTACCATAGTCCAGTACGATGATCTTTTCGACATCTTGTAAATCAGTTGAAATGTTGCTCATCTTTTCCCTTTCTTCAAAGAAATATCTTCTTGAATATTCTATCATAAAAGGGTTAGAATTACCAACTAAACAAGTGCGGTTTGACTTTTCCCTATGAGTTACGGTACAATGGAAAAAATAAAGAAAAGAAGTGATCAAGCATGTTACCAGCTTATATGAAAATCCACGACCAAATCAAGAAAGACATTGATGAGGGAAGTTGGAAAATTGGGGAAAGACTTCCAAGCGAGCGAGATTTAGCAGAAGAATTTGCCGTTAGCCGCATGACCTTGCGTCAAGCAATCTCTCTCTTGGTTGAAGAAGGAGTTTTGGAACGACGTGTAGGTAGTGGGACCTTTGTTTCAAGTACACGTGTTCAAGAAAAAATGCGAGGGACAACCAGTTTTACAGAGATTGTTAAAGCTCAAGGAAAAACTCCATCTAGTCACTTGATTTCCTACCGTCGGACAATCCCTAATGAGCAAGAAGTGGCTAAACTAGGTATACTGCCAACTGACAATATCATTCGTATGGAACGTGTTCGCTATGCTGATAAGGTTCCTGTTGTCTATGAAGTTGCTTCTATTCCTGAGAAATTTATCAAAAATTTCAAAAAAGAAGAAGTAACCAAGCACTTCTTTCAAACCTTGCAAGAGCATGGTTATCGAATTGGTAAATCTCACCAGACCATATACGCACGTTTAGCCAAAGAAAAGATAGCTCATTACCTAGAAGTTGAAAAAGGGCATGCTATTTTAGGTTTGACTCAGGTTTCTTACTTTGATGACGGAACGGCTTTTGAGTATGTAAAGAGCCAATACGTCGGAGAACGGTTTGAATTTTATCTAGAAAATAATTAGTTTATAACATCACTCTTAAAATAGAAACTCATCTACTTTAAGAGTTTTTATTTGGTTAAGATTAGAAAACATTTTCTTAGTAAGAAAAATAGTAATCATACGAGTTTTTTTTAAAGATTCGTGTTATAATAGTTAGGTTATATGGTCCCGATAAGGTGGTGGGATTGATTGTAAATACTCTTCCTACCAGTTCTTTGTAACTCTATAACGAATATTTTTTAAGGGGGGACATTTTTATGTCAGAACGTAAATTATTCACGTCTGAATCTGTATCTGAGGGGCATCCAGATAAGATTGCAGACCAAATTTCAGATGCTATCTTGGATGCTATTTTAGAGCAAGATCCAGAAGCGCACGTTGCTGCTGAAACAGCTGTTTATACTGGTTCAGTACATGTTTTCGGTGAAATTTCAACCAATGCTTATGTCGATATTAACCGAGTGGTTCGTGATACTATTGCAGAAATCGGTTATACCAATACAGAGTACGGTTTTTCTGCGGAGACGGTAGGAGTACACCCATCCTTGGTAGAACAATCACCAGATATCGCTCAAGGGGTTAATGAAGCCTTAGAAGTTCGTGGAAATGTGGATCAAGATCCACTTGATTTGATTGGGGCTGGAGACCAAGGTCTCATGTTTGGTTTTGCAGTTGATGAGACTGAAGAACTTATGCCATTGCCAATCTCACTCAGCCACAAGTTGGTTCGTCGCTTGGCAGAGCTACGTAAGTCTGGTGAAATTAGCTACCTTCGTCCAGACGCTAAATCTCAAGTTACTGTTGAATATGATGAAAATGACCAACCAGTGCGTGTGGACACTGTCGTTATTTCAACTCAACACGATCCAGAAGTCAGCAATGAACAAATCCATGAAGATGTAATCAACAAGGTCATCAAAGAAGTGATTCCAGCTTCGTATCTTGACGATGAGACTAAATTCTTCATCAATCCAACAGGTCGTTTCGTTATCGGAGGACCTCAAGGAGACTCAGGTTTGACGGGTCGTAAGATTATCGTGGATACTTATGGTGGTTATTCACGTCATGGTGGTGGTGCCTTCTCTGGTAAGGATGCCACTAAGGTTGACCGCTCAGCTTCTTATGCAGCTCGCTACATTGCTAAAAACATTGTTGCTGCAGGTCTTGCTAAGAAAGCAGAAGTGCAATTGGCCTACGCTATCGGTGTAGCTCAACCGGTATCTGTCCGTATCGATACCTTCGGTACTGGTACAGTAGCTGAAAGTAAGCTTGAAAAAGCAGCGCGTCAAATCTTTGACCTTCGTCCTGCAGGAATCATCCAAATGCTTGACCTCAAACGTCCAATCTACCGTCAAACAGCGGCTTATGGACATATGGGACGTACAGATATTGATCTTCCATGGGAACGCTTGGATAAGGTAGAAGCCTTGAAAGAAGCAGTTAAGTAACATAAAAAAGATTGGTTTAAGGACCAATCTTTTTATTTTGTAGGAATTGATATTTCAATCAATTTATCTGAATAGAGAGTTTTGATATTAGCCTCGTCAATAATTTGTTTATCAATTTTTCGATTCATAAAAAACTCTTGAATTTTCTCGACTTCTTTTTCACGAATAGCCCGATGTTTATTGGAAATGAGGATTTCATAATGAAGCGGAGCCTGAGTGAAAATGACATCGGTATTTCCTGCAGAATAAACTTCTACAAGAGTTGCATCAGTACTTTCTAGTTGGCTTTTAACAAGACGAGAATGGGAATTAGTAGTATTGATAAGCTTCATAAATTTTTCTCCTGTTTTTCTATGTCTATTATAGCACTTTTTGGGAAAATTGGAAAAGTTAACCTAAATTTGATGTTGTTTTTTCCAGGATTCAATCGCCCATTTATGACTGCCACGTTTAAGATTTTCTATAGCTTCCTCTATAGGGAACCAAGCTAGGTTATTAAAGTCTTCTAGAGGTTTTTGGGTTTCTTGATAAGAAGTAGCTTCATATAAATAGGCAGGATTGTAGTAGTAGGTATCACGATGGCTAGAGTAGAAGTATTCGTCTGCTTGGCCATAATATTGACCAATCTCGGCTGTAAATCCTAATTCTTCAATCAATTCTCGCTTGAGGGCTTCAAAATGATCTTCGCCCGCTTCAATCTCTCCACCTGGTAAGAACCAAGCACCATTTGGAGCTTGAACCAGGATAATCTTTTCTTTAGCTGAATCAGGTATGACAGCATAGACACCGTATCTAGTTTTGTAGCTTACTCCCTCTTTTTTCTCTCCAAAGGTTGGATTTGCCATAGCTATCTCCTTCATGATTGCGTTTTCTTTCTATAATAGTAAAGAATGTTCCTACTGTCAAGTAAGAACATTCTTCTGTATGGATTAGTCTGTAGACTCTACTTTTTCAAGTTTGTTTTTAGATTTAATAATGATTTTTCCATTGCTTGTCATGACAGCTTTCAGCTCTTTTTCATTTGGATTTTCAAGATAGAAGTCTGTAATAGCGTCTTCGATGTAGTCTTGAATGGTTCTACGAAGTGGACGAGCCCCCATTTTTGGATCATATCCCAAATCAACCAATTTTTCCTTGGCTTTATCACTAACCTCTAGTGAAATATTATTGCTAGATAAACGTTTGTTAACGTCTTCTAGCATGAGATCAACGATTTGAAGGAGATTTTCCTTACTGAGAGCTTTAAACTCGATAATTCCATCAAAGCGGTTCATAAATTCAGGACTAAAGAAGTTACCCAGTTCTCCAAGAACGGAGTTGGTACGTCCTTCTCTAGCAGCTCCAAATCCCACGCTAGCTTCAGCCTTTCCAGTTCCAGCATTTGAGGTCATGATTATAATGGCATCTTTGAAGCTAACAGTGCGTCCTTGACCATCCGTTAAACGGCCATCATCCAATACTTGAAGGAACATATGCATGACATCTGGATGGGCCTTTTCAACTTCGTCTAGTAAAATAAGTGAATAAGGATTACGACGAACTTTCTCAGTCAACTGACCTGCTTCATCATAACCTACGTATCCTGGAGGGGCACCGACGAGTTTGGCAACGCTATGTTTTTCCATGTATTCGCTCATATCAAAGCGAATCATGCTATCAGCAGAACCAAAAAGCTCAATAGCTAGTTGTTTAGAAAGTTCTGTCTTACCGACACCAGTAGGACCAACAAAGAGGAAGCTACCGATTGGACGGTTTGGAGTACCTAGTCCAACACGGTTACGGCGGATAGCCTTAGCAATCTTATCAACTGCATCATCTTGACCAATGACATGAGCCTTGAGGTCGTCTGCTAGGTTGATGAGTTGAGACTGTTCTTTTTCTTTCAAATCACCAACTGGAATATTAGTCTTTTGTTCAATAATGTGTTCAATCGTCTTTTCGCTGATAATCGGGGTATCCTGATCCGTTACCTTGGTCTTTTGCATTTCCTTATATTTAGCAATCTGGTCACGGAAGTAAGCTGCTTTTTCAAAATCTTCATCTCGAGTTGCTTGGGCCTTGAGATTTTCTGCCTCGATTAAGCGTTGGTCGATAACCTTTGGATCCACAAAATTCAAGGTTAAGTTCATTTTTGAACCAGCCTCATCTAGGAGGTCAATAGCCTTATCGGGCAAGAAACGATCTTGGATGTAGCGGTTAGAAAGAGTAGCAGCAGCTTCGATAGCAGCATCTGTATAATGAACGTGGTGGTAATCTTCGTATTTCTTTTGGATACCTTTGAGGATAATAATAGTCTCTTCCACAGTCGGTTCATCAACTTTAACAGGTTGCATACGGCGCTCAAGGGCGGCGTCTTTTTCAATGATGCGGTATTCATTGAGGGTAGTAGCACCAACTAGTTGAAGTTCTCCACGAGAAAGGGCAGGTTTCAGAATATTGCCTGCATCCATATTGCCATCTCCGGCAGAACCTGCACCGACAATCTCGTGAATTTCGTCAATAAAGAGGATGACATCTTTGCGCTCACGAATTTCTTCCATGAGTTTTTGCATGCGCTCTTCAAATTGTCCACGAATTCCTGTACCTTGGACAAGGCTAACAACGTCTAAACGAATGACTTCTTTCCCTTGAAGTTTGTGGGGAACATCACCATCTACAATTTTTTGAGCGAGGCCTTCGACAACTGCTGTCTTACCAACACCAGGCTCTCCGATAAGGACGGGATTGTTTTTGGTTCTACGGTTGAGAATTTCAATGACACGGATAATTTCTTCGTCGCGACCGATAACAGGATCGACATTTCCACGGCGGGCAATCTCAGTTATGTTGATACCGTACTCATCCAAGAGTCCTTTTTCTTGACTAGGAGGAGGTGTTTGAGCTGGTCCGCGATTTTGGGAACCAAAACCACCATTGCCACCATATCCACCACCTGACTGGGTTGGAGGAACATTATTATTGGAAGAAGGTCTAAAGTTATTCAGATCGTTAAAGAAATCTCCAAAGGGGTCAAAGTCACGATTGTTTAAATCTGTAATTCCTTTGAATAAGCTATTGTTTGGATCTGTTTTGATAATTTTGTAGCAATTTTGGCAAAGATCGATTTGCTTTTGTTGCCCATTAAGATTGGTGTAAAGATGGATCGTTGAGTCGTTTATTTTACAATTTTGACAGAGCATACCACTACCTCGTTTCTTTCTTGGCTTTGACTAAAACAGAAAGGTCAAAAATAGTCAAAGTTCTTTAGTCTCATTATATCATGATTGAAGGGGAAAGCAAGTAAAAAGATTGAGTCTTAGAACTCATGATAATAGAGTTTTGTAAATGAAATATAGGGATAAAAAGAAAAATCCTATTTGTCATGCAAAAAGGATTTTCATTGGTCAAAGCAGGAGACTTCTCCGGCATTTATTCAACAATTAGTATAAAAGTTCGTAGATTTCCATCGCAATGAGGTCGATGCTATCAAATGTATATGTTTCACGAGCTTCAACGTCACGAAGTGTAAAGAGTGGTCCGTTTTCTTCGTCGTGGTTAAAAGCAACCTCTGCGACAACAACTCCTTCGCGCTCAAAGTTACGTTTCAAGTTACCACCATCTTTAGTCATTGCTTCTAAGCGATTGATGATTCTAACCAAATGTGATTCCATTTTGATTCTCCTCCATTTCTTATCTTTACTATTTTACCATAAACAGACTCTACTTGACTAGAAAAAAACTAAGATTTCTCGCTATTTCTATCGTCTTTGAAAATTTATTGAAAATATTAGGAGAAAATGTTGAATTTTTATGCAATATATGTTATCCTTATACAAGTTTTAAGTTTAAATATTAAAAACAGAAAGTAGAGTATCCATGAATTTTTCTTTTTTACCGAAATATCTACCATATTTTAACTATGGTGCCGTTGTAACAATTATCATATCTATCTTGGTGGTCTTCTTGGGGACCATTCTAGGAGTGCTATTGGCCTTTGCACAACGTTCAAAGATTAAACCACTTGCCTGGTTTGCTAATCTATATATCTGGGTCTTCCGTGGGACTCCGATGATGGTGCAGATTATGATTGCATTTGCCTTGATGCATATTAGTGCTCCGACTATTCAAATTGGGATCTTAGATGTTGATCTGACTCGCTTGATTCCAGGGATTTTGATTATTTCTATGAATAGTGGTGCCTATGTATCAGAAACAGTTCGTGCTGGGATTAATGCAGTACCAAAGGGACAATTAGAAGCAGCTTATTCACTAGGTATTCGCCCTAAGAATGCCATGCGCTATGTCATTTTACCCCAGGCTATCAAAAATATCTTACCTTCTCTAGGAAATGAGTTTATCACTATTATCAAAGATAGCTCGCTCTTGTCAGCTATCGGGGTTATGGAGTTGTGGAATGGAGCTACTACAGTATCAACAACCACATACCTACCTTTAACACCGCTCTTATTTGCAGCCTTTTACTACTTGATTATGACCTCTATCTTGACACTGGCCTTGAAAGCTTTTGAAAATCGTATGGGACAAGGAGATAAGAAATAATGACTGAAACACTTATAAAAATTGAAAACCTTCATAAAAACTTTGGGAAAAATGAAGTTTTAAAAGGAATTGATCTTGAAATTAAAAAAGGGGAAGTAGTGGTGATTATCGGACCTTCTGGTAGCGGTAAGTCAACCCTCCTTCGTTCGATGAATCTCCTCGAAGAAGCTACTAAAGGAAAGGTTATCTTTGAAGGTGTCGACATTACCGATAAGAAAAATGACCTCTTTGCCATGCGTGAAAAGATGGGAATGGTTTTCCAACAATTCAATCTCTTCCCAAATATGACGGTAATGGAAAATATTACACTCTCTCCTATTAAGACAAAAGGCGAAAGTAAGGCAGTTGCTGAGAAGAGAGCCCATGAGCTCTTGGAAAAGGTTGGTTTGCCAGATAAGGCAGATGCTTATCCTCAAAGCTTGTCGGGCGGTCAGCAACAGCGTATCGCTATTGCGCGTGGTCTTGCTATGGAACCAGATGTCCTACTATTTGATGAACCGACTTCTGCCCTAGACCCTGAAATGGTAGGAGAAGTACTAGCAGTTATGCAAGAACTTGCTCAGTCAGGAATGACCATGGTTATCGTAACGCATGAAATGGGCTTTGCGCGTGAAGTAGCAGATCGTGTCATCTTTATGGCTGATGGTGTTGTTGTTGAAGACGGAACTCCAGAGCAAGTCTTTGAACAAACCCAAGAACAAAGAACCAAGGATTTCTTGAGTAAGGTTTTGTAAGAATATCATGAAAAGCTCCAAGTGAGCTTTTTCTTATAGTTTCAGACTATAGGGTATCTTAGGTAAGAAGTGTTAGAATGCAGAACGATTTTTTGTTATAATAGAGAATATTTGTTAGAAAAGAGAAAATACATGACACAGATGATTGATGGAAAGGCTTTAGCAACAAAGCTACAAGGACAGTTGGCTGAAAAAACAGCCAAATTAAAGGAAGAGACAAGTTTGGTTCCAGGATTGGTCGTTATTTTAGTCGGAGAAAATCCAGCAAGCCAAGTTTACGTACGCAACAAGGAGCGTTCTGCCATCGCTGCAGGCTTCCAAAGTGAAGTCGTGCGAGTTCCAGAGACCATTACTCAAGAGGAATTGTTAGAATTAATCGCTAAATACAATCAAGATCCAGCATGGCATGGGATTTTGGTTCAGCTTCCATTACCAAAACACATCGATGAAGAAGCTGTTTTACTAGCTATTGACCCTGAAAAGGATGTGGATGGTTTCCATCCTCTCAACATGGGACGCCTCTGGTCTGGTCACCCAGTTATGATTCCTTCAACTCCAGCTGGAATTATGGAAATGTTTCATGAATATGGGATTGACTTAGAAGGTAAAAATGCTGTCGTAATTGGTCGTTCAAATATTGTTGGGAAACCCATGGCTCAGTTACTGTTGGCTAAAAATGCAACTGTAACCTTGACCCACTCTCGCACCCATAATTTAGCCCAAGTAGCTTCTAAAGCCGATATTTTGGTCGTAGCTATCGGTCGCGCCAAATTTGTGACTGCTGACTTTGTCAAACCAGGTGCAGTTGTCATTGATGTAGGGATGAACCGAGATGAAAATGGCAAGCTCTGTGGAGATGTTGATTACGATGCTGTTGCACCAATTGCTAGTCATATCACCCCTGTACCTGGTGGAGTTGGTCCAATGACCATTACCATGCTGATGGAGCAGACTTATCAGGCTGCTTTAAGAACGCTGGATAGAAATTAAGTTTATGATGAAAAATGGTTGAGATAGTGATATCTCGACTTTTCATTTGCTGTAAAGATACTTATTTCAATTGATGTTTTTCTTTATTTTTTTGTAGTATAATGAAAGTAAGAGAAAGCATGAAGGAGTAGCTTATGAAAGTCATTGATCAAGCTCTACTGAAAAAGGTAATCATCGAGCGTCCTCGTTCTAGTCATAAGGGAGACTACGGTCGTCTTCTCTTGATTGGAGGGACTTATCCCTATGGGGGAGCTATTATTATGTCGGCTTTGGCAGCTGTAAATAGCGGATCAGGCTTGCTAACTGTAGCAACGGATAAAGAAAATATTACAGCTCTACATAGCCATCTGCCTGAGGCTATGGGTTTTGCTCTTGACGATAAGCAATTACTGGAGCAACAGTTAGAGAAAGCGAATGTTGTCTTAGTTGGCCCTGGACTAGTGGATGATGAGCGTGGAGAACAGCTTCTCCAAACAGTTTTTGATCATTTAGACCAAGACCAGACCCTCATACTAGATGGTGGTGCCCTTTCTATTTTTGCTAAGAGGGGGATGAAATTTCCTAAAGCTAAGCTTGTTCTAACGCCACACCAAAGGGAATGGCAAGTCTTGTCAGGATTAGATTTGGATTCCCATGGAAGCGATGAAACAGGAGAGGCTTTGAAGAAATTTCCTTCAGGAACGATTCTTGTTCAAAAAGGTCCTGCTACTCGAATTTGGCAAGCTGGTCAAGCTGATTGTTATCAGTTGAGTGTTGGTGGTCCTTATCAGGCGACTGGGGGAATGGGTGATACTCTGGCTGGGATGATTGCTGGCTTTGCAGGGCAATTTCTCCAAGCAAATCTCTATGAAAGAGTGACGGTAGCGACCTATCTACATTCAGCAATTGCCCAAGAACTAGCTGAGGACAACTTTGTAGTTCTGCCAACCACGATTAGTCAACATATTCCTGCATTCATGAAAAAAATACAAAAAGACACCTGATTTTTCAGGTGTCTTTTGATGATTAGAAGAGACCTTTGACCTTATCTACAAGACCGTCAAGTCCTTCTGAGCCTGAAACCAAAGCTTGTGCTTGGCTTAGGTACTCACCGAGTTGATCCTTGTTTTCTTCAACAAAAGTTTTTGCTGCAGAAAAATCTTTGTTCTCAATGAGTTCTTTTACTTGGTTAAACAAATCTAATGGGTTCATGAGTTCCCTCCTTTTCTACAATTCAATTCAATCATTTTTTTTTCGAATCTTGCAAGAAACTTGACTCTTCAAATAAAGTTCAGGGGTGTCAAATGGTGCAAATTTTGATATAATTTTTAGTGATGAATTTTAGAAATGATCGGTACGTAGTTGTAGATTTAGAAGCAACAAGTACCGGAAGCAAGGCAAAAATCATCCAAGTGGGAATTGTAGTCATTGAAGATGGTGAGATTGTTGAGCAGTATGCGACTGATGTCAACCCTCATGAACACTTGGATTCTCATATCAAAGAATTAACGGGTTTGACTGATAAACGTTTGGCAAAGGCTCCAGAGTTTTCTCAGGTGGCTGAAAAAATTTTTGAACTGGTCAAAGACGGTATTTTTGTTGCGCACAATGTTCAATTCGATGCTAATTTGTTGGCAGAGTTCCTCTTTTTTGAGGGTTATGAATTGCGAACGCCTCGTATCGATACAGTGGAGTTGGCTCAAGTATTTTACCCTCAGCTTGAGAAGTATAATCTCGGCATTCTTTGCCAAGAGTTGGGGATTCCTCTAGAGCAAGCCCATTCAGCTCTATCTGATGCCCAAGCAACAGCAGAACTCTTTCTTTGTATGAGACAAAAGATGTTTGGACTGCCAAAAGGGTTGTTGGAGCGCTTATTGAGTTTATCAGACAGCTTACTCTATGAATCTTACCTAGTCATCGAGGAAGTTTATCAGAAGCAGTCTCTCCTCGTTGAGCATGATTTGGTAGAAGTGCAAGGTTTATTTTTGAGAAAAGAAAAGCCTGTCCTTTCTCCACGCAAACTCTCAAAAGATTTCCAAACTAATATTGCCTTGCTAGGTTTGGAAGAGAGAAGTCAACAAGAAGAATTTGCCCAAAAGGTTCAAGAGTTTTTACAAGGGGAAGCCATTTCCTTTATTCAGGCTCAAACAGGAATTGGGAAAACCTATGGTTACCTGCTACCGGCCTTGTCACTTGAGAATGAAGGGGGAATTCTACTCAGTGTTCCGACTAAAATCCTTCAAAATCAGGTGATACAAGAGGAGGCTCGAAGGTTAGAAGAAGTCTTTCATCTTTCCGTTCATAGCCTTAAAGGACCTCAGAACTATCTGAAACTGGATGCTTTTCATGCAGCCTTGCTGGAAGAAGAGTCCAATAGACTTTATACCCTTTTTAAGATGCAACTCTTGGTCTGGCTGACTGAGACAGAAACAGGTGATTTGGATGAAATTGGCCAACTTTATCGTTACCAGCAGTTTTTGCCCAAGCTTATCCATGATGGAAATCTTCCTAAAACCTCACTTTTTTGGTTAGAAGATTTTTGGAGACGAGGCCAGAAAAAAGCTCGGACTTGTCAACTTCTGGTGACTAATCATGCCTACCTCGTTACCCGCTTGGAAGATGATCCAAGTTTGTTGGAAGGGCGACTCTTGATTATGGATGAGGCGCAAAAAATGCTCTTGACCTTGGAGAATTTGTCCCAGAAATCTTATTCTCTAACAGATTTGCTGGACCAACTAGATCAAGCTTTGCTTGATACAGAGGAAATGCTTCAAAGACGCTTGATAGAGAGTATTCGCTTTGAACTTTCTCACTTGCTAGAACAATTTTTATCTGGTAAGCGCAGAATCTGTCCTACAAGTACAATGACACAGCTTAAGCAGGATTTCACTGAGCTAGAACTGCAAGCTTTCGATGAGTACAAGAGATTTTTCTCAGCTGATGGAGAATTTTGGCTCTCAGCTTCAGACTTATCTAGTAAAAAGGTTATCATTTCCTCTAGTCGCAATCAACGTCTTCTCTTTTCTCAGATTTTTCCAGAAAAGAGTCAGTTGATCGGTGTATCCGCTACCTTGGAAATTAGTAGCAGGGTTTCCTTACCAGAATTATTAGGATTTCCAGATGTAGCCTTTGATAAGATGGTTGAAACATTTCAAGAGAAGCAAGAAATCTTAGTCCTTAAAGATTTTCCTTTAGTAACGGAAACATCTCAAGAAGAGTATGCTCAGGCTCTTGTTCAACTGATAGAAGAACTCATGCTTGTCAAGGAACCTGTCTTGGTTTTATTTACGTCTAAGGAGCTGTTATTAAGTGTATCAGACTCTTTAACATTCCCCCATCTAGCGCAATATAAGCATGGTGAACCAGCTCAGCTGAAAAGACGTTTTGAAAAAGGTGAACGAGAACTCTTGCTTGGAGCAGGAAGTTTTTGGGAGGGAGTCGATTTTTCAAGTCATCCTCGTGTGATTGAAGTGGTGACTCGTCTACCTTTCCAGAACCCCGAAGACCCATTCACAAAAAAAATGAACCAAGAATTACGGCTTGAAGGCAAAAATCCGTTTTATGATTACCAGTTGCCGATGGCGATTATCCGCCTCAAGCAAGCAATGGGTCGAGCCCTGAGAAATTCTCATCAAAGTTCCAGTGTTCTAATTTTGGACAGTCGCATGGTGACCAAGCGTTATGGCAAGCAAATAGCACGTTCTTTATCACAAAATTGCCGCTTGAGAGAAGTCAATCAAGACCAAGTCATCAGTAAAATTAAAACATTTTTTAAGAAATCATAGAAGAATAGTAGAAAGAATGAGGAGACCTATATGAAACGTTCTCTCGACTCTCGGGTCGATTATAGTTTGATTTTACCAGTATTTTGTTTGCTGGTCATTGGTGTAGTATCCATCTATATCGCGGTTAGTCACGATTATCCTCATAATGTCTGGTCCATTTTAGGACAGCAATTAGCATGGATAGCTCTAGGAATTGTCATCAGTTTTGTCGTCATGTTCTTTAACACAAAATTTTTATGGCAATCCACCCCTTATCTCTATGCCCTTGGTTTGATTCTGATGGTTTTACCTCTAGTTTTTTATAACCCTAGTTTAGTTGCAGTAACGGGAGCTAAAAACTGGGTATCTATCGGAGGAGTTACGCTCTTTCAACCATCTGAATTTATGAAGATATCTTATATTTTAATGCTGGCCTATGTCATTGTTACTTTTACAACTAAACAAAAAGAAAAACAACGAACCATAGGTTTAGACTTTCTCTTGATTATGTGGATGACTCTCTTTACAATTCCCGTATTGGTCTTGCTAGCGTTACAAAGTGACCTGGGGACAGCCTTGGTATTTATTGCTATCTTTGCAGGATTAGTTTTGCTATCAGGAGTATCTTGGAAGATTATCGTTCCAATTTTCGTAGTAGCCTCTTCAGCAATTGCTGGATTTTTGGCAATTTTCATCACCAAAGATGGACGAGCATTTCTACATAATTTAGGCATGCCGACCTATCAGATCAATCGTATCTTGGCCTGGCTCAATCCTTTTGATTATGCTCAGACAACGACCTATCAGCAGGCTCAAGGGCAAATTGCTATTGGTAGTGGTGGTTTGTTTGGTCAAGGATTTAATGTATCAAATCTCCTCATTCCAGTCCGAGAAAGTGATATGATTTTCACGGTCATTGCAGAGGATTTTGGCTTTATCGGTTCTGTGGCCGTGGTTGCTCTCTATCTACTGTTAATTTATCGCATGCTTAAAATTACTCTCAAATCAAATAATCAATTTTACACCTATATTTCTACAGGTTTTATCATGATGTTACTCTTCCATATTTTTGAAAATATTGGTGCGGTGACGGGTCTCCTTCCACTTACAGGGATTCCCCTACCTTTTATTTCTCAAGGGGGCTCAGCTATTATCAGTAACTTGATTGGTGTTGGATTGCTCTTGTCCATGAGTTACCAAACACATTTAGCTGATGAGAAGAGTGGGCACACAAGGTCTAAACGTAAAAAAGTTGTCTTAAAAAAAGTAAAATAAGGAGGACAAAAAATGACTCAAGTAGCACTTATGTTAGCAGATGGTTTTGAGGAAATCGAAGCCTTAACAGTAGTGGATGTTTTGCGTCGAGCAAGTATTAGCTGTGATATGATTGGTTTTGCTGAAAAGGTGACAGGTTCTCACGCGATTCAAGTAGTTGCGGATAAAGTTTTCGATGGAGATTTATCGGACTATGATGTGATTGTCCTTCCTGGAGGGATGCCAGGGTCAGCTAATCTTCGAGATAATGACCTTTTAATTGCAGAATTGCAACGCTTTAATGAGCAAGGTAAGAGACTAGCTGCCATCTGTGCAGCACCAATTGTCCTTAACCAAGCAGGTCTTTTAGATGGTAAAGACTTCACTTGTTACGATGGTGTCCAAGAACAAATTCTTGACGGGAACTATCACAAGGAAGCAGTTGTAGTAGATGGTAACATCATTACCAGTCGTGGTCCCGCTACAGCTTTGGCCTTTGCTTATGAGCTGGTTGATAAGCTAGGAGGCGACGCTAAAAGTTTACGAGAAACCATGCTTTATCAAGACCTTTTTGAAAAATAATAAATGATTTGAGAAGAATCTTAAGTGAATAACAAGATTCTTCTCTTTTTTATGGGCAAAAGTAAGGTAAACATCGCTTTTTTCTTAAAAAAATGCTATAATGAAGGGTATGAAATATCACGATTACATCTGGGATTTAGGTGGCACTCTTTTGGATAATTACGAAATTTCTACAGGTGCTTTTGTAGCAACATTGAAAGAATTTGGGATTATTCAAGAACATGATAGTGTCTATGAAGCTCTAAAGGTTTCAACAGAGTTTGCAGTTAAGAAATTTGCACCAGACATCGAACATTTCCTTGAAAGGTATAAAGAGAATGAAGCTCTTGAACTTCAACACCCAGTCTTATTTGAAGGCATCCCTGCCTTACTGGAAAAAATTTCAAATAAGGGTGGTCGTAACTTTTTAGTTTCTCATAGAAATAATCAGGTGATAGAGATTCTTGAAAAAACAGGAATTGCCGTATACTTTACTCAAGTCATTACGGCAAGTTCAGGCTTCAAGAGAAAGCCAAACCCAGAATCCCTGATCTATCTAAAAGACAACTATCACATCAACTCTGGAATCGTGATTGGTGATAGGTCGATAGATGTGGAAGCAGGACAAGCTGCAGGCCTAGATACCCATCTGTTCAAAGATGTCGTGACATTGAAACAAGTATTAGAATTGTAAGAAAAAGGAAAAAAATGACAGAAGAAATTAAAAACCAACAGGCACAAGATTATGATGCCAGTCAAATTCAAGTTTTAGAAGGTCTAGAAGCCGTCCGTATGCGTCCAGGGATGTATATTGGATCGACTGCCAAAGAAGGCCTTCACCACCTGGTTTGGGAAATTGTCGATAATTCCATCGATGAAGCTTTGGCGGGATTTGCTAGCCATATTGAAGTCTTTATCGAACCAGACAATTCAATCACAGTTGTCGATGATGGTCGTGGGATTCCAGTTGATATCCAAGAAAAAACTGGTCGCCCTGCTGTAGAGACTGTCTTTACCGTCCTTCACGCCGGAGGGAAATTCGGCGGTGGCGGTTACAAGGTTTCAGGTGGATTGCACGGAGTAGGCTCTTCAGTTGTAAATGCCCTTTCAACTCAATTGGATGTCCATGTTCATAAGAACGGGAAAATCCATTACCAAGAATACCGTCGTGGTCATGTCGTAGCTGACCTTGAGGTTGTTGGAGATACTGACCGCACAGGAACAACTGTTCACTTCACTCCAGATCCAGAGATTTTCACAGAAACGACTGAGTTTGACTTTGATAGACTAAATAAACGGGTGCAGGAACTTGCCTTCCTCAATCGTGGTCTTCAAATTTCTATCACAGATAAACGTGATGGTCAAGAGCAAACTAAACATTACCATTACGAGGGTGGAATTGCTAGTTATGTTGAGTACATCAACGAGAATAAGGATGTTATTTTTGAAAATCCAATCTACACAGACGGAGAAATGGATGACATCACTGTAGAAGTTGCCATGCAATATACTACTGGCTACCATGAAAATGTCATGAGTTTTGCTAACAACATTCATACCCATGAAGGTGGAACCCACGAACAAGGTTTCCGTACAGCCCTAACTCGTGTGATCAATGATTATGCTCGTAAAAACAAACTCCTTAAAGATAACGAGGATAATCTAACTGGTGAGGATGTTCGTGAAGGTTTGACTGCCGTTATCTCTGTTAAGCATCCAAATCCACAGTTTGAAGGGCAGACCAAGACCAAGCTTGGGAACAGTGAAGTCGTTAAGATTACTAATCGCCTTTTCAGTGAAGCTTTCTCAGACTTTTTAATGGAGAATCCCCAGATTGCTAAACGGATTGTAGAAAAGGGAATCTTGGCAGCTAAGGCTCGTGTAGCAGCCAAACGAGCACGAGAAGTAACTCGTAAGAAATCAGGTTTAGAAATCTCTAATCTACCTGGTAAATTGGCAGACTGTTCTTCGAACAATCCAGCTGAAACTGAGTTGTTTATTGTCGAAGGAGACTCAGCGGGAGGTTCTGCAAAATCAGGACGTGACCGTGAATTCCAAGCTATCTTACCGATTCGTGGTAAAATCTTGAACGTAGAGAAGGCTAGCATGGAGAAAATTCTGGCTAACGAAGAAATCCGTAGCTTATTTACAGCTATGGGAACAGGATTTGGAGCAGAATTTGATGTCAGCAAGGCCCGTTACCAAAAACTAGTAATTATGACCGATGCCGACGTCGATGGTGCTCACATTCGTACACTATTGTTAACTCTGATTTATCGCTATATGAAACCCGTTCTAGAGGCAGGTTATGTTTATATCGCTCAACCACCTATTTATGGTGTGAAAGTTGGTAGCGAGATTAAAGAATACATCCAACCTGGAGCTGATCAAGAAAAACAACTACAAGAAGCATTGGCCCGCTACAGTGAGGGCCGCTCAAAACCAACTATTCAGCGCTATAAAGGTCTTGGAGAGATGGATGATCATCAGTTATGGGAAACGACTATGAATCCAGAATATCGTCTCATGGCTCGAGTTTCAGTAGATGATGCAGCAGAAGCAGATAAAATCTTCGATATGTTGATGGGTGATCGTGTAGAACCACGTCGTGAGTTCATTGAGGAAAATGCTGTCTACAGTAATCTAGATGTATAAAGTTGTGGAAAGTAGTTCCCAGTATTGAAAAAATATGATATAATCATGACAATTGTGTCAAGTATAAAAGGAGTTTGATATGTCTAATAATCAATTGATTATTGCTTTGATAGCAGTTGCTGCCCTGCTAATTATTGCTTATGTAATGGCGGTTTTCCTGCGCAAACGCAATGGAAACAGACTTGAAGTTTTAGAGCAAAGAAAAGAAGAACTATACAACCTTCCTGTTAATGATGAGGTTGAAGCTGTTAAAAATATGCACTTGATTGGTCAAAGTCAAGTGGCCTTTCGTGAATGGAATCAAAAATGGGTAGATTTATCCCTTAATTCTTTTGCAGATATTGAAAATAATCTCTTTGAAGCTGAGGGTTACAATAACACTTTCCGTTTCTTGAAAGCCCAACATCAAATTGATCAAATTGAAAGTCAGATTGGGCTCGTTGAAGAAGATATTGCAGAGATTCGAAATGCCTTGGCTGACTTAGAAAAACAAGAATCAAAAAATAGTGGCCGTGTTCTCCATGCCCTAGACTTATTTGAAAAACTACAACATACTGTTGCAGAGAATTCTGAACTATTTGGTCAATCCTTACCTGAGATAGAGAAGCAACTAGAACATATTCAATCTGAATTCTCACAATTTGTAACTTTGAATTCATCAGGAGATCCAGTTGAAGCAGCAGGTATTTTGGATGAGACTGAAAACCATATTCTTGCGTTGACGCATATTGTGGAAAGAATTCCAGCTATTGTGACTAAACTTACTACTGAATTACCAGATCAATTGGAAGATTTAGAAGCAGGTTACCGTAAACTTTTGGATGCCAATTATCATTTTGTGGAGACAGATATTGAATCTAGACTACAGCTTTTGTATGAGAGTTTGAAAAAGAATCAAGAGAACATTCGTACACTAGAATTGGATAATGCAGAGTATGAAAATGAACAAATCCAAGAAGAAATTAATGCTCTCTACGATATTTTCACACGTGAAATTGCTTCTGAAAAAGCTTTTGAAAAATTAATGGCAACTCTTCCAAGTTACCTCAAACATATGAAAGAGAATAATCAGGTTTTGGTTAAAGACATGGAACGTCTCGGTAAGACATACTTGATTTCGGAAAGTGATGTTAATCGTGTTCGTCGTCTTCAAGCAGACATTGCTGCTTTGAATACAACCATTCAAGAGTTGACAAGTGATCAAACTGAAATATCAGAACCATACTCTGTTTTACAGGAACGTTTGGAGAGTCTTCAGTCTGCTTTGAAGGATATTGAAGATGATCAAATTGGTGTTAGCGAACGTTTAGTTCAGATTGAAAAAGACGATGTCAATGCTCGCCAAAAAGCGAATGTCTATGTGAATCGATTGCATACCATTAAGCGATACATGGAGAAGAGAAATCTTCCAGGAATTCCACAAAAATTCTTAAAACTCTTCTTTGACGCAAGTCATAGTACGGAAGATTTAATCGCAGAATTGGAGCAAACTAAAGTAAATATTGAATCTGTGAATCGTATTTTAGAAATTGCTTCAAGCGATATGGATCTTTTAGAAACTGAAACATACAGTATTGTTCAGAATGCGACTTTAACTGAGCAATTGCTTCAATATTCTAACCGTTACAGATCATTTGATGATCGTATCCAAGAAGCTTTCCATGAAGCGTTAAACATTTTTGAAACAGCCTATGACTATCAAGCTTCTTTCGAGAAAATATCTCAAGCTTTAGAATTGGCTGAGCCAGGTGTGACTGATCGTTTTGTCACATCTTATGAAAAAACAAGAGAAATGATTCGTTTTTAATAAGATGAAAACCCTAGATACTTCTAGGGTTTTTACTTTTCTTTACCTATTTAAGAAATGATTCCTCAATTATTCATTGAAATTATAGTTTATATTTGATATGATATGACTATGACAAGAAATAGAAAAAGACGTAAAACAGTTGAAGACAAGAAGCAAAGAAATTTATGGATAATAGTGGCTTTGCTTTTTTTTACAATGGTGGCTTTGCAAGGCATCATAACTTATAAGGTAACAAATAAAAAAGTTTTTGAGGAAAAAATAGAAGCTCTTAAAAAAGAAAAAGAAGATGCCTTCTCCCAAGGAAGTCAGAAAAACCATTTCCGTAAAGATAAAACAGAGATTATCGCATATTACCCCATGGCTGGGGAAAATGTCATCACTTCTGTAAGAGATGCTATTCTCAAAGATGTTACTGACAAGGTAGAAGGGAAAGAACATCTGATTTTTTATTACTCTGAAAAAGGAGAAACGTCCTTCAAGGGTGTAGAAAATAGAAGTGTCAAAAAACAAGCCTATGATTTGACTAACTCTAACCTTGTTGAATTGGAAAATACTACGCTAGACAAGTTTTATCTCAAAGAAGATGGAAGTATTTTTACCTTGGATCAGGTCTTTTCAGATGCTAGCAAGGGAAAAGAAACGCTCCTTGAAGAAATCAAATCTAACCTTACAGATAGTAAACGAGAGCAAGCATCAATTGATCAGCTTATCGCAGATTATTCTGCTACGGACTTATCAAGCTGGAAATTTGACTACAAGGATAGCCAACTGATTGTTTTTCCGCTAAAACAAACACAGGGTTTAGAAGAAATAGCTTTGCCAATTTCAGACTTCTTTGATGTTATCCAATCGTCCTATTTAACTGAAAAGGATGAAGAACTTTATAAGAAGGCTCAGGCTGAGAAAAATAAAAAAGTAGTAGCTCTTACCTTTGATGATGGACCGGACGGAAATACAACACCACAGGCATTGGATATCTTGGCTAAATACAAGATTAATGCAACTTTCTTTGTCCAAGGCAAAAACATCGCTGGAAATGAAGCAATTCTCAAACGTATGCAGTCTGAAGGTCATGAAGTTGGAAATCATAGTTGGAATCATCCAATTTTAACGAAACTGTCATTGGAAGATGCTAAGAAACAGCTCACAGATACCGAAGACGCTATTACAAAAGTTCTTGGAAAAAGCTCTAAATTGATGCGTCCACCATACGGTGCAATCTCAGATGATATTCGTAATAGCCTTGATTTGAGCTTTATCATGTGGAATGTTGATAGTTTGGACTGGAAGAGTAAAAATGAAGCAGCGATTCTGACAGAAATCCAACATCAAACGAGTGATGGATCTATCATCCTCATGCATGATATCCATCAGCCATCAGTTAATTCGCTACCAAAAGTAATTGAATATTTACAGGGACAAGGCTATAGTTTCGTGACTGTATCAGAGCTATTGAATACTCGATTGAAACCACACGGAATTTATTACTCGCAACATCAATAATCAAAAGTTAAGAAAAAAACAATTTTACTCTTGACAGGAAGACGAAAACTTGGTATCATATTAGGGATGAGAAAAGCAGAAGTGAGAACTTCTCGCCTTGCGACTAACGTTGTCTGGCCCCTACAGATCAAGTTTCAGAAATGAACTATAATCATGTAGAGCGGATTTGCGTTAGCAAGTCCGCTCTTGTTTTTCTCTAAAATAAAAAAAGAGGTGAAAACCATAGCAAAGCAAGACTTATTCATCAATGATGAAATTCGTGTACGTGAAGTTCGCTTAATCGGTCTTGAGGGCGAACAATTGGGTATCAAACCACTTGGTGAAGCGCAAGCACTTGCGGACGACGCTAATGTGGACTTGGTTCTCATTCAACCTCAAGCTAAACCTCCTGTTGCGAAAATTATGGACTACGGTAAGTTCAAATTTGAGTACCAGAAGAAACAAAAAGAACAACGCAAAAAACAAAGCGTTGTGACCGTGAAAGAAGTTCGATTGAGCCCAGTTATTGATAAGGGTGATTTCGATACGAAACTTCGCAGTGCTCGCAAGTTCCTTGAAAAAGGGAACAAAGTGAAGGTTTCCATTCGCTTTAAGGGACGTATGATTACCCATAAAGAGATTGGAGCAAAAGTTTTAGCCGATTTCGCTGAAGCAACTCAAGATATTGCTATCATCGAACAACGTGCTAAAATGGATGGTCGTCAAATGTTCATGCAGTTGGCCCCAGCAACTGACAAGAAATAATCTGTCAGAAAGTTAAAAAAAGGAGAAAATATCATGCCAAAACAAAAAACACACCGCGCATCAGCTAAACGTTTCAAACGTACAGGTTCTGGTGGACTTAAACGTTTCCGTGCTTACACTTCTCACCGTTTCCACGGAAAAACTAAGAAACAACGTCGTCATCTTCGTAAAGCATCTATGGTGCATTCAGGAGATTTCAAACGTATCAAAGCAATGCTTACTCGCTTGAAATAATCGCGTATTTGTAAGTTAACAATTCTAGGAAATATTGGAGGAAATATAAATGGCACGTGTTAAAGGTGGCGTTGTATCACGCAAACGTCGTAAACGTATTTTAAAATTAGCAAAAGGTTACTATGGAGCTAAACATATCTTGTTCCGTACTGCAAAAGAACAAGTAATGAACTCTTACTACTATGCATACCGTGACCGTCGTCAAAAGAAACGTGACTTCCGCAAATTGTGGATCACACGTATCAATGCGGCAGCTCGTATGAACGGACTTTCATACTCACAATTGATGCATGGTTTGAAATTGGCTGAGATCGAAGTTAACCGTAAAATGCTTGCTGACTTGGCTGTTAACGATGCAGTAGCTTTCACAGCTCTTGCAGATGCAGCTAAAGCAAAACTTGGTAAATAATTATTCACAAGACTGGTGCAAATTTGTCCCAGTCTTTTTTAAACAAAGGAGAAAAAATGGCTTCAAAAATGTTACACACTTGCTTGCGAGTAGAAAATCTTGAAAAATCAATTGCTTTTTATCAAGATGCTTTTGGATTTAAGGAATTGCGTCGTCTGGACTTCCCAGAACACGCTTTTACCATTGTTTATCTAGGTCTTGATGGTGATGATTATGAATTGGAGTTGACTTACAACTACGATCATGGACCTTATGTTGTAGGTGACGGTTTTGCTCACATCGCTCTAAGCACACCTGACCTTGAGGCTCTTCATAAAGAACATAGCGACAAGGGTTACGAAGTGACAAATCCAAATGGACTTCCAGGAACACAACCAAACTATTACTTTGTCAAAGATCCAGATGGATACAAGGTAGAAGTGATTCGTGAAAAATAATAAAAACTCCTCATTTGTCAAATTGAGTTAGACAATTTCACCTGACTCAGAAAAACTTGATACGGAGTAGTGTAGGTCATTTATGTTAGTTTCTTTCAGACAAATGTGAGAGTTTATCTGAGACTAACATAGATGGCTTTTTCTATCTAGCTTAATGTGACAAATTGGGATATAATAAAAATAACTTAACAAATTAGTGGGAGAAAAAATGTCAGATCAAAATCCAAATGTAGAGCTAAACAAAGAAGATAAACTAATTGTAGAAAATAATTCAGTGGAAGATATGAAGAATGGTCCAAAAGCAGTTAAGAAACCTTCGACTCTTCTATCTTTCTCATTTTATTTGGCACTTAGCTATATTCTCCTATTTATATCTCTTGCTTTATATACTGCTCCATGGGGAATTGTATTCTTGATTTTTTTAGGACCTAATTTAATTGCTTACACCATAGCAACTGTCTTAACCGGGGTAGGAATAAATAAAGTAAGTAAAACTGTCTTGTATACGAGTGCAGGATTTTATTTGCTTTCCGGACTCTTAGCATTCGATCCGGATTGGCAGATTTTTAGAGTCTTCCCTTTTCTCTCACTAGTTCTAGTTCTAATCGGGATATTTTTAACGAAAGATAGGGATAAATAAGTTGAGGAAGCTTGAGACGAGTATCTGCTTTAGACGAGTATATGCTTTAGACATTTTTAGAAGAAATTTTAAAACCACAGCTTTTCACTGGCTGTGGTTTTTATCTTGGTCCTTGTAAAGAAATTGTGTTTCTATTTTCTAAAATGGTATAATATAAAGAGATTAAGGGAGGTGATAAAGAGTGATTGCTCAACTAGATACAAAAACAGTCTACAGTTTTATGGAAAGTATGGTTTCTATTGAAAAGTATGTTGCTTTAGGAAAAGAATATGGTTATTCATCACTTGGGATGATGGATGTTGATAATCTTTATGGAGCTTATTACTTTATTACAGAATGTCAAAAACAAGGTATTCAACCACTCCTAGGTCTTGAAATGACAGTTCATCATAAAGAAGATGTGTTTAATCTACGTTTTCTAGCCCTGTCAAACCATGGTTATCGAAACCTTATGAAGATATCATCTCTGAAGATGACAGGTAAAAAAGAATGGGCTGATTTCTCTTCCTACCTTGAAGATATTGGTGTCATTGTTCCTTACTATCCTGAAATTGATTCCTTGGACTTAGGGCATAACTACTATATCGGAGTGTATCCAGATACTCCTCAGTCGAATTTTTCTCACCCCATTCTCCCTCTTTATCGTGTTAACTCTTTCGAGTCTGAGGATTTAGAAGTTCTACAGATGCTTAAATCGATTAAAGAGAACGTGACTTTGAGAGAGGTTGATGTTCAATCTCAACAGGGCTTATTTTTACCGGCTGACCGTCTTGAACAGTTTTTTCTAGAGAAGTTCCCAATTGCACTGGATAACCTTGCAAGATTGATTAAGGAAACTTCCTACGAGATTGATAGTAGTCTCAAGCTTCCACGTTTTAATCCAGAGAGACCCGCTGTTGAAGAACTTCGGGGAAGAGCGATTCAGGGATTGGAACAGAAAGGATTATGGAATCAGGTTTATCAGGCTCGTTTAGAAGAAGAGTTATCAGTGATTCATGATATGGGATTCGATGACTATTTCTTGGTTGTCTGGGACCTCTTACGTTTCGGTCGTTCTCAAGGATATTATATGGGGATGGGACGTGGATCTGCAGTTGGAAGTCTAGTGGCCTATGCCTTAGATATCACTGGTATTGATCCTGTAGCTAAAAATCTTATCTTTGAGCGTTTCTTGAATCGTGAACGTTACACCATGCCAGATATTGATATTGATATTCCAGATATCTATCGTCCTGAATTTATCCGCTATGTTCGTGACCGTTATGGTAGTATTCACGCTGCTCAGATAGTCACCTACTCGACTTTTGGTGCCAAACAGGCTATCCGAGATGTTTTTAAACGGTATGGTGTTCCCGAGTATGAGTTGACATCCATAACCAAAAAAATTGGTCCTAAAGATACTCTGACGACAGCCTATGAAGGAAATCTAGGCTTTAGACAACTCATTCAAAGTAAGATTGAGTATCAAAAGGCCTTCTCTATTGCCAAAAAGATAGAAGGCTATCCACGACAGACTTCCATTCATGCTGCTGGAGTCGTTATTAGTGATAAAAATCTAACAGACTACATTCCTCTCAAGTATGGAGAGGATATGCTGATTACCCAATATGATGCGCATGGAGTTGAAGGAAATGGCTTGCTCAAGATGGATTTCTTGGGTCTACGAAACTTAACATTCGCTCAAAAAATGCAGGAGCTCTTATATGAAACTCAAGGTATTTCACTAAGAATTGGGGATATTGATCTTGAAGATAAGGCAACCTTAGCACTCTTTGCAGCTGGTAAGACCAAGGGAATCTTTCAGTTTGAGCAACCTGGAGCTATACGCTTATTGAAACGAGTGAAGCCACAAAACTTTGAAGAAGTAGTGGCGACGACTTCCTTGAACCGACCAGGTGCGAGTGACTATATAGATAACTTTGTGGGCAGAAAACATGGCAAAGAAAAAGTGACCGTGCTTGATCCTGTGCTAGAAGATATTTTAGCCCCAACCTATGGCATCATGCTTTATCAAGAACAAGTTATGCAAGTAGCTCAGCGTTATGCTGGTTTTAGTCTTGGTAAGGCCGATATTTTACGACGGGCCATGGGGAAAAAGAATGCAGCTGAGATGCATCAAATGCAAGATAGTTTCATTCAAGGTGCACTCGAAAAAGGGCACGGACAAGAACAAGCTCAAGAAGTCTTTGCTGTAATGGAGAAATTTGCGGGTTATGGCTTTAACCGTTCCCATGCCTATGCCTATGCTGCTTTGGCTTTTCAACTGGCATATTTCAAGACCCATTATCCAGCTGTCTTTTATCAAGTTATGCTAAACTATTCAAGTAATGACTACATTGTTGATGCACTTGAAATGGGCTTTAAGATTGCTCCGTTGTCTATCAATACAGTGCCATATCAGGATAAGTTGGCAGATACGACCATCCACTTAGGTTTAAAGACTATTAAAGGAATACCTCGTGATTTTGCTTACTGGATTTTGGATAATCGTCCATTTAAAAATGTAGAAGACTTCATTACCTGCTTACCCCAAAACTATCAAAAATTAAGTCTTTTAACCCCTCTAGTTGAGATTGGTCTCTTTGATAGTTTTGAGAAAAATCGAAAAAAAATACTCGACAACTTACCAACTTTATTTGTCTTTGTAGAGGAATTAGGTAGTCTATTTGCAGATAGCAGTTACAGCTGGACACAGACGGAAGACTACACAGAAGCTGAAAAGTTCCAGAAAGAACAAGAATGGCTCGGAGTAGGGATCAGCCAGCATCCTCTTTTAGTTTTAGCCAAGAATGCCTTGTATCCAATTACCAGCTTGACTGAGTTGTCCGAAGGACAGGTAACTACGGTCTTAGTTGAGATACAGTCCATTCGTGTGATTCGTACCAAAAATGGGGAAAATATGGCTTTCCTAAAAGTTAGTGATAGTAAGACCAAAATTGAAGTCACTGTATTTGCAAATCAATATCGTCAACTGAAAGACGATTTACATGAAGGAAAATTTTATTATATAAACGGGAAGGTTCAAGAAAGAGACGGTCGTCTCCAGTTAATTTTAAACGATTTGAAAGAAGCGGTAAGTGAACGCTTCTGGATTCAGGTAGAAAACCATGATCATGATCAAGAGATTTATGAAATTTTAAATCAATATAAAGGGAAGATCCCTGTTGTAATTCGCTACCAAAAAGAACAACAAACTATTTTAGCTTCAGGCTATTTTGTTGCTAAAGACTTAGCTTTACAGGAATCTTTGAAAGAGATTGTTATGAAAACGATTTATCACTAAAAATTACGGAAAATAAGAGAATTTTCATTCTAATTATGATATAATCAGAAAGAATGTTAAAAGAAAAAAGGAGCAAAAACTAGATGAAACGTATTGCTGTTTTAACAAGTGGAGGAGATGCCCCAGGAATGAATGCTGCCATCCGTGCGGTAGTTCGTCAAGCAATCTCAGAAGGCATGGAAGTATTTGGTATTTATGATGGATATGCTGGTATGGTTGCTGGTAAAATTTATCCACTTACGGCTGCTTCAGTTGGAGATATCATTTCACGTGGTGGTACTTTCTTACACTCAGCTCGTTATCCTGAGTTTGCACAACTTGAAGGTCAACTTAAAGGTATCGAGCAGTTGAAGAAACACGGAATTGAAGGTGTTGTTGTTATTGGTGGAGACGGTTCTTACCATGGAGCAATGCGCCTGACTGAGCATGGATTCCCTGCTATCGGACTTCCTGGAACAATCGATAACGATATCGTAGGTACTGACTTTACAATCGGATTTGACACTGCAGTAACAACTGCTATGGATGCAATCGATAAGATTCGTGATACATCATCAAGTCACCGTCGTACTTTCGTTGTTGAAGTAATGGGACGTAACGCAGGTGATATCGCTCTTTGGGCAGGTATTGCAACAGGTGCTGACGAAATCATCATCCCTGAAGAAGGCTTCAAATTTGAAGATATCGTAGCAAGCATCAAAGCTGGATATGAACACGGTAAAAAACACAACATTATTGTCTTAGCAGAAGGTGTCATGTCAGCAGCTGAATTTGGTCAAAAACTAAAAGAAGCTGGCGATACAAGTGACCTTCGTGTCACAGAACTTGGTCACATCCAACGTGGCGGTTCACCAACTGCTCGTGACCGTGTATTGGCATCTCGTATGGGCGCACACGCTGTTAAACTCCTTAAACAAGGAATCGGTGGTGTTGCTGTCGGTATTCGTAACGAGAAAATGGTTGAAAATCCAATTCTTGGAACAGCAGAAGAAGGTGCTTTGTTCAGCTTGACATCAGACGGTAAGATTGTTGTTAATAACCCTCATAAAGCTGATGTTGAACTATCTGGCTTGAACAAGAGCTTGTCATAATCAACTTTAACTAATCTGGTAAAATGACCATAAAAGGTCGAATTATATAAAGGAGTCACAAAATCATGAACAAACGTGTAAAAATCGTTGCAACCTTAGGTCCTGCGGTAGAAATCCGTGGTGGTAAAAAATTTGGTGATGATGGATACTGGGGTGAAAAATTAGATGTTGAAGCATCAGCACAAAACATTGCTCAATTGATCGAAGCTGGAGCAAACACTTTCCGTTTCAACTTCTCACACGGTGACCACCAAGAACAAGGTGACCGTATGGCAACTGTTAAACTCGCAGAAAAACTTGCAGGTAAAAAAGTTGGTTTCCTTCTCGATACTAAAGGTCCAGAAATCCGTACTGAATTGTTCGAAGGCGATGCTAAAGAGTACTCATACAAGACTGGTGAAAAGATCCGTGTTGCTACTAAACAAGGAATCAAATCAACTCGTGAAGTCATTGCTTTGAACGTTGCTGGTGGTCTTGATATCTACGATGATGTTGAAGTTGGTCATCAAGTCTTAGTTGACGATGGTAAATTGGGTCTTCGTATTTTCGCTAAAGACGATGAAACTCGTGAATTTGAAGTAGTTGTTGAAAATGACGGTATTATTGCTAAGCAGAAAGGTGTGAACATCCCAAACACTAAAATTCCTTTCCCAGCACTTGCTGAACGTGATAATGCTGATATCCGCTTCGGTTTGGAACAAGGTATCAACTTCATCGCGATTTCATTCGTACGTACTGCAAAAGACGTTGACGAAGTTCGTGCTATCTGTGAAGAAACTGGTAACGGTCACGTTCAATTGTTCGCTAAAATTGAAAACCAACAAGGTATCGATAACTTGGACGAAATCATTGAAGCTGCTGATGGTATCATGATCGCTCGTGGTGACATGGGTATCGAAGTGCCATTCGAAATGGTTCCAGTTTACCAAAAAATAATCATCACTAAAGTGAATGCTGCTGGTAAAGTGGTTATCACTGCAACCAACATGCTTGAAACAATGACTGAAAAACCACGTGCAACTCGTTCAGAAGTATCAGACGTATTTAACGCTGTTATTGACGGAACTGACGCTACAATGCTTTCAGGTGAGTCTGCAAATGGTAAATACCCACTTGAGTCTGTAACAACAATGGCTACCATTGACAAGAATGCTCAAGCTCTTCTTAAAGAGTATGGTCGTTTAGATTCACATTCATTTAAACGTAACTCTAAGACAGAAGTTATGGCATCAGCTGTTAAAGATGCAACAAGTTCAATGAACATCAAATTGATTGTAACCATTACTAAGACAGGTCACACAGCTCGTTTGATTTCTAAATATCGTCCTGATGCTGATATCTTAGCTATCACATTTGACGAATTGACACAACGTGGATTGATGTTGAACTGGGGTGTTATTCCTGTAACTACTGACCGTCCATCAAACACTGACGACATGTTTGATCTTGCTGAGAAAATTGCTGTTGAACAAGGTTTGGTTCAATCTGGTGATGATATGATTATTGTTGCAGGTGTGCCTCTTGGTGAAGCTGTTCGTACAAACACAATGCGTATCCGTACAGTACGTTAATCTAAAAGTAAAAAATCTATCACTTGATGTGATAGGTTTTTTTTATTAAGAATCCTTGTTAGCTCAATGGTTGATTGAAGGAGATTTTAAGACAATAAAAAAACTTTCTGGTAAAACCAGAAAGCCTGAGAGGCATCTCCATGTGAGAAATCGGTTCACACAATTTCTCAAGGTCCGCTCCTGCGTTATGACCTCCTTATGCTCAATAGTAGCTATCGCTACTTATCGACTCATCGCAGAGACTATTCTACTATAAGGTCAAGAAAATGTCAAGAAAAATCCGCCCCTAAATCAGGGGCGGATAGATGATGCTAATTGCCGGGATCGAACCGGCGACCTCATCCTTACCATGGATGCGCTCTGCCTACTGAGCTAAATCAGCTTACCTAAAAAGTATACTATAGATAGATAATTTTGTCAATAAGATACAGGTTTTAAAAATCATGCGAGAGCTAAAATAGAAAACTCAAGGTTGATACCTTGAGCTCTTTTAATTCTGTTGAAGTTTTTCACGTTTTTTATCTGGATTCCAAATGAAGCTTGCGATAAAGCTAAAAATAATGGTAAGGATACCAATGATAATAGCTAGGATAAGGGCAGGGATACGGATAAACCACCAGAGAGGATTTGGTTTTGTATCGGTATGCCATTGCTTAGTTTCTTCGTCCAAACGTTGAAATTCTGACTGGATACGGTCTGCTACTATTTCAATCCCTTCATCATTCATTTTCTTTATATCAGAGATATCAATAGGATTTCCAAAATTCATATCAACACGTTCTCGACTGATAAGGCCTTTTAAAGTCATAGGACCAGTATAAGTGACAGGCATGATACGGACCTTGGCCATTTTAGCAATCAGAGCTACCCCACCTTTGACATCATTAGAATGACGACTACCGCTTGGGAACATAATGAGAGAGCGATCGCTTTTTTTGAGGACGTTGATTGGATATTTGATAGCTGAAGCACTGGGATTTTCCCTATCAATAGGAAAAGCACCACACATACGAATCCACCAGCCAAAGATACGATTTGAAAATAGCTCCTTTTTAGCCATAAAAATGAACTGTTTGGGTTTGGTTGCAAAGGCCATGTAGACAGGGTCCCACCAAGTACGATGGGGAGCTACTAGAATATAGTTTTCATCTTGATTAGGGATTTTATCGGTATTGTGATAATGGGCGTTACCGTTGATTGACCAGAGAATCAATATAACCAGCCCACGTAGATAAGTATAAAACATGATGTCTCCTTCAGTTTGCTTTCTATTATTATACCTTATCAGGGCTTGACAGGCAAACATTTTTATGAGGAGAAGATTGGGTATTGGGGATAAAATAGAATAATTCTTAAAAAAATGATATGATAGAATTTATGGAAAAAAATAAATTAATGGGATTAACCCAATCTCAAGTTAGGGAACGCCAAGCACAAGGCCAGGTTAATGATTTTAAAGCCTCAGCCAGTACCAGCACTTGGCAAATTATCAAACGAAATGTCTTTACCCTCTTTAATGCCTTGAACTTTGCCATTGCTCTTGCTCTAGCCTTTGTACAGGCTTGGAGTAATCTAGTTTTCTTTGCGGTTATCTGTTTTAATGCTTTTTCTGGGATTGTGACGGAGCTCCGCGCCAAGCATATGGTTGATAAGCTCAATCTCCTAACCAAGGAAAAGGTAAAAACTATCCGGGACGGCCAAGAAATAGCTCTGGATCCTGAAGAGCTCGTTTTGGATGATATTATTTGCTTGTCGGCTGGTGAACAGATTCCCAGTGACGCTATCGTTCTAGAAGGTTTTGCAGAAGTCAATGAAGCTATGCTGACTGGTGAGAGTGATTTGGTCCAAAAGGAAGTTGAGGCCGTACTCTTATCAGGGAGTTTTCTCGCCAGTGGTTCTGTACTTGCCAAGGTCAATCATGTTGGAGCAGATAATTATGCTGCCAAGCTTATGTTAGAGGCCAAGACGGTTAAACCAATCAATTCTCGGATTATGAAATCGCTAGATAGTTTAGCCGGTTTTACCGGAAAAATTATTATTCCTTTTGGTGTGGCACTTTTACTAGAAGCCTTAATTTTAAAGGAGTTACCACTAAAGTCATCTGTAGTTAATTCATCTACAGCTCTTTTGGGGATGTTGCCTAAGGGAATTGCCCTCCTAACCATCACCTCTCTTTTGACAGCTGTTATCAAACTGGGGCTAAAGAAGGTTCTGGTACAAGAAATGTATTCTGTCGAAACTTTGGCCCGTGTGGATATGCTCTGTCTGGATAAGACAGGTACCATTACCCAAGGGAAAATGAAGGTAGATACTCTAATCCCTTTAACAGAGACTTATGATGAGAGTGCTATTGCTAGCATATTAACGAGCTATATGGCAAACAGCCAGGATAAAAATCCAACTGCCCAAGCCATTCGCCAAGGTTTTCAAGGTCAAGCAAGTTATACCGTCTTGTCTAGTATCCCTTTCTCAAGTGACCGTAAGTGGGGTGCTATGGAGATGGAGGGGCTTGGGACTATTTTCCTTGGTGCTCCAGAAATGTTGCTAGACCAAGAAGTGAAAGAAGCAAGAGCAGGCTTAGAACGTGGTTCACGGGTCTTAGTTTTGGCTCTTAGTCAAGAAAAATTAGACTATGCCAAACCTCAGAAACCATCTGATATTCAAGCCTTGGCCCTTCTTGAAATATTAGATCCTATTCGAGAGGGAGCAGCAGAAACCCTAGACTATCTCCGTTCACAAGAAGTAGGTCTCAAGATCATCTCTGGAGATAATCCTGTCACGGTATCAAGTATTGCTCAGAAAGCTGGTTTTGTAGATTATGAGAGCTATGTCGACTGTTCAAAAATTACGGATGAAGAATTGATTGCTATGGCTGAGGAGACTGCGATTTTCGGTCGAGTGTCCCCTTATCAAAAGAAATTAATCATTCAAACTCTGAAAAAAGCAGGACATACAACAGCTATGACGGGAGATGGTGTTAATGATATTCTTGCCCTTCGTGAGGCTGACTGTTCGATTGTGATGGCTGAAGGAGACCCAGCGACTCGTCAGATTGCAAATTTGGTCCTTTTGAACTCAGACTTCAATGATGTTCCTGAGATTCTCTTCGAAGGTCGTCGTGTGGTCAATAATATAGCCCACATTGCGCCGATTTTCTTGATTAAGACCATCTATTCATTCTTGTTGTCCATTATTTGTATTGCCAGTGCCCTGTTGGGGCGAACTGAATGGATTTTGATTTTCCCATTTATCCCGATTCAGATTACTATGATTGACCAGTTTGTAGAAGGTTTCCCTCCATTTGTGCTAACCTTTGAGCGCAATATCAAACCTGTTGAGCAAGATTTCCTCAGAAAATCTATGCTTCGTGCGCTACCAAGTGCCCTTATGGTAGTCTTTAGTGTTTTATTTGTGAAAATTTTTGGGTCTAGCCAAGGCTGGTCAGAAGTCGAGACAGGAACCCTACTCTATTATTTACTAGCATCAATTGGTTTTATGTCAGTAGTCAGAGCTTGTCTGCCATTCAATATCTGGCGAATACTCTTAATCGTTTGGTCAGTTGGAGGTTTTGTTGCGACAGCTCTATTCCCAACCACTCAAAAACTCTTGGAAATTTCAAGTTTAACAGCTAAAACTGTCCCGGTTTATCTGACCATGATGGCTATTTTTATCATTTTATTTATTCTTTCAAATCGTTATCCAATTCGGAAATAATGCAAGACTGCAATCCTTTGATTGCGGTCTTTTTTGCTAAAGATTGAAGCTTAAAATATGGTATAATAAGAGTTAAAGTTACGTTGAAAGTGAGAGAAGATGATTTCAAAAAGATTGAGTATAGTAGCTTCTTTTGTTCCTCAAGGAGCTATTTTATTAGATGTGGGGAGTGACCACGCTTATCTACCCATTGAGTTGGTAGAAAGTGGAAAAATTGAACGTGCCATAGCTGGTGAAGTGGTAGTAGGTCCCTATCAATCTGCCGTAAAAAATGTTGAAACCCACGGCTTGGTAGATAAAATTCAAGTTAGATTAGCTAATGGCTTAGCAGCCTTTGAGGAAACTGACCAAGTATCAACTATTACCATCGCAGGGATGGGGGGGCGCTTAATCGCTACTATATTGGAAGAAGGTTTGGACAAGCTATCTAGTGTGAATCGCTTGATTCTTCAACCCAACAATCGCGAAGATGAGTTGCGGGTTTGGCTACAAGCCCACGGTTTCCAGATTGTTGCTGAGAGTATCCTAGAGGAAGCAGGAAAATATTATGAAATCATAGTTGTTGAAGCTGGGACCATGAACCTATCAGCTAGTGAAGTTCGTTTTGGGCCTTTCCTATCACAAGAAGCTAGTCCAGTATTTGTAGAAAAATGGCAAAAAGAAGCTGGGAAACTAGAGTATGCACTCGATCAAATCCCAGAAAAAAATCTGGCGGAGCGTCAGATTCTGATTGATAAAATTCAAGCAATTAAGGAGGTTCTCCATGCAAGCAAGTGAAGTGATTAAACGCTATGAAGCCTTTTGCCCCCAGGAATTTTCAATGGAAGGAGATAGTCGGGGACTGCAAATAGGTACCTTAGACAAGGATATTAAAAGGGTTATGGTTGCCCTTGATATTCGTGAGGAAACAGTGACTGAAGCTATTGAAAAAGATGTGGATCTTATTATCGTCAAACACGCGCCTATCTTCCGTCCTATCAAGGACTTGGTAGCCAGCCGTCCCCAAAATCAGATTTACATTGATTTGATTAAGCATGATATAGCAGTCTACGTCAGTCACACCAATATTGATATTGTTGAAAATGGCCTCAATGACTGGTTCTGCCAGATGTTAGGTATTGAGAATACAACTTATCTGCAGGAAACAGGTCCTGAACGAGGCATTGGGCGTATCGGAAGTATCCGACCTCAAACCTTTGAAACATTTGCTAGTCGGGTTAAGGAAGTCTTTGCCCTTGATAGTCTGCGGATGGTCCATTATCAAGAGAGTGATTTGAAAAAAGAAATTTCTAGAGTTGCCATTTGTGGTGGAAGTGGTCAATCATTCTATCAAGATGCTTTAGCTAAAGGAGTTCATGTCTATATCACTGGTGATATTTATTACCATACTGCTCAGGACATGCTATCAGATGGCCTGTTAGCTCTGGACCCTGGGCATTATATTGAAATTCTCTTTGTTCAAAAAATAGCAGCGCTCTTGAACGAATGGCAGAAAGAAAATGCTTGGTCGCTAGAAGTTATCGCAAGTCAAGCGTCCACAAATCCATTCCACCACATCTAGTTAGAAGGTGTAAGTATGAAAAAAGTTGCCATTGTAGGGGCAGGAATTGTAGGGGCAACGGCTGCCTACTATCTTTCAAAAGAAGTTGATGTGGAAGTAACTGTCTTTGACCATGGACTAGGACAGGCGACCAAGGCGGCAGCGGGAATCATCAGTCCCTGGTTTTCTAAACGTCGTAATAAAGCTTGGTACAAGATGGCACGCTTGGGAGCAGACTTCTATGTGGATTTATTAGCTGACTTAGAGAAATCCGGTCAAAAAGTTGATTTTTACCAGCGTTCAGGAGTCTTTCTTCTTAAAAAAGATGAATCCAAACTAGAGGAATTCTATAAACTAGCCTTGCAACGTAAAGATGAATCTCCCTTGATTGGGGAATTAGCCATTTTAGATCAAGCGACTGCAAGTAACTTATTTCCTGGTCTAGAGGGATTTGAGAGATTACTTTATGCTTCTGGTGGAGCTCGGGTGGATGGGCAAGTCTTGGTGTCACGTCTACTAGAAGCGAGTCAAGTTAAAGTAGTTAGCGAAAAGGTCAGTCTGACACCCTTAGCATTGGGTTACCAGATTGGCGATAGTGTATACGATTATGTAATTTTAGCGACTGGAGCATGGTTGAGTCAAATTTTGGAACCACTAGGCTATCAGGTAGATGTCCGTCCACAAAAGGGACAACTGCGAGACTATCAAGTAAGCCAAGATATGGCTGACTTTCCAGTTGTGATGCCTGAAGGTGAATGGGATTTGATTCCTTTTGCTGGTGGTAAATTATCCTTAGGTGCTACTCATGAAAATGACAAAGGATTTGATCTGACGGTCGATGAAAATTTGCTCCATCAAATGGTAGAAGCAGTCTTGCCTAACTATCCAGTATTGGCAGAAGCAGTTTCTGCTGGGGAACGTGTTGGAATCCGAGCCTATACCAGTGATTTCTCTCCATTCTTTGGACAGGTTCCAGGTCTGACAGGAGTTTATGCAGCAAGTGGATTGGGCTCATCGGGTCTTACAACTGGTCCACTTATTGGTTATCATTTGGCTGAATTAATTCAAGGAAGAACTGGAAAGCTAGAGCCAAATGATTACCCGATTGATAAATATGTTAAACAAAAATAGGGAAAGATTTGCTTTTACTTCCTTTTTACGAAGATATTGGGATTGCAAATGACATCCCCTTGTAAAAATGGTAAAATAGGAAAAACAAGTAAAGAATTGAGGAAAAAATATGCAAGAAAAGATTTTGGTAACAGGTGGTGCAGGATTTATCGGTACTCACACTGTCATTGAACTGGTCCAAGCTGGTCATCAAGTTGTTGTCGTAGATAACTTAGTCAACAGTAGCCGTAAAAGCCTAGAAGTAGTAGAAAGAATCACCGGAGTAGAGATTCCTTTTTATGAAGCTGATATCCGAGACACGGATACGCTTCGTGATATTTTCAAACAGGAAGAACCTACAGGAGTCATCCATTTTGCAGGTTTGAAGGCAGTTGGTGAGTCAACACGTATCCCACTTGCCTACTATGATAACAACATTGCTGGTACAGTGAGCCTTTTGAAAGCAATGGAAGAAAATAACTGCAAGAATATCATCTTCAGTTCTTCAGCGACAGTGTACGGAGATCCTCATACTGTCCCAATCCTAGAAGATTTCCCACTTTCAGCTACCAACCCATATGGTCGTACTAAGCTCATGTTGGAAGAAATCTTAACAGATATCTATAAAGCAGATTCAGAGTGGAACGTTGTTTTACTGCGTTACTTCAACCCAATCGGTGCCCATGAGAGCGGTGATTTGGGTGAAAATCCAAACGGTATTCCAAATAACCTTCTTCCATATGTAACACAAGTCGCAGTTGGTAAGTTGGAACAAGTTCAAGTCTTTGGAGATGATTACGATACAGAAGATGGAACAGGTGTTCGTGACTATATCCACGTCGTTGATTTAGCCAAAGGACACGTTGCAGCCCTTAAGAAGCTTCAAAAAGGCTCAGGACTCAATATCTATAACCTTGGTACAGGAAAAGGCTACTCAGTTCTTGAAATTATCCAAAATATGGAAAAAGCAGTCGGACACCCAATTCCTTACCGCATTGTTGAACGCCGTCCTGGTGATATCGCAGCTTGCTACTCAGACCCAGCAAAAGCTAAGGAAGAACTAGGATGGGAAGCAGGACTTGGTATTACTGAAATGTGTGAAGATGCATGGCGTTGGCAAAGTCAACATCCAAATGGTTTTGAAGACTAGAATCCTGAAAACAAGATGAAAAAAAGAGGAAGAATCTCCTCTTTTTTTGGTTTTTGGTTCACTAGAAGAAAAAGCAACTCTTTCTTTTAAGGGGCAAGAAAGTCTAAAGAAAAATTGATAAATTGTCTCTCAAAATACTATAATTTTCTAGAAAAATATGCTAAACTAGAGGGAGTGGAATAAAGACAGTGTTTCTCCACAAATAATAAGAATTAATCTTTAATTAGTGCACGTGTAGGGCAGTTTTTAACAGCCTCTAGTAGGTCATCAGTTATAGAAACTTCTTTCTCTAACTGGTCAGGATTATCATAAAAACGGACGATTCCATTATCATGGTAATCGAATATTTCAGAATAAGTCTGGCATAGCCCACAAGCTATGCAACGTTCAGGTATAAGTGTGATTTTCATATTTATATTGTAATAAGAAAATAAGAAAAACTCAAGGAGTAGGGTATGGAAAAAGAACCATGGCAAGAAGATATTTATGAAAATCAAGAAGAAGAGACAAGAACAGAGCGTCGAAATCGCAATAAAAAAGGAACGGGAGTTATCGCAAACCGTATTTTAACAATTTTGGCAGCCATTTTCTTTGTAATTGTTCTTGGGATGATTGTTGTATTGGTTTATTTATCATCAGGAGGTAGTGATCGAACAGCATCTTTGAAAGATTTCTATGATGCTTCAGCTCCAAAAGTTGAGGAAGTTACTACGACTACTAGTACATCAGTGACAGAAACTACTGTTGCCGAGACTACTGAAAAAACGCGTACAGAAGAACATACCGATGCCGAAGGAACAATTACTGTTTTAGCGGGAGAAGGGGAAGCAGCTATTGCAGCTCGTGCTGGAATCTCTATTGCTCAGCTTGAAGCTTTAAATCCTTCTCATATGTCTACGGGATCTTGGTTTGCAAATCCTGGTGATGTTCTTAAAACAAGATAGGAGCAAAGATGAAAACAATTCAGATTGCGATTGATGGTCCGGCTTCAAGTGGAAAAAGTACTGTAGCTAAAATAATTGCTAAGGACTTAGGTTATACCTATCTAGACACAGGGGCTATGTATCGAGCGGCAACCTACATTGCCTTGCAGCACCAAATTAGTCCAGAAGAAGCTTCTCAAGTTCTTGATTTATTGGATCAATATCCGATTAGTTTTGGGCGTTCTGAGGATGGACAACAGCTTGTCTATGTAGGAGATGTGGATGTCAGCCATCCTATTAGAGAAAATACTGTGACCAATGCAGTTTCTTCTTTTGCAGCAGTTCCTGCAGTTCGTGAAAAATTGGTCGCTCTCCAACAAGAAATTGCTCAACAAGGTGGCATTGTTATGGACGGGCGCGATATCGGTACTGTAGTTTTACCAAAGGCTGAACTGAAAATTTTTCTCGTGGCATCAGTGGACGAGCGTGCAGAACGTCGTTACAAGGAAAATCTTGCTAAGGGCATTGAAACTGATTTGGAAACCTTGAAAGAGGAGATTGCGGCGCGTGATTACAAGGATAGTCATCGAGCTACGTCACCACTCAAACAAGCTGAAGACGCTATTTACTTGGATACAACTGGACTGAGCATTCAAGAGGTTGTTGACAAGATTAAGCTAGAAGCTCAAAAACATTTATAATCAGAATTTATAACTGATTAACCAAAATCTTGGTTAATCGGTTTTTATTGCTATTTGTCAAATGTCTGATTTTAAGGTATAATAGGTCCTGTTAATAAAATTTGACATTCAAACAATCATTTTTTTAGGAGATAATATGAATAATTTACCAAATTGCCCAAAATGTAATTCAGAATATGTATATGAAGATGGTACCTTGCTCATCTGCCCAGAGTGTGCCTACGAGTGGAATCCAGCTGACCAAGCGGAAGTAGAAGATGGTGTCGTCGCTATTGATGCTAATGGTAATAAATTAGCTGATGGAGACACAGTAACTTTAATCAAAGATCTAAAGGTTAAGGGTGCTCCAAAAGATCTCAAACAAGGGACACGTGTTAAGAATATTCGTATCGTTGAGGGTGACCATAACATCGACTGTAAGATTGATGGGTTTGGAGCTATGAAGCTAAAATCAGAATTTGTGAAGAAGATTTAATCATGATTAAAAATGAAAAAGTAATATTTTATAGTCGTATCTTTTTATTTATAGCAGCCTTTACCGGTGTATACTTGGAGATCACCAAACGCGGTGGTTTAGGGATGTTGCTTTACTATACAGTACTTTCTAACCTTTTGGTTGTACTTTTTACAGCTTATCTTTTGTTAAAGATGCGTAGTGGAGGTGATAGTTGGCAGAGTCCTGGTATTCTACGTCTCAAAGGTGGCGTCACTATGAGTATTATGATTACTTGTGTCATCTATCATTTCATGCTAGCTCCTTTGACGACAGATTTTTACCGTTTGGAAAATTTCCTTTGCCATTATATTGTCCCTCTCTGGTTTTTAGCAGATACAATTATTTTTGATAAGAGTCGTCAATATAAGTTAGTTGATCCCATGCTTTGGACTAGCCTTCCTTTGCTTTATATGATTTTTGCCCTTTTAAACGGTTTTGTTCTAAAGATGGATGTCCCTAATGCTAAGGATAGTCCCTTCCCTTATTTCTTTTTAAATGCTACAAAACATGGTTGGGGCTTTGTCTTTAAATGGGCAGCAACTATCTTTGTTGCTTATATGATTTCAGGATATCTATTTTATCTAGTGAAAAGCATTAAAAGATCAAAGAAATAAAAAGTACCCCTATGCGGGTGCTTTTTTTGTTAGTGATAATTGTACCCGGACAAATCGATTTATTTTATCTTGTTATGAAGTCTTTTATACCTTACAATAAAACTGTAGCTACCAATACAACTATTGAGGATGAAAAAAATGACTGAAAATCGTTATGAATTAAATAAGAATTTAGCACAGATGCTTAAGGGTGGCGTCATCATGGATGTTCAAAATCCTGAACAGGCAAGAATTGCTGAGGCTGCAGGTGCGGCAGCAGTTATGGCTTTGGAACGAATCCCAGCTGATATTCGTGCAGCGGGTGGTGTCTCTCGCATGAGTGATCCAAAGATGATTAAGGAAATCCAAGAAGCAGTCAGCATTCCAGTTATGGCTAAGGTTCGAATTGGGCATTTTGTTGAAGCTCAGATTTTAGAAGCTATCGAGATTGACTATATTGATGAGAGCGAAGTTCTATCTCCAGCTGACGATCGTTTCCATGTGGACAAGAAAGAATTTCAAGTTCCTTTTGTTTGTGGTGCTAAAGACCTAGGAGAAGCCTTGCGCCGTATCGCTGAAGGAGCTTCTATGATCCGTACAAAAGGAGAACCAGGAACAGGAGATATTGTTCAGGCGGTTCGTCATATGCGTATGATGAATCAAGAAATCCGCCGCATTCAAAACCTCCGTGAGGACGAGTTATATGTTGCTGCAAAAGAACTCCAAGTACCTGTAGAATTAGTTCAATATGTCCACGAAAATGGAAAATTACCAGTTGTTAACTTTGCAGCTGGAGGCGTTGCAACACCAGCGGACGCTGCTCTTATGATGCAGCTAGGTGCAGAAGGTGTGTTTGTTGGCTCAGGAATTTTCAAGTCAGGTGATCCTGTTAAACGTGCAGCAGCAATTGTCAAGGCTGTTACCAACTATCAGAATCCTCAAATTCTGGCTCAAATCTCGGAAGACTTGGGAGAAGCCATGGTTGGTATCAATGAGAATGAAATCCAAATTCTCATGGCGGAGCGAGGAAAATAGATGAAAATCGGAATCTTGGCCTTGCAAGGTGCCTTTGTAGAACACGAGAAAATGCTTGCTCAACTAGGAGTTGAAAGTATTGAACTGCGAAACCTAGAAGATTTTCAGCAACATCGAAGTGAGCTATCAGGTTTGATTTTGCCAGGAGGTGAGTCAACGGCCATGGGGAAACTGTTGCGAGATCAGCAGATGCTACTTCCTATAAGAGAGGCTATTCTCAATGGTTTACCAGTCTTTGGAACTTGTGCGGGTTTAATTTTGCTAGCAAAACAAATCACTTCTCAAGAGAAAATCCATCTAGCGACCATGGATATAGTAGTAGAGCGCAATGCCTATGGACGTCAGCTAGGAAGCTTTTATACAGAAGCTGACTGCAAGGGCGTTGGTAAAATTCCAATGACCTTTATCCGAGGTCCAATTATCAGTAGTGTTGCTGAGGATGTTGATGTTCTAGCGATTGTGAACAATCAAATCGTTGCGGCACAAGAAAAAAATATGCTGGTAACCTCCTTTCATCCTGAATTGACAAATGATCTTCGTCTGCATCAGTACTTTATCAATTTGTGTAAATAAAAAAAGAGGTTGGGATTTTTCCCACCTTCTTTTTTACATGTAATAAACAATAGCAATGTATTGGAGAGTAGAGGCTGCTAGAATGAAGAGATGCCAAATCATGTGGAAGTATGGTTTTTTCTTGGCGTAGAATCCTGCTCCTACGGTGTAACACAGACCTCCTGAAACCATAAGACTCCAAAACATTGAACTTGTCTGACTGATGATTGCTGGTAAGATAGCCAATACAAGCCATCCCATGATGAGGTAAAGGATGAGGCTGAATTTTTCATTGACCTTCTTGGCAAAGATTTTATAAAGAATACCGAAAATAGTTGTCCCCCATTGGATAGCAATAATGAGATAACCAAACCAATTATTCATCAGGGTTAAAACCACCGGGGTATAGGAACCTGCGATGGCAACATAAATCATGGAGTGATCGATGATACGGAGCACATACTTATGTGTTGACCCATAGGCCATGGAATGATAAATGGTAGAAGAAAGAAACATGAGAAAAAGACTGATGATGAAAATGGAGACACCGATAGATGATAAGAGACCATGTACCTCATAACTATAAGTTGATGAAATGGGAAGTAGAATGAGCATGATAAAGGCCCCTACAGCATGGGTTACACTGTTGGCAACTTCCTCTCCGAAACTGAGTCTTTTACTAAGTTTTAAGCTGGTATTCATTGATTTTCCTCCTTCTATTCCGTCTTAATGAGAGCCAAAGTTTGATGATAGAGTTTAATAGTTTGACAACTACTTTGAATAATGGAATTTTCTGGGTCAATCCCTTCGTTCATATAGTTTACAAAAGCGTTATAGAGTTGCTCTGAGTTAGTCTCAGTTTGCAGAGTATTGAGTGTTTGAGCAATCTCTTGAATAGAAAAGACAGACTTAAGCGTTGTAATGGCGATCAAGCGGGCAATTTGCTGGCGTTGGTATTTTTTCTTATCAGGTTTTGTCAGGTAGCCGTGTTTCACATAGTTATTGACCATAGAAGCAGTTAGGCCTTTGTCAGATTTTGATGAGATAGGTTCACATACTTTATTGACATAAAGTAAGACTTGGTCTAGGTAAAGGTCGATATTTGGAATTTCTTCCCATTTTGGGTAGGAAAAACTAAAATTCATTTCTAACTCCTTTTTATCTAGTTTTAATAACTAGATTATAGAATAACAAAAATAGAAAGTCAAGTTTCAAGTGCTTGTAGAAAGAAATAATTTATGCTATGATGAGAGAAATAGTATGAAAAGAGGATGAATGATGGAGATTCGCTTAGCCTTTCCAAACGAAGTTGATGCAATTATGCAAGTGATTGAGGGAGCCAAGAAATATTTGGCAGAAGCTGGTAGCACTCAGTGGCAAAACGGCTACCCAGATGCAGATATCATTATTGAAGATATCATCTCTGGTCAAGCTTATGTAGCCCTAGACGAAGGTGACCTCTTAGCCTATGCAGCAGTGACTAAAAGCCCAGAAAAAGCTTATGAAGCAATTTATGATGGCAACTGGGAGGGAAATGAAGCAGAATACTTAGTATTTCACCGTATTGCTGTTGCTAGAGACGCGCAAGGTCAAGGTGTTGCTCAGACCTTTTTAGAAGGCTTGATTGAAGGCTTCGATTACCTAGATTTTCGTTCAGATACACACGCTAAAAACATAGCCATGCAGCATATCTTTGAAAAACTTGGATTCAAACAGGTTGGTAAAGTTCCAGTAGACGGGGAACGCTTGGCCTATCAAAAATTAAAATCAAATGCCTAAGAAGTATGCAAAGATACTATACAAGTCACCGATTGGCCCCCTATCTCTGGTAGCAGATGACCACTATTTGTTTGGGATATGGATTGAAGAAGAGAGCGATTTTGAGAAGGGATTATCTGAAAATGATGTGACTGTTGTTGAAAGTCATCCCATTTTAAATCAAATTACTTCCTATTTAGAGACTTATTTTAAGGGGCAAGATCAAGACTTATCTGGATTACCTTTAGCTCCTGTCGGTAGTGACTTTGAAAAAAGAGTCTGGAACTACTTGCGAGGAATTCCTTTTGGTCAGACAGTTACTTATGGGCAAATAGCTAAGGACTTGCAGGTGGCTTCTGCTCAAGCAGTCGGAGGAGCAGTAGGTCGCAATCCCTGGTCTATCCTTGTACCTTGTCACCGTGTGCTAGGTGCTGGAGGACGTCTGACAGGTTATGCTTGGGGACTCGAAAAGAAGGCTTGGCTCTTGAGGCATGAAGGTGCAAGTTATCAAGAAAATAAAAAATAGAAAGAGAAAAAATGTTAGAATTTATCGAATATCCAAAATGTACAACTTGTAAAAAAGCTAAGAAAGAATTAGATCAACTTGGACTAGAATATAAAGACGTTCATATCGTTGAAGAGACTCCGAGTGAAAAGGTCATTTTAAACTGGCTCGAAACTTCGGGATTTGAATTGAAGCAATTTTTCAATACTAGTGGTATCAAATATCGTGAACTCGGATTGAAAGATAAGGTTGGAACATTGTCAAACAAAGAAGCAGCCAAACTCTTGGCCAGTGATGGTATGCTGTTAAAACGTCCAATACTAGTTGAAAATGGTCTTGTAAAACAAATTGGCTACCGTAAGACATACAAGGACTTGGATTTGAATTAGTTTTTTTCTATCTCCTTGATAGATAAAATATATAACCTCCCACTTTTAAAGTATGATAAACTAGAAGGTAGATGAAGTCTGATATGCTCGTAGCAAATATTTTTAATTAGAGCATAAGTATGATAGAATGAATCATTATCTTGAGAGGATGTTTCTATGAATGTTACAACGATTTTAGCATCTGATTGGTATCAAAATTTGATGCAATATATCCCAGATGGCAAACTTTTTAGTTGGCGTTCGGTTTTTGATGGGATTCCAAGAATTGTACAGCAATTACCTACAACATTGATGTTGACGGTATTTGGTGCCCTTTTTGGTATCATGCTAGCCCTAATCTTTGCTATCGTGAAAATCAACCGAGTTAGATTTATATACCCATTACAAGCCTTTTTTGTTAGTTTCCTAAAAGGAACCCCAATTTTAGTCCAACTGATGTTGACTTATTACGGGATTCCACTAGCTCTGAAAGCCTTGAATCAACAATGGGGAACTTCTCTGAACATTAATGCTATTCCTGCAGCAACATTTGCGATTGTAGCATTTGCTTTTAACGAAGCAGCCTATGCTAGTGAAACCATCCGTGCAGCTATCCTTTCAGTCAACCCTGGGGAGATTGAGGCAGCTCGAAGTCTTGGCATGACTCGTGGACAAGTTTATCGTCGAGTGATCATTCCAAATGCGGCGGTTGTGGCAACACCAACCTTGATTAATTCTTTAATAGGGTTGACAAAAGGAACTTCTCTAGCCTTTAGTGCAGGTGTTGTAGAAGTCTTTGCTCAAGCTCAGATTTTGGGTGGTGCAGACTATCGTTACTTTGAACGTTTCATCTCAGTTGCCCTTGTCTACTGGGTGGTAAATATCGTTATTGAAAATCTTGGCCGTTTCATTGAAAGAAAAATGGCTATTACAGCACCAGATAATGTTGAGACAGATGTGAAAGGAGAGCTTCGCTAATGATTAAAATTTCAAATTTAAGCAAATCCTTTTCAGGTCAAACCGTTTTAGACCATCTGAACTTAGATATTCAAAAAGGAGAAGTCGTTGCCTTGATTGGTTCTTCAGGGGCTGGGAAATCAACTTTTTTACGTAGTCTCAACTACCTTGAAACTCCTGATAGTGGTTCTATTCAGATTGATGATTTTGCAGTTGATTTTTCAAAGATTAGTCAAGAGGAAATCTTGACTCTACGTCGTAAATTATCCATGGTTTTCCAGCAGTTCAACCTATTTGAACGTAGAACTGCTCTGGATAATGTCAAGGAAGGTTTGCTTGTCGTTAAGAAATTATCCGATGGAGAAGCAACTAAAATTGCCAAGGAAGAACTAGCCAAGGTTGGATTGTCTGACCGTGAGCAACATTATCCACGTCATTTATCAGGTGGTCAAAAACAAAGGGTTGCCTTGGCGCGTGCCCTAGCTATGAAGCCAGATGTCTTACTCTTAGATGAACCAACGTCAGCTCTCGACCCTGAATTGGTCGGTGAAGTTGAGAAGTCCATTGCTGATGCAGCCAAATCTGGTCAGACTATGATTTTAGTCAGTCACGATATGTCTTTTGTTTCTCAGGTAGCTGATAAGGTTTTGTTTTTGGACAAAGGAAAAATCATTGAATCAGGAACACCAGATGAAATTATCAATCATCCTAAAGAAGAACGAACAAAAGAATTCTTTGCTAGTTACAAACGGACCTATATTTGATATAATAGAAGATAAGAAAAACTCAGTTGGCCAAGCTAGCTGGGTTTAGTCTTTAAAATTGTTAGAAATGAGAGAGAGCATGCTCCTACAAATATTTGCCTTGTATCTGGAGAGTTTAGTTATCACAATGCTACTTGTTTTGCTCGGCTTAGGTTTTTGGATCGGTCTAAGAGCTCTTGTAGGTGTTGATAAAACAGCCAAGGCTCGTCAAGCCCACTTGTATGATATGATCATGATTGGAGTTTTGATAGTTCCAGTATTATCCTTTGCGACAATGAGCATCTTGATTGTCCTAAAGGCTTGATACTTGCCAAATTCCAGGTAATTAGTTAGACTAAAGATAGTTACAACGAGAAAGAAGGAAAAACAATGTACGATACTATTATTATTGGTGCAGGACCTGCGGGCATGACTGCTGCTTTGTATGCGGCACGTAGCAATCTCAAAGTTGCTTTACTCGAAGGTGGTCTTCCTGGCGGTCAGATGAATAATACTTCTGATATTGAAAACTACCCAGGTTATACCAATATAAGTGGACCTGAGTTGGCTGAAAAGATGTTTGAGCCATTGGAAAATCTTGGAGTTGAACATCTGTATGGTTTGGTAGAAAATATTGAGGACCATGGAGGCATTAAGAAGATAATAACTGATGACCAAGTTTTTGAAACCCGTACAGTTATTGTAGCAACAGGATCAAAACATCGTCTTTTGGGAGTTCCAGGTGAGGAAGAACTCAATAGCCGAGGAGTTTCTTACTGTGCAGTCTGTGATGGTGCATTCTTCCGTGACCAAGACTTGCTAGTCGTAGGTGGCGGAGACTCAGCAGTTGAAGAAGCTATATTTTTGACACAATTTGCTAAATCTGTAACCATCGTTCACCGTCGTGATGAACTTCGTGCTCAAAAAGTTTTACAGGACCGTGCCTTTGCTAATGAAAAAATCAAATTCATATGGGATTCTGTCGTCAAAGAAATTAAGGGTGAAAACCGCGTAGAGTCAGTTTTGATTGAAAATGTTAAGACTGGTCAAGTGACAAATCAAGCTTTTGGCGGTGTCTTTGTCTATGTCGGTTTAGATCCTGTTAGTGATTTTGCTAAAGACTTGCAAATCCAAGATGAGGCAGGTTGGATTGTGACAGACAATAATATGAAAACAGCTCGTGCAGGTATCTTTGCAGTTGGAGATGTACGTCAAAAAGATCTTCGTCAGATTACAACAGCTGTAGGAGATGGCGCTATTGCAGGTCAAGAAGCCTATAAATATATTACAGAACACAGTTAAAAAAGTTTCCAATCATTGATTGGAAACTTTTTCTTATAGACGATTTCGAAAGACTTCGTACATGAGAATGGCAGCAGCAACACTGGCATTGAGGCTTTGGACGTGACCATTCATAGGGATGGTAATCATTTCATCCACTTGTTTTTTTATATTACTTGAGATACCTTTTCCTTCATTACCGATGATAAGGGCGATTTTTCCTTTGGTATTCCATTTGTGGCATGGAGTGCCGTTCATATCAGTTCCAAAAGTCCAGAATCCTTCATCTTTCAATTTATCCAAGGTTTGGCTGAGATTAGTCACACGAGCGATTGGGACATGTTCAATGGCCCCTGTCGCAGTCTTGGCAACAACAGGTGTCACACCGACAGCACGGTGTTTGGGAATGATAACCCCTGAGACATTAGTGGCATCAGCTGTTCTCAAAATAGAACCTAGATTATGAGGATCTGTTAGGCCATCTAAAATCAATAGCAGAGGATTCTCCTCTTGTCTGGTCTTTGATAGAATCTGTTCCAATTCTGTATAGGCAAATTCAGAAACACGCAATACAAAACCTTGGTGGACAGCACCTTCAGTCATCTCTGAGAGGGATTTTTTCGAGGTCCAAGAAATAGAAACTTTCTTTTCAGTAGCTAGTTCCTTCACTTTTTCAACATTTTTACCTCTTAGATCCTCTTGGACATAGAGTTTGTTTCCAGTATTTGCAAGGAGGGCTTCGGTAACGGCATGTACGCCATAGACAATATCGTTTGTTTTCATGAGTTTATTATAACATAAAATCCCGTCTTATAACGGGATTTGCTTTATTCGAGAATGAGGAGACCATCTTTGATGGCAAATGGGTCTTTTTCATTGATACGATCGTAGAACATAATGCCATTGATGTGGTCAATCTCATGTTGGACAACAATCGAGTTGTAGCCTTTAAGCTTAATGCGGTGCTTTTCACCATTCTTGTCAAAGTAGTCAACTGTAACTCGGGCATGTCGAATGACATAGCCTGGGACATTACGGTCGACGGACAAGCACCCTTCTCCCTCACCAAGAGCAGCATCTTGAACTGAGTGGGATACAATTTTTGGATTGTACATAATGGCTTGTAAATCGTAGGCTTCCTGAGGAGTTTCCCCTTCTTCGGTAATGTTAGGTACCAAAACAGCGATGATGCGTTTTGAGATATCCAATTGAGGAGCAGCAAGACCAACTCCACCACGAAGTCCTAGTTTTTCAGCCATAACGGGGTCTTGAGAATGTTTGAGGAATTGCATCATCTTTTCTCCTAGAATGATATCCTGATCACTAAGTGGGAAAGTAACTTCTTCAGCAACGGCTCGAAGAGTAGGATTCCCCTCGCGAATAATATCCTTCATATCAATTAAATGAGCGGCTTTGGTAATACGTTCTATAGCAGACATGTTCTCTCTCCTTTTCTTACCATTCAATCATAACACAAAAAGCCTTAGAAAGAAAGTAGAGAAGTTTGTCCATTTATCAAGCCTCAGATGAAATACAAGCTTGTCTATGGTATAATAGAAAAAGAAGACTTACATAAAAAAGTAAGGAGGAATCAGATGGAAAAACGTAGTAGAAGAAGAAAAAAGCAATCAGGCTTTCTCCTAAAGTTAGGCCCTGTTAGATTTTTTAGGAACTATCGCAAATGGACGAATGCAACTTTTATAGTAGTCTTATTGACGGTAGTCGCAATCTCCATGTCTCTAACCTTATTTGCAGAAAGTCTCCAAGGAATTTTCTTTACAAGTAGTAACCCAAGTGTCTCACACCAAGAGTCTAGCCCGCAGACGAAAAGTAAAGAAGGAGAACAGGAATCTACTGCCCGTATTATGGCTCATGGTGACTTGCTTTATCATGATATAGTATACATGTCAGCCAAAAAAGAGGATGGGACTTATGATTTTTATGAAAATTATGAATACGTTAAACCCTGGTTTAAAAAAGCAGACTTGGTTATCGGTGATTTCGAAGGAACTATAAGCCCAGACCATTATCTGGCAGGATATCCACTATTTAATGCTCCGCCTCAAGTCATGGATGCCATCAAAGATGCTGGTTATCATGTTTTGGATCTGGCTCATAATCATATCCTTGATTCACAGTTAAGTGGTCTTATTTCAACGGTAGATACTATCGAAAATGCTGGTATAACCCCAATTGGTGTTTATACGCATAAATCTCGCGACAAGTCGCCAATAGTGATTAAGGAAGTTAATGGTATCAAAATCGCTCTTTTAGCCTATTCATACGGCTTCAATGGAATTGAGGAATCTATTTCTAAAGAAGACTACAATCATTACTTGTCTGACTTGGATGAAGTCAAGATGAAAGCAGAGATCGAGCGTGCGGAAAAAGAAGCTGATATTACCATTGTCATGCCACAGATGGGAGTTGAATACCAGTTAGATCCGACTGAAGAGCAAAAAGTTCTCTATCACAAGATGATTGATTGGGGTGCTGATATTATCTTTGGAGGTCATCCTCACGTTGTTGAACCTTCTGAAACCGTTGAAAAAGATGGGGACAAAAAACTCATTATTTACTCTATGGGAAATTTCTTATCCAATCAACGAATCGAAACCATGCAAGATGTGGCGAACGCTAAATGGACTGAGCGTGGACTTCTCATGGACGTAAGCATTAAGAAAGAAACTGGTAAAACTATTATTGTTACAGCGCAAGCTCATCCAACTTGGGTTAATCGTATACATAAGGGAACCTATTCACCAGAAGGTTATCCAAATTATCTATATCAGACTTATATCTTGGAGGATTTCATCGAGGGTGGTACTCACCGTGACATGTTAGATGAAGAAACCAAGGTACGGATTGACACTGCATATAGAGAAATGAATGAACATGTAGGCTTGAAGTGGTAGTAGCTTTAGCTAGAAGGAGACAAGATGACGATAAAACTAATTGCAACAGATATGGATGGAACCTTGTTGGATCCCAAAGGACAAGTTGATTTACCGCGTTTAGAAAAGATTTTAGATCAGCTGGAGGAAAGGAATATTCGGTTTGTTATTGCGACTGGAAACGAAATCCATCGTGTGAGACAATTGCTGGGGCACTTAACGGATCGGGTAGTTCTTATCGTTGCCAATGGTGCTCGGATATTTGAAAATGACCAGCTTATCCAGTATCATACTTGGGATGACCAGGTGGTTGATAAGGCTTTAAAATTTTTCAAGGGTCGAGAATGTCAAGACCAGTTTGTGGTGACTAGTATGAATGGTGGCTTTGTGAAAAAGGGTACCGTCTTTACTGAACTGGACAAATTTATGACACCTGAGATGATTGAGCTTTTATACAAGCGAATGAATTTTGTAGACGAGCTCCAAACTGATTTGTTTGGCGGTGTTTTAAAAATGAGTTTGGTGATCGGAGAGGAACGTTCTGACACAGTTTTGCAAGAAATCAATCAACTTTTTAATGGGCATGTTCAGGCAGTTTCTAGTGGTTACGGCTGTATCGATATTTTGCAAGAGGGTATTCATAAGGCTTGGGGCTTACAAGAACTACTCAAACGTTGGGATATAAAATCTCAAGAAATCATGGCTTTTGGTGATAGTGAAAATGATGTCGAGATGCTAGAACTGGCTGGAATTGCATATGCTATGGAAAATGCGGATGATAAGGCTAAGGCTGCTGCAACAGACTTGGCACCATCTAATAGTCAAGCAGGAGTCTATCAAGTTTTAGAAGACTGGCTTAAACAAGGTTGTAATGATTAAGTAGACTATATTTCTATCAGCCGAAATTTTCTTATTAGTGTTTATAATGACTTTTGCTTTTTTAACTGAGATAAGGTATAATGGTTTTACTGTCTTTTGGGGTCGTTACGGATTCGACAGGCATTATGAGGCATATTTTGCAACCCGTGTGGCGACGTAAACGCTCAGTTAAATATAACTGCAAAAAATAACACTTCTTACGCTCTAGCTGCCTAAAAACCAGCAGGCGTGACCCGATTCGGATTGCTCGTGTCTGATGATGGGTCTTATTATTAGCGAGATACGATCAAGCTTTGTCTAGCAGTTTGGTAAGAGATTTATAGACTCGCAGTTCCTAGGCTTGAGTTATGTGTCGAGGGATTGTTAAAACAATACATAACCTATGGTTGTAGACAAATATGTTAGCAGGTGTTTGGACGTGGGTTCGACTCCCACCGGCTCCATTGATAATTTACATTGTTTTGTAAATCTTTCTAAAACGTTGTTTTTACAACGTTTTTTATTTTATTCTTTGGTATTCTTTTGCAAAAAAAGAATACAACATTTTGTTGTATCCTAAATATTAAATCAAGTCCTGAATTTTCTTAAGTTTTTATCATATTTTCTGTTATAATTAAGGTGCCTTAAGAAAAATAATGAAAAAACTAAATGTTTTTCATATAGTTTTCATTGTTTTAATAGTTTAAAGTCAATCTTATTTTTCTCTAATAGAAAATAATGAAAAAGTAGGTTTAGAAAGAGGTAAGTATCTATGTCTTCTCATAAAAAAGTGTCACTCTCTGAGATTAATCAATCTATCGATACTCCAAATAACAATCATTTCTGGCAAAATTTAAAGGCCTTTTTAGGTCCGGGTGCTCTTGTCGCAGTTGGTTATATGGATCCAGGAAACTGGATTACCAGTGTAGTCGGTGGTGCTTCCTATAAGTATAGTCTCTTGTTTGTTATCTTGATTTCATCTCTCATTGCTATGCAACTTCAGCAGATGGCAGGAAAGCTTGGTATTGTAACCCAGATGGACCTGGCTCAAGCAACGGCTCATCATTCACCCAAATGGCTTCGTTATAGTCTATGGGTGATTTTAGAATTAGCCTTGATGGCGACAGATCTGGCAGAAGTTCTAGGTTCAGCGATTGCTCTCAATCTTCTCTTTAAGATTCCGATTATGATAGCCATCCTTTTGACGGTTCTAGATGTCTTTCTCTTATTGCTTTTGATGAAATTTGGCTTTAAGAAGATTGAAGCTATCGTTACAACACTGATTTTAACGATTTTAGCAATCTTTACTTATCTGGTAGCTTTATCAAATCCAAGTTTCCAAGGAATCGCTGAGGGTTATTTACCCAATTCGACCTTATTTGAGAGTCCTTTGCCAGGACATGAAAGTCAATTAACTTTAGCTCTGGGGATTGTAGGTGCGACGGTTATGCCTCATAACCTCTATTTGCATTCTTCCTTGTCTCAAACTCGGAGAATCAATCACAATGACAAGGATGATGTTCGAAAAGCGGTGCGCTTTATGACCTGGGATTCAAATCTCCAATTATCCTTGGCCTTTGTGGTTAACTCCCTTCTATTAATTCTCGGGGCGGCTCTCTTTTTCGGCCATGCATCCGAGATTTCTGCCTTCTCTCAAATGTATAATGCCTTGCAGGATTCTACTATTGCAGGAGCTATAGCTAGCTCGACCTTATCAACCTTGTTTGCCTTGGCTTTATTAGCCAGTGGTCAAAATTCGACAATTACGGGTACCTTGACTGGACAAATCGTTATGGAAGGTTTCTTGCATATGAGATTACCTCAATGGTTCATTCGTTTGGCAACTCGTCTCTTTGCCTTGTTGCCTGTCATGATTGTAGCGGTTCTGTTTGGTCATCAGGAAAAAACCTTGGATCAGTTATTGGTCTATTCGCAGGTCTTTCTTTCAATCGCTCTTCCGTTTTCAATCTTCCCTTTGATTTATCTAACTTCTAAGAAGTCACTAATGGGAGAATTTACCAATGCTAAATGGAATACTATTCTTGGTTATATCGTTTCCATTATCTTAACAATTCTCAATGTGAAATTGTTATTTGATATTTTCTAAGAAATTCACCCAAGTTAGAAAACAAACATATAAGAAAAAAGATACCCAAGATTTCTTGGGTATCTTTTTTGAAAATAAACGGAAGACATGGGATTCGAACCCACGCACGCTTTAACACGCCTACCGCGTTTCCAACACGGCCTCTTAAGCCTCTTGAGTAATCTTCCATTGTTTACTAACCTAGTCTACCATAAAGCCTTCTTTCTTGCAAATAAATTTTTAGAAAAAGAAAATGATAGAAAGTGAAAGAAAATGATAAAAAATGCTTGACTTTGTTCTTTTTTATGATAGAATGAATATTGTAATCGTTAACAGGAGGTAAACTAGTGCTAAAAAGTGAACGAAAACAGGTGATTTTAGAAGAATTGAAACAGCATAAAATCGTCTCACTTGAGAAATTGGTAGGCTTGTTAGATACTTCAGAATCAACAGTTAGACGCGATTTAGATGAATTGGAGTCTGAAAATAAACTTCGTCGAGTGCATGGAGGAGCAGAGCTGCCTCACTCCTTGCAAGAAGAAGAAACCATTCAAGAAAAATCTGTCAAAAACCTTCAAGAGAAAAAGTTGATTGCTCAAAAAGCAGCTTCTCTCATCAAAGAAAAAGATGTTATCTTTGTGGATGCAGGAAGTACGACAGCCTTTCTCATTAAAGAATTGGAGCGAAAAGACATTACAGTGGTAACCAATTCCATTCACCATGCGGTTCAATTAGTGGATAAGCAAATCCCAACAGTCATTATCGGTGGTGGAGTTAAAATGACAACAGATGCCAGTATCGGAGGAGTAGCTCTCAATCAGATTAACCAACTGCACTTTGATCGTGCCTTTATTGGAATGAATGGTGTAGATGAAGGTTACTTTACAACTCCAGATATGGAGGAGGGCGCCGTCAAGCGTGCTATCTTAGAAAATGCTAAACAGACATATGTTCTAGCAGATTCATCCAAGATTGGTCAGTCTTGTTTTGCTAAGGTAGCTCCTATAAAACGTGCTATTGTCATTACAAGCAAGGGTCACGAGCTCTTGCCAGCTATCAAAGAGAAAACGGAGGTAATAGAAGTATGATTTATACAGTCACACTCAATCCATCTATAGACTACATTGTCCGTTTGGACAAAGTGGAAGTTGGTAGTGTCAATCGTATGGACAGTGATGATAAGTTTGCTGGTGGTAAAGGTATCAATGTTAGCCGTGTCTTGAAGCGTTTGGATATTCCAAATACAGCGACGGGTTTCATTGGAGGCTTTACTGGAAAATTTATCACAGATACTTTAGCTGAAGAACAAATTGAAACGCAATTTGTCCAAGTGGCAGAAGATACGCGTATCAATGTTAAGATTAAAGCCGACCAAGAAACAGAAATCAATGGGACAGGTCCTACTGTTGAACCAGAGCAACTTGAAGAGTTAAAAGCCATTCTTTCTAGTTTAACAGCAGAAGATACAGTTGTCTTTGCAGGTTCGAGTGCAAAAAACTTGGGTAATGTTATTTACAAAGAATTAATTGCTTTGACGCGTCAGACAGGCGCTCAAGTAGTCTGTGACTTTGAAGGTCAAACCTTAATTGATAGTTTGGATTATCAACCACTTTTGGTCAAACCAAATAATCATGAACTGGGAGCTATCTTTGGAGTCAAGCTAGAAAGCCTTGATGAAATAGAGAAATACGCTCGAGAGTTATTGGCTAAGGGTGCTCAAAACGTCATCATCTCTATGGCTGGAGACGGTGCACTTCTTGTCACATCTGAGGGAGCTTACTTTGCTAAACCGATTAAGGGAACAGTTAAAAACTCAGTGGGTGCTGGTGACTCGATGGTTGCTGGATTTGCTGGTGAGTTTGTCAAATCAAAAAACGCAGTAGAAGCCTTCAAATGGGGAGTGGCTTGTGGAACAGCAACTACATTTTCAGATGATTTAGCAACTGCAGCATTTATTAAAGAAACTTATGAAAAAGTTGAGGTAGAAAAAAGATGAAAATTCAAGATTTATTGAGAAAAGATGTCATGTTGCTTGATTTGCAAGCAACTGAAAAAACAGCAGCTATCGAAGAAATGATTCATAGCTTGGTTGAACACGGATACATGACAGATTTTGAAACCTTTAAAGAAGGAATCTTGGCACGTGAAGCTTTGACTTCTACAGGATTGGGTGACGGTATCGCAATGCCTCACAGTAAAAATGCTGCTGTTAAAGAAGCGACTGTTCTCTTTGCTAAATCAAACAAGGGTGTTGACTACGAAAGTTTAGATGGACAACCAACTGACCTCTTCTTTATGATTGCTGCTCCAGAAGGTGCCAATGATACTCACTTGGCTGCCTTGGCAGAATTGTCTCAATATTTGATGAAAGACGGATTTGCTGATAAACTTCGTCAAGTAACATCAGCTGATCAAGTCATTGACCTCTTTGACCAAGCTTCAGAAAAAGCTCAAGAACCAGTTCAAACTCCTGCAAATGAATCTGGTGATTTTATCGTAGCAGTTACAGCTTGTACAACAGGAATTGCCCACACATACATGGCCCAAGAAGCTCTTCAAAAAGTGGCTGCGGAAATGGGTGTTGGTATCAAGGTTGAAACCAACGGTGCAAGTGGTGTTGGCAACAAATTGACAGCAGAAGATATCCGCAATGCCAAAGCTGTTATCATCGCTGCAGATAAAGCAGTTGAGATGGATCGTTTCGATGGTAAACCATTGGTGAATCGTCCAGTTGCAGACGGTATTCGTAAGACAGAAGAGTTGATCAACTTGGCTCTTTCTGGAAATGCTGAAGTTTATCATGCTGCTAACGGAGCAAAAGCTTCAACAGCGTCTAACGAAAAACAAAGTATCGGTGGTGCTTTCTACAAACACTTGATGAGTGGTGTATCTCAAATGTTGCCATTCGTTATCGGTGGTGGTATCATGATTGCTCTTGCCTTCTTGATTGATGGTGCTATGGGTGTGCCAAACGATAGCCTCGGAAATCTTGGTTCTTACCATGAGCTAGCTTCTATGTTCATGAAAATTGGTGGTGCAGCCTTTGGTTTGATGCTTCCAGTATTTGCAGGATATGTTGCTTACTCAATCGCTGAAAAACCAGGTTTGGTAGCCGGTTTCGTAGCTGGTGCTATCGCTAAAGAAGGTTATGCCTTTGGTAAAATTCCTTACGCTCAGGGTGGTGAAGCAACTTCAGCTCTTGCAGGAGTATCATCAGGTTTCCTTGGAGCCCTCGTAGGTGGATTTATCGCAGGTGCCTTGGTGCTCTTGGTTAAGAAATACGTGAAGGTTCCTCGCTCCCTTGAAGGTGCTAAATCAATCCTTCTCTTGCCACTTTTTGGAACAATCTTGACAGGCTTTGTCATGTTAGCTGTTAATATCCCAATGGCCGCAATCAACACTGGTATGAACAACTTCCTTGCTGGTCTTGAAGGTGGATCAGCAGTCCTTCTAGGTATCGTCCTTGGAGGAATGATGGCTGTCGATATGGGTGGCCCTGTCAATAAAGCAGCTTACGTCTTTGGTACTGGTACGCTTGCAGCAACTGTAGCTACTGGTGGTTCAGTAGCCATGGCAGCGGTTATGGCTGGAGGAATGGTTCCACCACTTGCCATCTTTATCGCAACACTTCTCTTCAAGAATAAATTTACCAAAGAAGAACGCAACTCTGGTTTGACGAACATCGTTATGGGCTTGTCATTCATCACTGAAGGTGCTATACCATTTGGTGCAGCAGACCCAGCTCGTGCTATCCCAAGCTTTATCCTTGGATCTGCAGTAGCAGGTGGACTCGTTGGTCTTACAGGTATCAAGCTCATGGCTCCTCACGGAGGGATCTTCGTTATCGCCCTTACTTCAAACGCTCTTCTCTATCTTGTATCTGTCTTGGTAGGAGCACTTGTCAGTGGTGTAGTTTACGGTTACCTACGTAAACCTATAGAAAAATAATCACAAACATATTCAAATGACTGAACACGGAAGTGGGCAGTCATTTTTTTAATCCCTCGAAAAGTTTATGAAATATGTTATAATGGAAACATGGCAAATAAGAATACAAATAAAAATAGACGGAGACCGTCTAAAGCAGAAATAGAAAGAAAGAAAGCTATTCAGCGGATGTTAATTTCGTTAGTACTGGCTATTTTCTTGATTTTTGCTGCTCTTAAATGGGGAGCTGTAGGAATCAGTATTTACAATCTAATCCGCTTACTTGTGGGTAGTCTAGCTTATCTAGCAATTTTTTCTCTAATCATCTATCTATTCTTCTTTAAATGGATACATAAGCAAGAAGGCTTGCTAGCAGGCTTCTTCTTTATTTTTGCAGGCTTACTCCTCATTTTTGAAGCCTATCTAGTTTGGAAATATAGCTTGGCTTCAGCGGTCTTTCAAGGAACGATTGGTCAAATCTATAAAGATTTAACCAGCTTTCAAGTGACTAGTTTTGCTGGTGGAGGTTTGTTAGGGGTAGGTCTTTACATTCCGATAGCATTTCTATTTTCAAATATTGGAACTTACTTTATAGGTGCTATCTTTATCTTAATCGGAATGCTATTGGTTAGTCCTTGGTCTATCTATGACATTGCTGATTTCCTTGCAACTCGCATGAACCTATGGATGGAACGACGCGAGCAGAGAAAACAAGAACGCTTCATCAAACGCGAGGAGGAAAAAGCTCGTAAAGAAGCAGAAGAGCAAGAAAGATTGCTGAGAGAACAAGAAGAACAAGAAGCATTGAGTTTACCTCCAATTGATATGGAAACAGGTGAGATTCTTTCAGAAGAAGCCCTGCAAGATTTTCCACCGCTTCCTGAGGAAGAATGGGTGGAACCTGAGATTATTCTCCCGCAAGCGGACTATGATTATCCTCAAGTAGGTGATATTCCTCAGAGCGCTGATTATGCAGAAGATGAGGATGTTGAAGTAGATTTTTCTGCTAAAAAGGCCTTGGAATATAAGCTCCCAACCTTGCAACTCTTTGCACCTGATAAACCAAAAGATCAGTCTAAAGAAAAGAAAATTGTTAGAGAGAATATCAAGATTTTGGAAGAAACTTTTGCTAGTTTCGGTATCAAGGTAACGGTTGAACGTGCTGAAATCGGTCCATCGGTGACCAAGTATGAGGTTAAACCAGCAGTTGGTGTTCGTGTTAATCGTATTTCCAATCTAGCAGACGACTTGGCTCTGGCCTTGGCTGCTAAGGATGTCCGTATTGAAGCACCGATTCCCGGAAAGTCGCTAGTCGGTATAGAAGTTCCAAACTCAGAAATCGCAACAGTTTCCTTCCGAGAACTATGGGAACAGTCTCAAACTAAGCCTGAAAACCTTCTAGAAATCCCTCTTGGGAAGGCCGTTAACGGAACAGCTCGTAGTTTTGACTTGGCTAAAATGCCTCACTTACTTGTAGCTGGGTCTACAGGTTCTGGTAAATCTGTTGCAGTTAATGGTATTATCGCAAGTATTCTGATGAAGGCTCGCCCAGACCAAGTCAAATTTATGATGGTGGATCCTAAGATGGTTGAGTTGTCGGTCTACAATGATATTCCCCATCTCTTGATTCCAGTTGTGACCAATCCTCGCAAGGCAAGTAAAGCTCTTCAAAAAGTCGTAGATGAAATGGAAAACCGCTACGAGCTGTTTGCAAAAGTTGGTGTCCGTAATATCGCTGGCTTTAATGCTAAGGTTGAAGAATTTAACGCTCAGTTAGAGTACAAACAAGTGCCTCTACCTTTAATTGTCGTGATTGTTGATGAGTTGGCAGATTTGATGATGGTAGCTAGCAAAGAAGTAGAAGATGCCATTATCCGACTCGGACAAAAGGCGCGTGCGGCTGGTATTCACATGATTCTTGCAACTCAGCGACCCTCAGTGGATGTTATCTCAGGTTTGATTAAGGCCAATGTTCCTTCCCGTGTAGCCTTTGCTGTTTCATCTGGAACAGATTCACGTACGATTTTGGATGAAAATGGTGCTGAGAAATTGCTTGGTCGAGGGGATATGCTCTTTAAGCCAATTGATGAAAACCATCCTGTTCGCTTGCAAGGTTCCTTTATCTCTGATGATGATGTGGAACGTATTGTTAGCTTCATTAAGGCTCAAGCAGATGCTGATTATGATGACAGTTTTGATCCTGGAGAAGTTTCTGAGTCAGATGGTGATTCTGGCTCTGGCGATGAAGGTGGGGATCCACTCTTTGAAGAAGCCAAGGCTTTGGTTATTGAAACTCAAAAAGCAAGTGCATCCATGATCCAACGTCGTCTATCTGTTGGTTTTAACCGAGCGACTCGATTGATGGAAGAATTAGAGATGGCAGGTGTTATTGGACCTGCTGAAGGGACAAAACCTCGAAAAGTCTTACAACAATAAAAAACGTAAAAACAGTATAAAAATGCATAGAAACTTTATTGAAAAGCTAGACTAAGGTGGTTTAACTTTCTTGATAAAGTTTCTTTTTGGTTGCTAAAATGCTAGAAATAAGGTTTGCTGAAATTCTTTTCAGACTAGCCAGGAAATTGGATTTTACTTTTACTAGTTTTACCTGTTAAAGTATTGATTTTTTTACCCTTTTTTGATATATTAAGCTAGTATAGAAAAAATTATATGTTTATAAGGGAGTGTAAAAAATAGAGGAGGTTATTTTTTTAAACGAAAATGCAAACGCTTACTTTGTAAACTGAAAGGAACAAAAAAACCGATGGATAAAAGATTATTTGAAAAACGTTGCAAATATAGTATTCGGAAATTTTCATTAGGGGTTGCTTCTGTCATGATTGGTGCAGCTTTCTTTGGAACTAGCACTGTTCTTGCAGATTCTGCGCAAACAGGTTCAACAGCAAATATGCCAGCAGATTTGACCGCAGCTCTTGCTAACGCAAATGAAAATGATGGACGTGAGTTTGAGGCGCCAAAACCTGGTGAAGACCAAGGTTCTCCTGAAGTAACTGAAGGACCAAAAACAGAAGAAGAATTACTCGAGAAAGAAAAAGAAGCAGCGGCAACTTCGGATGCCCTTCCAGAAGACTTACGTGAAAAACTTAACAAGGCTGAAGAAGGTGGCCGTACTGCTTCGAAAGAAGACTTAGAAAAAGACGATACAAGTTTAGTTCCAGAAGATGTCGCTAAAACAAAAAATGGCGAATTGAACTATGGGGCGACTGTTAAAATTCAAAGTGCAGCTGGTGTCGGTAGCGGTATTGTCATTGGTGAAAATCTAGTTTTATCTGTTTCTCATAACTTTATCAAAGATGTTCCAGACGGAAACAATCGCAAGGTAGCTGATAATATTGAGAGTGATGATGATGTTTATTCAGTTTCTTACGAAGGAGCGCCTGATGTTAAATTCAGTAAGAATGACGTTAAACACTGGGACCGTGAAGGCTTCCTAAAAGGTTATAAGAATGACTTGGCCATCGTTAAGCTTCGTTCTCCTCTTGCTAACGCTCCTGTTGAAGTGACTGACAAACCTGCAACTACTAAGGTTGGAGATAAGGTACACGTTTTTGGTTATCCAACTGGAAAACTGTCTCCAATCTTAAATACTACAGTTGAAGACATCAATAATCACGGTGAGGGTGTTCGTGGGATCAGTTATCAAGGAAGTGAGCCTGGTGCAAGTGGTGGCGGAATTTTCGATGAAAATGGAAAATTGATTGGTATCCACCAAAATGGTGTTGTTGGAAGCCGCAGTGGAGGGATTCTCTTCTCACCAGCTCAGCTTGAGTGGATTCAAAACTATATTAAGGGCATTGAAACAACAAAACCAGCAGGTCTAGATGCACTTGATAAACAAGTTGAAGACAAGGACGAGAAACCAAAAGAAGATAAGCCGAAAGAAGAAAAACCAGCTGAGAACAAACCAGCAGAAACTAAACCGGCTGAATCAAAAGAAGTGACTCCAGAGTGGAAAACTGTTGAAAATAAAGAACAACAGGGAACTGTAACGATCCGTGAAGAAAATGGAGTTCGATACAACCAACTAGCGTCAACTGCTCAAAATGACAATGGTAAAAAACCAGCCTTGTTTGAAAAAGAAGGTTTGACAGTTGATGAAAATGGAAACGCCACAGTTGATTTGACCTTCAAAGAAGAGTCTGAAACAGGCAAATCTCGCTTTGGTGTCTTCATGAAATTTAAAGATACCGATAACAACGTTTTTGTAGGTTATGACCAAGGTGGATGGTTCTGGGAATACAAGACAAACGGCAGTGGACTTTGGTACCAAGGTGGTCGTGTTGCAGCACCGGTAAATGGTTCTGTCAACCACTTGACGGTCAGTCTTAAATCAGACGGACAACTCAATGCAACCAACAATGATGTCAAACTCTTCGACACAGTTACCTTGCCATCTGCAGTTAATGACAAACTAAAAGATGAGAAGAATATTGTTCTTAAAGCTGGTACTTACAATGGTAGTGAGAGAACTATTGTAAACGTTAAAACGGATAACCAAGAAGGTGTGAAAAACGACCAAGAGGCTGCTGAAAAAGAAAAAGGCGATACAGTAGATGATAGTAAAGTCAAATATGACACGATCGAATCTACAGTATTGAAAGCAGTTATTGACCAAGCCTTCCCACGTATTAAAGAATACGTCCTAAATGGCAACAAGCTTCCGGGTCAAGTTCAACAAATAAACAAAGTCCTCATCAATAAACATGCAGTAACTCCTGAAGTTACTTATAAGAAGATTAATGCAACAACTGCTGAGTATGAAATGAAACTCCGTGATGCGGAGAACCTCATCAATGCAGATATGACCGTTCGTTTGCAAGTGGTGGACAATCAACTTCACTTTGATGTAACTAAGATTGTCAACCATAACCAGGTAACACCAGGACAGAAGATTGATGATGAACGCAAACTACTTTCTTCAATCAGCTTCCTAGGAAATGCCTTGGTATCTGTATCAAGCGATCAAGCAGGAGCTAAGTTTGATGGGGCAACCATGTCAAACAATACTCACGTAAGTGGTGACGACCATATCGAAGTAACAAATCCAATGAAAGATTTGGCAAAAGGTTACATGTATGGATTTGTTTCAACAGATAAACTTGCTGCTGGTGTATGGAGCAACTCACAAAACAGCTACGGTGGTGGTTCTTACGATTGGACACGTTTGACAGCTTACAAGAATACTATTGGTAATGCCAACTACGTTGAAATTCATAGCTCTGAATGGCAGTGGGAAAAAGCTCACAATGGTATTGTCTTCCCAGCATATACTAAGGAACTTCCAAGTGCTAAAGTTGTCATCACAGAAGATGCCAATGCTGATAATAAAGTAGACTGGCAAGATGGTGCGATTGCATACCGTAGCATCATGAACAACCCTCAAGGTTGGGAAAAAGTTAAAAATATTACAGCCTACCGTATCGCCATGAACTTTGGTTCACAAGCACAAAACCCATTCCTCATGACCTTGGATGGTATCAAGAAGATTAACCTCCATACAGATGGTCTTGGTCAGGGTGTCCTCCTTAAAGGTTACGGTAGTGAAGGACATGACTCAGGTCACTTGAACTACGCAGATATCGGTAAACGTATCGGTGGTACAGAAGACTTTAAAGCTCTTATTGAAAAAGCTAAGAAATATGGTGCCCATCTCGGTATCCACGTCAATGCTTCAGAAACTTATCCTGAATCAAAATACTTCAATGAAAATATCCTTCGTAAAAACGCTGACGGTAGCTATAGCTACGGTTGGAACTGGATTGATCAAGGTATCAATATCGATGCAGCTTATGACTTAGCTCATGGACGTTTAGCACGTTGGGAAGAATTGAAGAAAGAATTGGGTGAAGGCCTAGACTTCGTTTATGTCGACGTTTGGGGTAACGGCCAATCAGGTGACAACGGTGCTTGGGCAACTCACGTTCTTGCAAAAGAAATCAACAAACAAGGTTGGCGCTTTGCAATTGAGTGGGGCCATGGTGGTGAGTATGACTCTACCTTCCATCACTGGGCAGCTGACTTGACTTATGGTGGCTATACGAATAAAGGTATCAACAGTGCCATCACTCGCTTTATCCGTAACCACCAAAAAGATGCTTGGGTTGGTGATTACAGAAGCTACGGAGGTGCGGCTAACTACCCACTTCTAGGCGGATACAGCATGAAGGACTTTGAAGGATGGCAAGGCCGTAGCGACTATAATGGTTATGTAACTAACTTGTTTGCTCATGATGTGATGACCAAGTACTTCCAACACTTCACTGTTAGCAAATGGGAAAATGGTAAACCAGTAACCATGACTGACAATGGTGGCACCTACAAGTGGACACCTGAGATGAAGGTTGAATTGGTCGATGAGGCTAACAACAAGGTAGTTGTTACTCGTAAATCTAATGATGTTAATAGCCCACAATACCGTGAACGAATTGTTACACTCAACGATCGTGTGATTCAAGATGGTTCAGCCTACTTGACACCTTGGAATTGGGATGCAAATGGTAACAAGCTAACTGGCGACAAGGAAAAAATGTACTATTTCAACACTGAAAAAGGTGCAACAACTTGGACACTTCCTAGCGACTGGGCAAATGGCAAAGTTTACCTTTACAAACTAACAGACCAAGGTAAGACTGAAGAACAAGAAGTAGCTGTCAAAGATGGTAAGATTACTCTTGATCTCCTAGCAAACCAACCTTATGTTCTTTATCGTTCTAAACAAACAAATCCTGAAATGTCATGGAGTGAAGGAATGCATATCTATGACCAAGGATTTAACAGCGAATCTTTGGATCATTGGAAGATTACAGGTGATGCATCTAAGGCTGAAATCGTGAAGTCTCAAGGTGCCAACCAAATGCTTCGTATCCAAGGCAATAAAGAAAAAGTTAGTCTCACTCAAAAATTGACTGGCTTGAAACCAAATACTAAATATGCAGTCTATGTCGGTGTGGATAACCGTAGTGATGCTAAAGCAAGTATTACAGTTAATACTGGTGAGAAAGAAGTGACCAACTACACGAACAAGTCACTCGCCCTCAACTATGTTAAAGCATACGCTCATAACACTCGTCGTGACAACGCAACTGTTAATGATACAAGTTACTTCCAAAACATGTATGCCTTCTTCACAACAGGTTCAGATGTATCAAATGTAACCTTGACCTTGAGTCGTGAAGCAGGAGATGAAGCAACTTACTTCGACGAAATCCGTACCTTCGAAAATGACTCTGCTATGTATGGTGATGGTCACGATACTGCAACAGGCGTCTTCAAACAAGACTTTGAAAATGTTGGACAAGGTATCTTCCCATTTGTCATTGGTGGAATCGAAGGTGTTGAAGACAACCGTACTCACTTGTCTGAAAAACATGCTCCATACACACAACGTGACTGGAACGGCAAGAAAGTTGATGATGTTATCGAAGGAAATTGGTCACTCAAGACAAACGGTCTCGTTAGCCGTCGTAACTTGGTTTACCAAACAATTCCACAAAACTTCCGCTTCGAAGCAGGTAAGACCTACCGTATCACATTTGACTACGAAGCTGGATCAGATAATACTTACGCATTTGTTGTAGGTAAGGGAGAATTCCAATCTGGTCGTCGTGGTAGCCAAGCAAGCGATCTCGAAATGCATGAATTACCAAACTCATGGACAGATTCTCAAAAAGCGAAACGTGCAACCTTCCTTGTGACAGGTGCTGAAACTGGCGATACTTGGGTAGGTATCTACTCTACAGGTAATGCAAGTAATACTCGTGGAGATTCTGGTGGTAATGCTAACTTCCGTGGTTACAATGACTTCATGATGGATAGACTTCAAATTGAAGAAATTGTCTTGACTGGTAAGATGATGACAGAAAATGCTGTCAAGAACTATCTTCCAACAGTTGCAATGACCAACTATACCCAAGAGTCTATGGATGCTCTGAAAGAAGCGGTCTTCAATCTTAGTCAATCAGACGATGACATTAGTGTAGAAGAAGCTAAAGCAGAAATCGCTAAGGTTAATGCTTTGAAAGATGCTTTAGTCTTGAAGAAAATAGCTCTTGTAGCAGATGACTTTGCAAGTCTTTCAGCTCCTGCTCAGGCTGGCGAAGGTATTGAAAATGCCTTTGACGGTAACTTGTCTAGCCTATGGCATACATCATGGAGCGGAGGAGATGTTGGCAAGCCAGCAACAATGGTCTTGAAAGAACCAACTGAAATTACAGGTTTCCGTTATGTTCCACGTGGTTCAGGTTCAAATGGTAACTTGAGAGACGTGACTCTTGTAGTAACTGATGAAACAGGTAAGGAACATACCTTCAATGCAACTAATTGGGCAGACAATAACAAGCCAAAAGATATCGACTTTGGTAAGACTATCAAAGCTAAGAAGATTGTCCTAACTGGAACAAGAACTTATGGAGATGGTGGCAACCAATATCAATCAGCTGCAGAATTGATCTTTGCTCGTCCGCAAGTTGCTGAAGCAGGTCTTGATACATCAGCATATGAAGCAGCCTTGGGCAAAGCTCAAAAATTGACTGATAAGAGCAATCAAGAAGAAGTGGCAAGTGTTGTTGCTAGCATGAAATATGCAACTGACAATCACCTATTGACTAATAGAATGCTTGAATACTTTGCAGATTATTTGGGTCAATTGAAAGACCAAGCCGCTAAACCTGATGCTCCAATAACAAGTAAGGGTGACGAACCAGCACCAACAGTAGAAGTCCCAGAATACACAGGTCCGATTGGAACAGCAGGTGATGAGCCAGCTCCAGTAGTAGAGGTTCCAGAGTACACAGGAGCAATTGGAACAGCAGGTGATGAGCCAGCCCCAGTAGTAGAAGTTCCAGAGTACACAGGAACAATTGGAACAGCAGGCGACGAACCAGCACCAGTAGTAGAAGTTCCAGAGTACACAGGAGCAATTGGTACAGCAGGTAATGAGCCGGCACCAGTAGTAGAATTACCAGAGTACACAGGAGCAATTGGCACAGCAGGTGATGAGCCAGCCCCAGTAGTAGAAGTTTCAGAGTACACAGGAGCAATTGGAACAGCAGGCGATGAGCCAGCCCCAGTAGTAGAAGTCCCAGAGTACACAGGAGCAATTGGCACAGCAGGCGACGAACCAGCACCTACAGTAGAAAAACCAACTGAAAATGTTCGGATCTTATCAGATAAAACTACAGGAGTTGTAGTTGCAGGACTATCAAGAGATCTGACCACAGATTTAAATCTTAAAGTACAAAAAGTAACGGATCAAAGTTTACAAGGTGTGAAATTTGATGCTTATGCTCTCCATTTGCTAGATAAAGATAACCATAAGGTTCAACCGAAAGGTGCAGTACTCGTTAGAGTACCAGTATCTGGTCAAGTATCTGGAGTATACTATACAGCATCAGGTAAGGCAGTAAGCTTTACAAATGGTCATGGTACAGTTGAATTCACAACTAGTCAGCTAGGACAATATGCAGTAGTTTATAAACAAGTTTCTAAGCCACAGACTCCATCAACAGAGAAACTGGATCATAAACCACAGACTCCATCAACAGAGAAACTGGATCATAAACCACAGACTCCATCAACAGAGAAACTGGATCATAAACCACAGACTCCATCAACAGAGAAACTAGATCATAAACCACAGAATACAGTAGTACAAGAACTTAATCAGAAATCAGTTGATGCTTCTAAACTAGGGATTAAGGAAGAAGTAACCAAAGAAGAAACGAAGGCTAAGCTCCCAGAAACTGGTACTAGCAAGTCAGAGCATCTCTTCTTCCTTGCCAGCCTCAGTCTAGCAATCTCTGCTCTATTTCTTGCAAAAGGGAAAAAAGAATAAAATATAAAAGAGATTTCGTCAACGAAAACTCGAACTCCTAACTAGAAGTGATGGAGAAAACGAACACCTGGAGAGGACCTCTTGGTCCTCTCTTTTTAAAAGGGGAATGAGAACGCTTACTTTGGTAAGTGCATGAAAGGAAATAGATGAAAAATGGGAAAACATCTTTTTGAAAAACGGTGTCACTATAGTATACGTAAATTCACAATTGGTGCAGCTTCTGTAATGATTGGAGCTAGCATCTTTGGTGCTGGCATGGTTCAAGCTGCAGAAGCAGAGGGGCCTACAGAAACAGAGGGAGTAGTTACTCAAGTTCAGCCAATGGATAAGCTGCCGGCAGATTTAGCTGAAGCTATTCAAAAAGCAGAGGCAGCGGCTGCTACAGGACAAGCTGAGGATCAACCAGCTGAATCTGAAAGACAACCTGAAGCAACTATTCCAAAACCAGCTGAAACTCCTACTCCTAAGGAAGAAGTGGCTTCAAAACCATCTACAAATCCTAAAGTGGAACCAGTTTCTGAGGCTAAACCAGCTGAAACTCCTGCGACTAAAGATGTAGTAGATACACCAGATGTCAATCATTTGGAAAAAGCTTCTGCTACAGCTTCAAACCATGAAGCCAATACACCATTTACAGCAGAAAAGGCAATTGACGGAAAACCTGATACTCGTTGGGCTACTGACCAAAACGTTGAGAAACCAACAATCGAATTTAAGCTTGAAAAGACAACTGTAATTAAGCATGTGGAGATTGATTGGGACCGTCGTGTTCGTGGTGAACGAAATGATCCAAACATCAAATCTTGGAATCTTTATTATGCTGGTCAAGATAATGTGAATGGATCAGGTCCTGGAGAATGGAAGTTGGCTCATCAGCGTACTGGAGAGCCCGTTCTTGATGAGAAGGTTGACTTAAAAGAAGCTATCCATGCTAAGTACCTTAAACTTGAAATTACTGACTATCAAGCTGGCACTATGAACTGGAAAAACGTTGGTATCCAAGAGATTCGTGCGTATTCAAACATTCCAGATGCAAGCAAACCAACAGATATTCGCCAAGTAACTGAACTCGAAGTTGCTGAAAATGGGAAATCACTCGTTTTACCTAAATTGCCTGGTCAAGTTAGCTTGATTGGTAGCAACAAACAGGGTGTTGTTGATCTAAATAATAAAATTTATACACCATTAACAGACCAACGTGTGAAAGTTATGGTTCAACAGATTAAGGATAGCCATACCTTCACAAAAGAATTTGAAGTTCTTATTAAAGGTTTGCACGCAGATGAAGGTGTTGGAACCAAACCAGCTGTTGCACCAGCAGTTCAACAGTGGTATGGAACTGAAGGTAAAACTTCTATAACTTCTGATACGGTTATTTCTGTCGGAGATTCTGGATTTGGTCAAGAAGCTAAATTCTACCAAACTGACCTTGAAAGTCGAGGGCTAGAAATCGCTACAGGTGATCAATCAGCTCAAAACCGAATTGAATTTAAAAAGGTTGAAGACAAGGGCTATGGTAAAGAAGGCTATGGTATCACCATTAAAGATGGAGTTATCACAGTAGAAGCAGCGACTAATGCAGGTGCATTTTACGCAACTCGTACTCTTCTTCAAATGGGAGAAAATGACCTACAGAACGGTGAAATCCGTGACTTCCCAAGCTTCAGCCACCGTGGCTTTATGCTAGACACAGGTCGTAAGTTTATCCCTTATGATACGCTTGTAGACATCATGCTCAACATGGCTTACTACAAGATGAATGACTTGCAGTTGCACCTTAATGATAACTATATCTTCCTAGAAAAACACTTGGAAGGAAAACATCTTAGTCAACAAGAGGAACTGGATTATGTTCTTAAAAATGCCAAGACAGGTTTCCGTGTGGAAACTGATGTTGTCGGAGAAAATGGTGAAAAATTAACATCAGACCAGCATTATACTAAGGAAGAAATGCAACAGATTATCAAGTTGGCTAAAGCTTTGCATATCAATCTTGTTCCTGAGATTGACACACCAGGTCACGCTTTGTCCTTTGTTAAAGTTCGTCCAGACCTTATGTATAAAGGTAGTCTGAGCGATTATAGAGGTAAGCACAATGTAGAACGTGTTGCTATGTTGGACTTGGATAATAAGTACGAAGAAACTCTTGCTTTTGTTAAATCAGTCTATGATAAATTGCTCGATGGAGAAAATGCACCACTTCATGGTGTCTCAACAGTTCATATCGGAACTGATGAGTACTACGGCAGTAGAGAAAGCTATCGTCGCTACGTCAACGATATGATTCAGTACATCAAAGGAAAAGGTTATACACCTCGTATTTGGGGCTCACTTAGTGCTAAGCCTGGTACAACGCCAGTTGATTGGAATGGAGTAGAAGTTGATATTTGGAGTATTGGTTGGCAACGTCCAGCGGCTGCAATTGCTCAGGGTGCCAAGATTATCAATATCACAGATATTCCAACCTATAGTGTCCCAAGCGGAAGCAACAGTCAAGGTGGTTATGGCGATTATGCTAACTACGAAACTCAATACAATCGCTGGACACCAAATGACTTCTCAACAGGTGGAGGACCACGCTTAGAAGCATCTAATCCAAATATCATCGGTGGTGGTCATGCAGTTTGGAATGACAACATTGACCTCCATGAAACTGGTTTAACTTCATATGATATCTTTAAACGCTTCTTCAAGAGTATGCAATCAACTGCAGAACGCACTTGGGGTTCAGATCGTGCAGCTAAGACCTATGCAGAACGTATCCAGCCAACTAGTATTTATGCACCGCAATCAAATCCAGATAAGACAGTAGAAGAAAGCGACCTATTCAACATTAAACCAGAAACTATCAAAGATTATCTTGCTAAGAAAGTACAGAAGTCTGAAGCAGGTTTGAACTTCGAAAAAGATAGCACTATCGAAGGTCTTGTTGGTGATGTTGGTCCGAGTCATGTCTTGAAATTGGATGTTACTGTAACTGGTGATGGTCAACAAACCTTCTCAACTAGTGGAGACAACCAACTTTATCTTGCGGATAAGGATGGCTACCTCGCTTATAAATTTGAACAATTCCATATTCAATTCAACAAGAAACTTGAAAAGAATAAACGCTATCAAATTTCTGTTGTAACCAAACCACAAGTAACAGAAGTTTATGTAGATGGTGAAAAGGTTGAACGTATTGCAAATCCTGCTTATCCACGTTTTGCCCACAACAGTTTGGTACTACCGCTTGAAACAATCGGTGGTTTCAAAGGAATCTTGCATAGTGCTGAGTTATCAAATGAACCATTCGTAAACCCACGTTTGATTCCAAATGATAAATTTACAGTTTCTGCTACTAGCCAACAATTACCTGGAACAGATGCAGAAGGTCCTGTAGAAAAAGCCTTTGATAATGATCCAAATACCTTCTGGCATTCAAAATGGTCTGGAGATCAAGCGCCATTCACCGTTGCAATGAACTTGAAAGCGGCTGAAAAAGTAAATGGTTTAACCTATCTTCCACGTCCAGGAGGCGGAAATGGTGTCGTAACTTCTTACGAAATCTACGCTCAAAAAGATGGACAAATGGTCAAAGTTGCTTCAGGAACTTGGGAAAACAATTCCAAAGAGAAGACAGTTAACTTTGCAGCAATTGAAACTGACAAGGTAGAATTAAAAGTTCTAGCAGGTGTTGGTGGGTTTGGAAGCGCTGCTGAAATTCAACTTCTCAAGCCACTTTCTGATAGTGAAGTAGAAAATCCAGCTACACCAGAGACTCCAGAAACACCAGAGACTCCAGAAAAACCAAAAGTTGAGGAAAAAGGTGATGGAACGACTGAACTAGCTGATAGCTTTGTAGCAACGAAACCTGCTAGTGATGAAGCTGTTGCAGCTGCAGCCCAAAGCCAAGATTACCTCAAGAAAGAGTACAAGGTCTTCCCAATTCCACAAAAAGTAACCTATGGTGAGGGTGTCACAAAACTCCATAAACAAGTGAACCTTGTGATGGGTGACCAATTAGATATCTATACTCGTAACCGCTTGAAGAGTGTCCTACAAGATCATCAAATCTCTTACACAAGTAGTCAAACAGCAGTGGCAGGTGCTACCAACATCTACCTTGGTGTTCATGGTCAAAATTCACAGGCTGAAAAAGAAGTGTCTGGAATTTCTCAAGGACTCTTTGATAAGATTGATGCCTATGCCTTGTCAATCAAGAACAATACAATCTCTATCGTCGGTAAGGATACAGATGCTGTCTTCTATGGTTTGACGACTCTCAAACACATGCTTAATGAAAGCGAAGCTCCAGTCTTGCGTAATGTAACAGTTGAAGACTTTGCTGAGATTAAGAACCGTGGCTTTATCGAAGGTTACTATGGAAACCCATGGTCTAATGCTGATCGTGCTGAACTCATGCGCTATGGTGGTGACTTGAAGTTAACTCAATACTTCTTTGCACCGAAAGATGATCCATACCATAACAAGAAATGGCGTGAACTTTATCCAGAAGAAAAATTAGCTGAAATCCGTGAATTGGCTCGTGTCGGGAACCAAAATAAGACTCGTTATGTATGGACAATCCATCCATTCATGAACGATCGTATCCGTTTTGGTAATGATGCGCAATATCAACAAGATTTAGATACGATTAAAGCTAAATTTACTCAGTTGATGGATGCAGGTGTACGCGAGTTTGGTATCCTAGCTGATGATGCTCCTAGTCCAGTTGGTGGCTACAATAGCTACAACCGCTTGATGAAGGACATGACAGACTGGTTGACTGAAAAACAAGCAACTTATGTAGGTCTTCGTAAGGAAATGATCTTTGTCCCAGGTCAGTATTGGGGTAATGGTCGTGAAGATGAGTTGAAATCTCTAAATGAAAATCTTCCAACTTCAGCATCAATGACATTGACTGGTGGTAAGATTTGGGGTGAAGTATCAGAAAGATTCCTTGAAAATCTTAAGAACAACCTAACTGCAGGAGGTAAGACCTACCGCCCAGTTTCTCTATGGGTAAACTGGCCAGTTACAGATAACTCTAAACAACACTTGATTTTGGGTGGCGGTGAGAAATTCCTTCATCCAAACGTGGATCCGACACTCCTATCAGGTATCATGTTGAATCCAATGCAACAATCTGAGCCTTCTAAGATTGCCCTCTTCTCTGCAGCTCAGTACGCATGGAAACAATGGAAATCTGAAGAAGAAGCTAAGAGAGTAAATGACATCGCCTTCAACTTTGTTGAAACTGGTAAATTTACAGATAGCGAAGCATCAGTTGCCTTCCGTGAACTTGGTAAACATATGATCAACCAAAACATGGATGGTCGTGTTGTGAAATTGGAAGAATCTGTGGAACTCGCACCGAAATTGGCAGCCTTCATGTCTAAGTTGAAAGCAGGCCAAGATATCAGTGCAGAACGTGAAGAATTGCGTGCAGAATTTGCTAAACTAAAAGCTGCAGCACAACTTTATAAAGCATCTGGTGATGAAAAGATGCGTGCTCAAATCCACTATTGGTTGGATAATACCATCGATCAAATGGATGCTCTAGCAGCTCTTCTTGATGGTACAGAAGCTATCGAAAAGAACGATTCTGCAAAACTTTGGGATAGTTACTATAAGGGCTTGAAACTCTACGAACAATCACAAACTTATACCTTCCACTATGTTGACCATGATGAAAGAGCTGAGTTGGGTGTACAACATATTCGTCCATTCTTGCTTGGACTTCGTGAAATCCTTGCAACAGAAGTTCAAAAAGCCTTGCATCCTGACCAAGTGATTAGTACTTTTATCACTAACCGTACAGGTGTCGAAGGTGGACTAGCTGAAGTAACGGATGGAGATTTAGGAACACATGCCCTTATCAAATCACCAAACAGTATTCAAACTGGTGACTATATTGGTTTGAAATTTAATAAAGCTGTTCCAATTCAAAACTTGACATTTGCAATGGGAACACAAGCAAATCCACGCGATACCTTTAACAATGCTAAGGTTGAGTATCTCAATGAAAATGATGAGTGGGTAACACTTTCAGAACCAAGTTACACTGGTAATGAGCCACTGCTTAAATTTGAAAATCTCAATATCAATGCCAAAGCAGTTCGAATGATTGCGACTTCTGATCGAGCTAATACTTGGTTCGCTGTAAGAGAAATTGCTGTTAACCGTCCTGTAGAAGTTACTCGTGCTAAACAGTCAGCTACTGTGACTATCAGTCCAAATCTTATGTATAAGTACAACACAACAGTTGGTCAGATTACAGACGGACGTGATAATACTGAAGCAATGCTTGCAAATGCTGATCGAACAGATACAACTCCAGCTAATGGATGGGTACAACTTGATTTAGGTGAAGTTAAACCGATTACGAAAGTTCGTCTCCACCAAGGTTCAGGTGATAAACTAGCAGAAGGTGTTCTTGAGTATTCTACAGATGGTAGCTCATGGCAAGAATTGGATCGCTTGACTGGTGAACAAACCAAAGAAATCGAAACACCAATCACAGCCCGCTACGTTCGTGTTCGTAACACTAAGGATATCAATCTATGGTGGCGTATCGGAGACTTCTCAGTTGAAACACGTTCAGGTAACAGCGAATTAACTGATACAAATGTTGAAAGCTTGAAGTCAACTCCAGTTTATGATAGCCTTGGTCGTTATGACATGCAAATTCCAAGTGGAACTAAGCTTCCAGCTAATAGCTACTTGGGTATGAAGTTGGATCGACTCCATCAAGCAGAAAGTATTCAAGCTATCGGTATCGAAAATCCATCTCTCAACTTGGAGTACTCTGCAAATGCGCAAGAATGGTATCCAGCTGATCAATTGACTGACAAGTCATTAGTGCGTTATGTTCGTTTGGTCAATAAAACTGATCAAGAGCAAGCGGTAACAGCAACATCTCTTCTTGTTCAAACAAAAGAAGTACAGGCAACTACACTTGATTCAACTTCATTGGGCATCAACCCTTACTATGGTACTAACGATGTTCGTAAGCTCAAGAACTTAGATCAATTGTTTGACGGTGTCTATAACAACTTTGTAGAGTTCTCAGACTATGCTCGTAAAGATGGTCACATCACTCTTAAACTTGGTAGCCAACGTGAAATCAAGAAGATTCGAGCTTACATCCAAGATGGTACTCAAAACTATCTCCGTGATGGTAAGATTCAAGTTAGTCAAGATGGTAAGACTTGGACAGATGTTGTCACTGTTGGTGACGGCGTTGCCAATGAAACTCGTGATGATTCCTTAACAGATGGATGGACACATGATTCTAAGATGCCAGGAAATCGTTACATCGAAGGAGAACTAACAAGTCCAGTTAAAGCTAACTATCTGCGTGTTCTATTTACTGCTGACTACGATGCTCGCTTTGTAGGATTCACAGAGTTGGTAATCAATGATGGTGAATTTGTGAAACCAATCAATGATCCAACTGTAGAAGGAAACAGTGGTGAGAGCCAAGGTAACCTCTACACTAACTTGGTAGATGGTAAAGTTTTAACTAGCTATAAAGCTGAAAAAGAACAGGGTGAACTTGTATACCACTTGTCAGAACCAACAGATGCTAACCATATTCGACTTGTTTCAAGTCTTCCTCAAGGAGTAAAAGCTCGTGTGCTCGCACGTACTCTTAAAGAAGGCAAGGCAGATACATGGACGGATTTAGGCGAAATCAAGTCAAGCTTCCAGACATTTGCTATTAAAGAAGGTGCACCATTGCTAGATGTGAAAATCACTTGGGAAGGTGGCAAGCCAGAATTCTATGAGTTGACAACTTTCTATCAAGAAATCACAGAAGAACCAGAAACACCTGCACCTACAACTAGCAAGGGTGATGAACCGGCTCCAGTAGTAGAAGTACCAGAGTTTACAGGTGGCGTAAATGGTGCTGAAGGGGCAGTAAATGAAGTACCAGAATACACAGGCGTTATCAGCACAGCAGGTGATGAGCCAGCTCCAGTAGTAGAAGTACCAGAATACACAGGAGTTATTGGTACAGCAGGTGATGAGCCAGCACCAGTAGTAGAAGTACCAGAATACACAGGCGTTATCGGCACAGCAGGTGATGAACCAGCTCCAGTAGTAGAAGTACCAGAATACACAGGAGTTATTGGCACAGCAGGTGATGAACCAGCACCAGTAGTAGAAGTACCAGAATACACAGGCGTTATCGGCACAGCAGGTGATGAGCCAGCTCCAGTAGTAGAAGTACCAGAATACACAGGCGTTATCGGCACAGCGGGTGATGAGCCAGCTCCAGTAGTAGAAGTACCAGAATATACAGGAGTTATTGGCACAGTAGGTGACGAGCCAGCTCCAGTAGTAGAAGTACCAGAGTTCAAGGGTGGTGTTAATGCGGCTGAAGCAACTAAGACTGAAGTTCCCGAATATACAGGATCTGTTTCAAATCCGGATACTCAAGAAAAACCATCAGAAGACAAGTTGAAGTCCTTATTGGATGAAACTGGTAAGGTAGAGATTATCGGAAGAAGCAAAGATCTTGGAACTGCTGTTCGAGTAGAAAGCAAGTCAGAAGTTAACAAGGAATTGGCTGGTAAGACATATGATATCTATCATCTTCAACTTAAGGATGATAAGGGGAAAGTTGTTAAACCAGGTAGTGTAGTTATTGTTCGATTGCCTCTAGCTAAGGAAGTAGAAACAGTTTACGCAATCACTGCAACTAACGAATTGCAAGAACTAGCTTACACTGTCCGAGATGGTAAGGTTGAATTTACAACAACTGACTTGACTGCTTACGCAATTGTCTATAAGACTGTAGCTGAATCTGTAACTCCATCAGAGGAGCAAAAACCAGTACCAACTGTTACTAATCAACCTTCAGAACAAGAAAAACTACAAGAATCAACACCTGAAGTTAAAGAACAACTTCCAGCTACAGGTGAACAACATTCAGTTGGTTTAGCCTTGTTAGGTAGTCTTGGTTTACTTGCATCTGCAGCTTTTATCAAAAAAGGTAAAAGAGACTAAGAACCATTACTAGAAACAGAAATAAGTACATTCAAAACTTTCTGTTTGCGATAAAAAACCAGGAACAAAAGTTCCTGGTTTTTCTTATTCTTATCTAAGGTATCAGCTAATAGGCTTAGGATGCTCCATTACTAGCTTCACTTTCGGTATCTACGGCTTGATTATTAGATGGAGAAGTTTCGTTTTGTTCAGTTTTTGAAGATTTTTCATCACTATTAGCATTTGCTTTGGTTTCAGTGGTTTGAGCTTCCTCTTTCTGGGTTACTTCCTGCCCCTTGTTTTGATTTTGGGTAGGGCTATTATTTTCTCCTGAACTTTCTTTTTGGACTTCTTTGATGATAGTGGTCGTTTGAGATGGAGTTTCTTTTTTATTTTTATCAAAAGCATTCATGATAGTAATACTAGCAGTAATCAAACCTAAAATACTAGCGATAGTCGCGATGGTTTTTTGAAAGACAGTAAATCCTTTTTTGATATGGTCACTTTTAGGTTTAGATCTTCTACGGTAATTAGACATAATATCTCTCCTTTACTATGCTTCATTATACCGAAAAACTTTAAAAAAAACTTAAATGAAGCTGAACGGCCTTTCTTGTCGCCTGAACTGTTTCGTGATACAATAGAAGGAGTGATTTTAGAAAGCGTGAGAACCCATGATTTACTTTGATAATTCGGCTACAACAAAGCCTTATCCAGAAGCACTTGAAACCTATATGCAGGTGTCTGCAAAAATTATTGGAAATCCTTCCAGTCTCCATCGATTGGGCGACCAATCTACCAGAATTTTAGAAGCTTCTCGACAGCAGATAGCGGATTTAATTGGTAAGAAAAGTGACGAAATCTTCTTTACATCTGGTGGTACCGAAGGAGATAACTGGGTTATCAAAGGTGTCGCTTTTGAAAAATCGCAATTTGGTAAACACATTATTGTGTCTGACATTGAGCATCCAGCAGTCAAGGAGTCAGCTCTCTGGCTGAAGACTCAAGGATTTGAGGTGGATTTTGCACCAGTAGATAAAAAAGGATTTGTAGATGTAGCTGCTTTAGCAAATCTACTCCGGCCTGATACCACACTTATTTCTATTATGGCGGTTAACAATGAAATTGGCTCAATCCAGCCTATTGAAGCTATTTCAGAACTTTTGGCAGATAAGCCAACGATTTCCTTCCATGTTGATGCGGTTCAAGCTTTAGCTAAGATTCCGGCAGAAAAGTATTTGACTGATCGAGTGGATTTTGCGACCTTCTCTAGCCATAAATTCCACGGAGTTCGTGGTGTTGGCTTTGTCTATATCAAGTCAGGTAAGAAGATTATGCCCCTATTAACTGGTGGTGGGCAAGAACGTGACTATCGTTCAACAACTGAGAATGTAGCAGGTATTGCTGCGACAGCCAAGGCCTTACGTTTGGCCATGGAAAAACTGGATTTGTTTACAAGCAAAACAAGTCAGATGAAGGCAGTCATTCGGCAAGCCCTTCTTGAATATCCTGATATTTTTGTCTTCTCAGGAGAGGAGGATTTTGCCCCTCATATTCTGACCTTTGGGATTAAGGGTGTCCGTGGTGAAGTCATCGTTCATGCATTTGAAGACTATGATATTTTCATTTCCACAACCTCTGCTTGCTCATCCAAAGCAGGAAAACCTGCTGGAACTCTGATTGCTATGGGGGTTGAAAAAGATAAGGCCCAGTCAGCAGTCCGCGTCAGCCTAGACCTAGAAAATGACATGAGTCAAGTTGAACAATTTTTGACTAAGCTAAAATTAATTTACAATCAAACTAGAAAAGTAAGATAGGAGTATTCATGCAATATTCAGAAATTATGATTCGCTACGGGGAACTTTCAACCAAAGGTAAAAACCGTATGCGTTTCATCAATAAACTTCGTAATAATATCTCAGATGTCTTGTCCATCTATCCTCAAATCAAGGTAACTGCTGATCGCGACCGTGCCCATGCTTATCTTAATGGAGCCGACTATGCAGCAGTAGCTGAGTCTCTCAAACAGGTTTTCGGGATTCAAAACTTTTCTCCAGTGTATAAGGTTGAAAAATCTGTAGAAGTTCTTAAATCTGCTGTCCAAGAGATTATGCAGGACATTTATAAGGAAGGAATGACCTTTAAGATCTCTAGCAAACGTAGTGATCACAACTTTGAACTGGATAGTCGAGAACTTAATCAAGTTCTTGGTGGTGCTGTTTTTGACGCCATTCCAAATGTACAAGCCCAGATGAAAAATCCCGATATCAATCTTCAAGTGGAGATTCGTGAAGAGGCGGCTTATCTTTCCTATGAGACCATTCGTGGGGCTGGTGGTTTGCCAGTTGGTACTTCTGGGAAAGGTATGCTCATGTTGTCAGGGGGGATTGACTCTCCTGTAGCAGGTTATCTTGCACTAAAACGTGGTGTGGATATTGAGGCTGTTCACTTTGCTAGCCCACCGTATACTAGTCCAGGTGCCCTTAAGAAAGCGCAGGATTTGACCCGTAAATTGACTAAGTTCGGTGGGAATATCCAGTTTATCGAAGTGCCATTCACGGAGATTCAAGAAGAGATTAAGGCTAAGGCCCCAGAAGCTTACCTCATGACTCTGACTCGTCGCTTTATGATGCGGATTACCGACCGTATCCGTGAAGTGAGAAAAGGTTTGGTCATCATCAATGGTGAAAGTCTTGGTCAGGTGGCTAGCCAAACCTTAGAAAGTATGCAGGCTATCAATGCCGTGACCAATACACCAATTATCCGTCCAGTTGTAACTATGGATAAGTTGGAAATCATAGATATTGCTCAGGAAATTGATACCTTTGAAATTTCTATCCAACCTTTTGAAGACTGCTGTACGATTTTTGCGCCTGACCGTCCTAAAACAAATCCTAAAATTAAGAATGCTGAACAGTATGAAACACGTATGGATGTTGAAGGATTGGTTGAGCGAGCAGTAGCAGGAATTATGATAACAGAAATCACACCGCAAGCCGAAAAAGATGCTGTCGATGAATTAATTGAAGATCTTCTTTAATGTGAAGAAACTGAAATTCCTCAGAAAAAAAGTTAGTTTTTATCCTAAATTTGGACGAAAACCGACTTTTTTCTATTTTTGTGCTATAATAAGATAAAATTTTGAATATAGAGAGTTTTCTGACAATGAATCAATCCTACTTTTACCTGAAAATGCGAGAGCATAAATTAGTGGTTCCCTACACAGGTAAGGAGCGACGGGTACGTGTACTTCTTCCTAAAAACTATGAGAAAGACACGGATCGAACTTACCCAGTTGTCTATTTCCACGATGGACAAAATGTCTTTTATAGTAAGGAATCTTACGTTGGACATTCCTGGAAGATTATTCCTGCCATCAAGCGAAATCCTGATATCAGCCGTATGATAATCGTGGCTATTGACAATGATGGATTTGGACGGATGAATGAGTATGCGGCATGGAAATTCCAAGAGTCTAATATTCCTGGTCAACAATTTGGTGGTAAGGGAGTCGAGTATGCTGAGTTTGTTATGGAAGTGGTCAAACCCTTTATCGATGAAAACTATCGTACAAAGTCTGACCGCAAGCACACTGCTATGATTGGCTCTTCTCTAGGTGGCAATATTACTCAGTTTATTGGCTTGGAGTATCAAGACCAGATTGGGTGCTTAGGTGTCTTTTCATCTGCTAATTGGCTTCACCAAGAAGCCTTTGATCGCTATATCGAGCGAAAAAAACTATTGCCTGACCAGCGTGTTTTTATCTATGTTGGTACGGAAGAAGCAGACGACACAGACAAGACCCTCATGGCTGGTAATATTAAGCAGGCCTATATTGACTCTTCTCTTCGCTATTATCATGATTTGATAGCAGGAGGAGTACAGTTAGAAAATCTTTCACTCAAGGTTCAGGCTGGGGCTATCCACCATGAAATTCCATGGGCAGAAAATCTTCCAGCTTGCCTACGCTTTTTTGCAGAAAATTGGTAATTAGTATAAAGGAGACAGGATATGCATATTGAACATCTTAGCCACTGGAGTGGCCATCTAAATCGTGAAATGTACGTTAATCGATACGGACATGGAGGTATCCCAGTTGTTGTCTTTGCTTCTTCAGGTGGTAGCCATAATGAGTACTATGATTTTGGAATGATCGATGCTTGTGCATCTTTCATTGAAGAAGGGCGCGTGCAGTTCTTTACCCTTTCAAGTGTAGATAGTGAGAGCTGGCTTGCGACTTGGAAAAATAGTCATGATCAAGCTGAGATGCACCGTGCCTATGAACGATATGTGATTGAAGAAGCTATTCCTTTTATCAAGCACAAGACAGGCTGGTTTGACGGTATGATGACAACAGGATGCTCTATGGGAGCCTATCATGCTTTGAATTTCTTCCTCCAACATCCAGACGTCTTTACCAAGGTAATTGCCCTCAGTGGTGTTTATGATGCACGTTTCTTTGTAGGTGACTACTATAATGATGATGCTATCTATCAAAATTCACCAGTAGACTACATCTGGAATCAAAATGATGGTTGGTTTATTGACCGTTATCGTCAGGCTGAGATTGTGATTTGTACTGGACTAGGTGCTTGGGAACAGGATGGCCTTCCTTCTTACTACAAGTTAAAAGAAGCCTTTGACCAAAAACAAATTCCTGCCTGGTTTGCAGAATGGGGGCACGATGTTGCCCATGACTGGGAATGGTGGCGCAAACAAATGCCTTATTTCCTCGGTCACATGAGTCTATAAAAGGAGTTGCTTATGAATTATCTTGTAATTTCACCCTATTACCCACAAAATTTTCAGCAATTTAGTATTGAGTTAGCCAATAAAGGAATCACAGTTCTAGGGATTGGGCAAGAACCCTACGAACAGCTAGACGAACCATTGCGCAATAGCTTGACGGAGTACTTCCGAGTTGATAATCTCGAAAATATCGATGAGGTTAAACGTGCAGTTGCCTTTCTTTTCTATAAGCATGGTCCAATTGACCGCATCGAATCTCATAATGAATACTGGCTAGAGTTGGATGCTGCTCTTCGTGAACAGTTTCATGTTTTTGGTACCAAACCAGAAGACCTCAAGAAGACCAAGTTCAAGTCTGAGATGAAAAAACTCTTCCAAAAAGCTGGGGTACCAGTTGTTCCAGGTGCTGTCATTGAAACAGAAGCAGATGTTGACAAAGCTGTGAAAGAAATTGGACTTCCGATGATTGCAAAACCTGACAATGGAGTGGGAGCAGCAGCTACCTTTAAGCTAGAAAGTCAGAAAGATGTGAACAAGTTCAAGCAAGAATGGGACCACTCAACCATTTATTTCTTTGAAAAATTTGTTACCTCTAGTGAAATCTGTACCTTCGATGGTTTGGTAGATAGAGAGGGAAATATTGTCTTCTCGACAACATTTGATTATGCCTACACTCCTTTAGATTTGATGCTCTACAAGATGGATAATTCTTACTATATTCTTAAGGAAATGGATCCAAAACTTCGCAAGTACGGTGAGGCAATCGTCAAGGAATTTGGCATGAAAGAGCGTTTTTTCCATATCGAGTTCTTCCGTGAGGGTGATGATTATATTGCCATCGAGTACAATAACCGTCCTGCAGGTGGTTTCACTATTGATGTCTATAACTATGCTCATTCTTTAGATTTGTACAAGGGCTATGCTGCTATTGTTGCGGGTGAACCCTTCCCAGAGTCTCCATTTGAAACCCAGTATTGTCTAGCAACTTCTCGTCGTGCTAATGCTAACTACCTTTACTCAGAAAAAGACTTGCTTGCAAAATACGGTCAGCAGTTTAAGGTCAAAAAAATCATGCCAGCGGCCTTTGCTGAGTTGCAGGGAGACTATCTCTATATGCTAACAACTCCAAGTCGTGAAGAAATGGAACAGATGATTAAAGATTTTGGTCAGCGCCAGTAATAGGATATGAAGAGGCTGGGACAAAAGTCCTAGCCTCTCAATTTTCTTTGGATTGTCGAGCAAGACGCAGTGGTTGAGTGGGCTCTACTTCGCTGATTTCATTAGCTTTTACAGCCCTACTCAACTGTGCGGAGGTGGGACGACGAAATTGAATTCTAACGAATTACCGATTTCTGTCCCACTCTCTTTTTTTAAAGCCCTAAATAAAAGCGTTTTCCATAGGTTTCTTTTAGAAAATCTGTTGCTAAAAGGTTTAAAAATTGATAGAATAGGGATTGTCTAAAAAATATTAAGGAGAATCTATCAATGGATTTCACATGGGCAGTCAAATATGCCACTGAATTTTTGGGAACAGCCATCTTGATTATCTTAGGTAATGGTGCAGTTGCCAACGTTGAACTTAAAGGTACGAAAGGTCACCAAAGTGGCTGGCTCGTTATCGCTGTTGGTTACGGTATGGGGGTTATGATCCCAGCTTTGATGTTTGGTAACGTTTCTGGTAACCACATCAACCCAGCCTTCACTCTTGGACTTGCAGTTAGCGGTCTCTTTGAATGGGGGCAAGTACCATTTTACATCATTGCTCAAGTTTTGGGAGCAATCTTCGGACAAGCCTTGGTTGTTGCAACTCACCGTCCATACTACTTGCAAACTGAAAACCCAAATAACATTTTGGGATCTTTCTCAACTATTTCAAGTTTGGACCATGGTACAAAAGAATCACGCTATGCAGCAACAGTTAACGGATTTATCAATGAGTTCGTCGGTTCATTTGTTCTTTTCTTTGCAGCTCTTGGTTTGACAAAACTACATTTTGGTGCGGAACTTAAAGCTGTCGCAGAATCTACAGTTCAACAACAAGTTCAGCAAGCTACATTAGCAGGTCAAAAAATCGCAGAATCAGATGTTAAAAATGCTATCCACAATATTTTTGCACAATCAACAAATGGTTCTTCAGCTGTTGCACACTTGGCACTTGGTTTCTTGGTAATGGCTTTGGTTACTTCACTTGGAGGACCTTCAGGACCAGGTTTGAACCCAGCTCGTGACTTTGGACCACGTCTTCTTCACGCAGTACTTCCTAAATCAATCCTTGGTCAACACAAGGGTGATTCAAAATGGTGGTATGCATGGGTACCAGTAGTTGCACCGATTGTTGCTGCTATTACAGCAATTGCGCTATTCAAATTTCTTTACCTATAATCACTAAAAACTGGGTTTTCCCAGTTTTTTCTTTTTAGTACAGTTGTGTCTTTTAGAATTAAAGGGTGAAATCGTCAGACTTTTTTCATTTTAAATCAAAAGCTGTAAATATGGCAAAAATATGGTAAAATAGAGTATTAAGTAAACGTTAAAAAGGAATATTATGCGTAAAGAAATTGCACCTGAATTATACAATTACAATAAATTCCCTGGTCCAGAATTTCATCTATCTGGAGATAAAGTCGAGGCTGAAGGTTTCACCTTCAACTTGGTTGAAAATAGTAAGGAAGCCTTTGATGCAACAGCTTTTACTCAACGCTTTTCGGAAGTTCTAAACAAGTATGATTATATTGTAGGGGACTGGAGTAATGAACAGTTGCGCTTGCGAGGATTCTACAAAAATGAACGAGCTGAAGAATCCTTGGAGAAAATCAGTCGTTTACAAGATTACCTACTCGAGTATTGTAGCTATGGTTGTGCCTACTTTGTCTTAGAAAATGAGACTCCTAAACGAGCATCTTTCGACCAGAAGATTCGCAAAAAAGAGGAAGAAAAAGACTCTCGAAGAGGCAAGAAACCTTCCCAAAACAAGAAAAAAAATCATACAGAAAAGAGAAATAGACGTCGTCGAAAAGAGCAAAAACCTCAAAAAGAAGCTAAGGAAGAGCGTCATTTCGTTATTCGTCAGAAATGAGCGAATACTAAGGAGATAACATGAAACCATCAATTTATAGTTTAACCCGCCAAGGCATGCAAGAATGGGTCTTAGAGCAAGGAGAAAAGAAATTCCGAGCTGATCAGATTTGGGAGTGGCTCTACCGTAAACGTGTTCAGACATTTGAAGAAATGACTAACTTATCTAAGGATTTGATTGCCAAACTCAACGAGCAGTTTGTGGTTAATCCTTTGAAACAACGTATCGTTCAAGAGTCAGCCGATGGTACTGTGAAGTACCTCTTTGAGTTGCCAGACGGTATGTTGATTGAGACTGTACTGATGCGCCAGCACTACGGTTTGTCAGTTTGTGTAACCACTCAGGTAGGCTGCAATATTGGTTGTACCTTCTGTGCATCAGGCTTGATCAAGAAGCAACGTGACCTCAATAACGGAGAAATTGTGGCTCAAATTATGCTTGTTCAAAAATATTTTGACGAACGTGGACAAGATGAACGTGTTAGCCATATCGTTGTTATGGGTATTGGAGAACCATTTGATAACTACATTAATGTTTTGAACTTTATCCGTACCATCAATGATGACAAGGGAATGGCTATCGGTGCTCGTCATATCACTGTATCAACTTCTGGCTTGGCTCATAAGATTCGTGATTTTGCAAATGAAGGAGTACAGGTCAACCTTGCTGTCTCACTTCATGCTCCGAATAATGAACTGCGGTCAAGCATCATGAAGATTAACCGTGCCTTTCCGATTGAAAAACTCTTTGCAGCGATTGAGTATTACATCGAAACAACCAACCGCCGTGTAACTTTTGAGTATATCATGCTTAATGAAGTCAATGATGGAGTTGAACAAGCGCTTGAGTTGGCAGAATTGCTGAAAAACATTAAGAAATTGTCCTATGTTAACTTGATTCCTTATAACCCGGTCAGTGAGCACGACCAGTATAGCCGTAGTCCCAAAGATCGTGTGATGGCCTTCTATGATACGCTCAAGAAAAAAGGCGTCAACTGTGTTGTTCGTCAAGAACATGGTACAGATATCGATGCCGCATGCGGACAATTGCGTTCAAATACCATGAAACGTGATCGCCAAAAAGCAGTAGCTGAAGTAAATCCATAAGATGAATCAAAAAAAATTACTAAGCCTGGGAATCGTGTTATACAGTCTTTGTATCGTCTGTTTTTGTTTTACTCCCCAGCCTCAACTTCCTACAGGAGTGGAAACTCCAGGTATTCAAACTATTGGACGCCTGGTTTTTCTTTTGACGCCTTTTAACTCTTTGTGGAACCTGGGAGAAGTAACCAGCCCTATACAACTGTTTTGGATTTTTTTGCAAAACGCTTTAAATGTCCTCTTGCTCTTCCCTTTAATTTTCCAGCTTCTCTATCTCAATCCTAGATTAAGAAAAACGAAGAGAGTGATTTTGTTAAGCTTTTTATTGAGCTTAAGCATCGAGTGCACACAGCTAGTTTTAGACTTTTTCTTTGATTTCAATCGGGTCTTTGAGATTGATGATTTATGGACCAATACTTTAGGTGGCTACCTAGCCTGGGTCCTCTATAAACTACTACATAAAAACAAGATAAGGAATTAAAATGAGTATCTTAGAAGTTAAAAATTTGAGTCACGGTTTTGGTGACCGTGCGATTTTTGAAGACGTGTCCTTCCGTCTCCTCAAGGGTGAACACATCGGACTAGTTGGTGCTAATGGTGAAGGAAAATCAACCTTCATGAGCATCGTAACTGGTAAAATGTTACCTGATGAAGGTAAGGTGGAATGGTCAAAATATGTAACAGCTGGTTATCTGGACCAGCACGCTGTGTTAAAAGAAGGTCAAACTGTGCGTGATGTCCTTCGTACTGCTTTTGATGAGTTATTTAAGGCCGAAGCACGTATCAATGAACTCTATATGGAAATGGCAGAAGAGGGAGCTGATATCGAGGCATTGATGGAAGAAGTCGGCGAACTTCAAGACCGTTTGGAAAGTCGTGATTTCTATACCTTGGATGCCAAGATTGACGAAGTTGCTCGTGCTCTTGGTGTTATGGATTATGGTATGGATACAGACGTAACAGCCTTGTCAGGTGGACAAAGAACCAAGGTACTTTTAGCCAAACTTCTTCTTGAAAAGCCAGATATCTTGCTTTTGGATGAGCCAACCAACTATTTGGATGCTGAGCATATTGACTGGCTCAAGCGTTATCTGCAGAACTATGAGAATGCCTTTGTCCTTATTTCGCACGATATTCCATTCCTCAATGATGTGATCAATATCGTATATCACGTTGAAAATCAACAGTTAACTCGTTATTCTGGAGATTACTACCAGTTCCAAGAAGTCTATGCCATGAAGAAATCGCAGCTAGAGGCAGCCTATGAACGTCAACAGAAGGAAATTGCTGACCTCAAGGATTTCGTAGCCCGTAATAAGGCGCGTGTAGCAACTCGTAACATGGCCATGTCTCGTCAGAAGAAATTGGATAAGATGGACATTATCGAGCTTCAAAGTGAGAAACCAAAGCCGTCCTTTGATTTTAAACCAGCTCGTACACCTGGACGCTTTATCTTCCAAGCTAAGGACTTGCAGATTGGTTACGACCGCCCACTTACAAAGCCCTTAAATCTTACCTTTGAACGCAATCAGAAGGTTGCCATTATTGGTGCCAATGGTATTGGTAAAACAACCCTCTTGAAGTCTCTTTTGGGGATTATCCCGCCAATTGCTGGTGAAGTTGAACGAGGTGATTATCTAGAACTTGGCTACTTTGAGCAAGAAGTGGAAGGCGGCAATCGTCAGACACCTTTAGAAGCTGTTTGGAATGCCTTTCCAGCTCTCAACCAAGCAGAAGTCCGTGCAGCCCTTGCTCGCTGTGGCTTGACGACTAAGCACATCGAAAGCCAAATTCAAGTCTTATCAGGTGGGGAACAAGCCAAGGTTCGTTTCTGTCTCTTGATGAATCGTGAGAATAATGTCCTTGTTCTAGACGAACCTACCAACCACTTGGATGTGGATGCTAAGGATGAGCTCAAACGAGCTCTGAAAGAATATAAAGGATCTATCCTTATGGTTTGCCACGAACCAGACTTCTATGAAGGCTGGATGGACCAAATCTGGGATTTCAATAATTTGACTTAAATAAAAAAAGATAGGTCTCATGACCTATCTTTTTAATAATTCTGATATTGTTCAATTTCAGATTTTTCAATTTCACGTCCATATTGGCAAATCGGACAAGAAACATAGTAAGATTTTCCATATGGGAAGAGCGGAATCCAGTAGAGTGTGAACTTACGGCCGGTCTCTACAATTTCCCATGGTTCAATATTACTGCAATGTCCACATTCGATGCTGGATTGAGTATGTCCCAATTCTTTTGTATAACCTTTAGAACCCCAAAAAATAATCATTTTCTAATCTCCTTTATATTTCCGGTATTTTAATTCTTACTGAAATCAAAATCCTTTACAATTTCAATGCTATCAATCGTAATGGCTGTGGTTGGCTTGTCTTTCTCGTCTTTTTCAGCCTTGGCAATGCTATCGACAATATCCATACCATCGATTACTTGACCAAATACTGGGTGTTTTCCATCAAGAGTTGGATTTCCACCTTCTTTGTAGGCTTCGATAATTTTCTTAGGATAACTACTTGTAGGAAGTTTAGCAGAATAGTCTGTTGTACTTTGGTTGATAAAGAATTGGCTACCGTTGGAATTTGGTTGCCCTGTATTGGCCATGGCTAGAGAACCACGGATATTATACAGATAAGGGGAGATTTCATTTTTGAAACCAGTTCCTGCATCCTTTGTTTTATCCTTGTCATGCCAGATGGATTGGCCACCAGTACCATCCCCTTTTGGGTCACCAGTTTGGATCATGAATCCATCAATTACACGATGGAAGGTAACGCCGTTATAATAGCCTTCTTTTGCATGAGTGAGGAAGTTCTCAACTGCAAGTGGAGCCAACTTAGGAAATAGCTTGATACGGATATTTCCTTGACTCGTATGGAGAACGACTTCCGCCTCATCCTCAGCAACCTCTTTCGATAATTGTGGGAAAATGGCGTTTTCGTTTGTTAAGGCATCCTTTAGTTCCTCAGCTGCTTTAGTTGCGTCTTTTGAACGTTTTTCTTCAGCAATCTTGGTATCAACATATTCATCTCCTCGAAGCGCACGCTGGATATTAGTACAACCAGCAAGAGCAAAAGTAGAGACTAAAAGAAGAGTAGCTAATTTTTTCATTGTATTCCTCTCAAAAATCATTTCTATCATTGTACCCTAAAAGGGAGAGGATTTCAAATGTAAATGGTGATGGTAGTATATCGAAGAAAAAATTAAAAAATTTTTAATGTCTGTCAAGTTTTTTTCTTGACACCGTTCAGAAATCTGCTATAATAGAACATGTGCTAAATAGCCTAGCTATTTCACCAAAATAAAAAATTAAAGAAAAGAGATATTAAAAATGGCAGTTAAAATCCGTTTGACTCGTATGGGTTCTAAGAAAAAACCTTTCTACCGTATTAACGTAGCAGATTCACGTTCACCACGTGATGGACGTTTCATCGAAACAGTTGGAACTTACAACCCACTTGTTGAAGAAAATCAAGTAACTTTGAAAGAAGACCGTATTTTGGCATGGTTGGCTGATGGAGCTCAACCTTCAGATACAGTTCGCAACATCCTTTCAAAAGAAGGCGTATTGAAGAAATTCCACGATTCTAAATTCTCAAAATAAGTTTAAAGTAGGTTGACAGATGGATACGATTGAAAATCTCATTATTGCAATTGTGAAACCTTTGATTTCACAACCAGAAGCCTTAACTATCAAGATCGAAGATACACCAGAATTTTTGGAGTACCATTTGAACCTTAACCAGAGTGATGTAGGTCGTGTGATTGGACGTAAAGGTCGCACTATCTCAGCGATAAGAACGATTGTCTACTCTGTCCCAACTGAAGACAAAAAAGTAAGAATCGTTATCGATGAAAAATAAAAAGAGCGGGACTTAAGTCTCGTTTTTTTTGTAAGGATAAGAGAATGAAAGATTTAACGTTTAGACAATTACAAGACTATTTACTAGACCATTACCAAGAGTCTAGAACAGAAGAAGACCTCTTTATCAAGCTAGTGGAAGAAGTCGGAGAAGTAGCTGAAGCTTTGAATGGACGTTCTGGGCGAAAAGCAGGGGTTCAAGACTCAAATGATGAGCTAGCTAGAGAACTTGCTGATATCATACACTATACAGTTGCAATTGTAGCGATTAATGACATTGACTTGACAAGAACCATCTTTGAAAAAGACAAGAAGGCTGCCATCAAGTACCACCACGAGAATGATTTAGAAGGTTTTTTAAAGAAGAATCCATCATAAAGCCATAGTAACTATTCATCTAAATAAGTCTAACACTTAGGCTATAGATTTTATAACTAAAGGGAGTTATAATTTATGAACGAAAAAACAAAAGCCTATTTGGCTGCCTTAGCTTTTTCTACAATTATCGGTTTTTCTTTTCTATTTACCAAGCTTGCCTTAGGCTACGCTAGTCCTTTGACCAACTTAGCCCATCGCTATACAGTCGCAGCTATTGTGCTATTCATATTGCAGCAAAGCAAACTGATTCAGGTAAAGCTTTCAAAAGAGGACATTCTTTCTATTCTACCAATGAGCATCTTTTATCCCCTTCTCTTTTTCATGTTCCAATCTTTTGCTCTCCAGTATATCTCATCCTCCGAAGCTGGAATTTTTCAAGCCCTGGTGCCCATCATTACCCTCATTTTGGCCTCTATTTTTTTAAAGGAAAAAACCACGATGGTTCAGAAGTTCTTTCTTTTTCTTTCTGTTGCAGGGGTTGTTTATATTTTCCTTAGTAAGGGTGCTAATTTCGATGCAGGGACAGCTATCTTTGGCTATGTCTTGATGCTTGGATCTGTCTTCTCAAATGCCATTAATAATATCCTTAGCAAGTACAAGGGAGGCCAGTACAAGGTTATGGACCTGACTGTAGTTGTGATTCTAGTCGGCTTTATTGCTTTTAATAGCTTAAGTCTCTTTTATCACATCTCTAGTGGCAATCCAATGGGTTACTTTGAACCCCTTGGTCATGTTAGCTATATCTTTTCTATCCTCTATTTAGGAATTCTAGCCTCAATCGTAACAGCGGCTTTATCTATTTATGCTATTGTTAGACTAGGAGCATCAACAGTTAGTGTTTTTGGAAATCTAGGAACTGTTTTAACCATTGTAGCAGGAGCGGTAATTCTGCAGGAGCCAATTTATAGTTATCACTTGCTTGGTGCATCCATGATTATTGCTGGAATTTTAGGCATGAATCTGATGAGAAAAAAGTAAAGATTGCTTAGCAGTCTTTTTCTTTATCTAAATAATGCAGAAAATTCAAAATTTTTAATGAAATTAGGCTTGGAAAACCATGATTTTAATATAGCATGATAAAATAGATAAAAAGAATGATATTAGGATAAAGAAGAGAGAGTGTAGAAATGAAGCCAAATGATATTGCTGAAGCTATTGCTTTTTATAACAGAAAACCTGAGACTTTGGTACGCCACATTATACCAGTATTAGATTGTGATTTGGTTGTTTATCATCGTCCTGGGAACGCAAATAAAGGCCACATTATTTTCTATCATGGAGCTTGTGGCCGTAGTCAGATGTGGGCCCACCAGTATGATGCTTTTGATGGATTTGACCTTTACTTTGTCAATGTTCGAGGGCAGGGTGAATCACCTATGAAAGTTGGCCTTCCCGACTTGGAAGGCGCTGTTCAAGATGTAGATGCTATTTTGTCCTATTTCCAGTTGGATAAGGTGATATTGGTTGGTCATTCTTGGGGAGGAAATCCACTTCAAGAGTACACCTATCGCCATCCAGAAAGAGTCCTAGCCTTGGCCATGGTAGATAGTTGGGGACAGCATCGTTACCTATCAGATAAAGAAAGAGGTCGAATCAAATATAGTTCTCTTATGTATAAAACGATTCCTTGGAAGGTGATTGCAGATAAGAACTCAAAAATGTGTACAGATAATCCTATCACAAGAGAATTAGTCAAGACTGCCATTATAGAGACTGGGAGAGATGTTTTTTTGAACCTTGGAATCACAGGTTTCTTGGCAGTCCATGAGATAGAAGGATATCAAGGAAATCCTCCCATGCTTTTAGTAAGAGGCGAAAATGATTTTCCCAAACACCTAAAAATAATCTATGATGGTATCATTGCTCTTAATCCCAATGCGCGTCAAGTAACGATTTCAGATAGCAAACACCAACCGATGAATGACCATCCTAAAGAGTTTAATCAGATAGTTGGTGATTTTTTTGAAGAAGTAGTAGCCTTGTAAGATAGGACCTATTCAACTTGTGAAAATCCCTCTAACATGATAGAATAAAGGAAGAAAGATATACAGGAGACAAGATGAACTACTTTAATGTTGGGAAAATCGTCAATACGCAGGGTTTGCAAGGTGAAATGCGGGTCTTGTCTGTGACAGATTTTTCTGAAGAACGCTTTAAAAAAGGTGCAGAGTTAGCCTTGTTTGATGAAAAAGATCAGTTTGTTCGGACAGTGGTTATTGCCAGCCACCGTAAGCAAAAGAATTTTGATATTGTCAAATTCAAAGATATGTACCATATCAATGATATTGAAAAATTCAAGGGCTTTAGTCTAAAGGTTGCTGAAGAAAATCTCAATGATCTTGATGAAGGTGAGTTTTACTACCATGAGATTATTGGATTAGAGGTATATGAAAACGGTCAGCTAATCGGCACCATTAAGGAAATCCTTCAACCAGGAGCTAATGATGTTTGGGTGGTCAAGCGAAAAGGCAAACGTGACTTGCTCTTACCTTATATCCCACCTGTTGTTCTCAATGTTGATATTCCTAATAACCGTGTGGATGTTGAACTATTAGAAGGGTTAGACGATGAAGATTGATATTTTAACCCTCTTTCCAGAGATGTTCTCACCTTTAGAACATTCCATCGTTGGGAAAGCACGTGAAAAGGGACTTTTAGATATTCAGTACCATAATTTTCGGGAATATGCAGAAAAAGCTCGCCATGTCGATGATGAACCTTACGGTGGTGGTCAAGGAATGCTGTTACGGGCGCAACCAATCTTTGATGCCTTTGATGCCATTGAAAAGAAAAATCCGCGCGTGATTCTTTTGGATCCTGCGGGTAAGAAATTTGACCAAGCCTATGCCGAAGATTTGGCCCAGGAAGAAGAGCTTATCTTTATCTGTGGTCACTACGAGGGCTATGATGAACGGATTAAAACTTTGGTGACAGATGAGATTTCCCTTGGTGATTACGTCCTGACTGGTGGAGAGCTGGCAGCAATGACTATGATTGATGCGACGGTTCGATTGATTCCAGAAGTGATTGGTAAAGAATCTAGTCATCAAGATGATAGTTTTTCATCAGGTCTTCTGGAATATCCTCAATACACGCGTCCTTATGATTATCGTGGAATGGTAGTTCCAGATGTACTTATGAGTGGTCACCATGAGAAGATTCGACAATGGCGACTATATGAAAGTCTCAAAAAAACTTATGAACGTAGACCTGATTTGCTGAAAGATTATGAATTAACAGTAGAAGCAGAAAAAATGCTAATAGAAATTAAAAACAATAACCAATAAAGGAGAATCTTATGCAAGTAATTAAACGTGATGGACAAGTCGCAGATTTTGATCCAGATAAAATTTATCAAGCTATCCTTAAAGCAGCTCAAACAGTTTACGTTTTGACGGATGATTTGCGTCAAAATTTAGCTCAAGTTACTAAGAAAGTTGTTTTGGACCTTGAAGAAGCAAAGGTAGAGCGCGCAACCATCAGCATGATCCAATCAATGGTAGAGCATCGTTTGCTAGGTGCTGGCTATATTACAATTGCGGAACACTATATCTCTTATCGTTTGCAACGTGATTTGGAGAGAAGTGGTTATGGAGACCATATTGCGGTACACCTTCATTTTGAGCAAATCCGCTAATTATAAAAAAGAGTGAGATGATAGAAGCATCTCACTCTTTCTTAAACCGGTTTTTTTGAGCTGTCTGAACGGTTGTGGGAACAAAGCTAATTCTCCGAATATCAGAAATCCGGATAATCCGTGACATGTTTTTAGTAAAATTTTTGACAATCAGTTGCTGGCGCTCTGTATCGTACTTGATGATATCACCAGTAAAGCTTGTTTCAGAAAAAATAATATGGACTGCAGTTTTTTTCTGAAGGGCTTTTTGAATGGCCTCAATTAATGGATCTGATGTGCTTGAGATGGGTTCATCACGTCCATCAAGGAAGCTTTTGACTTTTTCAACTACTTGTTTCATTAAAAGTTTCATGAGAGACTCCCTTCTTTCCTACCATTATTATATATTATATACAAATTTTAATAAATCTACAATATTTTTCGAATAACTAATTGAAGACAAAATAAGGAGAAATTATGGCAGAATTTACATTTGAAATTGAAGAACATCTTTTGACTCTATCTGAAAATGAAAAAGGGTGGACAAAAGAGATCAATCGTGTTAGCTTTAATGGTGCACCAGCTAAGTTTGATATTCGTAGTTGGAGTCCTGATCATACGAAAATGGGTAAGGGAATTACACTATCAAACGAAGAATTTCAAGTGATGGTAGATGCTTTTAAATCAGGGAAGTAAAAAGAGCGGGAATATTCTCGCTTTTTTTATAATTTAAAAATTCGAAATATGTGTACATATAATAGAAGAGTTTTATAAATTGGGAACTTAAAAATTAAAACAAATCTCTGTAAAATATTGAAGGTAAAGGTTTATAAAAGAAAAAATTATATGAAATCACAGTAAATAGAAAGATAAAAATAAACACTAACTGCGACCGTAAATACATTTTATGTACCTTAGGTACAAAATTTTAAAAATTTGGTTTTAGAAATCAAAATTAAGCAAATTAAAAAAGCGGATTTTTGTGGAAAAAATATTATAATAAGTTCGATTTCTGTGTATAACAATACCTTTATACACACCTCTTGTGGAAAACGTGTGGATAAGTAAAAAAAACGTTAAAAATTAAGGTTTTTAGGGGTAAAATTGCTTGACAAATGAAATTAAAGACATATAATACTATTTAGTAAAGTACGTTAAATAAAAGAGAATAGGTGAAGTCTGTCACCGGAGTCCTGGTCTGTCTTGTTTAGCGAACAATAAAATTTATATCTTTTTGGAGGAGTTTTATATGAGAAAACTTAAAAAATCTCTATTTTTCGGATATTCGCGCTCATCAGTACATGCTGTGATTAATGAATTTAAATCACAAGTTCGTGAGTTGGAAATTCGTAACTCACAGTTGCTTCAAACTATTGAAGATCTTAAGAATAAAGAACAATTGATTTCAGAGGCTATCGTAGAAGCTAAACGTGTTTCAATTGGTATTGTTTCCGAGGCAGAAGTTCATTCTGAACAACTTGTTAATGAAGTTAATAATCGTATCGAAAAATCAGAAGAAGAACTTGAGCATCTTGAAGCTACTAAACAAGATATCATGAACCGTACTGAGTACATTAAACATGAACTTAAACAACTTCTTGAAAATCAAATCAACATGATCGATAATATCGATACAGGTGGTGTTCATCATGTTGGTCATATTATTGACGATCTTCTTACAATGAGTCATGAACGTATCGATGGTGTAGGACGTATTCTTACTAATGAAGATCCAATTCCAGTAAATACTCTTCAAAATGAAAAGTCTAAAGTTGCCTACTTGACTCCAGATACTAATAATGTTGCAATTGATATGAAGGAACCACCTGTATTTACTATGGATTCATTCTAGAAAGGGAGGCGTATGGCTAACATCAATACTGCTTTTCAAGACTTACTTAGAAAGCGGCGAATACAACTCCAAAAGGTTGAACGTGAAGACGGTACAATCTACAAGGGGCGTTTATCTGTTTCAGAGGAACAGTTAGTTGATTTTGCTTTTTGGTTGGAAAATGCTAGTGAATCTGGTGCGGCACAAATTATTTTTAATAATCTAACCGTAGTAGATGATCAAAATAGTCGCGCTGAGGTACTTGAAAAAATTAATGAACTCAATCGTACTCATGGTCTGTATTATTATCTAGTTCTTGATGTTGATAACCGTATCTTTGCTCGCTATGTAACTCAAGTAACACCGTATGATTTTGAAGTACTATTAGATGTCTTTAAAAAAGGAACACGCGTAATCAGAGAGATTATGAAGGAATTAAATTAGAAGGAGTCTATAATGGCAAATAATAAAGAGAAAAAAGATCATTTCTCTATTCGTAAATTTTCAGTTGGAGCTGCTTCCGTAGTAGTTGGAGCCTCTGTGTTTGGTTTAGCAGCTCAAACAGTTCAAGCTGAAGAACCTACTGTTATGGGAGAGGAAGTTCTCGGTAACGAAACTAACGTCAAAGTAATGTTGGATTTCTTTGACAACCCTACTCCAGCAATCAATCAAGTAAATGAACAAATTGCTGAAATTAAATCAGAAAAAGAAGTTGTTCGTAATCCTAACGACTACACTCAAGATAGTTTCCAAAAATATACAGAAACAGTAAAAGTTGCAGAAGCTTCTATTCCAGCTGCAGAACAAGCAGTGCAAAAGGCTGAAGAAATTCAAGGAAAATCTGAAAGCCTTCGAAAAGAAATGGCAGAACTCCTCCCTCCTGAAATTCGTAAGGATATTAACTATAACGTTGTAACGCAAGAACAAAAACGTGCAATAAATAACCGTTTTAAAGAAATGTATACAGAAGTTAATTACCGAACTACTTATACTGATGCAACAGCTGCACTCAGCAAATCACATAAAGGCCTTAAAGATGCAGTTAAAGGTTTGGTCGAATCACAAGCTAAGGAACTAGCTGGAGATGGAACTTTTAATGATAAAGTTCCAGAAGCTTCAAAAATTAAAGTGAAGAGTTTTGCAAGCTTGACTTCTGATGACCAAGCTAAGATTTCTTCATTAATAGAAGATCATTTCAATCTTGCTCCACTGTCACCATCAATTTCGTATGATCAAACAAATGCAATCATCACTTATGATGACAAATCTATCACACGACTTCCTTTGACTGAGGTAGCGATTGCTGAGTCAAACGACACACCAGCACCAACTCCAAAACCTGAAGTTAAAAAGGCCCTTCTTGAAGCAGCAATTACTAAAGCTCTAGAAACTCTTAAACCGGCTGATACAAGTAATAAAACAGAAGATAGTGTTGCAGCATATCAAAAAGCTTTGACAGCCCTAACTACTGAAACAGCTAAAGCTGAAGCAGTTAAAGTAGATACAAGTGTAGATCAGCCAAAAGTTGACCAGACGGTGACAGATCTAACTGCAGCTATTAAAGCAGTAGAGACAGCTAAATCTGCTCTAGTTGAAAAACAAGCAGAAAAACCAAAACCTACGGTTGTCGAAAAAGATGAAACTAAAGTAGAAGTTGTTCCATATAAGACTGTCCGTCGTGACAACGCTGAGCTTGAAAAAGGTAAAGAAAACGTTGTTCAAAAAGGTAAAGATGGTAGCGTCACAACAGTAGAACACGTAGTTATTGTTGATGGTAAAGAGACAGAACGTAAGGTTGTTTCGACTAATAAAGTTGATGCAGTAGATGAAATTATTGAAGTGGGAACGAAAGAACCTGCGGCTCCAGCTGACCCATCTAAACCAGCTGATCCAGCTAAGCCAGTAGAACCATCTAAACCAGAATCTAAGGTAGTCGAAAAAGAAGAAACTAAAGTAGAAGTTGTTCCATATAAGACTGTCCGTCGTGACAATGCTGACCTTGAAAAAGGTAAAGAAAAAGTTGTCCAAGAAGGAAAAGCTGGAAGCATCACAACAGTTGTAAAAATTGTTATTGTTGACGGAGTTGAAAAAGAACGTAAAGTCGTTTCAACAGACAAGGTTGATGCAGTTGATAAAATCATTGAAGTGGGAACGAAAGAACCTGCTGCTCCAGTAGAACCATCTAAACCAGAATCTAAGGTAGTCGAAAAAGAAGAAACAAAAGTAGAAGTTGTTCCATACAAGACTGTCCGTCGTGACAACGCTGACCTTGAAAAAGGTAAAGAAAAAGTTGTCCAGGAAGGGAAAGCTGGTCGCATCACAACAGTTGTAAAAATTGTCATTGTTGACGGAGTTGAAAAAGAACGTAAAGTCGTTTCAACAGACAAGGTTGATGCAGTTGATAAAATCATTGAAGTAGGAACGAAAGAACCTGCTGCTCCAGTAGAACCATCTAAACCAGCTGAAC
>NZ_JASHGL010000003.1:0-334296 GCF_047460355.1 Streptococcus timonensis | reverse complement strand
AGTATACTATAGTCCGTACGGGATTCGAACCCGTGTTACCGCCGTGAAAAGGCGGTGTCTTAACCCCTTGACCAACGGACCATCCCCAGTCTGTCCTTTTTGGACTCTTCCTATTATACCGACTTTTTCTATCTTGTCAACTGCTTTTATGAAAATTTTTTCTGTATTAAGGATTTATTTTTTTACTTAGTCTTTTCAACAGACACATTTCAGTGTCTGTTGAAAAGTTATCACTAAGCTATTCTTCAAACTTGAACTTAAGAATGATTGCTAGAGTTCAGCAATCTGATTGAGATTTACCTCAGCTATCGTATCATTTCCAAACATTGAAATAATCATTTTCACTTTATTATTATCAATCTCTGTGATTTTTCCAGTGTAGTCTGTAAAGGCACCATCAATAATTCGAACTGTTTGTCCAACTTCAACATTGATATTGAATTCTTGAACAGTTTGACCCATAGAAATTAGAATATCGCGAATTTCTTGTTCCAATAGCGGTGTCGGTTTTGATCTGTTACCGTGTGAACCAACAAATCCTGTTACGTTTGGTGTGTTTCGAACAACAAACCAAGCTTCATCTGTCATAACCATTTCCACAAGTACATATCCAGGGAAGCGATTTTCTTCGATTTCTTTTTTCTTACCATTTTTTTCAACTTGCACAGTTTGAGTCGGAATCTCAACACGTAGAATATTATCCAACATATTATAGGTCTGTGCACGTTGTAAAAGGTTTTCTTTTACCTTATTTTCATAGCCAGAATATGTTTGTAGAACAAACCATCCTTTATCAAAACTATCCATTATTTTTCCTTTCTGAACAGAAGATGATCAATAATCTATTTCACTTTACTCTTTTCTAGAAGATATTAATAAAACGAATAATACCATTAACTATCAATTGGTCGAATATGTATATCATAACCACAAAGAAAGCTGTATATTCCATAATTGACTTGAAATCTAACCAACTTTCCTTTCGTGTAGGCCATGTTGTTTCTTTTAGAAGTTTAAAAATATCTATGATAAAACGCATTCTAATCTCCTATCTCGTTTCTCGGTGAGTGGTGTATTTGCCACAATGTTTACAAAATTTATTTACTTCTAAGCGTGTAGATTTGGGATTCCCACTAATTTTAATAGAATAATTTCTTGATCCACAAACCTCACAAGCTAGACTCGCTTTTTTAAGTGCCATAGCGCCTCCATCTTATCTATTATAACAATAAACTCTTTCTTTGACAAGTTATATTACACCAAGGTTTTTTACAAAAGAAAAAGCCCAGAATATTGTCCAGGCTTTTTTATTCTTATTTTCCAAGATAGTATTCAGCAACTACGTTCAATTTTTCATCAAATTCGAATACCAATGGTGGGAAGTTAGGGATTTCCACGTCCATGATTTCGTCATCTGACAAGCGTTTGATGTGTTTTACAAGGGCACGGATTGAGTTACCGTGAGCTCCTACAAATACGTTTTTACCATCTTTAAGAGCTGGTGCGATTTTGTCTTCCCAGAATGGAAGGGCGCGCTCAAGAGTAACTTTCAAGTTTTCTGCATCTGGAATTACTGAGTCATCAAGTGAAGCATAACGACGGTCAGTATGAGCTGAGTACTCATCATCACGAGGCATTGCTGGAGGCAGTACATCGTATGAACGACGCCAGATATGAACTTGCTCATCACCAAATTGCTCAGCTGCTTCAGCCTTGTTTTTACCAGTCAAACCACCGTAGTGACGTTCGTTCAAGCGCCATGATTTTTCAACTGGAACCCACAATTGGTCAGCTGCTTCAAGAGCTAAGTTAGTAGTTTTAATCGCACGTTTCAACACTGAAGTGTAAGCTTGGTCAAACTCGATACCAGCTTCTTTGATCAATTTACCAGCGTCAATCGCTTGTTGTGTTCCTTTTTCAGACAAATCAACATCAGCCCAACCAGTGAAAAGGTTAGCTTTATTCCATTCAGACTCACCATGGCGAGCGAAAACCAATTTTACCATTATGGATTCTCCTTTTATTTTCCGAGGCCACCCTCGTTTTTCTATTCCATTCTACTAGATTTTTTATGAAAAATCCAGTCTGGACAGTGAAAAAGTGTAATTTTTCACAAAATTGTTTTCAAGTATTAAAAAAGAAGGAACCATTCAGTCCTTCTTTCTATATAATTTTATTCTTGTATTTGAAATTGTTTTAAACTTGATAGGTAAAGTGCAGCACCAATAATAATGACAATACCTCCAATCCATCCCAAAAATGGAATCAATGATACCACCCCTCCTACGATAAACAAAATTGATGGCGCAAGAGATATACGTGAATCATCTTTATAATAAACCAGAGTAAGAATCCCCAAAATCAAAATAGCAATTTTGACAAATGCAAAAACAATAAACATCATTCCGACGATTGCAGCTGCAGCATCTTCGTCGTTTGACATAGTAGCAATCATCATAATAGTAAATGGTAAAATTGCCAAAATAATCCCAGTTATTAGACCAAGGATCCCATCAATTTGGGCAAGAGTTTTTGTTCTCATAAAATTCTCCTTTTCAATCGAATAAACACTATTATACCACAATTTTACTACTTTTCATTTATTTTATAATATAAACCAAAAATACAGGAAAATTCCTGTATTTTTAGTGTTGTTATTTCGCTTCAAATCCTTCTGCGACTGCATCAGCAAAGTTTTCTTCTACAATGCTTGCACAATGATCACAGATATGGGCATTGTAGCTACGTTCTGCTGTACTTGGATCGATACGACGGCAACGGTCACAAACTTCACCAGTAGCACGTTCTACCGTAAAGGCTACATCCTCAAAGGCTACTGCGCCTTCTGGAGTCGGTCCTTCTGCGATAGTCAATTCTGAGACGATCAAGAGTTGAGCAACATTGCTATCAAGAGCTCCAAGCAGAGTTTTCACGACTTCGTTTGGATAAACTGTCAAGTGTGCTTCAAGTGATTTACCGATTACTTTAGCATTACGAGCTTCTTCCAAGGCTTTTTGAGCTTGACCACGGAAGTCCATAAAGGCTGACCATGCATCCAAGATTTCCTCTTGATTCACAAATGTTTGTGCCTCTGGCAATTCTGACAATTGAACAAAATCTTCTGCTTCAAACTCAAGATATGACCAGATTTCTTCCGCAGTGTGAGGGAGAATTGGTGTCAAAAGTTTGGTGATTTTCACAAGGATGTCATAGAAGACTGTTTGCATTTGACGGCGTTCAAGTGATTTGGCCCCTTCGATGTAGACAACATCTTTGGCGAAGTCAAGGTAGAAAGCTGACAAATCAACGTTGATAAAGTTCACTAGGGCTTTATAGATTGTCAAGAATTCAAAGTTGGCATAAGCGTCACGAATGGTCTTAACAAGTTGGTTAAAGCGGACAGTCATGTATTTATCAACAGAACGAAGTTCTTGGTACGCTACAGTATCCTCAGCTGGGTTGAAGTCAGATGTATTGGCAATCAAGAAACGAAGCGTGTTACGGATCTTACGGTAAGTTTCAGAAACTTGACTCAAGATATCCATAGAGATACGTACGTCGTTACTTGAGTCTACACTGGTTACCCAGAGACGCAAGATTTCTACACCAAATTGTTTTTCAACGTCACTTGGAGCAATGGTATTTCCAAGAGATTTAGACATCTTCTCACCTTTACCATCCAAAGCAAAACCTTGTGACAAGATTTGCTTGTAAGGTGCTACGCCATGGTTGGCAACAGATGTGATAAGAGATGAGTTGAACCAACCACGGTACTGGTCAGAACCTTCTAGGTAAAGGTCTGCTGGATATTTAAGTTCAGGGCGATTAACCACGACACCATTCCATGATGAACCTGAGTCAAACCAAACGTCCATGATATCTGTTTCTTTCTTGAACTCGCCATTTGGTGAACCTGGATGGGTAAATCCTTCTGGCAAGAGGTCTTTGGCATCACGTTCCCACCAGATAAGCGAACCATGATCTTCAAAGAGTTGAGCTACATGCTCAATGGTTTCAGCTGTCATGATTGGTGTGCCATCTTCTGCGTAGAAGATTGGAAGTGGAACACCCCAAGCCCGTTGACGAGAGATGACCCAGTCACCACGGTCACGAATCATATTGTAAAGACGGACTTTACCCCATTCTGAGTGGAATTTTACTTTTTCAATTTCGTCCAAGATTTCTTGACGGAATTTTGATACAGAGGCAAACCATTGTGGCACTGCACGCCAGATGATTGGTTTTTTCGTACGCCAGTCAAATGGGTAAGAGTGAGAGATTTCTTCTTGAGCAAGAAGTAAATCACCAAGTTTTTCAATAACTGTTGGCACAACCTTGTCGTAGAATTGACCTTCGAACGCAGGACCAGCATTGGCCATCATGATCCCGCGTTCGTCAACAGTCACTGCTACTTCAAGACCATTAGCAATACCAACATTGTAGTCGTCCTCACCAAAACCAGGGGCTGTATGGACAATACCTGTACCAGAGTCAGTTGTAACGTGGTCACCAAGAATAACAAGTTCATCTACTGCAGTATCCCATGGGTGTTCTGTCACGATATGGTTGAGTTCTTGTCCACGATAAGTAGCCAAAACTTGAACATTCGCCCAACTAAATTTCTCAGACAAGCTGTTCAACAATTCTGAAGCAAGGACAAACTTACGAGTTTCACCAGCAGGTTGTACGACTACATAGTCAATATCCGCACCAACCGTCAGACCACGAGAAGCTGTGATGGTAAATGGAGTTGTTGTCCAAACTACGATATAAGTATCTGTATCGAGGACACCTCTACCATCTTTTACCTTGTTGGCATAGTAAAGTGAGGTTGAAACCAAGTCATGGTATTCAATCTCGGCTTCGGCAAGGGCAGACTCAGATGACCAAGACCAGTAAACTGGTTTAGCCCCACGGTAGATATAGCCCTTGTTAGCCATCTCTCCGAAAACACGGATTTGCGCTGCTTCATAGTCAGGAGTCAAGGTTACATATGGATTTTCCCAGTCACCTGAAACACCCAAACGTTTGAAATCATCCCGTTGTTTATCTACTTGAGAAAGGGCATAGTCACGACAAAGTTTCAAGTACTCAACCAAGTCCATCTCTTTACGTTTAACACCTTGTTTTGCCAAAACTTGCTCGATTGGCAGACCATGAGTATCCCAACCTGGAATGTATGGTGCGTAGAATCCTGACATCGATTTTGAACGAACAATGATATCTTTAGAAATCTTGTTCATGGCATGTCCAACGTGAATATTCCCGTTAGCATACGGAGGTCCATCATGAAGAGTGAAATGTGGTTTCCCTTCATTTAGTTCTTGACGACGTTGGTAAAGTTTAGCTTCGTCCCACTCTTTTTGCCAAAGAGGTTCTTTGGTTGGAAGGCCAGCACGCATTGGGAATTCTGTTTTCCCAAGATTTAAAGTTTCTTTGAGTTTCATTGTATCTCCTTTTTAATATGGACAAAATAAAAACCACGACTCGCAAAAAGGACGAAAATCGTGGTACCACCTTTCTTCGAGAAAAGACATTATCTTTTCCCCTCTATTCCCGTAACGTGGGCAACGTCAAATCTTACTAGCTTCAGATTTGATACTGTGAGAGGATAAATTTACCAACAGGGATTGTAGGGCTTACACCATCTCCTACTCGCTAGAAATATGTTTGATAAATTATTGTTCTCAGATTTTATTTCTTATAAAAGATCAATAGATTCTGTCAAGGGTGTTGGATATGAACTCTGTTCAGTTTTCCCTGGACCTTCATCAATTGACTTAAGTGGAGTAGCTTCTTTCTGGGTTTCTGCTAATTCTCGATTTGCAGCTTCGATTCGAGCTTGGAGCTCTGCTACTTCCTCAGGCGAAAACTGACGTGTCATGTCAATCGACTCTTCCTCACGGTAGGCAGATACATCTTCACCTAGAACCTCTTCTACAACTTCCTTAAAGGCTTCATCACTAGTTTGCAAATAAGTTGCCGTCGGACGCAAGATTTCTTCCCAATCAGGAGAATCAACAATAGCAAGTTGACTTTCAATAGTTGATTTCAAGCGTTGATGGAAAACGCGACTCTTATTTTTCAACTCTTCTGTTTCAATGGCAACTTTCTTAGCATTATCCGTAGCTTGACGCAAGATTTCATTAGCCTTGTATTTAGCTTCATCTAACAAACGTTGTGCATCTTGCTCAGCTTGATGAACAATGTTATTAGAACGCTCATTAGCAGCTTGTTTTACACGTTCCGCAGTATCTTGAGCAATCAGAACAGATTGACTCAATGAATCTTTGATTTCATCAAAATATGATAAACGTTCTTCTAAATTTTTAATGTGTTGCTCTTTTTCGTAGTTACTACGAACTAGCGTTTCATAATCACGAACGACAATATCTAAAAACTCATCAACTTCTTCAGGGTCAAATCCTCTAAATTTGCTACTAAACTTTTTATCCTTGATTTCTAACGATGTAATTGGCATAGTTTTCCTCACTTACTTAATAAAAAATAGAATCATTAATTGGTTCTTGTTCTTCTACATTTTCTCTTTTTGGATAGTCATCCGTAAGAGCTAAAAGACGATCTTGTAATTGTTTAATATAGACTTCATCTTCTTTCTTATAGTCTATCAACTTTTCGTGGATACAGAGAATGTTATCTAGAAATTAATCAACTTCTTCTTTATTATATCCTCTGAATTTTGTTGAGAATACTTTTTTCATAATTTCTGGAGGTTTAAATTGAATCTTTCGCCTCACTTACTGGTTAGTAATTGGACAGTCACTTTGATCTTATCTTTTTTGGTTTGTCCATTTTCCCTTAATAAGATAATCCTACCAAAGCGTCTGACGCTAATTAAATCACCAAGTTTCACATGATAATCAAGCTTTTCAACTATATGATAGTTTACTTGGACTAATTTTTTTTCAACTAATTCTGTAGCCTGAGACCGAGAGATTTTTAGAACAGAAGATAAAAATGCATCCAATCGAAAACTGGGAATTAGGACTTCCTTCTCTAAGTAGTCATTTTTAGAAACTATCATATCTTCAAAAGAGCATTCTTCTAAAACAACGGGTAATTTTGAAACTTTTTGAATCCCGTCCTGGAATAAAGTATTAAAGTGTTGATTTACAATAATTTGTGCACGTTGATCACTTACTAAAATATCACCAAACAATTTGCGATCAATACCAAGGCGATTTAGTACTGTTCCCAAAATTTTTGAATGTGTTAACTGCTGAAACTTATTTGGATACTTTATCTCAAGTAAGGTCATTTCAAAATCATCCAAAGTCGGTATAAAATAATCTGGCGCCAAGATAACTCGAGCATACTCAGTAGGAACAAAATCTGCACTACTAAAGGTAGCTAGTCCTCTATTATTCCCTAGTGTTTTTAAGATAAATACCTGATGCGGATTAATAAAAGGAGTTAGAATCGGTCTATACTCTTCCTCAACCTGTTTTAACCATTCTAAACCCTTATCAATAAAGGGAAAATCTTCCCTTGCAAAATGCTGGTAAATCTCCTTGCTCATATGCTCAATAAAAACTTCACTAGATAGCTACTTAGTGTGCGCAATAGAATCACTGCGACCCAAACAGTAAAATCAATCCCTGCAAAGTTAAGACGCAGGCGTCTAAGAGGATCTAAAACTGGTTTAGATAAGGTCGTCAGAAATCGTTCTAACTGCGTACCGTAAGAATTAGGAAACCATGATAATAGCGCAAAAGCTACAAGTATCAATGAATAGATATCTGTAGCATTTTGGATAAAACGAATAAGCAGAAGCATTAACGAACTCTATTTCTCTTCATATCAAAGTCAAACTCTTCGGTCTTTGCATGGTCTGGCAAGCGAATATCTTCAATATTCACTACTACACCTACTGGAGTTAAAAGATACATAGTATTCGCTACTTTTCTTAATTCTCCAGCCAAGACATGGCGAGCTCCATCCAAATAATCCAAACAACGACGTGCTTGAACTTCTGTCATATACTGAAAATCAATCAAGATGCTCTCGTTACCCGCTAATAAATCAACGATATCTGTAGCATCTTCATAACGTCGCGGATAGCGAACATCAATAGTCACTTTATCCGTATTGTGATGACTTTCAATAGCTAATTCTTGCTGACGAGCATGAAGTCTTGTTATATTTTTCTCTTTTGGTTCTTCTTTGGAAGATACTTGAGGAGCTTGCTGTGGTAAGTCCTTTTTTGGAGATACAGAAGTTAAAGAACGTTCAGACTGCGCCGCAACTACCTCTGACGAAACCTCATCTCCATCTTCTGTAAAATAATTTATAAATTGATCAAATTTATCTTTTAATGACATGGTTATTTCCTATTTAAAAAATGATGTACCGATGCGAACAAAAGTTGAACCGAACTGAATCGCTTCCTGATAGTCACGACTCATTCCCATACTCAATTCTGTCATTGGCATATTGGCGATTTGTTTTTCTCTAATGAATTCTTGCAGTTCTTGTGTTTCTTTAAATATCTCTTGTAATTCTTCTGAGTTGGCCTCAAAAGGAGCCATAGTCATCAAGCCTACATATTCAATTTGATCCAAAAGAGACAAGTCTGGCAAGATTTGTATTAATTCTTCTTTCGAAAAACCATGTTTACTTTCTTCACCAGAAATATTGACCTGCAAAAAACATTTAATTTTACGATTGCTACGCTTCTGTATTTCTTGGGCTAATTTCAAAGAATCTAAGGCATGGAAATAATCGACATACGAAATAATATCCTTAACTTTTCTTCTTTGTAAGCTACCAATTAGGTGCCAAGTTATGTCTTTATCACTTAAAGCATGATACTTGTCAAGAAATTTATCAACTCGGTTTTCACCGATATGTTTAACTCCTTGTTGCACCAATTGACCAGCAGTTTCAGAATCTACATATTTTGTTACAGCAACCACAGAAACCGAACCGTCTTCACGGCCGGCTTCTCTAACTGCTTTTGAAACCTGTTGAAATACAAGATTTGTATTTTCTTTTAAATTCATTTTCTTAACGATTTTTAAAGAAAGGTGGTGTCTCTAGTTCATCCTCATCTGTAGATGGTGATTCAAAACGTTCAACTGGAGATACAGCTGATTCACCTTGACGAACAATCGAATCGCGTCTCAAGTCCCAATCACCAAAAGCTGAAGCTTTAGGAGTTTCAGGGCGTCTTTGAGAAAGAACTGGAATCTCAGCAGTTTCTGCTAAATCAAAATTACGATCATAAGAGTGAGTGTGTCCCGGTCTTACAGCTTCACGATGTGCTGCTTGTCTAGGTTGTGGAGCAACAACTTTCTCAACTTTATCCTGACGTACACCTGTTGCAACAACAGTAACACGGATTTCGTCTTTCATGTTTGAATCGATAGAAGTTCCAAGCCAGATGTTCACTCCATGACCTGCTGCTTGGTTAACAATTTCTGAAGCTTCTTCCGCTTCAATCAAAGTCAAGTCCAAACCACCAGTTACGTTGACGATGACATCTTCTGCTCCATCGATAGTTGTTTCAAGAAGTGGTGAGTAGATAGCTTTACGAGCCGCTTCGATAACGCGCTCTTCTCCACTACCAATACCAATCCCCATAAGGGCATTCCCTTTGTTAGCCATTACTGTCTTCACATCCGCGAAGTCCAAGTTAATCAATCCAGGATTTGTAATCAAATCTGTAATCCCTTGAACACCTTGACGAAGAACGTTGTCAGCTTCACTCAATGCTTCAAGAAGTGGTGTCTTCTTGTCTACGATTTCCAACAAGTTGTTGTTCGAAATAATCAAGAGAGTATCAACGTGCTCACGAAGTTCGTTAATCCCATCGATGGCATATTGTCCACGCTTGCTTCCTTCAAACCCAAATGGACGAGTTACAACAGCAACAGTCAAGGCTCCAAGACCTTTAGCAATACGAGCAATAACTGGTGCAGCTCCAGTACCAGAGCCACCACCCATACCAGCAGTGATAAATACCATATCTGCTCCGCTGATTGCTTCTGCCAATACTTCTTCGCTCTCTTCAGCAGCTTTACGTCCAACCTCAGGTTGTCCTCCTGCACCAAGTCCGCGCGTTAATTTAGGACCAAGTTGAATAACTGTTTCAGCTTTTGTACTACTCAATGCTTGAACATCTGTGTTGGCTGCGATAAATTCTACACCAGAAACACCTTCTTCAACCATGCGGTTAATGGCGTTTCCACCGCCACCACCGACGCCGATTACTTTAATTACTGCACCTTGTGCTGCCGCTGTATCAAATGAAAATGTCATATTATTATTCCTCTATATTATTCATCAAACATGCTTCCAATTAGGCTACGGAAACGTTCTGTCAATTTGCCTTTAGGTTTTTCTTCAGAAGGACTTGGAAGAGTTGACTCAGCAGAATAAGTTGGTTCCACCGACTCACTTGTCCCACCACCTAAGATTGAACGTTGGGAAGATGCTGAACTTTGTTTATTTGAATTTCTGAAATCGATTGGTTGATGGCGTAGAGCTTCATCTCCTCTGATTGCTCTTTGAGCTAGAACATTTACTTCAGTAAGGCCGCCAGCATACTCAGACAAACTAATGACATGAGCGAATGCAGGATTACGGATACCTACTTGATTAGGAACGTAAAGTTTAACTCGCACACCAAAGACTTCCTGGGCTAATTCAACAACGCCTGGAAGAATAGCATTCCCACCAATTAAAGAAATACCACCTGGCAAGTCTAGCAAATGTCTTCTTTCTAGATCTTGCTTAATTTGTTCAAAGATATGTTTCAAGCGAGCTGAAATGATCTGTGACAAGTATTCTTCTGTTACCTCAACAGGTTCTACTTCACCAATAACTTCAACCTGGAATGTTTCCTTGCTTGCTAGTTGAGGGTAGGCTTCACCGTAGTTTAATTTCAAGCCTTCTGCAATCTTTTTAGAAGTTCTTAAAACTTTTGAAATATCTTTAGTTACGTAATCGCCACCTTCTTGGTAAGCATTTGTGTACTGTAATTCTTGATTACGAATGGTCGCAACACTTGTTTGACCGCCACCCATATCAATAACAGTTGCGCCAAATTCACGTTCACCTTCATTCAATACAGTATTAACCAATGCAAGTGGTGAGATAATCACATTGTCCACTTCTATTCCAACACGCTCAACTGTCTTACGAAGATTGTGCAAGATTGTTCTTGGGCCAGTGTAAAGAAGTCCACGCATTTCCAAGCGAACTCCCATCATTCCACGAGGGTCACGGATACCTTGGAAACCATCTACGATGAATTCTTCTGGAACAAACGTAATCACTTCTCGATCTGGTGTCATACTCTTTGTTAAAGCAGATTTAACAACATTCTCAACATCTTGATCTGTAATTTCTTTTGTATCTGAGGTTACAGGAATCATCCCTTGAGTTGGTTCAACCTGTAACAAATTAGATGGCAATCCAACATTAACTGACTTGATTGAAATCCCAGCTTTTTCTTCTGCTTGAGAAATAGCAGCCTTGATAGCTGTTGCTGCAGCTTCAATATCAACGATGATACCATCTTTGACACCTTTACTTTTGGCGTTGCTAACACCGATTACATTTACTTCACCGTCTACAAGCTCAGCAACTAACACTTTAATAGAGCTTGTTCCAATATCTAAGCCTGTAAAAAAACCATTTCTAGTCATTACACTGCGTCCTCTCCGTCTTCCAAGTTTCTAACTTCGATTTTTTAATAGCTATAAGAAGGCATAGCTATTCACAGAACATTATATCATAAAAAAGATATTCGTGCCTATTTTTTTGTGATTTTACACAATGTTTTTATTCAAAATTGTTTGAAAACGAATCCCAATCCGTCCTCTTTTATAAGAAACTTCAAAAAACCTTGTAAATTCCTCAAAAATAGTTGAATATCCTCCTGCTAGTGACAAACTTTCCTTAAAAAACTATAAAATAAGAAGCTAAAATTAGCTTCTTATTATAGTTTTATTCAATGCCTGTTTCAAATAATAACCTTGACGAATGTTATGTCCGATATATTTCGTTTTTTCTAGTAGTATATGATAATCCTCATTTGACAGCTTCTCAATCTCTTTAGATAGATCATGTAAAGATTCTACGGCAATGCCACAGCCATTCTCTAGAACAAAATGCGAAAGGGCAGATTGTCTCCATACTACCAACGGAAAACCTGCTGCCAAATAGAGCGAGGCCTTGTGAGAATTGTTATAGCGAAGATATTCTCCAAATACTCCACTACATGTTTCTGCACTATCGCCATCCCAAACAAGACCAAATCCTCCTACAAGAGCTGCAGGTAGGTCATCCGGAAGAAAAGAGCCAAAATATTCTTGATTCGGCAATTGTCTAGCTTGATCAAAGCCAACACCATAAAGGTTATAGGCAGGGCTAGACGGCAAATCGTACAAATAACCCGCTTTTTCTTGTGCTAGATTACCTGCCACAATAATCGGTTGATCCTTTGAAAGTTCTTCTTTTTCCTGAAAATCGGGGATCAGATAGTCAAAAATGCCTAGACTGACAATTTTTTGTTCTGAAATACCCTTATTGACCAGGACTGACTTCATAATCGGATTATGAGCAATAAGGCCATCAGCAACTTTTAAAAGACTTGATTCTTGAAGCTGTACACGAATTTTATGCTTTAAAGGTACTGTATCCAGATTAACATAACGCAAGACTTCTAAATCATGAATAATAAAATAGACTTTAACCCCTCTAGCTTGCAATTTTTTTACTAAATAGGTGGTAAAGAAGCTATGATGGAGCATAGGAAATTGGATTAACAGTTGATCTCCTGGTTTCAATCGCGAAAAGGCTTGTTCCAAGGCTTTTGATTTGTGTTGTTGAGCTTTAATCGTACTCATTTTGTACCAGTCTTCAACCGTCAATAACAAAGGACTAAAACCCTCTTGTCTTACAATTTCCTCGACATCATTTCGCGCCTTATTACCAGCGTTTTTGATATTTTTATCCTTTAAAAATTCTTCTTTTAAATAATATTTCATCTCTTTGTTCTCATAGTTCGAAAGCCGACTTTTCAGGATAACGTTCATCTAAGAACTTTTTAAAACGGAGCAAATTTTCTTCTTTGAAGTCAACATTGTCATTTACACAAAGAAGCTTTTTATGCTTATCCTTAAAAATACGGTCCAGCTGATCAAGTCGATTCAGGTCAATCGACTTCCCTATATTGTGTGCAATTGGGTAAAATTGATTGCTTTCAATCTGCCAGTTTTGACATATATACTGATTCACATCAACTTTATAGTCTCGAATTTGACTTTTTGGCGTCCTATCAAGGGTTTCAAATTCGATTTCCCAGAGGTGCGCTAAAGTACTCTTCTTCATAGGAACCGGCAAATGCGGATTGACATATCCTGTTGGTCCCCAAGGTAGCAATACTAAATTCTTAAACAAGCGCAAACCATAGCGGTAATTAAAGAATTTCCATGGCGATGCTTTCATAGCAGCCTTATTAGGGAAATGGCGATAAATTAACTCGATATTGTTGAGATATGTCTTTGTAATCGGAGCCCAAGGAACTATTGCATCATAAACAGCAAGTAGTTTAGGCAAACCATTTTTATAGAAATCTGAAGGTTTGCAATCTCTAATCATATACATATCGTCATTGAAATAGAGATAGTTTTCTGACAAATCTTCAATACGATGCAGATTTAATTCAATTGCTGCTGAGTTAAAGGTCGGAAGATATTCTTGTGGCATAAATTCTTTATGCGTAACCCACCTCAACTTAGAATGAGCCAAGTTCAGCCATTCAGGTTTCTGTCCATTGGTGATTAGAAAGACCTTATTGACCCAAGGAGCATGGTTTTCAATCATACGGAACCAATTGTTGAAGGTTCCATAGTCACGGTATCGCATGTCACCATCAATATAAAGATCCAAGCCATCATCTTGTCCTTCAACTATTTGCTTTTCACGGCTAAATTCTGAATCACTCCCATCAACCCAGAGAACAACAATATCAATCTTTTCTTGTGTCATTTAGTAAATTCTATCTCTACGACTTCCAAGGCACGCTCAATAACCACATGCATGTCGTAGTATTTATAGTCAGCTAGGCGCCCACAGAAAATAACCTTGTCATTTTTGGCTGCTTCTTCTTGATACTTAGCAAACATAGCATTGTTCTTTTCATCATTAATTGGATAGTATGGTTCATCTCCACGTTTCCAGTCAGCTGGGTACTCACGAGTGATTACGGTCTTTGGTTGAGTGCCATACTCGAAGTGCTTGTGCTCAATGATACGGGTGTAAGGAATCTCACGTTCTGTATAGTTGACCACGGCATTCCCTTGATGATTTTCTTCATCCAAAACTTCATGTTCGAATCGAAGACTACGATATTCCAATTCCCCATGCTTGTAGTCAAAGTACTGGTCAATCATCCCTGTAAAGACAACTTTCTCAGCTGATTTTTCCAACTCTTCACGATTGCCGAAGAAGTCAACACCTAACTCAACTTCTACATCGCCCAGCATATTTTCAATGATGACGTTGTAACCACCGATCGGAATACCTTGGTAACGGTCATTAAAGTAGTTGTTATCAAAGGTCAAACGTACTGGGAGACGCTTGATGATAAATGGTGGAAGGTCTGTTGCAGAACGTCCCCATTGCTTTTCTGTATAGCCCTTGATCAATTTTTCATAGATATCTGGACCAATCAATTTAATGGCTTGTTCTTCCAAGTTCTTGGGCTCAATATCTTTCATATCAGCCGTTTGCTCAGCAATCTTATCCTTCACTTCTTGCGGAGTCTTAGTTCCCCACATAGCGTAGAAGGTATTCATATTGAAAGGAAGATTGTAAAGGCTCCCCTTGTAGTTAGCCACTGGTGAGTTGATATAGTTATTAAATTCAGCAAACTGGTTGACATAGTCCCAAACTTTTTTGTTTGAAGTATGGAAAATGTGGGCACCGTACTTGTGAACGTTGATACCTTCAACATTTTCACAGTAGATATTTCCACCAATGTGATCACGCTTATCAATCACTTTTACTTTTTTTCCACGTTTTGTAGCTTCATGTGCAAAGATTGCTCCAGACAAGCCTGCACCAACAATTAAATAATCATACATATTAAAACTCCGTTAATGAACTCTACAATTTCTTATTAATGCCAACTTAGGATCAGCAAAAGTTAGTTATTTTTTATAGAAAGGTATCATATCATGTATGAGACCCGCCTAAAATCTAGTACTAGAGCTAGGTCTCATTTAATGCAACGATATCATTTGATTCTTTTTTGCTAAAAGTATTTGTTGTAAATAGTAAAAACATGAATATATTATATGTAGGAACAAACCAAAAGGCTTCAATCATACAGTTAACAGCAATCAATGATAAAATCGCAACTAATAAATATTGACCATCCTTATACTGTTTTCTTGAGGCGACAACATAAATTATTATCAATAGGACTACAGGCACTATTCCATATGTAAACAACATCTGCACATAAGAGGAATCTACATAGTTATACCCTATTACAGATTCTGTTTTTCCGCCTGATCCGATAAATTGAACGTTTCTTGTCCCAAATAAATGTAATTCATAAGAATTGAATGCATTTTTTCCCAAAGAAAGTCTACCAGTAATAAGTTTATTTATCGAAACAAAAAACTGAGAAGACCATGAAAAGTAGTATGTCAAATATAAAATTAGTCCTGAAAATATAATTGATGAAAAGGGTAAAATAGAATACAATCTATATTTTTTCTCTTTAGTAAAGTAAAAATATACAAATATTATCGTTGCTAAGAGAATAGACAAAGCATTTAAACGTGCATCACAGTATTTTATAATAAAAGCTGATAGCAAGACACCAAACAGCGATCTGGTCCATATAAATTTATCTTTTAAAAGATAAGAAATTGCTAAAAATAAATAGAAGCAATGTGATGCAAAGTCCGTAGGATAAATAAACCCAAACGAATTTCGAATAACACCCTCACGATTATATTGCAAGTTAGGAACCATGCCAACCAGCGATAAAAGAAAAACTGCAACTACAAGGATACCAACTACAACTACATAGTTTTTCAAAACTACTTTCATATCCACATTAACCAAGAGGACTAGTAACATCGAATAGACAAGAAAATTAAGCCTATTCGTTTGAAAATACACTAATCCCCCCGAAATTAATAAAAAAATCGAAAGTAATAGATATTGGTATGAAATCCGCATCTTATACAAAAAACGAAGCCCTAAAAGCAATACAACTAAAAATAGAAAATTTACTTTGACTTGAAAAAAAGTCCTATCTAACATAGTAGTAGATATGGTATTAAAAAACAACACAATAGATACAACTATGCTGACTAGTAGGTTTTCAAATTTAATTTTTATCATTTTTTTGAAAAAGAATAATATAGGGTGAACTAGATAGAAGAAATTCGAATTGAATGAGAAAAAATAATATTTCTTTAATCTTCTAGTTCACTTATACTCTTCCATCCTCCCTTTCCTAACTATTTAATCAACCAAAGCGAATTTAATCTATACAAGAGTTCATTTTACAATAAGACTATAAGCTACTGAAATTTCTATTTATTCCATCCAATTTCACTTATTCAATAACTGCTGTTTCAACTCTTTTGGACTAATTACCTTTAAGAATAGTATTTGAAAAATGTAAAGTATCGCTCCTATTGTAGCAAATACCATAACATTTATAACAGGCGTAAAATTCACTGTGGTTTTTACAACGAATAGTACACCGTACATGAGAGCTGATGCTCCTATAATTTTAACTGTCGAAGCTAGAAGAGGCACTTCCTTCAAATAGTTTCTTGTAAAATACAGTTGAATAGCCCATACTAAGGCTTCTGTTAATACAGAAACAATAGCTGCTCCGATATAACCTAATTTAGGTAGTAATAATAAATTTAAACCGACACTCACAATAGCTGGAATAGTTGTCGAAATCATAAATTCTTTATTTTTATTATGTGGAATCAAGATTTGAATACCCATAATATTTGTCCAGCCAATAAAGAACATTCTAAAAATCATAATTGCTATCGCATATTTAGCATCTTGGAAATCCTGTCCCAAGAAAAATTGCACGAAATCATCATTAACAATTAACATTCCTGCTATTATAGGAAAAATGACTAAATTGTATATTAAGAAAGACATCTGATGCATTTTGTTTACAGCCTTGTGATCTCCAGTAGATAGGAGATTGGCAACACGAGGAAGCATCACACTTCCTAATGAAGTCACTAATGTAAGCAAAATATTGACCAATTTTAAGGCTTGGTCATAAATCCCGACGTCTTTAGTTGAGGCTAATGCCCCTAGCATAGTACGATCTAAAGTAACATATAGCGAAATAGCTATTTGCGGCAAAAACAAGAGAATAACTGGTTTCAAGTGTTGTTTAGCATAGGACCAATCAAAATGTGGTTTTCCGATAAAGTCTCTAGCTGGCAACCACATACTAAACTGCCCCAATAATTCAAATATTGTTAGCAAAAACACATAAAGATATAAATCATTTGCTGATTTTACAAATAAGAAGATTGAAATGACACCGACCAGTTTAACAGTAATATTTCTAACTGTTATCTTGCGAAAATCCTCTAACCCTTGAAATAACCAGGAGATATCCATCCCTTTAGATACCAGACTCAAGCCCAAAATATATGCAACGGGATTTTGCATAAATGACAAGGACAGACATAAGAGAATGTATAAGCATATCGACAGAATGGTCGCACCAAACTGCAAGGTGTATATGCCCCAAAAGTTTTTTCGGATATCTTTACGATGGCCTGAAATTTCTTTTGTACCATAATTGGCCACGCCCAATGTCGCCAATAAAATAAAGTAGGTTACAATTGAATTGAAATAACCATAAGTACCTAAATCAGTTGAACTAAATACCCTAGTTACATAAGGTGTTGTTATAATAGGAAGAATTATCACTAGTAGCTGGTAAGAGAGATTATATGCATAATTTTTTAAAACCTTCATTCTTACCTAACCCATCTTCTCTCTGATTTTTTCATACAGTTTTGGAGAAACCAAAAGCATCAAGTATTTCACTTTATTTTTCCCTGTTATATTTGGATTAGGAATAATATCGTTAAAATATCTAGTGTATTCTTTTCTGATTTTATTAACATCAGAATACATACCTGAACTGAGCATAGCATGTACAACATGTAGACCATTAAAAACGTAGCGGACATTTAAAGCTCTTCTCATTTCCTTATCATTAGGATAGTCTCGTTCGATATAACTTCTATTCCATTCCATGGCCTTGTAAAAGTCCATTAATTTATCATTATACTTTGAATTAACTATACTACCAGGTCTTCGATAATATTTATATAGATTAATGTTTCCTACCGCAATGTGTTTACAAGAAGCAATATGTTCGTAAGCTATTGCTAAGTCTTCGTAAATCATTCCTTTAGGATAAGGGAAACGTGACAGAATCGTCTTCTTATAAAGTTTCCCACCCGAATGAGTTCCTACACCATTTCCATAGAACATCTCTTTTAAGGCTGTATAGCGGTCTAATTTTTCAGAAGATTTCTCCGTTAAAGAGCCAGAGAAATCTTTAGATTCATAATCTCGAACTTCAATCACTGGAGTTGCTACTAGTTCAACTCCGTATTTATCTCTAAGTCCTACCAAATATTCTACAGTTCTTTTATCGTAATAATCATCTGAATCAACAAAGATAATCCAATCAGTTGAGGCTTCTTTAACTCCTGTATTTCGAGCATTGGATAATCCTCCATTTTCAATATGGAGTACTCGAACACGCTCATCTTCTTGAGCATGTTGATCACAGATTTCTCCAGAAGCATCTGTCGAACCATCGTCTACCAATATAATCTCAATATTTGTGTACGTCTGCTGTCTGAGGCTATTGACGCAATAGTTTAAGTAAGTTTCGACATTATACACAGGTACAACAATAGAAACCTTTTCCATTATGATTATCCTTCCAAAATGATATCAACGATTCGCTCACAAGCCTTCCCATCACCATATGGATTGCTCGCCTTGCTCATCTTGTTGTATTCTGCTTCATCTTTCAAAAGCAGTTTAAAATTCGTATAAATATTTTCTTCTTCTGTTCCTACCAATTTCAAAGTTCCTGCTGCAATCCCTTCAGGACGTTCTGTGGTATCACGCATGACTAAAACTGGTTTCCCTAAGGATGGAGCTTCTTCTTGAACTCCACCAGAGTCCGTTAAAATCATATAACTTTGGTTCATGAAATTATGGAAATCAATAACTTCTAAAGGTTCAATGATCTTCATGCGTTCATTATCCCCAAAGACTTTACTTGCCAATTCACGAACTTTTGGGTTCTTATGAATTGGATAAACAACCTTAACATCTTCAAATTCATTTAAAATACGATTGACAGCATTAAACATATTTTCCATTGGCTGTCCTAGGTTTTCTCGACGATGTGCCGTTAGCATGATCAACTTGCTCCCTTTGACCCATTCTAAAATAGGATGGTCATAATCCTCTTGAACAGTCGTCTTTAAGGCGTCAATAACAGTATTCCCTGTAACAAAAATGTTCTTTCTTCCTTCTTTTAGAAGATTGTCTTTAGCCACTTCTGTTGGCGCAAAATGATAATCTGCAATGATAGAAGTTGTCTGACGGTTGAACTCCTCGGGGAATGGACTTTGAAGATTGTAAGTTCTTAAACCTGCTTCCACGTGTCCAACTTTAATCCCCATATAAAAGGCTGCCAAGGCCGTTGCGAAAGTTGTCGTCGTGTCTCCGTGAACCAGCACAATATCTGGTTGTTCTTGTTCGAGCACCGCTTGAATTTTGTCTAGGATACTGGTCGTAATTGAAAATAGGGTTTGATTTGCCTTCATAATCCCCAAATCATAATCAGGAACGACCTTAAAGACATCCAAAACTTGCTCAAGCATCTCCTTATGTTGTCCAGTCACGCAGACTATTGTCTTAATGGAGTCATTTTCCTTCAACTCATTTACTAAAGGACACATTTTGATTGCTTCTGGGCGCGTCCCAAAAACCAACATGACTTTTTTCATTTTGTTTCTCCCTTTAGTTCTCTATACAATTCCCTATAGTTCTTCAAAAATAAAGGATAACTAAATTTATTTTCATAGTCTTTTTTTGCTTGATTTGCTAATTTTTCTCTAAGAAGAGGATCAGTCGCCATTTTCTCAATTGCTTGCGCCATGGCACTGGCATCTTTAGCTGGTACAAGTATCCCATTCTCATTATTAACGATTTCATTAATCCCTGGGATATTGGTCGCAACCATGGTTTTCCCATTCATAAAGGTTTCGATAACATTTAAAGCCAATCCTTCTAATAAAGAAGGTAAAACACAAAAATCAAAACTATTAATACACTCGACTATATCCTGTCTATACCCTAAAAAAGTTATTTTATCCTCTAGATTGAGTTCTTTAACCTTATTTTCTAGTTCGGCTCTAAACTCCCCATCCCCAACGATAAATAAACGGAGGTTTTCATCAGAAATCAGAGAGATAGCATCAAGCAGATAAGTCAAACCTTTTTGTTCAGATAATCTTGCAATACAGCCTAGCTTGATTCCATCAAACTTCATAATCTCATCAACTTGTCTATTTGACTGTTTCAAGATCACTCCATTATAGATAACTGTGCTGTCTGCAACTCCCACATCATCTTTCAAATTTTTATTAACTGCTTGGCCAACTGCAATACTATAAGCATTTTTCAATGAAAATCTATATAAAGACAACTTATCTTTAAAGATACTATGAGCAGTGTAAACGTGGACTAACTTGGGATTAATCAGCTTTAACAAACGAATATAAAAAGCTGCCATTCGATGATGCGTATGAACCAGAGTAATGTCATTTGTCTTAATAATTTGATAAATAGTAAGAAGCAATTGCAACACTGTAAGAGGGTTTTTGCTGTCTATATCTTGAATCTTATGATGATTAATTCCTCGGGCCTCTAATTCTGGTTCCCAAAGGCCTCCTGTAGAAGCAACATGTACACTATCAAACTCATCTTGCAAATCAGAACTCAACTGGTACACGATTCTCTCAGCACCACCAATATCCATGGTACGTGAAATATGTAAAATATTATTTTTTTGTTTTTCGTTTCTCATCTAAAACTCTCTTAATAAAGGTAACATTCCCTACAAAATAACGTTTAAAGAGGCGCTTTGGCTCATTAGCAACTCTGAACAACCACTCCAAGTTTGATTTCTGCATCCAAAGTGGAGCACGCTGAATGTGACCAGACAGTACGTCAAAGCTACCACCTACACCCATAAAAATAGAATTCACTCCATTATCCATAAATTTTTGGATGATGTATTCTTTTTTAGGTGAAGTAATTCCAACAAAAACAAAATCAGGATTTTTCTCTCGAATGTCTTCTTGGATGCCGTTTTCATCTTCTTCAGAAAAATAACCATTACGATATCCAAGAACATGTAAGTTTGGATAATCTTTCTTGAAGATTTCTAGCATATCTATTAAAACTTCTTCCTTGGCACCAAAAAAATAAACTGAATAAGACTTTTCATTAGCCAACAAGAGTAATCTTTGCATCAAGTCAATCCCAGCGACTCTCTCAGGAACTTGATAACCCAAAAAACGGGAAGCAAGAACAACTGAAGCTCCATCTGCATTAATGATTTCAGAATCATTTACTATCTTTTTAATAGATTCATCTGTTTGACATTGATTAATTTTATCTGCATTCACTCCCATTAAGTGGAGTGGTCGTTGTTCAAGAACAAATTTTTCAACAGCTTGGACAGTTTCGTCCATTGTTAAGGGGTCAATTCTGACCCCCATTAAATCAAAACTATTCAATTTAATCTCCCCACGTAGACTCAAAATGACCTTTACGCTCAGCTTCTTTTGGTAGTTGCATGTAATCACCATATATTTTTGTCAAATACTCATCTGGATTTGCATGACAACTAATTTTTAAGTTTTCAAACTCTAGCAATTTAGGTTCCCCGAACACTTCTTTTCTTGCGAGTTCTCGTTCGCGGTAGGAACCCAAGACATTTCCGACCATGTTACTCGACTCGTAATCATATTGTTTAATGATACTTTGTAACTTTTTGTTAATTTTTGAAGTGTTTAAGAGTTTATTTAACTTGAAGGCTTTTGAAACTTTCACAATCGCATTTTCGAACGAGCCTCTATCTCTCTCATGCAAACGATCAATAACAGAAATTTTAGACAAGGCACGATAGAATTTTATTTTATTCGTATGCAACCAGTAATGGAAGGCATCTTCTGGATATCCATCCAAAGGAAAGATATCAATAAAAGGACTACACCATTCATTGCCAAATTGAATTTGAATTGTAGTATCCACAATCGAAGTATTACCTAGATTATCATCGTGAAGTCTTAAAATAACACCTTCAGGAAGCTCGTGCTCACAGATTGACAAGAATTTTTCATAATCTTTTCTAGGCATCCCTAAATCCATATCGTCATCCCATGGAATAAATCCTTTATGACGAATGGCACCGAGTAATGTTCCGCCCAAGGCGTAATAACATAAACCATGTCTTTTACAAAGATCGATATAACTTTCTAAAAGAGTTAACTCTCCTAATTGAATTTCTCTCACTTTATTCATAGAATCATTTCGCTCCATCTCTCATCAACACAACTTTTACAGTTTTTAACAATATTTCGAAATCTTTCCAAATAGTCCAATCGTCAATATAAGCCACATCTAACTTAACGACTTCATCAAAGTTTGTAATGTCACTTCGACCACTAATTTGCCACAAACCTGTAATACCGGGTTTGAAGCTAAGACGGCGTTTTTGCTCTGGCGTGTATTTCTCATACTCATCTACCGTCGGAGGACGAGTACCAACTAAACTCATATCTCCAATCAAAACATTCCAGAATTGTGGTAATTCATCAAGACTAGTCTTACGAATAAATTGACCAACCTTAGTAACACGAGGGTCATTGTCCATCTTGAACATCCCTCCTTGCATCGTATTCTGTTCCATCAACTGTTCTTTGATAGATTCAGCATCAATTCGCATTGAGCGGAATTTATAGAAGGTGAAGTGACGACCGTTTTTCCCAATACGCGTTTGAGAAAAAATAGCTGGACCTCCATCCTTACGAATAATCGGTACCAAAAAAATACTGACAAAACCACATATAACAAGTCCAACAAGAGCACCACAAATATCAATAACTCGTTTAGCAACAACGTGACTAAGCTTATAAAAATTCGTTGAGAAGGTGACAACATTCAAACCAGCCATTTCATGAATTTGTTTATTTCGGCCTAAGTTTTTATCAAATGCATTTAAATTAACTGTTACATCAATTCCCATTATTTCAAACTGTGAAATAACAGATCCAATGTCATAGTCCTCACTAGGAAGATTTACAAAGACTTCATCCACCACTTCATGTGTTGCATAATTGAGTAGCTGTTCCCTTGGAACAACGATCACCTTGTCATGAGAAAACTCAGGTTTGTCTAAGACACATACAGCAGCCAGTTTCCCTTGGACATCATTTGCGTTCAATAAACGATCCAGCACCTTCTCGGTACGCGATGTCGCTGTGATCAATAGAATCTTTCTACTACCTTTCAAGTTGTGGTTGAAATGTACCCAGTAGCGTTTAATAACAAAACTAAGTAAATAATTTAGTACTCCATACAAGGAAAGCAGATAAATCATTCCGCGTCTAGAAATCACAAATTTTTCTTTTAAGAAAAAACTTGAAAAACTAATTAGCAAGGCATAAAAAATAATATATTTAATCGTTTCTACTAATTCTACAGACTGGCCTCGCTTAAAAAAATCCTTACCGTAACCACTGATGTAAAAGGCTGCAAAGTGTAGGAAAAATAGGACAAATACTGTATTTAGAACAATATCAGTTTCTGAAATTGCAATCAGAACATAGGCCAACAAACCAACAAACACACTCTGTATAAAAGCCAGAGTTATGTTATAGAAACCCCTTCCCTCCATACTTAACTCCCTAACTTATTTTTTAATTATTCCCATAGGAGCCGTAATTTCCGTAAACTCCATACGATCCATACTTTTCAAGTTGGATATCAAATTTATTTAGAACAACTCCTAAGAATGGAGTACCTGTTTGTTCTAATTGCTGTTTAGCTCTGTCAACATCTCTGCGTTTGGTCGTACCAGCTTCTGTTATCAAGATAGAAGCATCACATTTTTGTGCAACAATAGCTGCATCGATAACGATACCTATAGGAGCCGTGTCTACTATAATGTAATCAAAGTACTTACGTAAAGTTTCTATCATGGTCTCAAATTTTGGACTCTGAAGTAATCCTGTGGGATTAGGAGAAATCGATCCTGATTGAATGACAAATAAATTTTCTACATTTGTTTCACATAAGCCGTGTGACAAATCTCTAGTTCCAGAGAGGTAATCTGTCAAACCTGTTATTCTTTCTCTCGATTTAAAAACTCCTGACATCACAGAATTTCTAATATCTGCGTCTACTAGTAGTGTTTTGTAACCAGCACGAGCAAAGGCCCAAGCGATATTTGTTGAGGTAGTTGACTTTCCTTCGCCAGGTCTAACAGATGATACGGCAATCACCTTTAATTTATCACCACTTAACTGAATATTAGTCCGTAAAGCGTTGTAATATTCTTCTGCTTTTTTAACAAATTCTAATCTTTGATATGATAATTCTAACTTTGCCATATTTTCATCCTTACTTTATTTTATCAAGGTTTGGAATCACTCCTAAAAGAGAGAGATGCATAACTTCTTCAATATCTTCTGGACGTTTCACGCGATCATCCAACAATTCAATAATGAGTACAACAACAATAACAAGTCCAGCTCCGGCACCAAATCCTAGAATTGTATTGCGACGAATATTTGGAGATGACGGTGACTGAGCAGGGCGTGCTTCCTCCAACGTCGTAACGTCAGATACACGAGTTACAGATATAATTTTCTGTGAAGCGACTTCGCGTAGTGCGTTTGCAATTCGGCTAGCCTCTTCCGGCAAACCATCTCGAACAGAGATTGATACGATACGAGTATCTGCAGGAACTGTTACTTGAACTTTTCTAGCAAGAGTCTTGGCATCGATATTTAATTTTTGATTAGCCACCACTTTTTCAAGAACATCTTGAGAAAGGATAATCTCCCGATAGTCCTTAACCAAATAAGAACCCGCTTGGAGATCTTGATTCGTCAGACCTGGTTTATCACCTTGGTTACGATTCACTACGTAGATACGTGTCGTACTCGTAAATTCCGGTTTGATTACAAAGGAACTATAGCCAAAAGCTATCGCCCCTGAGATTATAGCTGCTAGAGCTATAATTAATTTACGCTTCCACAACACTTTTAGCATCTGTAAAACGTCGATTTCAATTTTATCTTTTTCTTTCATCATATCTCCTAAATAATTTTATCTTCGATTATAATTCTAGGGTTAGTTTCAAAAAGTTCGCGAGCCTTTGTTTCTCCATACTTTTCGCTAATCAATTCATATGCATCCCTCATGTAAGGCTTTCGGTCATCTAGATTATGCATATCACTAGCAACCATATGTACTAAATCTCTTTCCAAGAAATACCTGGCTCTTTTCTTCATAAATTTATAAGTGTCACCAAAAAGTTTTGGCTTCAGAATACTGGAAGAATTAATCTGAGTATAGCATCCCATATTAATCAATTCCCTAACTTTTTTTTCATCATTTTCCAAGGAATGATAACGCTCAATATGGGCGATCACAGGTGTTATTCCAAGCATCAACACTTTAGACAAGGCATTGTGAATCTCCCGATATGGCGTGTTCATACTAAATTCAATCAAGGCATAGCGAGTGCCATTCAATCTAGGAATAATTTGATTCTCTAATTTATCTAAAATATCACTCGTGTAATAGATCTCAGCCCCGTACAATATTGTTAAGTCGGGGGCAATTTCTTTTGCCAATTCTTGAACAACTTTGAAATTCGCAGCAATCTTATCTTCTGGTGTCTCAAACATCCCTTTTCTGCGATGAGAGGTTGAAACAATGGTTCGAACTCCTTGGTCATAGGCTTCTGCTAGTAGAGCTCGACTATCATCTCGACTTTTAGGTCCATCATCAACATCAAAAACTATATGCGAATGGATATCAATCATTTTATTTTCCTTCCATGACATCTTTAATGGCAGCCTTGACTGTCTCCAGACTGGTTTGGTCTACTTCTAACATGTAGAGATTGCTATCTGGCATTGCGTAAGATGGCAATCCCATACGTCCAGTGCCTTTCAAATCTTGAGACGTTACAGTATACTTCCCACCACTTGCAAGTTGAGTATTAACTAGACCTACCATCGTTTCAGGCGGCATATTGGTTTGGACCGAATCCTGCAAACCTTGAATAATGCCGTCATAATTCTTCAAAACTTCTGCTGAAGTCAATTTTTGAATGATGGCAGCAATTACTTTTTGTTGGTTCCGTCCACGATCCCCATCACCATTTGCTAAAGAGTAACGTTCACGTACAAAGCCTAAGGCCTGCTCTGAATCCAGGTGGACATTGCCAACAGGGAAATGATACTTGCCATGAAGCGAAGTGAATTCTTGATCATTATAGACATCTACTCCACCAAGAAGGTCAATTAATTTCAAGAAAGAGGTGAAGTTAAGACGAGCATAATAATTTAAATCAATATCGTATAGATTTTCCAAGGTATGAATCGATGCATCTACGCCATATATCCCAGCATGGGTAAGTTTGTCATTTTGGTTATTTCCGCCATCAGCAATCGGCACATAAGCATCACGAGGAGTTGTCGTCAAGAGAATTCTTTTAGTATCTTGGTTAACCGTCATGATGATATTGACATCCGAACGAGATACTGAACTAATGGGTCCATAAGTATCAATCCCACTAATATAGACATTGAAGGTCTTGTTTGTGGTTACTTTCGGAGCTTCCACTGTCTTGGTCAAATCTTTGGTGTAGATCTTTTTAATCTTTTTAGCGTAGTCAGGATCTTCCTGCTCAATCAGATTTTCAAAAGCTCCATTTAGAACAATCGCCTTGGTATCACCCGCCAAGAGACTCTTATATGACGCTAGGTAAGAAGAACTCTCTTCCACCGTCAAGTCTTTGTTTTGAGTTGATTTAATATCCTCTAGGAGTTTTTGGATATTTTCCGCATCTGTCTTTGTTGGAGCAGTCAAGCTAGAAAGTTGCGACACATTGCCAATCTCACTATCTGCTAATACAGCCACACTGATAGAATAACTTGAATAATTAGACGTCGCATTAAATTGATTAGCTAGACCAACAAATTGTTGGACCCCAATAAGAGCGAATGCACTTAATAAGACAGAAGTTAGAAGCACAAACAAGGTAAAGATTCTGGCTTTATTTTTTAGGATTAACAATAGAGCCAAAATGGCAACAAATAAAAGAGCACCAGCCAGAATTAGATTGAGATTACTAACCGCTAGAATATGATAGCGAAAAACTAGGAATAGGAAATAACAGGCAAGAATAAGATAGATGACCAATAAAATGGTATTTAAGCTCTGCCAAATTTTATTAGAATTACTTTTATTTGAACGTTTACTCATACTACACCTCAACTAAACATTTTCCCTTCATTATATCATAACTTACCCTTTAAAGCCATTGATATCTTTGATATGGTAACATTTTCATTTATATATATTTTATCAAAGGCTATAAACTTTAAAGTTCTTTATTTTTTATTTCTAAATAACAAGTATACTAAAAAGAGAGCTTTGACAGCTCTCTTTCATCTTATTTCACATGTTTTTCAAGTTCTTTTTGAGTCTTCTCGACTGAATTTTTGCGTTCTTGTTCCCATTTGGCTTTAGCTTCGTCAAATTGGGCAATGGTAACCACATCTTTCTGCAATCTCATGTACTTGTAGTTACTTCCAGTTCCTTTGATCCCAACAAGTGAGTATGCTCGTGTAAATGGCGTCACGCGGGTCACCGAAGCCCCACCACCATCTGAATTCACAGGAATAAGAAGCGAACTGTCAATCAACCAAGCTTGTGCATCTGCATAATTTTCATAACGTTTTGCTACATCTGAGTTTTCTGCATCTGCCGCTTTCAATTTCTGAGTATATTGATCCATTCCAAGACTTGTAATCTTATCAGCATCCTTGCTTGGATCAAGTCCCAAAATCTTAAGATAGAAACCATCTTCTGCGTTAAAAGGATTGAGGTAAGTCGATGGATCTTGGTAGTCCGCTGACCATCCATCCAAGTTCAAATCATAGTCATGGTCAGCTGGCGTCGGTGCTTGGAATGTCGCATTGGCATAGTCTTCAGTTGAAACTAAAACTACATCAATCACTACATTTTCCTCTCCAAGAGTGGATTCCACAGATTGTTTAAGTGAATAAAGCTTAGGAAGCAAGCTTTTGTTGACCTGATCCACTGGCAAATCTAAATGAATCGGGAAGGTTACGCCTTGAGCCTCTAGTTCTTTTTTAGCTTCTGCAAATTGAGCTTGCGCTTTTTCTTTGTTGAAGTAACCATCTTGGGCGTCTTCAAGATTCATATTAGTCCATTCTGTGCCGTAATTCACCAACTTAGAGGCAACCGTCTCACCAAAAGTTTTATCTCCTACTTGTACAAAAGTTGGTGGTACAAGGGTATTACGAAGAGTGTTTTTAGCAGCATCTTCTCCATTAGACTGAGCTGAGTAAGACGTACGGTCAAGAGCAAAGTTGATAGCTTGACGGAAGTTTTTATTTAAAACAGCAGCCTGAGTCGCTTGTTTTTGTTCATCACTGGTCTTAGCTGTAAAATTGTAAGACTGACGATTGACGTTAAAGTTATAGTACCAAGAAGTTGCACCTTGCAAGCTGTAGACGATATTGTCCTTGTATTTCTCCTTGGTCTTAGCAAAGTTTGAACTATTTGGGTAGACACCCGCAGACGAGTAGGCTCCACTCTCAAAGTTACGAATGGTCATGTCTTGGTCAGAACCATCAACATAAGCCAACTTAACTCTTTCAATAGTCACTTTTTCTTGATCATAGTAATGAGGGTTTTTCATATACTCAAGTGATGATTTAGATGTAAATTCTTTTAACAAATAAGGACCACTATAGAGAATACTGTCTGGTTTTAATTCTCCAAATTCTTTGTCTTTGGTAGTTAGGAATTCTTCATTGACTGGGAAGAGGATACTATTGGTTGTTTTTGAATTCCAGAAACTCTCTGGACGGGTCAAGGTGTATTGAACTGTATAATCGTCTAAGGCTTTGACACCAACATTTGAAAAGTCTGAGTTTGCTCCTGTCACATAATCATCCAAGCCTTTGATCGAGTTTTGAATCAAATCCAGCGCCTGACTCTTATTATCAGCAGCGTATTTGATACCAGTCACAAAGTCTTGAGCTTTGATAGGTGCATATTCCTCCCCATCAGCAGTGAACCACTTAGCATCTTGGCGGAGTTTATAAGTATAGATCAAACCATCCTTTGAGACACTCCAATCCTCTGCAAGAGCAGGAACCAGATTCCCATAGCTGTCATTTTCCAAAAGACCATCTACCAAGTTGGTGATAACATTGGTATTGTCACCAGAATAATCCAAAAGGTAGTTAAAAGTAGTTGGATCAGCACCAAATGTCGATGAGTAGGTCTTATCGTCCGATACAGACTGACCACAAGCTGCCAGCAATACAGTAGTAGCAAGAGTCAAACCCGCTCCCAACAAGAGTTTTTTAAGTCTCATGATTCATCTTCTCCTTTTATGTTAGATTTTATAACATGTAATTATTTTATCAAATTTTGCCCCAAAAGTAAAGTTATTTAATTTTTTCAAGCCTAGAAGGTTACAATTTCTCTCCAGACATAAAAACAAAGAACTCCCATCTTTCAGACAGGAATTCTCTGTTGATATATTTTATGAAGGCTATTTAATGTGGTTGGCCAGCTCTTTTTGGTATTTGGCATTGGTTTCAATTTTCTCTTTTTGCCATTTCTTGAAGGCTTCTTCGTATTCTTTAGTGGTTACAATATCATTTTGCAATTCCAAACCTTTGAATACAAATGGATCACCCTTAATTCCGACTTGAGAGTAGGCTTTTGTAAATGGCACTGTACGACTCACAGTCGGAGAACCACCTGAAGAAGCAACAGGAATGAGGAGAGAACTATCAGATACCCAAGCTTGTGCTTTGGCATATTTTTCATAGCGTTTGTTAAGGTCTGTTGTTTCAGATGCTGCATCGTCCAAGAGTTTCTTGTACTCATCAAGTCCAACTTGAGCCATGACTTCTGAATCTTTTCCTTTTGTGATACCCAAGTGTTTAAGGGCAGAACCCTTCTTAGCATCTAGAACATTGAGGTAGGTAGCCGGATCTTGATAGTCTGGCCCCCAACCTGTTCCATTCAGATCATAGTCTTTTTGAGATGGCACCTTAGCTTGAGAAGTGATACTCAACTTTTCATTATCCGTCATTTGAAGGACATCGATAATGACGTTTTCAGTACCAAGTGTTGACTCTATAGATTGCTTGAGGGAATTAGTTTGTTGAACAGCAATGACATCTGTCTGTTCAACTGGAATATCCAAGCGGATTGGGAAGGTTACACCCTTAGCTTGCAATTCTGCCTTGGCTTTTTCAAATGCCGCCTTGGCTTTTTCTGGATTGTAGATAGTATCCTTGCCATCTGTAAGAGCTACGTTTTTCCACTGATCCCCATAAGAAACGAGCTCAGCCTGCGCCAATTCTCCAAAGGTCTTTTCACCTACTTGAACATAGTCATGAGGTACTAGACTGTTACGGATGATTTTGTCCGCTCCTTCTTCACCATTCAACTGAGCAGTATAAGAGTGACGATCAAGGGCGAAGTTAATAGCCTGACGGAAGTTCTTGTTGAGAAGTGCCTCTTTGGTAGAAGTTTTCTGAGCTTCATCAGTCTTGGCCGTTTTATTGTATGATTGACGATTGACGTTAACTGTCAAGTAGTAACTTGTCGCTTCTTGCGGACTATAGACGATTTTATCGCCGTATTCTTGCTTGGTTGACTCAAAGTTTGAACTTGTCGGGAAAAGACGGGCCGTTGTATAGGCACCCTGGGTAAAACTACGAATCAAGGATTCTTGGTCAGAACCATCGTAGAAAGTCAATTTGACATGGTCAATCTTAACATTATCCTTGTCCCAATAATTTGGATTCTTTTCGTATTCAATAACTGATTTTGAAGTTAAATTCTTCAAAAAGTATGGACCGTTGTAAAGAATGCTTGATGGTGTTGGAGTTCCATAGTTATCGCCTTGAGATTTCAAGAATTCTTCGTTGACTGGGAGCATAGTCGCTGTCGTCACTTTAGAATTCCAGAAACTCTCCGGCTTATTCAAAGTGTATTGAACTGTATAGTCGTCTAGAGCCTTAACACCTACTGTAGAAAAGTCATTATTTTCACCGCCGACATACTCTGCCAATCCTTTGATAGAGTCTTGGAGAAGAGTTAAACCATCAGATTTTCCATCCGCTGCATGTTTCAAACCAGTGACAAAGTCTTGGGCTTTGACTTCGGCATATTCTTCCCCTTCAGAAGTATACCATTTGACACCCTTACGAAGTTTGTAGGTATAAGTCAAACCATCTTGTGAAACCGACCAATCTTCGGCTAGGGATGGAATCAAATTCCCGTACTTATCATTTTCCAAGAGTCCATCTACAACGTTAGCAATGACGTCAGAAGTTGAACTCTTACTGGTAACACTATAGTCCAAAGATGCTGGATCCATGGCATAAACATATGAAAATGTTGTTGGAGCATCTGCTTTTTTCTCAGCTTTGCTACATGCTGCCAAAAGAAGAGCTGCACTCATCGTAATCCCAGCTACTGCGAGCCATTTTTTCGATTTCATTGGTATTCTCCTTTAAAATGCTATTTTACTCATTATACCCTATTTTTTTATAAAAGCAAGGTTTTACAGGTTATTTTTTAGAAAATTCAAACAAATATTTTTTAAAGATATTTCTACACTTATTTTAGAAAAATCTCAAGCATCCTCTGATACTTGAGATTATTTGTTTAATCAGCTAATTCCACACAGAAGGCATCCCAAGGATGTAATGTAACCTTACCTAGTTGCTCTGGAAGATTAGTATTAGCAACCAAGACAGACTTGATACTTTCATTCAGTTGGAAATCCTGCTCTTGACCCGAAAGGTTAACTACTACTAAGAAACGACGGGTGCCATCCTTACGGATATAAGCGAAGACCTTTTCAGCTGTTTCTAGTAATTCAAAGTCAGCTTGAACCAACCAGCTATTTTCCTTACGAATCTGAATTAATTTTTGATAAGTATAGAAAATAGAATCTGGGTTTGTCAGTGCTTCCTGAACGTTGATTGCTTCGTAGTTTGGATTAACAGCCAACCAAGGTTGTCCGTCTGAGAAACCAGCATTTTTTGTCTCATCCCACTGCATTGGCGTACGCGCATTGTCACGTCCAATCACACGAATGCTGTCCATAATTTGCTCTAGCGGTACACCTTGTTCTAGCGCTTCTTTGGCATAGTTGATAGATTCAATATCTTCAACTTGCTCCAAGCTTTCAAATGGGAAGTTGGTCATGCCGATTTCTTCGCCTTGATAAACATAGGGTGTTCCTCTCATGAGATGAAGTAAGATTGCATACGCTTTAGCAGATTTTTCGCGGTATTCTCGGTCATTTCCCCAGATAGAGACGATTCGTGGAAGATCATGGTTATTCCAGAAAAGGGAATTCCAGCCATCCTCAACTCCTAATTCTGTCTGCCACTTGTTGAAAATCTCTTTTAATTTCCCTACATTTAGCTCTTTTTGGTAGTGCCACTTAGGTTGTCCTTCCTGATACTGAAGACAGATATGTTCAAATTGGAAGACCATAGACAACTCTTGACCTTCTGGATTCGAATATTTCTTGGCCTCTTCTGGATTTGCTCCCCAAGTCTCCCCTACTGTCAAAAGGTCTTTGCCGCCGAAAGTAGCCTGATTCATTTCCTTGAGGTAAGGATGAAGCATGGGACCATTGTTGACAACCTTCTGGTCAGGTATCTTCCCAATCATGTCAATAACGTCCATACGGAATCCACCAATCCCTTTATCAATCCAGAAATTCATCATCTCATAGATTTTATGGCGGAGCTCTTCGTTTTCCCAGTTGAGGTCTGGTTGTTTCTTACTGAAAAAGTGTAGATAGTATTGACCAGAATTTTCATCATATTCCCAGGCAGAACCACTAAAAGTAGAGGTTAAATCATTGGGTTCATCACGCCAGATATAGTAGTCTCGCTCAGGACTATCAGGATTTTCACAAGCTTCGATAAACCAAGCATGCTCGTCTGAGGTATGGTTGACCACCAAATCCATGATGATTCGGATATCTCGTTTTTTAGCCTCAGCAATCAGCTCGTCCATATCTTCCATGGTTCCAAAGATAGCCGCGATATCTTGATAATTGGCAATATCATAACCATTGTCATCCATGGGGCTATCATAGACTGGAGAAAGCCAGATCGCTGTGATCCCTAACTTAGCTAGATAGTCTAACTTACTCGTAATTCCTGGCAAATCGCCAATTCCATCTCCATTACTATCCATAAAACTCTTTGGATAGACTTGATAGACTACGGCATTGTGCCACCATTTTTCTTGCATCTGTTTTCCCCTTTTAACATTCACTTTATTCCATCATAGACCTTTTATCAATTTTATGCAAGCGTTTGCTTCAATCTTTTTCCTTATTTCGAACCTCCGTTGTTTCTTATCTTCTATTTTTTTTATATAATAGAGGTCAGAGGTAAAAAAATGAAAAAACAAGCTTTTAGTTCTGAACAATATTTAAATCTACAACGCGACCATATCTTGGAGCGCATCAACCAATTTGACGGCAAACTCTACTTGGAGTTTGGTGGCAAAATGCTAGAAGATTTCCACGCTGCTCGTGTCCTTCCTGGATATGAACCAGATAACAAAATCAAACTCTTACAAGAATTGAAGGAGCAAGTTGAGGTTGTTATCGCTATTAACGCTAGCAATATCGAGCACTCAAAAGCTCGTGGAGACTTGGGTATTTCTTATGACCAAGAAGTTTTGCGTTTGATTGACAAATTTAACGAATTAGAGATTTTTGTCGGTTCAGTCGTCATTACTCAATATGCAGGCCAACCGGCAGCTGATGCCTTCCGCAACCAGTTAGATAAAAACGGGATTGATTCCTATCTTCATTATCCAATTAAAGGATACCCGACTGATATGGACCACATCATTTCTCCTGAAGGTATGGGGAAAAACGACTATATCAAAACTAGTCGTAATTTGATTGTCGTGACTGCTCCTGGGCCTGGTTCAGGTAAGTTGGCAACTTGTATGTCTAACATGTACCACGACCAAATCAATGGTATCAAGTCTGGTTATGCCAAATTTGAAACCTTCCCAGTTTGGAACCTTCCACTTCATCATCCAGTCAACTTGGCTTATGAAGCTGCTACAGCAGACCTAGATGATGTCAACATGATTGACCCCTTCCACCTTCAAACCTACGAAAAAACAACCGTCAACTACAACCGTGATATTGAGATTTTCCCTGTTCTTAAGCGCATGCTTGAACGTATCTTAGGGAAGTCTCCTTATGCATCTCCAACGGACATGGGTGTTAATATGGTTGGTTTTGCTATCATTGATAACGATGCGGCCATCGAAGCATCCAAACAAGAAATTATCCGTCGCTACTACCAGACAGTCCTTGATTTCAAGGCTGAAAAAGTCGTCGAAACTGCCGTTAAAAAAATCCAATTGCTCATGAATGACCTTGGCATCACACCAGCTGACCGTAAGGTTGCTGTTGCCGCACGTCAAAAAGCGGAAGAAACAGGTGGTCCGGCTCTAGCTTTGGAACTCCCTTCTGGTGAAATCGTTACTGGTAAAAACTCTGAACTCTTTGGCCCAACTGCTGCTGCCTTGATTAACGCCATTAAGATGTCAGCTAACATTGACAAAGAAACTAAGTTAATCGAACCCGAGGTGGTTAAACCCATCCAAGGTTTGAAAATCAATCATCTGGGCAGCCGTAATCCTCGCCTTCACTCAAACGAAATCCTTATCGCCCTTGCCATTACAGCCATGGAAAATCCAGATGCTGACCGTGCAATGAAAGAACTTGGAAACCTCAAAGGTAGTGAAGCACATTCGACTATTATCTTAACGGATGAAGACAAAAACGTCCTCCGTAAATTGGGCATTAACGTTACCTTCGACCCATATTACCAGTACGATCGTTTATATCGAAAATAGACTCGCAAAGTCATTCTTTCAAGTTTTAATCTCTAAAGGTTAGGTTTTAATATCTAGCCTTTTTAGAATATTTCGCCTAAAAACAAGTACTTTCATGTTAGATTTATTTTTATTTTTTTGATATTCTCGTGATATAATAAGAAAAATCGCAAATAATATTTATACAAAACTCAATTTATTACAGGAGTTTATTTCTATGAGAGAATTACTGACTCAGAAAGAACAAAGACAATTAGACATTTTGGAATACCTATTCGAAAATCCAAACTGGATTCATCTCGATGAGCTATCCAAAATTATTGGTTACAATGCCCGTATTATTAAGAATGACATAAAAGAAATACGCCATATTTCTCCAGATTTCCTCATCCAATATTCCACAGCTGGAATTATGTTAGTGAATGAAAAAAATATTGGTATAGAGCAAATTTATCGATATTTTTTACAAACATCTGATTATTTCAATATTTTAAAAGCATTTTTCTTCCTAGAAGAACCCTTTACTTACGAACACTTGTTGCAATCATTGGATATTTCGCTGCCTTCCCTAAGAAAAAAAGTAGCAGAGATTAATAGAATTCTTCATGGAAATTATAGATTTAAATTAAAAGTGACACCCACTTCAATCATTGGAGACGAAAAAGATATTCGCTTTTTCTTTTCTCAATATTTCCACGAAACATACGGCTTCTTTCATTGGCCTTTTTCAAATTTCAAGGAAGAGGATTTAGAAAATCTTATTTCTTTCTTTTTGGACTTAACAAAATTTCCGGCCAAATATCAGAATCTTTATCAAATTAAAATGCAAACCGCTGTCGCTCTGCATCGTATAAAAACCGGCTATAGCAGTAATTCAACAGCAAACTCCATAGGTAAACACCGGATCTACAATCAACTCAATAATTTTAAAAATCAATTAAAAGACCTGTCTCTAAACTTTGGACTCGAATTATCTCCTATAAATATTGAAGAAATTTTTGACTCCTACACACAAACAGAATTTTTCTTCACAATAGAAGAATTTCTTGAAGCTAGAAAAACCAGTAAAAAGATTGATCGTTCCTACCATACCGCTCGAGATGTTCTCGACAATCTAACTAGACAATTCGAGATACAATTTTCAAATACTGATGAGTTAATTTGGCATCTACACAACACTGCTTTACTGGAACGAAGAGAAATCAACTCTGAATCCATTATTTCACATAATAAATCTTATACCCTTACGAAAATTCAAAAGTTCTTCCCTAATTTTTATGAGGCAACTGTCATTGAAATGATGAGATATAAGAATAGTTTAAAACAAAAAGAAAAATCACGTAATGTGGTTCATCTCGTCTATACGTTTTTTACTCACGCCGAAGGACTCATCAATCAACTATTTGAACGAAAAAAGAGAATCAAAGTACTGGTTTTAAGTGAATACGACTTTGCTCATCCTCGTTTTCTAATTTCTCTTTATCAATTTCATACATCTAATAATATCCAGTATGAAACATGGGATAAACTAACTTTAGACGTTAACGAAATTAAAGAAACAGATTACGATGCCATTATAACAAATTTCGATATCAATGGTGTAGACAATAAAAGAATTATCAATATTAGTCGAATGCCTGTTTTGCAAGTTGTTAATGAGCTAAATAAGATCTCTATTCAAGATTTATAATAAAAAACTCCTGGAAAATATCTAGGAGTTTTTTTATTTTTTCTACCTTGCTAGTTATTCAATATAGAGGATCTTGTCCCTGATGACTAACTTTGTCTGGTCTGTGATTTCTTGATTTTCTAAGGTTAGGATGATTTGTCCTTTCTCATTCAAAGCATACAAGGATTCATCTTTATAAGCAAACAAGACAACACCTTCTGTTTTTTATTCTACCGTTACAGACTTAGCAAGGTTCCGTGGTTTGTCCACATCAAGGCCACGGTGAAGGGTTGCAAAGTAAGCAACTAGTTGCGTTGGTACCACCAGGGAGATTGGCGAGAGGTAAGGGTGGACCGTTGTAAGGACGATGTCGTCTGTATCTTTAGCAACATTTTCTTCTGCAATGGTAAGGACCTTAGCGCCACGCGCTGCCACTTCTTGGATATTTCCACGAGTGTGGTTGGCAAGGACTGGGTCTGACAAGAGAGCTAAAACTGGTGTTCCATCTTCAATCAAGGCAATGGTTCCGTGTTTGAGTTCTCCTGCCGCAAAACCTTCACATTGAATGTAAGAAATCTCTTTGAGTTTGAGACTGGCTTCCATGGCTACATAGTAATCTTGACCACGTCCGATGTAAAAGGCATTGCGTGTTGTTTCAAGAAGTTCACGAACCTTACTATCAATTAATTCTTTTTCTGAAAGGGTTGATTCGATAGACTGAGCTACGATAGACAACTCGTGAACCAGGTCAAAAGCTTGAGCTTTATCATTCCCATTTGCTTCACCAACCGCTTTTGCAAGAAAGGCAAGGACTGCGATTTGCGCAGTATATGCCTTGGTTGATGCTACGGCAATTTCAGGTCCTGCATGAAGCAACATGGTATGGTTGGCTTCACGAGAAAGAGTTGAACCTGGAACATTTGTAACAGTCAAGCTTGGAATACCCATTTCATTGGCCTTGACCAAAACCTGACGGCTATCAGCCGTTTCGCCAGACTGACTAATAAAGATGAAAAGTGGTTTCTTGCTGAGAAGAGGCATCCCATAGCCCCACTCAGATGAAATACCGAGTTCAACTGGCGTATCTGTCAATTCTTCCAACATCTTCTTAGAAGCAAACCCTGCGTGGTAAGAAGTTCCAGCTGCAAGGATGTAGATACGGTCTGCCTCTTGAACAGCCTTGATGATAGCTGGGTCTACCACTACTTGACCAGCCTCATCTGTGTAAGCTTGGATCAACTTACGCATCACCGTTGGTTGCTCATCGATTTCCTTGAGCATGTAGTAAGGATAAGTTCCCTTACCGATATCTGACAAGTCAAGTTCAGCAGTGTAGCTAGAACGCTCACGACGATTGCCATCATAGTCTTGAACTTCAACGCTATCAGCTTTCACGATTACCAACTCTTGGTCATGGATTTCCATGTATCGGTTAGTCTCACGAATCATGGCCATGGCGTCTGAACAGACCATGTTATAGCCTTCTCCAAGACCAATCAAGAGTGGTGATTTGTTCTTGGCCACATAGATGACATCTGGATTTTCAGAGTCGATCAAGGCAAAGGCATAAGAACCACGGATGATATGAAGGGCTTTTTTGAAGGCTTCAAGAACTGATAAGCCGTCTTCTTCGGCAAATTTTCCAATCAAATGTACGGCGATTTCTGTATCTGTTTGCCCCTTGAAGTTGTGTCCTGCAAGGTATTCTTCCTTAATTTCAAGATAGTTTTCGATTACCCCATTGTGGACCAAAACAAAACGTTCAGTTTCAGAGCGGTGTGGGTGAGCGTTATCTTCTGTTGGTTTTCCGTGAGTGGCCCAACGAGTATGTCCGATACCAGTTGTCCCCTCAACTCCAGCCGTCTTAGCAGACAATTCTGCGATACGACCAACTGCTTTCACCAAATGGCTTTCAGCACCACCTAGAACAAAAATTCCCGCAGAATCATAACCACGGTATTCGAGTTTTTCAAGTCCTTGAATCAAAATATCAGTTGCATTTGTGTTTCCAACAACACCAACAATTCCACACATAGTATATACGACACAGACAAACTGTGCTTTCTCCTTATCGAAATTGGTATAGTCTGATTTTCTGTTTTTAGAATCAGTGAAAACAGTATATACTTGTTTCTTTCACTTGTCAAGAATAAAAATTGGTATAGCTCAATTGTTTTTAAACCGCAAACAAAAAACCATTCAAGAAATAGCTCTTGAACGGCTAGAAATTATAGTTGTTTGCAGTGTTATTATTGCAACAAATATATCTAAGGTAAGAATTTTTACTAATGATTTCGCCCCAGCCCAAGATAGGTATAGGTTCGAGTACATGGACAATCTTTTTCTATCTTCACTCTAAAATAAAACCGCTGTTCCCTACCGTCCTTGGCATTTTCCTTGTTCAAGACAAAGTAGTCCTTTTGGTTAATGGCCATGGTTCGTAGAATATCATCAATCAAGAAAGTCAGGGGTACATTCATGGCAGAGTATTTTTGAAAATCTTCCTCAAAACGGATGTAATCATCTGAGAAGTAATCCATCTGCAGTTTGTTTTCATATAACTCTTTTCTAGTCATCAACTTCCTCCTGACAAAGTTGGATTGTGAGAATATCATCTACCCTTATTAATCGATAGCCTTCATCGGTTCTAACCGAGATTTCTTGAGGAGATAATTCTCTTACTTCACCCAATATCGTGCTTTTATGATTTTTCCCCTTGACCATAAAAGAGCCTTTTAGTCGTCCCACGTAGAGCTGGGAAAGTAGCAACAACTTCTCGACTGGATTCAAATCTGTTGATACATCGACGCGATTTTTTTCTGCACTGAGTGAACTGGTATGCTCTGATAGAAAAAAGCCCATCCACTTCTGCATGCCTGGATCTTGATAGTCCCTCGCGGATTGGAAGGGCAAATAAGAGCGATCAATCATTTTAGTCCATCTAATCCTCCAGCAGAGTGCCCTCCGATCAGCTTACTTCTGGCAAAACTTCTCGATGCATCCTCTAAGGCAGTCGCCTTCAAAAGCGAAGTAAAGCCGAATTGTTCTCGAATGGAATCAATGGCAGTCTGGAGCCTTTCTTCTTTTTCTACTTTATCAACATCATCAAAAAGAGAAATCAACGCAAAGGATTCGTCCACAAATCCTGAATAACTAATGGCAACACTTCTGACAGCCCCAGAAGTATATTTGCTATGGAACAATTTCAGTACATAACTGACTAAAAGACCGGTACTATTGGTCGGCTCCACCTTCATCTGGGTATGGATGGAGTGTTTTTGTTCCTGCTTAGAAAAACCAAGATGAATAGACACCACTGTCGTCTTCTTCCTGGCCCGTCGAAGCCTGATAGCCACCTGCTCAGCCATCTCTCGAAGGATAATTTCGATGTCTCGCTGCTTGACATAATCTCTCGGTAAAATTTGTGAATTGCCTAAGCCGTGAGATTTGGCTTTATAGGGCTTGTGAACATTACTCTCATCTATTCCATTGGCATGAAACCACAAGCGAAGTCCAGCTTGGCCAAGTTCCTTCTTCAGGACATCAGGATTGCTATTGGCTAATTCCTTAATCGAATAGATTTCCAAGCTATTCAAGCGCTTCTCCATCCGATGCCCAATCCCCCAAAAGTCGGTCATCTTTGGAATGGACCAGACCTTATCTTCCACATCCTGATAAGACCAATTGGCTCGCATGGTCGGTGTGTGCTTGGCTTCATTATCCAAGGCTAACTTAGCAAGCAGAGGATTGGCATTAGACATGCCGACTGTCGAGTAAATCCCGGTCTGGCGCCAGATATCTCTCTGGATCCGAGCAGAAAGCATATCTAGCTTATCTTTGCGAGAAATTTGCTGATCCGGGACAAAATAATTGAGCGAACTGGTTAGATCAATAAATCCTTCATCAATTGAATAAGGATAAATATCATCTGGACTACCATAGTTCTGAAAGATTTCTTGGATTTCTAGATTGACTGCGATATACTTATCCATCCGAGGAGGGACAATGACAGTCACCCGAGCCCAGTCTTCGATAAATTTCACATAGTCTGGGTCTGTCCGTAAGCCTTGTTTCTTAGCATTGTAGTAGGAAAATTTACGCGTCTTGATATCAAAGGGCAGGTCATAGGCACGACCAACATTTGCTTTCCCAAAGACCTTTTTAAAGATAGGCGAGGAGGCAAGAATAAGTCCAACAGAATTATCCGCCCGACTCATAACACAAAGGGAGGTTTTGAGAGGATGGAGTCCTCTTTCCACACACTCAACACTGGCATAAAAGGACTTCATATCGACAAAGGCAATATCACTTTTGGGCTCTCTGGAATAATCAAAGTAGCCCATAGGCTATCCCTCCATGGGTACGAAATTGCCCACGATAATACCCACAATCCGCGGATCTTCTTCGTAAGAGATGTGAATATCCTTGTATTTAGGATTGATGGAAACCAGACGCAAACCATCCTCTTCTCGATAGACCCGTTTGATATAGGTCTGATTGTTGCAGACCACTGCATAGACAGCACCGTCGTAATCAAATCCGGTCTCTCGAATCAGAGCCACGGAACCATTTTGATATTTGGGTTCCATGGAATCTCCAGACACCCAGGAAGCAAAATCGTGAGCCAGTTCTTCATTGAAATAAACCGTATCAAAGTTGCGATCGTCATAAACCGAAGCTCCGATACCAGCTGACATACGTTCATAGACATGATACTCAAAAAGTTTTTCTGAAATAAGCGTCACCTTCTTGGCTTGTTCTTCTTGGGCCAGATTACGAGCATAGACCACTACCTTCTCTTTCCCTTGATTAGAGAGGCTATTATAAAGACGGACAATTTCGATTTGGGTGAAATAGCCTTTTGGTACTTTTAAAAGATTTTCTAACTGGCTAACCTTTTCTTCGGAAGGTTCCTTGACTCCACGTTCCCAAGCTGAATAAGCCTGAAAACTAATGCCAAGTTGCTCTGCAATCTCTTTCTGTGTTAGCTTTAGCTCTTTTCTCCGAGCCTTAAGTTTTTCTGGTTGGTACATGATTTACCTCCTAGCATGATGTTTTCATCGTAGGTTGACTTTATTTCAAAAATTCAACCATTTTGGTTTAATTTTATTATATAAAAAAAGTAGACGAATGTCTACTAGGAATGTTGAGTTTTGGCAAACGACTGGTAATGATGATGCTATAGATTCCTTATCTCAAATACTGCCGTATGAATCCACTCGTTATTCATTTGAAAGTCATTTTCTATGATTTTACTAAAGGTGAAACCATTTTTCAAAAGCACTCTCTGAGAGGCCTGATTGTCCCTTGCCGTTCCTGCAATGATTTTATGTAAACCATAAGTAGTAAAGGCCTTTTCTAAAACGAGTTTAACTGCTTCGCTTGCATATCCTAAATTAGTAACATTTTCTCCAATCCTATATCCAAGTTCTGCTATTTTTCTATCCTTCCCTAAAACACTTAAATTGATTCTTCCGACCATAATACCTTGTGCATCTCTAATAAGATGCATGTAGACATCATGGTTCTCTTGTTCCCTTAACAATTCCCTTGTAAGTTCTTTAAAACCTTCTGAATCAAAATAGGTAGCTGGTCTAGGAGGTAAACTTCGCTCAAAATACTCCCGATTTTCTTTTTCAAAAGAATAAATATCTATACTATTTTCTTCAGACATCAACTCTAAACTTATCATTGTAAATCACCTCCTATCATTCTATAAATTCAAATGTACTCATGTTCACACAAAGTGACATTTACAGAATTTACAGAGATATCTTAATTTATTCATATCGTATTTACATTATAACACAACATACTATGAAGAAAAATAAGATCCGTCAAGGTCCTCATAAATTCCAACATCTTGCTAAACAGGCTGGAACGCCTATGGAAGCTATTTTTAAACCCTACTTGCTTCATCTTCATAAAATGATCATGACTTACAAATAAAGAAGAAAACCATCTCAAATTTGATGAGATGGTTAATCATTTAGTCTACTTTATAAAAAACTTGTTCCGAACTAGTTGGAGCAGCTTGACCAGCAATAAGCCTATTTTTACTTAAATCAGAATCTACCCAAGTAATAGTAGTTCCAGCAGGATAAATACTCATTCCATACCCTGTAAAACCAGATCTAATGCTGAATTCAATCGTTCCATGGTTACCCATGCTCACTTTCTCAATATTTCCACTGTTTACTAGTCCATTTTTATCGAATGTAAACTCTTGCCCAAGTCCATTTCTCCATGTTCCAACTAGAGTAGAGAAATCTCCATTTAGAATGGCTTGCTTATCTATTTTTTGTGATTCAGCATTCGTTTGCTCTTCTTGTGTCGAAGGTTTTTCCTCCGTAGTCGTACTACTATCTTGGGTAGTCGTTAAACTAGTGCTCGTTGTAGTTGTTGTACTAGTCGTTGTCGTACTAGTAGTAGAAACTTGTTCTGTTGTAGTACTTACTGCCTCTGTATCTTGCTTCTTATGATTAAAGAAGAAGATAAAACTAGTCAGCACTATAGGAATTAAGGAACATGACAAAAGCAACAGCCAGTTGATACCTTTTTCTTTCGATCGTAGAACAATCATTTCATCAGCATCCTGATAAATCTCAACCAATTCATTTAATTTAGGTTGAAAATTCAGCTCACGAATTGGAATAAGTAGTTCATCCCCTGTATTCAGCTGTATTCTAACAAGCCCATCTTCAATGCTAATGATCTTATGCTTAGGTTTATAAGTAAAAGCAACATTTTTAGCTTCAAGTTTTACAACTAGATCCTCATAGACATGAACAATATCCCCGATTTTGGGCTCGAATTCACAATTTTTAATAGCAGACTTTTGAAAACTTCCATTATTATAACCGATATAAACAGTATCTTCAGTTCTTTTAATTATCTTTCCTATTTTCATTTCTAACACCTTTATATTTTTAATTATATCATATGAAGCTTAAAAGCCAAACTCGGCTACTTCTAGACTGGTTGACCTCCCGAAGCATATGTGCTAGAATTATTAATATATAAATACAACGAGAGGCTATGCACTATATGTTCCCATTTATGCCTGCAGCAAGGGCAAAAACCGTCTTTGATATTCCCTATCAAAGATTATATCAAATTGGTTTTAAAGGATTAATTTTCGATATAGATCAAACTCTTGTGATGCATGGCGCTCCTGCAACAGAACAGGTTATTGAACTTTTCCAAAAACTGAAAGACCTTGGTTTCCATCTCTTTCTTTTGTCAAATAACGACGAAGAAAGAATATCCAAATTCAATCAACATCTTGCCGTCCCTTATATTCCTATATCAGAAAAACCCAATCCAAAAAACTTCATAAAAGCTCTTGAAATTATGAATCTAGAGTCTTTTGAAACAGTGATGATTGGAGATCAACTTTTTACAGATGTGTTAGGTGCTAGCCGAGCTAATATACCTACTATCTTAGTTGATTTTTTATATGATCCTAAAGAGGGAGGAATTGGTAAAAAGCGATGGGTGGAAAAACTTCTACTATTGACTTATCCTCTTTTAAGACAAAAAAATACAAATCTAGATTTACTCAAGAAGGAGAATCCACATGGTTTTTTGGAATAAAGATCTTTTATTTTGTGAGATTAGTCCCACCACATATAAAATTTCTCTCAAGAAAGAAAATCTCAAAAGACATATTCAAAATTTCAAGCAAGGTAAAAAATTTTCAAAAGTACGTCAAGAAAAACTTCTACCTAACTTGGTATCATCATACTCTACTCAGTTAATAAAACACGGCCCAGGTATTGATATCAACCTTCAAAAAGGGAAAGCAACTAATATTCAAATTGCAGCCCAAACTTTAAATCATATTATGATTTATCCTGGAGAAGAATTTTCTTTTTGGAGCTTAGTTGGAAATATAACAAAGAGAAAAGGATACCAAGAAGGACGAGTAATTGTCAACGAGAAAGTACAATCTGGCATTGGAGGAGGTCTATGCAATTTAGCTAACCTACTTCATCTTTTAATTGTTCATAGCCCTATGGAAATTACGGAATTCCATGCTCATTCGGATGCACTGGATCCAGACAAGGACACACGAAAACCGTTTTCTAACGGAACATCTGTTCAATATAATCATCAAGACTATCGTTTCAAAAATAACACTGAACAAGTCATTCAGCTACGAATATGGGTGGAAAATGAAATTCTGTTTGGAGAATTACGTAGCGAATCACAATTCCCCTTCACTTATCAAATTGTTGAAGAAAATCACCACTTCAAAAAAGAAGGAGGTCATTACTATCGTAACTCTTTGATTTATCGTGAAAAACTGGACCGTATCACTGAACAGACTTTGGAAAAAGAGCTTGTTCTGAAAAATCATTCAAAAGTAATGTATGATCCTGATCTTATCCCTAAAGAAATGATTAAACAATAATCTGAATCCTTTTATTGTCCAATCTATAGTATTCAGATTAAAAGTTAAAAAGGAACTTTTATGAACTCACCTAAATTAATTGTTATGCTGACGCATAATGATCACACTATTGAAAATGCACGTGACATCTTCGAAGCATGTAAGAATTCTAAGGCTCAATGTTGGGGTTTTAAAGAAAGACCTCTCCCAATTTCAGAAATGAAGGCTCTATTTTCAGAAATGAAGGCTTGTGGTAAAACTACTTTTCTTGAAGTTGTTGAGTATGATGAAGAAAGTGGACTTCGCGGTGCACAGATTGCAAAAGAATGTGGGTGTGATGTGTTGATGGGAACAGTTTTCTTTGATTCTATCAACCAGTTTTGCAAAGATAATCAAATCAAATATATGCCATTTGTTGGCCAAATTACTGGACGTCCATCTGTTCTTGAAGGTTCCATAGAAAGTATGATTGCACAAGCGAGAGAATACCTTGAAAAAGGTGTCTACGGTATCGATTTGCTAGGTTATCGATACACTGGTGATCCAGTAGCATTGAGTAAAGCTTTTGTCCAAGAAATTCAAGCACCAGTTTGTTTAGCTGGAAGTATTGATTGCTATGATCGTTTGGATGAAGTAATGGAAACGAATCCATGGGCCTTTACAGTTGGCAGTGCATTTTTTGAAGAAAAATTTGGATCTGATATTCATGAGCAGATTAATAATGTTTGTGATTATATAGGTAGATAATTTAAAATAGATTTTCAGAGTGAATTTACCCTCCAGAAATTAGATTTTTATATCTGATTTTTGGAAGGTAATTTTTTTTACTCCGATAATTCCATTATTATAATTCTAAACTAGCAATCATCAAAAAAACACCCCATGGTGTGAACCATGAAGTGTTGTAAATGCTGTATTGTAGCTGGTTCTTAACGTTTAGAGAACTGGCTAGCTTTACGAGCTTTCTTAAGTTCTGCTTGGAAACACTTCTATTTGAATAAGTTTCAAAATGCGCTTAATAGGAATTTATATATCTAAAATAGGGAAATTTCTTAACGCAAAACTTTCAATCCTATCCTCTTCCTTCTTATCCTAATAAAGTTTGTATTATTGGAATAACAACGATAAATAGAACCGTACTTAGAGTCACTACATTCGTAGAGAATTCCACATCTCCTTTTCCCTGATTAGCAAGGATTGGGAGAACAGCCAAAGCTGGTGTAGCGGACTGAATCATAAAGGTCTTAAATTCTACTGTGGCCATATTTGGTGCAAAGAACTTCAATACAAGAAGCATGATTAGAGGAGCTAGGATAAAGCGTCCAACTAAAGTGACAATTGTATCTTTATCAAAAGTAATAGTTTTCAAGCCTGCCTTTGCAAGAACGATACCAATATAAATCAGAGATAGGGGAGTGACGATATTTCCAACATAAGTTAAGGTATTCGTTGCGAAATCTGGAATAGAGATTCGGAAAATCAAAAACAGCAGAGCCACAAGAAAACCTACAAGCGGAGCTGGTAGCAATTTCTTCCAGTCAAATTTACTTGTCTCCTTGCTTTGACCCGATTTACTGTCACTCGTCATCAAATACACGCCCAATGTCCAGGTGGAAATCGTGTTGGTGATATAGTAAATCAAGAAATAAGGAAGAGCCTGATCCCCAAAAAGAGCAACGTTTAAAGGTAAACCAATAAAAATAGTATTGGCATTCACAAAGGTATTAATCATGGTTCCTCGCCGTCCTGGACGAACCTTGAAAACCATAACTGCAATATAAGCTACAATATAGCCCAAGATAAAGGCCACAAATGTATAAAGGAGACCTCCAGAAAGACTGATTAGTTTATCTAGTGTTAGGTATTTCATTACCGACACAAAGATTGACGCTGGCAAGGCTACATTCATGATCAAACGAGATAGGTTAGGTCCAAAGGCATCTCCAAACCATCCCTTCACCTGAAGAATATACCCCAAAACAATAATAGCGATAATCGGAATGATACTCGTAATCGAGGTTAAAAAGAGTGACATAGGTATCCTTTCTAAATTACTTAAGTCCACAGCCCATACAAATCTGTCGCTAGCGAAGGATAGACAGCAGCAGTGAATTATTTATACTCTGGATACCACTTCAAATCACGAACTGCTTTGGACATATCTGTTTCCTTAGCACGCGCAAGACCTTGCTCTTGCGCTTTTTTAGCGACTGCTTCTGCTACTTTAATAGAAACATCTGCTACATACTTGAATGGTGGCAAGACAGGAGCTCCTGGTTGGCCTGGATTGACAATACCACTCAATGAATGAGCTGCTGCTCCAATCATTTCATCAGTCAAAAGACTTGCTTCAGAAGCCAGCATACCTAGACCAAGACCTGGGTAAATCAAGGCATTATTGGCTTGACCAATCACATAGTCGACACCTTTATAAGAAACTGTATCAGCAGGAATTCCTGTTGCGACAAAAGCTTTTCCGTCTGACCATTCAATCAAATCTTTGGCACTTGCTTCTGCGAGTTTCGTAGGATTAGACAATGGGAAGATCATCGGACGTTCTGTATTTTCACACATAGCTTCTACTATTTCTTTAGTGAAGGTATTAGGCTGAGTCGAAGTTCCTACAAGAATGGTTGGCTTCACAGTCTTCACTACTTCAAGCAGGTCAGTCAACTTGTCTGCGTTACTAAAGTCAGCACGTTTCTTAGCAAACGGTTTTTGTTCAGGGGTTAGGTCATCCATGTCATCAAAGAGAAGACCTTGTTTATCAACCATAAAGAAACGTTTATAGGCTTCTTCTTCAGAAAGACCTTCACTCACCATTTCACGAAGAACACGAGCGGCAATTCCTGCGCCCGCAGTACCACCACCATAGCAGAGATAAACTTGATCTGTTAATTTTTCACCACTAATATCCAGTGAACCAAAGATACCACCTAAGGTAACGATTCCTGTACCTTGAATATCATCATTAAAAGTTGGAATTTGTTTCCGGTATTTTTCAAGAATATTGGCAGCATTCGAGCGGCCGAAGTCTTCCCAGTGAAGGTAGAGTTTAGGAAAGAGACGTTCTGCTGTTTGAACAAATTGGTCAATGAAGTCGTAGTAACGATCTCCGCGAACCCGTTCGTGACGATTCCCTAAGTAATTAGGATTGTTACGAAGTTCTTCACGGTTAGTCCCTGCATCAATGACTAAAGGAAGGACCATAGAAGGATCGATTCCAGCAGCACCCGTGTAGACCATCAATTTCCCAACAGAAATATCGACACCATTTGTTCCCCAGTCACCGATTCCAAGGATTCCTTCTGCATCTGTTACAACAATGAGACGAATCTCACGATCCCCAGCAGCATTTTTCAAAGTAGTTTCAATATTTTCAGGATGATTGATATCAAGATATCCCGCATATTGGGGATCTACAAAGAGGTCACTATAGCCTTCAATGGTATCTGCAATGGTTGGATCGTATACAATTGGATTGAATTCCTCCAAATGTTGAGAAAAGAGGTAATAGAAAAGAGTCCGGTTGGTATTAAAAATTTCCATTAGGAAAAGACGTTTTTCCAAATCATTGGCTTTTGTTTGCATTTGTGCATAAGTTTGCGCCGCTTGCTCTTCAATCGTTTGAACATACGGTGGCAGTAAACCAATAAGACCTAGTTCCTTTCGCTCCTCTAAGGTAAAGGCAGTACCTTTATTGAGGAAAGGGTTGTTTAAAATATCATGTGCAGTCATAGTGCAACCTCCTTTTTACTTCTATTATACCACTCAAAACGAATTGTTTGGAAAACTTTGTTGTTTAAAAAATACAATCGTTTACGCATATGTTATAATGAGTCTACGAAGGCAATTTCTAATAAGCTCTTTATACTTAAAACACTATTGTTAATGGCACTTTAAGTTGTTATATTTTATAAAGTTCTGAACTCATAAAACTCTCGATGATCACTCTTTACTAAAAGTTTCGAGTAAAAGAAACTAATCATACAAATTGGTAATCCGAATTAAAATAAATATTATATAAGTTTTTTATACAATACTTTGTATTTTTTAAGATGTTTTTTTGTCATGCAAAACTTGTATTCTATTTATATGACGAATAAAAACTATTTACAACAATATATTTCCCAAAAAGTGAAATATTTTCGAACACAGAAAAAATGAGCCAGGAAGAACTTTCGGAACAAGCGGGGCTCGGGCTTAAGTATATCAATCAACTTGAAAACCAAAATGTGAATCTGACCATTCACAGTCTTGAAAAAGTGATTGTCGCCCTAAAGATGACCCCAGAGGAATTTTTCAATTTTGATAGCCTTGAATCAACCTCTGATAAGACCGACAATCTTTCACTCAAAAGAATCAACATGAAGATTAAACAGCTCCCTATTGATAAACGAGAAAAGATGTTGGTCATTTTTGAAAGTATCTTAGATAACCTTTGATATCCCTGACTCACTTACATTTTAACCGGTGAATACTCGTATAGTCAAATTGTAGGATACGGATAAAAAGTATTTATCTGGTGATTTCCACTTATTTCCCTTCTCCAACTAATGAAAGTGAACCCCTATGAATTTAAAAGATCTACAATATTTTTATGATCTCTGCCAGCTTCAATCCTATACGGAAGTAGCAAAACAACACAAAGTCAGCCAACCATCTATTTCTTATGCCATCAAGCGCTTAGAGGAATCTTTTAATTGCAAATTGATTCACCACGATCCCTCGCATCGTTCCTTCAAACTCACTCCTCAAGGACAAATCCTTCTAAAGCATACAGAAAAGATCTTACCTGAGGTCATTTCTACTCGCAAAGAAATCAATCGTTCCTTGGCCCAATACTCTACTGTAGGATTCCCTCCTATTATCATTCAGTATCTATTTGCTGCCTTAAACGAAAAAGATAAATTCGATTTTTTAAAAAAAGTACGCCCTATCCGCGGTGGCTCCGTAGAATTATTAAATCTTCTCCTCAAGGGAGACCTTGATGCAAGCCTACTTGGCCTGATTGAACCACTCAATCATCCTTCAATAGAGACACATGAACTCTTTCATAAAGAACTGTATGTCGTTTTATCTAAGAACCATCCTCTTGCTACTGCTCCTTCCCTCACTTTTGAAGATTTAGTAGATCAATCCTTTATACTTTTAGACGAACACTTTGTTCACCTGAAAGCTTTTGAACTACTTAATCAAAAGTATCAAAACAAGACAGAAATATTCTTCAAGAGTGACGACATTGTCATCATTAAAGAACTTTTAAAGAAAGGGATTGGCCTTAGTTTACTGGCTGATATCGCACTTTCTGATGAAGATGATGATTTAATAAGAATCCCTCTAATACCGGAGGACCAGATAACATTTACAGTTTATTATGCTTATCTCAAATCAGCTACACTGTCATCAGAAGTAGAAGCCTTATTTAATCTCATTAAATCATATGAATAGAAAAAAACTCTAACTATCAACTACCTGATAGCTAGAGTTTTTTACATTATAGGTATTAGACTAAAGCACGAAGAAATAGGATATGATCGCCGAATTTTTCATTTACCTGATACTCTTCAAGGAGATTTCTAATTATAAATCTACAAGATATCAATAAAAAAGAACACCCCGAAAGGTGCTCTTTGTAAGTATCGTAATTCTTTCGAAGAACGTTTTGAGTTCAGTGGTTGCCATCCAATCAAACATCGCTTCGCTTGTTTTCTTGGGGCAACTGTGCATAGCATATCTCTATGCGACTAAAGCCGCTAGAGCTATCCTAATTGCGCACCGCCAGTTCTCATAGAAAAAAACACCTTGCAATATGCAAAGTGTTTTCGTTTGTATTCTGCTGTCCAGCAACGAATTAACGTTTAGAGAACTGGCTAGCTTTACGAGCTTTCTTAAGACCTGGTTGGGGCACCACTTATTTCATCTAATTTCAAAGTGTTTTAAAATCAACGTTTTCATAAGTTTTCAAAAAATAAAATTTCAACTAATTTTAATCAATTTCATCAAAATAAGGTAAACTTTCATCAAAAATAAGCAAAAATCGAACCAGAATATCAAAAGTTTCCCTTATATAAAATTTTTACATATATACTAATTTGTTTCCATTCATTAGAAAAGAGAGCCACCGCTCTCTTTCTTTTTATCTATTATATTTTCGTTTTCCTGCTAAAGCAAATAGTCCAACACTTGCTCCAAGCATTGCTAGGAGACTCGATTCTTTAGTTCCAGTATTTGGAAGTTGTTTCTTAGATTCTGCTTTTGCATTAGTAGCTTGTGCAGGAGCTTGATAAGTTTTATCGTCTTTAGTTCCTACCGTTACTTTCTCTACGGTATAATCAACCACATTTCCTTTGTTATCAACTACTGGCACTGGTTGGTAGCCTGCTTTTTCAAGCTCTTTACGTTTGGCATCTGCAAGTTCAGCCAAGCGTTTTGTTTCGGCTTCTTCAAACTTCGCTTTAGCAGTTGCATAAGCAGTTTGGGCTTGACCTGCTGCAAGGCTTTTAACCTCGTAGTCTACTTTCGCTTTGTTTTGCGCCTTATAAGCAGCTTTAAGTTCAAGCTCTGCTTTTTCAAGTTCTGCTTTCACTTCTGCTAGACGAGTGTGCGCACCTTTAAGGTCTGCAAGCTCTTTTTCCGCTTGTTTAACTTCTTCTTTAGCTTCTTGAAGAGCTTTCTTAGCAGTAGATACCGCTTTAGCTTTGCTTGTAGCAATCGCTTCAAGCTCTTTCATCTTATCTTCTTCTGCTTTAAGAGCTTCTTGTGCAGTTTTAAGAACTTGCTCAGCATCTTTCAATTTCGCTTGTGCATCTTTAAGAGCTTCGTCTTTTGCAGACTGTTTAGTAGTCAAAGTGTTGACAAGAGCGTTAGCGTTAGAAAGAGTAACTACTGCCTTATCATGACGGTCTTTTGCTTCATCAAAGGCTTTTTGAGCGTTGGCAAGTGGGCTTTCACCGTTCTTCAATGCAGTCAAGTTTGCTTCTGCGTTTGTAAGAGCAAGTTTAGCATCAGACTCTGCTTTTGTTTTTGCTTCAAAAGTAGCTTGTGCATTGTTGCGAGCAGTCATAGCATCAGCAAGCGCTTGACGAGCTTCGCTCAATTTGCGCTCCATTACTTCATCGCTAAGTGGGTTTGCAATAGGTTTTTTATCCCATTTAGAATCATTTACATACTCACTACGAATAGCAGTCAAGTAATGAGTAGTGTAAAGATCGTCTGTTTTACTTTGCGCTACACCACCGAAGTAGATAGTTTCATTTGCGTGAGCAAATTGGAGGATACCCTCTGTGTGAGCATAGTCACCCTTAGTTGAAACAAGCATCACAAGGTCATCGTACAACTTCTTCTTCATTTGACCAAGAGTTTTACGGTAAACCCCATCAGCATCGTCAAAGTTGTGGAAAGAATAAGTGGTTACAGAGTTCTCATAATACTGCCAACCCTTACTTTCTTCCTCTGCATCAGTTGTAGGCATGCCATATTCTTTAGCAACCTTGTTGATACCAATAGCGTAATGTCCAACACCACCTTTAGCGTAGTTGTCGTCTTTCATTGCTTTAGAGAAGTTTGCTTTCAAGTATTCTTTAGCAACCTTATCAGCAAATTCAAGAGAAGTTTTTGACAGAACAACATTTGGAAGTCCAAGTTGACGGCGCATTTGGTTGATGAGGTCAACCACAAAGTAGTTCAACTCATCTTTAATCTCTTGTGGGAGATTGTTAATGTCATAGCGAGTTTTATCTGCTAGGTCGGTTTTCGTTGGAACGTATTTGTTAAGAGTTTTGTGTTCTACTTGTGAACCAACGATACGGTCATAAATATCATCACTCTTAGCGTTACGCTCTTCCTCAGTCATTTCGACACCTTCATCGATTTGACGAAGGAACGCAATCTTATCTTTAACGGCTTGAATGAAAGCTGGTGAAAGAGTAATGGTTTGTTTCTTAGTGCTATCTTGAAGTTTTTCAAGAGCAGATACCGCTTGGTTGTAAGTAGCAAGAGCGTTATCGCGATTTGTTTTCGCTTCTTTAGCTTCTGCTTCTTTAGCTTCTACATCTTTTGTAGCAGTTTTAACAGTTGTTTCTGCTTTTTTGAGTTGGTCAGCAAGCTCACCGTCCAACTTCTTAGCATTATCTAAAGCCTCTTGTGCATCGGCTTGTGCTTGTTTGCTTGTAGCTTCTTCTTTAATAGCTACGTCTTGTTTCTCTTTAGCGTCATCAAGACCTTCGCCTTTGAGAGCGTCCTCTACATTTTTAACGACTGCTTTCGCATCAGTAACTCCATTTTGCGCTTGAGTCACTTCAGCTTGCTTAGTACCAACCGTTTTGCCTTGAATAGCAACCTTACGGTCTGCATCATCTTTCTCAGTTTGCACATTTGATACCCCTTGTTCAGCAGTTGGAACTTTTGCTTTAGCAGTTTCCACTTTCTTCTCTGCAGCTTGGATAACCTCAGGAGTTGCTTTATCAGCAGTCTTTTGAGCATCGTCTTTAGCTTGTTTCAAGTCAGTGACTTTCTTTTCTGCCTTATCAGAAGCTTCATTCGCTTGATCCAAGACTTCTTTTGCCTTATCTGCATCTTCTTGAGTTTGTTTAGCAGTAGCACCAAGTTCAGCAACGTCTTCCTTAGTAGGAGTTTTCACTTCTACTCTCTTAGGCGCTTCTTTTTCTACCAATGCTGGCTCAGTTTGAGCAGTTGTAGGTAATGAAACCTCTACTGTATCTGCTTGAGCAGTGCCGATAATTCCAGTTGCAGCGAAGGCAGAAATAACCGCACCCGTATACAATTTTTTAGCAGTACTATGACTATTTTCCGTAGTTTTTGACATTTATAAACTCCTTTTGTACAATGCCCTATGCATTTTATTAAACTATAGTACCATTTTACCATACTTTTCTTGTTTTTGGATAGTTTATTATACTTATTTTTAAATAAAACAGATAGTAAAATGGTAGATAGTATGGAATATAATAAATTACAAAAGCATATCTCATTTCGCATACGTGAATGCAGAAAAGAACAGGGATTAAGTCAAGAAAAATTGTCTGAAATCGCTGGATTAGGTGTTAAAGCGATTCAAAATATAGAGAACATGAAGTATGATTTTAAGATAAAGACACTTGAATCGGTGATCAAAGCCCTAAACATAACAGTAGAAGAGTTTTTTGACCTACAATCATATGAATCAGAACGAGAAGATTCTTCAGAAGTACTTTTTGAAAACTTAACAAAATTACCCAAAGATAAGCAAGGAAAAATTATATCCTCATTTAATGAGATTGTAAAGAATATCAAATAAACCCAACCAAAATAAATTTTGGTTGGGTTTTTCATTATATCTTTAAGTCTTCGGAATAATATTAATCTAACCTAATCTGATTTTCTTCCCACTCATATTCCTCTTCCAGTTCGTCAGCTTCTTCTTCTAATTTAACTGAAAAAGTGCGCAAATAGTCAATACCAGATAATCCTAATGAATTTGTTTTTTTCACTGCACTAGTGACACTAGGTAGCAATATTGTCTCTTCCAAAAAAATAGCTCCTAAATATAAAGCAAATCTTATGTAATTTAATTTTTTTATGTTATTTGAATGTAAAGACTCACTCTCTGGTTGCAGGATGGGAAATTCTCTAAACCTTTCTAATAAATTATTATCCATCTTTTTAGAACCTTTTGACAGTCTATGAAATAAAGATCTTTTTTCATCTATTTCATTATTGATTAATTTTTCTATAAAACTTTCCTGCTTACAGTATTCTTCATATGGTTTTAGTTGCTTGTACTGATCCCTCATAATCTTGCTATAATTTTTCTTGATATACAAATCAACGACACTTTCTTCAGTTTTAAAATCAGAAATATTTAAAAATGCCTCATATTCCGATAGAGATATGCAAGGTATTTCATCACCAATCTCATTGAAATTAATTAAATTATCTTTTATCTTATTTGAAATATAATTTAATTTTCGGAAATATATAAGTTCCTCAGGACAAGGAAATATTTTTGGCAAAAATGATAAAAGAAAAGTAGCACATTCTGGATGATATAAAAGTTCATACCCCAATTCCAAAGACCATTTAATATTACTAAGCTTTCTATAAATTTGTGTTTCTGTTTCTAAGAGATATTGCTTTACTACTGGAAATTCTTTTAAAATCGGAATAAGGTTCGTAATATCTTTTTTTACCCCTCTTTTTATTTCATTATAGAAAGCGTCAGGATTCTTCAAATTAAGTCCCAGATCTTTTTGTACAAATTCACCAGCTCTCTTACGTTTGCCCTCATCCTTGTATTGTTCGTATTGTTCCACAATGATATGTTGGTAGTTATTTTCTATGTATATTGTTAAAAAATTTTCTCTACCTAATAAATCATTAATCTTAATGTACGGTTCATAAAAGTTAAACCAAGTATCAGATTTTAACATATATTCCTCCCCCGAAACTTATGAATTGATTCCCACTTTTTGCGATTATTTTACCACATTTGCTTTTTTTTATCAATTTATTTTTGAACCCTATCTGCATAGGCAAATTAATGTCTTCGTGTTATCATATTTTTGTAAACAAAACATGTTTTAAACTCTGTCAGCGTTCTAGAAAGTCTGACCAAGCACATTTTTTAAAAAAGGAGGCATTCATATGCCAAAAGAAAACAAATTAACTGTGGGTAACCGCAACAACTCAAAAGCATTTTTAGATGATTTATCAACTTCTGTTGATGTCCCGTCTGATATTAAAGTAGTCGATACAAACAACGGGGTCATAAACGAAGGTCAAGAAAATCAACTTCACTGGGCATCTTTAACATGCGTAGATAAAAAACTCTACGATCAGTTCGCTAGTATTGCTCAAGAAGCTTACTGTCCAACGTTCAAAGTCAAGTTAAAAAACTATCAAAACGAGAACTTAGATGGTTTGATAAACGCTGATATCGTACTTAACAAGTATGACTTATCATTTGTACTTGATAAACTCAAGCAACCAATCGGTTTAGCTCTTGTCACCGAGCTTTCTGATATTTCACTTAAATAAGAAAGAGGATTCGTATGAAAAATTTTGTAAGAAAAATCATGGAATTAGAGTGGTACTATCAGCTTTTCATAGCTTTAATTACCTTTGTTTTACTAGCACTACTTCTTAAGTTCCTATTATGGATAGTGCCAATTATATTAGGTTCTTTGTTACTCATGTGGCTTGTCACAGATGGAGAAATTTTCTCTGTAGCTTGGCATCGATACAAACAAAGAAGTCAAACTGCTATTAATCCTTTATTTAATAGCTTCTATAACTGGTTAACAGAAATCGGTGTAACAGAACTACCAATCTCTTCACTAAGTTTCACACAAGGTGTCGAAGTTGCGGAACCAGATACTTACTTTATTCACATCAACAAAGAAATCTCTGATGAACTTCTTGCAGAGTTTGAAACAAAAGTAAGACAAGTTGTAAAAACTATGTCAAACGATTCTACAGATAGCGTTGTGAAGCGTGTTAAGCGCGAACCCTTCCTTGCAATCAAAGTTCGTTTAGTGTCAACTAATGACATGATTCTAATGCAAAAACCTCAAAGAGAAGAGGATTTCTAGCATGATAAATAACGTTTTCGACGTCAACGTCAGGGGACAACCCTCCCCTGTCACTGTTGACATTAACCGATTTTTCGCATGGATTATTGCAGGCCCTTCTGGTTCAGGAAAATCTACTTTTTTGAGAAGGCTTTTAGGACTCATTTCATTTTATGATACAGATGCTGAAGCTTACTTTTTGGATTTTAAAGCAGATGAAGAAATGTTTTCAATGACTAGTGATCATGTCGCAAGAGGTTTTAACTGTCTAGAATTATTCGAAACAGTCTACCAACGTTTTGAAGCTAGACTTGATAAGCAAGAACAAAACTCGCATAATCTTTACCTAATTTTTGATGAGTGGCAAGCCTTTCTTGCATATCTTGAACAAACAGATAAGAAAAAACACAAAGATGTTTTGTCAAAGATGTTGATGATGAACAGCCTTGGTAGAAGTCTAGGTTTACGAATTATACTGTCTAGTCAGCGTTTCTTGATGTCTGATTTACCAGGTCGGTATAACTTCAACTGTATAATTTCATTGTCTACTAGTTTTCTCTTGTCTACCAACAACAGACAACTCCTTTTTCCTGATATGGAAAAAAATGAAGTTGTGATAAAACCTAGAGGATATGGATATTTTCAACTAGAAGGGGAACCTGTTAAAATATTTCGCACTATTCAAGTAAGAAACGAAGAACGGTTAAATCAGCGGATACAAGAGCTATTTTCAAGATATAGCTAGCGCTTTTTCTGCTACACTTGTTTAGCGCGACACTGACCTTACCTAAGGGATTCATCGGTATAGGTGTCGGCACGACATTATCAGCAGAAAAATGCCTATTCGCAAGGGCTTGAGGGGTGGAGATTTTTTTTGCGTAACGATGCCAACGGCAAGGAGTGAAGCGAAGAAAAATACTACCCCGTCCCTTGTTGAATTGGCAAGCGTTCTCGGTTCGATGGGGATCCATCGGGCAGGAGAGGCTGGGGTTTGGGGCGAAGCCCCAAGAGTTACTACAATTTAATTTTTAATTATTCTACGCACGTGTTAGACTGGGCTTGTCAATAGTCTAACACTAAAATATTTAAAAGAATAATTAAAATAGAAAGACTTATTATTCATGACAAATAAAAAAATGAAAAAAGAAGCACTTTTAACTTCTGTGGCAATTACACAATACTTTGATACGACTTATTGGAAAAATGGTTGGGATGAAGAGCTTATTAAGTCCGAAAATGTCGAAAAAATTCTTGAAGAAATAGTCAGAAGAGTTAGTGAAGTGGCATCAGTTTCTGAAGCATATGCAATTAAGCATGACAAAGACACATCTGTAGTATTTAACAATGAACTTCAAGAAACAACTACCGAACTTGCCAAATCACACATTCATGCTTTACTCAAGTTTGATAAAGGTAAAGGTGCAACACTATCTACTTTAGCTGAAAAAATCGGATTAGCAGAAGAATATCTCGAAAAATCAAAGTCTGGAAGATATGGCTACGATAACTTGTTAGCATACTTAATTCATGCAAAAGATAAAGATAAGTATCAATATCCTCCTGACGAGGTATTCACCTTGTTAGGAAAACAGTACTTAGAAATCTATCATCAAAGGAAAGAAAGTTGGCTTAAAGGAAAAGCTAAAAAAGAGGTACAGAAAAGTTTTGAAGACATTGATTTCCTAATCGATAATATTTTGAACGAGAATATCACTAAAAATGACATACTTCTCGATAAGAAATATCACACGCCATATATAGTACATAAAACTAGAATAAACGATGCGTTTAAAACTGTTGGAGAAATTAAAGGTGCCAGAACAAAAGATGAACTGGAAAACGGAGAGTTCAAAAAGACTATCTTATTCATCTATGGTAATTCTGGACTTGGAAAGTCAAGGTTCGCAAAAGAATTAACTAAAGATATCATTCAGATGGCAAAATTAAACAACAAAAAATGGCAATCAATCACAACCGCAGGCACTAACATGTTTGATGAAGTAAACGGAGAAGAAGTCCTACTACTTGATGATGTTCGAGGAGATAGCTTAACTGCTTCGGACTGGTTAAAAGTTTTGGATCCATATAATATTAGCCCAGTATCTGCACGTTATCAAAATAAAATAGGTGCTGCAAAAGTCATTATTATTACAAGTTCTAAACATCCTTTAGCTTTCTTCTACTATACCAAAGGAAATGCGTATGAAGATTTATCTCAATACGTTAGGAGAATTGAACACCTTGCAACGTTAAAGGGTACGAATGAGAAGCCAATTTTTTACGAATCTCATCCTGTAAGAACTATGAACTATAAGAGAAGAATACCAGAGATTGGATATGATGTTTACTTGTCTTATGATTTCACACCTGGGAACGAAATGAAAAGCAAAGAAGAGCTTCTATCCATGTTAGTTTCAAAAGTTGGCCTCAACAATCAATGGGACATATGGGCATATGACAAAATAAAAACCTCATCCGAAACTTTGGCGAGCGAGGACGAGGTTGCAGATAATCAAGAAAAGTAAATAGGGTATCTCTTGATACCTCTATTATACCATATATTGGAGGAACAAATGCAAGTAATTCTACCAGACGAACAAGTTCAACAAATTCAGCTCCTACTTGCTGAACTTATCAAGAAAGAAATTGAAAATAGATTGAACAATAGTAACCTTGAAAGTCCGTTTTTAAACAAACAACAGGCTTGCCACTACTTGGGTATCTCAAACAATACTCTAGATAGTTGGATTAAACGAGGACTGCCTGCCATAAAAATAGGCAAGACTATACGATTTAATAAAGAAGCCATTAATTCTTGGCTTTACTCACAAAACTAGAAATATCTATATTTTTGTTTTATAATAGTCATGATATTTTCTGGTTCGATACACAAGGAGAATATCATGACTATCAGTAAGACAAAAAACGGAACTTATCGCTTAAAAGTCTATATTCCAATTGAAGCACGAATGCCACTTGGTATTGTTAATAGCAATTATTACGATAAGCGATTTAAAACTAGAAAGGAGGCAAGACAGGCTGAGATAGACTTGCTTACCAAGTTAAATCAAATAGAAGATAATGAGTTTACAGGACTGGCAAAAGGAGATATCCTTTTCTCAGACTTCTATAACAATATCTGGTGGGACTCTTATAAAGCAGGACAAACTACATCCACTTCTAAGCCACCAAGCAGGTCAACAGTTGCTAATACCAAAACATGTTTTGAAAAACATATACTACCACTTCTTGGCAACTATACGATACAGTTTCTAAATCAAAATAAGCAAGTTATCCTAAATCTAATGACATCTAAGGCTAATGAATATGCGAACTTCAAATCTTTACGTAGCTATGTGATTTCCATTTTTGATTGGGCAGAAGAACTTGAATATATCGAAGCTAATAAAGTTGCAAAAATATTAAGAAGAATAAAGGCAACTAAAAAGATTCAACTTGCAGAGTCAAAGAGAGAGGAAGATTTATATCTAACTCATGAACAACTCCAAGAATGGTTCTCAGCCTTTAAAGAGGATTTAGAGAATGATAAAATAACCCTTAAAGATTATGTCCTATTTTATCTCACTTTTTTCTTAGGTGATAGAAAATCTGAAACATATGCTCTTCAATGGAAACATATCGACTTTTCAAAATCACAGATTCAGCTAATTCAAGCTTTAGATAGATATGGACAAGTAAAATCTACTAAGGGAAATAAGAAAACTATTTTCTCTATTACTAATGACTTACTTCAACTTCTTACCTCTTGGAAAGAACAACAAAGATATGAACTAGCAAAGTTTGGCATCATCAGTAATCCAGAACAATTTGTTTTTACATATATAGACACAAGAGGAAACATCAACAAGCCTTTACATGCTGACTATCTAAACAATAAAATGAAAAGCATCAGAAAGCGACATAAAGAGCTGGCACATGCTACACCTCATAAACTGCGACATACAGGAGCAACGCTTGCTAAACAAGCAGGAATGAGCTTAGAAGCTATTTCTGAGGCTCTAACACACAGTGACACAGGAACAACACAGATTTATGTAAATACTTCTAATGTAGTTCCTATGACAGTAGGTGAATTTGCTTTAAAGTCTCTAAAACAATAAGGTGAGAATAAGGTAAACTTTGAGGTGAACTTTTCAAAAAAACACGAAAAAAGCACCCATAAGGTAAACTTTTGAGTGCTTTGAAACGTTGATAGTATCGTATTGATTAACGTTTTGAGAATTGTGATGCTTTACGAGCTTTCTTAAGACCTGGTTTGGAAAGTATGGGTTTCAGTTGGACTAAAAACAGCGTATTATCAAGGCTTTTCAGAACGATATCTACTGATTAATTTCATAAAATATGAATCAATAGATTATAAATAGGGGAATAGTTTAGGTCTGTGAGCATTAAAATAATACACCTAACTTTGATCACCATTTTTTAGTTATTCACTCTTTTTTCAGATAGTGTTTTTTAAGTTATGATGTAAAATGCCGCAATTAAAACACTATACATCATAATCGGAGGATAGACAATTAAGGATAGAATCAATCCCACTCCTTTAATTATTAGGTCAGGTATCAATAACTTTCTATATTGTGCGGTAGCTTCAAGTAATTCTTTCTGATCTATATTGGGTTTATCAATTACTTTATGTAAAAACCAGTTTGCTACCGTTGAAACAATAACGATCAGTCCATAAAAGAGCTGTGCCGAATGATTCATGAAATGACTACTAACTATTCCAGTAGCATAGGGCATAAATGAAACAAAAAATAAAAGATTCAAATTCTTTCAAATTCCTTCCTTTTCAACTTGGCTAACTTGACCTGCATTACCTAGGTCGCTTTGCTTTAAATTATACTTTTTTCTTAAACATTTGATACGAGTAGGTATTTCTTGTGAGTAATTTTCATCAAAAAATTTCATAGATAAGTCCTATATATAATCATGGTAAAGTAGTAAAATAGTTGTTATCCTAGTTGATTAAAAAAGTCTCTGATTTCCTCATCCTTTATAAAATAATATATAATTTTCCCCTCTCTTCTAGTGTCCAAGATGTTTTGATTGGCTAGTTTACGAAGATGGTGGGAGGCAGATGCCATACTGAGATTTAATAAACAGGCTATATCACAGACACAGAGTTCTTCAACAGCAAGAAGATAAAAGATGATATTTATCTGTTTATTATCGGTAAACTTTGATAAAATACGAAGTGATTTTTGGACTTTTTCCTTTTCAAGGTAGTTCGTTGCGGTTGTAACATTTTGTTGATTTATAATATTCACTTGGCAGATACTATCTTTTTTCATAATTTTTTCTCCTAGCCGAACACAGTCCTTAGCATGTCAAAAACGTTGTTTTCAATCAGGATATACATCCCCAATCCTAAATAAACAACGGCAATAAACCATCTGCTATATTTCTCCAAAGTTTCTCCAACAGAAGGGACTTGTGCCAATTTTTGGGCAGAAAAAACCAAGAGATAAATCATGACTAGAAAGGTAAGTAAAGCCACTATCAAATTCGCTAAATTTAAGGTAATAAAATATGGGACAAAAACACCAATATTGTCAGCACCACAACTTGCAAAAGTAATCATAGCAACTAGAAAAATCAGATTTTTATTATCTTTGCGCAAACCATCTTTTGCAATAGCTTCTCCATCAGAATCTCCTAAAAGCAAAACTTTGAGTCCTAGGAAAATTGGAATCAAACCGAGCAAACCTAAAATCTCTTTACTAGGAATATAATTTAAGACAAATGCAAAAAGTAAACTTAGCAATATTAGACTAACAGAGCCTAGAAATTGTCCTAAATAGATGTTAATGATGTCTTTTCTGCTTTTTCTTTTGGCAAAAAATAACATTAGGATAATAAGTAAGTCTACGGCTGTCCCAGAATACAGGATTATTGAAGTAACAATATTTTGAATCATAAAACACCTCATTCAAATATATTTTTGAATGTATTCTAACATTAAACTTTGTAGATGTCAACTTAAAATCCACCAATTAATAATTGCATGTCAATATTTGTATTGTGAAACTAGTTTCAGAAATATATAGTCTTAAAGTATGTCCACTGCCAATGGTTTTTTCAATATTTAAGAGGAGATTTATAATGATTCATTTCTATAAATTTATAAACGAGTTATATATTTTGTTTAACCAATTATTAACTATTTTTATCAATAATCACTTCATTAATTTGTACTTTTTAATTTTCCCAATTTGTAAAATTAAACCAGAAAAAAGCATCTCGTATTAGACGAAATGCTTTCAATAAGTATAAATAAGTTTTAACGTTTACTAAATTGTGACGCTTTACGGGCTTTTTTCAAGCCTGGTTGGAAACATTTCTATTTGAATAAGTTTCAAGATGGGCTTAAAATCAATGTTTACCCACGTTTTCAGAAAGAACAATTTCATCTAATTTGAATATATTTCATTTAAATAGTGTGAACTTTATCCTAAAAATACACGAATTGAGCTGATAAATACTAAAAAGTTCACACCATTAGTTAAATTATTTTTTGTTACATACATTTTTTTAGATGATAGACCTCCTAATTTATTTCTTATAGCATTTGAGCAAACCTCCGTTATCAGAAAACAACCAGAAAGAAAGACCGCAAAATTAATATTTTCTTTCTGGTTGTTTTTTTATAAATTGAATTTTCAGTAAAATACTTTACTCATTTATACTGCCCCTTACTTCTATGTACTTTCTTTCATCTAAAGAAAAATCTCGTATTCATCAATTTTATTTCGTTATAAGTAAGAAAGAAAAACAAACAAGAAAAACACGGCATAAAAACCTATTCAGTTCATCGTCTTCAATCCTTGTCTGCCTCATTTTCTTTTACGAGGTCTTTTTGTGAATCTTTTTCAGAGAGTTTCTGATCGATATACTTGTTAATGGTTTCGTAAAATTCCTTGGTCGCCTCACTGTCTAATTTTGTCGAATTATGGAATTGCTTGACTTTCAATTGAACAGATTGAATACCGTAAGAGTCCTGCTTTTGGCGAATGGTTTCTAATTCTTCTTCTGAAATCGGATCTCCAACAACCGTCAAGACCAATTCATTATTACTTGACTTGTAGACTTGATTAATGACCGTATGATTGGCGAACTCTTTTCCTACAAACTGTTTGATCCCTTCTTTTCGCGCTTGATCTATCGTCAGAGTGACTGCTGAATAACTGGCTGGAAGAACCAATAATACAATCAAGGATATCAAGCCAATTTTCATTTTAATGTTTAGCTCTTTAAATGAACTTAAAGGAGATTTTCTCATCAAAATTCTTGTTCCAACAATGTTGGTTAGCATGATAAAGACACAGTTAATCAAGAAAAGATAGAGAGCCCCCAATAAAAATCGTACATTCCCATTAGCTAAACCATAGCCAGCAGTACAGATAGGCGGCATCAAAGCTGTAGCAATGGCTACTCCTGGCACGATATTGTTTGCTTCTTTTTTCCTTGAACCGATCACACCAGCAATCCCACCAGCAATAGCAATGAGAACATCCCAAATGGTTGGAGAGGTTCGTGCGATCAACTCGCTACTTGCATAAGACAAGGGAGAAATCCAGAAATACAGAGTCGAGACAAGCAAACTGACCAACACTTGAGTCAATAAAACCTCTAGAGATTGCTTGATTAAACGCGTATCAAAAATAGCTAAACCGAATCCCAGTCCAACAATCGGTGTCATGAGAGGTGAAATTAACATGGCTCCAATAATAACAGCTGTTGAATTCATATTTAGACCGATAGAGGCAATAAAAATTGCACACATCAAAATCGCTGTATCTCTCAATCGAACATGAAGGTCATCGTATAATTTCTCACGGTATTCCCGTGTTGAATAATTGGCAGTCATTTGTCCTCTCCTCTTTCCTTATTTAAATCGGTATAATAATTAATAATAACAGCTGATAAACAGCCAAAAAATATGAGCCCATAAATCGTCAAGAAGACACTGGTAATCCTTCCAATCAAGGTCACAGCTAGGAGATCCCCGTAGCCGACAGTCGTCGAAGTCACAAAAGCATACCAAAGACCGTCTCCGTAATTTGTGATAGCAGGTTCAACTAGGAAAAGCACGCCTCCTGACCCAAAAACAAAGGTCACAAAACTCAGAGCAAACCGAGTAAAACCCGTAACCTGTATAATATGCCATAACATTTTTAAACGTCTCATTTGTTCTCCTTATTCATACTAGCTCCTGACCGAGCCGTTTTTTCCAATAATCAAAGTGAAGATAGGACATGATCTCCATCAGAGAAAGATAGACAAACTGATAGATCTGATTTAAGCTGATTATCAACTGATATTGTTTGAAAAATGACTGGAAGAAAGACCAGATATGACTGTCTTGAATCAGTCCCTTCTTAACATCAGACAGGATATTAGCTAAAGCTCCCAAGGACTGAAACGGTAAATCCTTGACATTTATATAGATCCGGTCCACCACATCATTCAGACTGGTATCTTGGATGGCATGAAATTCTCCAAAGAGAACTCCTGCCGCTCCAAGAGTAGAAACAAATTCCACCAAATAATTTCTGAGGAAATTTTCTCAACCTTTTCCCATAATGTGTTTAGTGCCATCCATAACGATCCCAACCAGAAAAAGGAAAGAAAACAAGCAAAGAAATTTTGCCGTAAATCCCAAAAAGCTTCAAGACTTGGTGTTGTTGGTTTTTCTAACTCTAAAATCAAGATGGTCATAATAATTGCTAGAACAGCATCTGTCAATACAATTAATCTGTCTTTCTTCATCGGATTGCATCCCCTTTCTTTTTTGTAACATTCTATCCTATCGCATAATATTGGATATTCTTTCATAATCCGACTACAAACAAAAATAAACCAAAAAGTCTGTCCTATTATGTTATGCTATATTTAACTCTAGAAGTATTCATCCATCTAATTAATAAATATATCATATTTCACAATAAGTGAATACTATCAAAGATTCATCCCCTTTCACTTCATCATTTAGTGTTGCTTAGATTTATCAAAAACAACCAAATTTGTATTAATTTCAAGTATCACCTAGTTACAAAAATTTGGGGTGAACAGAAAAAGCATCCCGTATTTTTGATACGAAATACTTTCAATAAGTTTAAATAAGTTTTAACGTTTACTAAATTGTGATGCTTTACGAGCTTTTTTCAAGCCTGGTTTCTTACGTTCAACTTTACGTGAGTCACGTGTAAGAAGTCCTGCGCGTTTCAATGAATCGCGGAAGTCTGGGTCTACTTGAAGAAGGGCACGAGCGATACCGTGACGGATAGCTCCTGCTTGACCAGCGTAACCACCACCTACAACGTTAACGAAAACGTCGTATGAACCTACAGTTGAAGTAACTGCGAATGGTTGGTTGATGACCAAACGAAGGTCAGCGTGTGGGATGTACTCTTCAACATCTTTTTTGTTAACAGTGATTTTACCAGTTCCTGGAACAAGGCGAACGCGTGCAACAGCGTTTTTACGACGTCCAGTACCTGCATATTGTGCTTGTGACATACTTTATTGTTCCTTTCCTTAGATAAGTCCTGAAATATCAAGAACTTCTGGTTGTTGTGCAGCGTGAGTGTGCTCAGATCCAACGAATACTTTCAATTTCATACCTTGAGCGCGGCCAAGAGTATTGTGTGGAAGCATACCTTTAACTGATTTCTCGATCAAACGTACTGCATTTTTAGAACGAAGTTCACCAGCAGAGATTTGTTTCAATCCACCTGGGTGGTTTGAGTGAGTGTAGTAGATCTTATCAGTTGCTTTTTTACCAGTCAATTTAACTTTTTCAGCATTGATAACGATTACGAAGTCACCTGTATCAGTGTGTGGTGTAAATGTTGGTTTGTTTTTTCCGCGAAGTACGCTAGCAACAACTGCTGAAAGGCGTCCAAGAGGTACATCAGTTGCGTCAACAACGTACCATTTGCGTTCTACTTGGCCTGGTTTAGCCATGAATGTAGTTTTGTTCATGATTTCTCCTATATGAATATCGTTTTTGTTTACAGGGCGGATGTTCCGGTCCGCGGGGTATTTGAAAGGTTCCGGGGCCTTACAAATGGGGTAAACAATACCGCCTACTATTGTATCAAAATTCTCAGATAAAAGTCAAGCGGTTGGGAAAATATTTTTTATTTCTGCCAGATTTTCAATCTTCTTTCTGCCTTCTCCTGAGTGATGACTTGAAAACCTTTAGAGAAGAGGAAAATAGCACAAGCCAAAAATAGAGTGACAATAATATAATTAACCACAAGACCATGGTCTCCCACCAATGGTGGTTTTGTCATAAAACCGTAATCTCCACCCGTCACTAAATTGACTATAAAAATCAAACCATTGAGTAAAGAGGTCAGTATAAGAATACCTTTGAAATCCAACAGACGAGCATCGTAGTTGTTTAAAAGATAAATCAAGGAATTTCCAAGAAGGGCTAGATGTCCGAAAATAAAGGACAAAATAACGATGTGTGGGAAAGAGTAAGCGTCTGGGATTGGATAAACAAAGGCTGCAATCGTCCCAAAGGTTCCAAGCAAAGCAAAATACTGTTTGGTTTTTGAAACACCTGGTAGTAGTAGAACTACAAACATGGCTAATCGGCAATGATAAAAAGGCAAGCTTTCTGACAGCGGGAACTGGTTGATCCAATACCAGCTGTAAAGCGCGATTAACTGTATTGCCTGTATTATCTGGAAAAATCGTTGACAAACCTTATTATCACGATAGCGGTAAGCAAGATAAATTGTCAAAGCCAATAAGGCAAATGTGCTTGCGTACCAAGCAAATCCAAATTGGGGTGGCTCCGTAGCCTGGGTGGTAAATAAAGCATCCCAAACATTCATATAATTTTCCTCATTTTCATATAAGCCATTCTCTTACTTATCTCTATAGATCATAGCTTACATTTATTTCTAATATTTTTGTGTTCCAAAGAAGCTAGTGGCCTTAAGATAAAACAAAGCTTCTAATCAACATATTGTTTCCGCTCACCCTGATAAACCTGCCATAGAATATCCATTTGTTCCTTAGTTATTCTTTTTTCAGATAAGGGAGGGAGAGCCGAAATGTCGAAAAATCCTAATTCAGCAACTTCTTGATTTTCTTGAAAGTCCCCATCCAATAGTCGACAATCAAATACAAACTTGGCATACTGCTTACTCTGCATTTGAAAGCGATTGGTATCAAAAATAGCCAATAAAGAGCCTACTTCTGCAAAAAAGCCTGTTTCTTCCTGAACTTCTTTTCGAATATTTTCCTTAGGGGAATAGCCTACTTCACCAAAACCACCAGGTAATGCCCAAGTATCCTCTCCTTGTCCTCTAACCAAACAAATCTTCTGGTCTTGAATAATCCAAGCCCTTACATCCATCAAGGGAGTTGCATAGCTAGCTGTTGGTTTTAAGATCGCAGTCAATTCCTCTTGATTAAGATCCGTAGTCTCCTGCAATACGTTCGATAAAATCTGACGTAAATCCTCATAACGTTCACGGTCAAAAGTGTCCTTTGTATAGGTCAAACCAGTATCAGTGATGGCCAACATTCTCTGTATAGCCTTGGCAAAATCAGTTGCGCTCATTTTCTAAACTTTCTACTAGCTTGGCTAGATTCATAGAGTTGGAACCTTTAAGTAGAATTTGGTCATTTGCACCAAGACTTTCCTTGACCTGCTTAACCATGGCTTCAAATTGGTCTTCCTCAGCTGTTTTCTTGAAGTAGTAAACATGGCCGATGGGGAACATTTGACTGGCTAATTGAGCCAATTCAGCAATGTCTTCACCGTAGAAAATAACGGTATCAAGGGCATCGGGTGTAATGCTCAAAATCATTTGATTGTGGAGTTGAACAGACTGGTCTCCAAGTTCTTTCATGTCCGCCAGAACTGCAATTTTCTTGCCACCTTCATTAGCTGGGATAGCAGAGAAAGTTTCTAAAATCAACTTCATAGCAGTTGGATTGGCATTGTAAACATCTGATAAGATGTCTGCTCCATTGGCAGCCTTTTTCCACTCGGTACGATTGCGGGTCAATTCTAGATCCTGGAAGGCTTGAGCAATCTGCTCCTCAGTCACTCCTTCTTGCAGGGCAACATAAGAAGCAATCATAGCATTAGTCGCATTGTACTTACCTGTTACTGGTAAATCAAGGGATTTCTCCAAGAAATTAGCCTTAAAACTCAAGCTATCCTTGCGCTCAATTAAGTCTGTAATTTCGAGTTCTGCACCCGGACCAAAACGAACTACTTTTTGGTCAGCAGGTAGATAATCCTCTACAATTGGATCAGATGGCGCCAAGAGCAAGCTACCTTTCTCCATACCATCTGCAATTTGCATTTTTCCTTTGGCAATCTCTGAACGATCCTTGAAGAAAGCCAAATGTGCCTCTCCGACCAGAGTCACAATACCTGTTTTCGGATGAGCCAGTTCAGACAAGAGATGAATATCTCCCAAGTGATCCTGCCCCATCTCCAAGACCAATTTCTCAGTGTCATCCGGCATATGGAGAACTGTATAAGGCAGTCCAATCTCATTATTATAATTCCCTTGCGTTTTATATGTTTTAAAAGTCGTAGCAAGTAAATGCGCCAGCATATCCTTAGTCGTTGTCTTACCGTTCGAACCTGTAACAGCTAAGACATCTACTCCTGTTTTTTGAAGATAGCTAGCTGCTAGAGTTTGAAAAGCAGTTAAGACATCATCTACTAGAATATAGGGACGTCCTTCTACTTCCTTCTCTGACAAGGTTACAGCAGCACCGTTTTCAAAAGCAGTCTCGATAAAGTCATGACCATCACGCGCTCCCTTGAGCGGAACAAATAAGTCGCCCTCAGCTATCAAACGGCTATCAAATTCTGCCTTATTCAGAGGACTATCTGGATAGTCTGACACGTCATTCTTAGCACCAACAATGCGCGCAACTTCGTGAATCGTAAGTTTCATGTTTACTCCTTTAAAAAGGGGCAATAAGCCCTCCCCCTTATGTCCGTCTTTACAATAGGTGTGCTTCACGCTTGCCGAAACTTTCCTTGGCCAGTTCAACCAAACGCTCAATTAGTTCTGGATAAGCAATTCCCATATTGTCCCAAAGGAGTGGGTACATAGACCATTTCGTAAAACCTGGCATGGTGTTGAGCTCATTTAGGAAAATCTCGCCCTTATCTGTATAGAAGAAGTCACAACGAGATAGACCGAGTCCACCGATGGCACGAAAGGCAGTCTCAGCGTTTCGGCGCATCACTGCTACCACTTCATCACTAATCTTAGCTGGAATTTCCATGGTAATCTTGTTGTCGATATATTTGGCATCATAGTCATAGAAGGCTACGTCTTTGACAACTTCACCGGGAAGGGTACTCTTAACATCATAGTTGCCCAAAAGCCCAACCTCAATCTCACGAGCATTGACACCTTGCTCTACCAATACACGACTATCGTACTTGAAGGCAAGCTTCAAAGCTTGGCGGAGTTCTTCTTGGTTTTCAGACTTAGAAATCCCAACACTAGAACCCATATTTGATGGTTTGGTAAAGACTGGATACCTTAATTTTTCTTCAACTTCTACAACCTTAGCATCCAAGTCATCGCCTTCAACAATGGCTACATAAGGCACTTGGTCGATGCCAGCAGACTCCAAGACACGTTTAGTAGTAATCTTATCCATAGCTAAACTAGATGACAAGATATTGCATCCCACATAAGGCATTTTCAAGACTTCTAGGAAACCTTGAACAGAGCCGTCCTCTCCCATCGGGCCATGAAGAACTGGAAAGACGACTGCTCCTTCTTCGTAGATGGCACTTGGACTAATCTTCTTGTCCCAGTCAATGGTCGCATTGGTCATGAGACGGTCATCTTGACCTGGTTTTTGGCTAAATTCTTGAGTTTTTATAAAGTCACCAGACTGGCTGATAAAGAAGGTTTTGACTGTGAAACGGTCATAGTTAACTGCACGCATGACACTCTCAGCTGACAGTACAGATACTTCACGTTCCGCGCTACGTCCACCATATAATAAAATAATTGTTTCTTTCATATGATTGTCCTATTTCTAGTAGAATACTTGCTCTTTAGTATATCATATTTACAATGGATTTGAAACTTGTATCACAAAAAAGAGACTGAAATATCAGCTTTCCCAGTCCCTTTTCTATAATTTATAGTCCACAAGCTAATGCAAACTAGCCTTACTTTTAAAATTTTCTTCAATCTTGAGGGAGTAATTACAATTCTGTCCTATTCTCAATAGCTCTTAAGAGGGTAACTTCGTCTGCGTACTCGATGTCTGCTCCCACTGCTAGTCCTCGTGCTAGACGAGTAACCTTGATACCTGCAGGTTTGAGCAAGCGAGAGAGATACATGGAGGTCGCTTCGCCATCAGCTGTTGCATTGGTAGCTACGATGACCTCTGAAACCTCACTGGCCATAAGACGAGTCATAAGACTCTTAAGGTTGATATCATCCGGACTAATTCCATTCATGGGTGAAATCAACCCATGCAATACATGGTATAACCCATGGTATTCCTGAATATTTTCCATAGCAGCTACATCTCGACTATCCTCTAGGACGAGGATAGTTGTTTGGTCCCGACTTGGATCTGTGCAGATAGAACAGGGATCTTCATCGGTTAAACGTCCACAGATAGAACAATAGGTCAACTCTCTTTTAGCTGAAAGGAGATTTTTAGCAAATTCGTTGACGTCATCATCCGGCATTCCAATAGTATAAAAGGCTAGACGGGTTGCTGTCTTGATCCCAATACCCGGAAGTTTAGAATAACTGTCAATCAACTTAGCAATAGGTGTTGGATAAAGCATGGCTTCCTTTCTAATTCATTGGATGGTGTTGGTTGTATAGATTGATAATGTCGCGAGCAATTGCTGGCCCAACATTTTTGGTTAAATTGGTATTATGAGGAAAGACTACTGCAACTGCAATTTGAGGATTTTCTGTTGGAGCATAGGCCACGGCATTGGTATTATTAGCTTCTTTTTGACCACCAGCTACATAGCTTTCAGCTGTACCGGTTTTACCACTGATAGAAACAGTGGCACCATCTGAAAACGCCCGTCCTGTCGTTAGGGGACTAGTTCCATGCGATACTTGGTAAAATCCTTGGTGCAAGATTGCCATATCTGATTCAGAAATATTGACCTTGTTGATTTCCTTGGTATTTATTGCTTGGATTAATTCCCCAAGGCCACCCTTATCATTGTTGTCGTATATTCCCTCGACAATATGTGGAGCTAGACGAACACCATTGTTAGCAATAGTTGCAACGTACTGGGCTAATTGCATCGGTGTGTAGTTATCAAACTGGCCAAAAGCATTAGTTAAATAATTAGCCAAGTCAAATTTTTGGGGGATAAATCCTGTCGATTCATCTGGCAAGTCAATCTCAGTAGAAACTCCTAGTCCATACTCTCCAAAGGTAGCACGAAGTTTACCCATAGCAGATTCAAGATTGTTGGTTCCCACTGTCATATTCGGCTGATAAGTTTGCCCCATGATTCCAAGAGCAGTTTGGACCATGTAAGCATTGGATGAATACTCCAAGGCTTCAACGGCTGTAATCGGGAAAGAACCGTAATAAGGAGTATACCAGGAATTGATAGGGGCAGAACCTTGGAAGACGATTGGTTGATCTGTCAAGGTTTGATTTCCTGACAAGACCCCATTTTCCCAGCCTGAACTGATGGTAGCTGCCTTAACGACAGATCCTGGTACGAAGACATTGGTTACTGTACCAAGTGAGTCCGTGGTCAGTTCTCCAGTCTCTACATTGTGCTTCATTCCTGACATGGCTAATACAGCACCTGTCTTAGGATTGAGGGCTACTGCATAGACACCTTCTGAATATTTAGCTCCGCCATTATCTAGTTCCGAATTAAAATAACTTTTGAGAAGGTTATCCACTCCATCTTGGAAGCTTAGGTCGATGGTTAGTTTGATATTTTTCCCCTTGCTACCTTCTTCGATATTTTTGACACTCTCTATGTCTCCATGTTTGTCAATATGGATTTCCTTAACCGTGCGCTTTCCTTGAAGGACCTCTTCGTATTGTTTTTCTAGATAGGATGTTCCAACACGGTCATTGAGGGAATAGCCTTTTTTAAGATAAGTATCGACTTCTTCAGCTGGAAGACCTGATTTTTCGCTCGAAACACTTCCGATAATGGAAGATAAAGATGTTTCTATTATTTTTCGATCCCACGAAGTTGAAATGCTAATACCAGGTAATTCCTTGGAAGCTGAAGCAATGATGGCCACCTGTGTGTCACTTAAGGGATCTGTTTGAATATTCCCAGTAGCAAAATTTCCTACAGCATTGAGTTGGCTAAAGATGTAAATCACCTTCTTTTCTTCCTCCGTATACTCTATCTGATTAGAGTCAATGCTTTCGGCGGCATTGTTATAGAGTTTAGATTCAGATAGTTGATTGCCATCTGTGTCTAAGCGCTTTTCTTTCGGAAGAGCTTCTACTGTCTTTCTATAGACAGCTGGATCGGCCAAGTAATAATCAGCTATTTGGCGTTCCGTTAACTGAGGTGAAGTGACTGTCACATAGCTTAATAGTTTTTTTGAAATATCCTTCAAATCTGTTGCAGTCATCTTGTTGCTTCTTGTAAAAGCTACCACTTGCTTAACAGTATTTTCCGCCAAGGGTTTTCCTGTTGCATCATAGATCTCCCCACGAACAGAACCCGTCGTTACACGGGTTTGGCTGGCAGACGCTAGTTTATTTTCATAGAAGTCCTTATGCAAAACTTGCATATAGAGTAAGCGCCCAATAATGGTCATAAAGAGTAAAATAACTATCGCAAACAGTAAATTAAGCCGAATCGGAATCGAATGGCTATTAAATTTCCTCATACACATCAGTCTCATTTCTAATCAAAATTACACTCTTCATTGTACCATAATTTATAGAGAAAATTATGGAAAAAGGAAAGACTTTTGATTTTAGTTAAATAGGCGCCTAATGGTCAATAGATGTGGTATAATAGAAAAAGCTAATCTTTTATTTTTCTATTTTTTAGAATTTTATCTTTTGTATTATAATCAACAAAGGAGTCTTATAAACATGCAAGATATCTCTACAATTATAGATCTTCACTTTGAAGAAATGACTGAGTTAGAGCAAGTCATTGCCCGCTATTTCTTGCAGGTAGATACTATTCATGACGACTTGTCTTCTCAGCAAGTCACCCGAAAACTACATATTTCTCAGGCCGCTCTGACACGCTTTGCTAAAAAATGTGGCTTTACAGGTTATCGAGAATTTATCTTCAAGTATCAACATCAAAAAAACACCTTAAGCCTTCCTCAAGAGGATATCAGTCCATTAACACAACGAGTTTTGAGAAGCTACACTAATCTTCGAGAAACCTCACAAGAACTTATTGATCAGGAACAATTAGAACGCGTGGCTCAAATGATTGAAGATTCAGAACGTGTCTATTTCTTTGGAACTGGAAGTTCTGGCTTAGTTGCTCGAGAAATGAAATTTCGATTTATGAGACTCGGTGTGGTCTGTGAAGCCTTGACGGATCCAGATGGCTTTGCTTGGACAACTAGCATCCTAGATAAAAATTGTTTGGTCCTTGGTTTTTCTCTTTCAGGAACAACTACTTCTGTTATAGACAGCCTACTAGATGCCAAAGATATGGGAGCCAAAACAGTCCTCTTCACTAGCGCGATGAATAAGGAAACTCCAGTTTTCACAGAAACTGTTTTGGTTGCGAGTCAGAACCAAGCTTCCTATATCCAACGAATCTCTGCTCAATTTCCAATGCTACTGATAACAGATCTACTCTATGCTTACTTTTTAGAGATTGATCGCGAAAATAAAGAAAAAATCTTTAATAGCTATTGGGAAAATAAAAAACTTAACGGCTATCGCCGCAATCAGAGAAAAGGAAAACCCTAAGTTGCTTTGCAACTTAGGGTTTTTGCTAGTTCAAAATAGTTCAACAAGTTTTAGCTAGCTAATCTATCTTTTTGTTCCTACAAGACTAACGATGATTCCTAACGCCATCTATACTCTCTCAAAGAGTAATTTTTGAGTTCTCAGTATTTTATTCGTCGTCTTTTTTCTTTCCCAACGCGGCAAATCCAAGAAGCGCTCCTACAGCACCTAGAGCTGCAAGTGTTGCAGTTTCGTTCATACCTGTCTCTGGAAGATTGTATTGACGAATTGCAGGTGCTTGATAAGTATTGCCTTGTGATACAGCACGAGCTACAATAGGCTGCTCGTTTTTGTATTCTAGGATTTCATGGACAGCAGCTTCTGAACCATTTACTCCACCTGTAAACTCTGGTTTTTCACCATGGATAAGTGCTTCATCACCATTCACTCCGCCTGTGAATTCTGGTACTTCATGAATAGCTCCGTCTGCTCCATTAACACTGCCTGCGAATTCTGGTGCCACTTCATCTCTAGCTGCTTCATCGCCATTCACTCCACCTGTGAATTCTGGTACTTCATGAATAGCTCCATCTGCTCCATTCACTCCGCCTGCGAACTCTGGTACTTCATGAATAGCTCCGTCTACTCCATTTACACTGCCTGCGAATTCTGGTGCTACATCATGTCTAGATGCTTCATCGCCATTCACTCCGCCTGTGAATTCTGGTACTTCATGAATAGCTCCGTCTGCTCCATTAACACTGCCTACGAATTCTGGTGCCATTTCATGTCTAGATGCTTCATCGCCATTCACTCCGCCTGTGAATTCTGGTACTTCATGAATAGCTCCGTCTGCTCCATTCACTCCGCCTGTGAACTCTGGTACTTCTTGGATTGCTGGATCAGTTTTACCTGATACTTCTTTCTTAGTTCCAACTAAGACAATCTCATCTTGTGCTGCTTCAACAACTTCACGAAGTTTTTCAGTACGGCTTCCATCTACTGCCACTTCAGTAAGGATACGTTCTTTACCTTCACGACCTACCTGAGAAACACGAGTTTCACCTTCTGGAAGAGTTGGATCATCTTGCTTAAGTGTCTTGAAGCCGATTGCTTCTTCTACTACTTCAAGACTTAGTAGATTATGAACTAAGACTTTATCTCCTTCAGTTGGAACAGTTGAATGTTTCACTTCTTCTTTTGGACTTGCTTGAAGTTGATTAATACCAGCTAGAGCATTTTCCAATGCCTTATCTACTGCATCCTGAGTCTTAGCTTCCTGGATAGCAGTAAGAGCTTGTTCGGCCAACTCAACTAATTTCTTCTTAGCTTCTTTATCATCGCCAAGTTCTTTAGTCTTTCTTTCAATCGCTTCGGTCAGACTTGCAATAGCCTTGTCGTAGTTAGGTTCTTCTGGTTGAGCAGGCTCTTCTGGTTTTGGATCCTCTTTCGGACTTGCTTGAAGCTGATTGATAGCAGCTAGACCAGTTTCCAATGCCTTATCTACTGCATCCTGGGTCTTGGCTTCTTGGATAGCGATAAGGGCTTTCTCTCCAAGTTCAACCAGTTTTTCCTGTGCAGCTACATCATCGACAAGTTCAGCAGCTTTTTTCTCGACTGCTACAGCCAATTCTGCAATCGCCTTATGACGGTCGACTTTAGACTCTTCTGGTTTACTTGGTTCTTCCGGTTTTGGATCCTCTTTCGGAGTCGCTTGAAGCTGATTAATAGCAGCTAGTGCAGTTTCCAAGGCTTTATCTACAGCATCCTGAGTCTTAGCTTCCTGGATGGCAGTAAGAGCTTGTTCAGCCAACTCAACTAATTTCTTCTTAGCTTCCTTATCATCGCCAAGTTCTTTAGTCTTTCTTTCAATCGCTTCGGACAAGCTTGCCATAGCCTTGTCGTAGTCGATGGTTGGCTCTTCTGGTTTGCTTGGTTCTTCTGGTTTTGGATCCTCTTTTGGAGTCGCTTGAAGCTGATTAATAGCAGCTAAAGCAGTTTCCAAGGCCTTATCTACTGCATCTTGAGTCTTAGCTTCTTGGATGGCTGTCAAGGCTTGCTCTGTTAATGCAACTAGCTTCTTCTTAGCTTCCTTATCATCACCAAGCTCGGCTGTCTTTCTTTCAATTGCTTCTGTCAGACTTGCCATGGCCTTGTCATAGTTTGGTTCTTCTGGCTGTTCTGGTGTTGGCGTATCATCTGTGCCATAATTTTCTTCCTTATCAAGGATCGTTTGCAAAGCTGTTGCTGTCTTCAGAACTTCTTGTGCATTGGCTTCACTTGCTGAAAGTTGCTCAGATAATTTATCCAAGTTTGACTTGAAGGCTTGACGTGCCTCTGAAGTATTCTTCAAGCTTGTCTGGTCAAACTTAACCAACTCATCCTTCCAGCTCTTCATGGCTTGGATTAACTCTGCTTTGGTATAAAGAGCACTATCTTCACCATAAGTGATGAACTGGTCAACTTGGATACCAATATTTCTCGTAGTATCATTACGTTTTGAATCCAATTGCAAGGTTACAGCATGCCAACCTTCTTCGAGTCCAGTCAAACGAACAAGAGTCTGACCACCTTGACGAGTAGTGGCTGTACCACTGAAGTACTTCTTACCGTTGTACTCAGAAGCATTACCTAGGCCATCTTGATACTCGACTTTTCTACCGTCTAACGTTACTTTGTAGATACCATGTCCTGGATCCACATATCCTTTGATCTCAAGACCTGTTCCGTAGAAGTAGGCTGTTACGCTGGCATTTTTCTTCTGTTCTTCTGTCAAACGTCCAAATGACGCCCATGATTCTGTATTTTGGTATTTATCAGCTGAGTTCGTTTCATGGTTCCAACCTGGACTATAGTCAAGCTGAGGTGCCTGATCGTCATAGCTTTTCTGGTCTTTTAGGAGCAATTCTGCCTTCATCACTCGAATAGTAGCTTCTGAAGCAAATCCAAGAAGGGCATTGTCAGAAACGCTAGTCATTTTCACTTTGAAGTCAAAGATTGAATCGGCTTGCTCCGTAAAGTCAATTGTCGGAATTGTCAAAGTCTTTTCTGTTTCACCGTCTTGGAAAGTCAGGTCAGCAGTTGTATCCTTGTAAACTTTACCGTGAACCCCTGTTCCTGGCTCAGTCACAACATGAACTGTCGCAGCTCCTTTGCTACCACCAACACGTTTAATGGTTACAGTAACTGGTTGGCCTTTTTGAACTTCATAGGTTGTTTCTTTCAACTCAAACATACCTTTACCAGCATTGTTGAGCGTGTAGATACCCTCAGTTGCAATAGCTTTGCCAGTTTTGTTGACAAGTTTGATAGTATGTTCACCTGGAGCCAAGTCATCTGTTTCATAAACCATCTGGCTACGTTTACGAGCTGCATTATTGGTTTGAACGTCTGCAACCTTTTGACCATCCACGTAAACGGACATTTCACCGTGGCTTGGATCCACTGTAGATACGACATAAGCCTTAGTTCCAGTGAAACGATAGGTAACGCTTGCATCTTTTTGATTGGTCCACATGGATGTTCCACGAACGCCTTCAGATTCGTCATACCAGGTTGTATTTTCTTTATCAGCCGTTGTATTTGAATGGTAATCCAATCCAAGAGGGTAACCATCCGTCTTCTCGATACTGCTTGGTGTCTTATAAACAGAGAAGTTTGTCAAAATAGGAGTTGCTTGTGAATTCGTGATAGTCACACGAATCTTTTGTGCTTCCACTGGTTGTCCTTGGACAAGACGACGATAACCAACAGTCGAACCTTCTCCATATGGAACCCAGCGACCATTGAGCTCAACTTCAACCTTAAATCCAGAGATGCGTTGCCCTTTAGCAATATCTTCTTTGAGTTCGACTACGTCAAAGCGTCTCTTTTGACCGAGATCCACAGTAAATTCACCTGTCTTGGCATCATTTGACAATGCCCAACTAGTATCATCCTTACCATCTGTTAGGTTGCTTGCTTGATACAAGTGATTCTTACGAGTAGAGCTTGCAGTTACAGTTGCTCCCTTGGCGAAGTCAGTCGCATACATTTGGTCCAAGGTTGCTCGGAATTCTTTCAAGCGCGCCACATCTGCATCTGCGAATTTACCTTCTTTATTTGGTGGAATATTGAGGAGAAGTGGCGTTCCACGACCAACCGACTTGAAGTAGATATCCATCAAATCTTTGATTGATTTTGGTTGTTGATTGTCATGGTAGAACCAACCTGAACGGATAGAAACGTCTGCTTCACCGACAGAGTACATATCTCCTTCTGGGTCTCCATGGTTGAGATATTCATTCTTCACATCGTCAGTGATTTTAGCTTTCTTGACCTTATGCCAAACTGGATCACCGGCAATCCCACGTTCATTACCAATCCAACGTACACTTGTTGGTTGAGCAGAGAAGATAGCGATATCTCCTTCAGCTTTCTTGATGTACTCGAACCACTTGTCAAAGGTATAGGTTACTTTTTGAGCTCCGCTACCACGAGCACCGTCCATCCAAACTTCGATAAACTTACCGTTATTTCCGTATTTAGGATTACCAAGGATTTCCTTGAGTTGGTTGAGATAGTATTCGTTGTACTCTTTCTCAGTTGCAACATGATATTTAGGATGGTTGGCATCCCATGGTGATAAGTAAACACCCATATTCATGTCATACTTAGTCGCTGATTTAGAGATCTCTTCGAGAAGGTCTCCCTTACCATCTTTCCACGGACTTGCAGCCACCGTATGGTCTGTATATTGAGATGGATAAATCACAAATCCGTCATGGTGTTTGACAACCATGATTGTACGTTTGAATCCTGCATCCTTCAGAGTCTTAATCCACTGGTCTGTGTCAAGGTTAGTCGGGTTAAAGTTTTGAGGATTTTCTCTACCGTTCCCCCATTCAGAGTTGGTATAGGTGTTCATACCATAGTGGATGAAGGCAGCCAATTCTTCTTTATGGTAGTCCAATTGAGCCTTGCTTGGAAGTGGTCCATAGTTTCCAATTTCTGTTTCTTCGTCTTTTGGATCCACCACTGGAGTTGCAGGAGTTACTGGTTTTGGATCTTCAATTTTTTCGTATTCAAAAATAACTTGGTTCACTCCTTTATGTTGGATTGTTGCTTCTTGGCTTGCGTTGACTGCACGGTAGCCTGCAATTTCTTTGGCTTGGAATCTGTGAACAAAGGAAACTTCATATTCTTTACCTTCATTATTGTCCACAGTTGCAGTTGCCAATTCTTGGTCGGTACCTTTCAAACGATAATGAACGTCAAAGGAACCTTTATTGACCTTATAAACAACCTTGATAACGCGAGTTCCTGCAGGAGCCTTGCTCACAACACTATAATCATCTTCCCAAGCGTCTTTTAGTTGCTTATTGACAGTTTTGCCGTCAATCGATACAATCTCATATTTTTCTTTATTCTTCTTGAAGAAGTCAGTCTTTTCAATTTCTGTTTTATAGTTATAGTCGAACTGAGTTCCAACTTCTGTCTTTTCAACAAAAGTATCGTTTTCTTTGACTGGATTATCATTTTGGTCTAGGTGTTCGACAACAACTCGTCCATAGTCAACACCTTCAAGGAGAGTTGCTACACCACTTTCATCGAAGGAATATTTGTTTTCACCGATAACAGCTGTCTTATTTCGAAGCATTTCTCCCTCTGGAGTGAAGTAATAACGATTGCCGTTATCGCCTTGATACCAACCTTTGACACCGTACTTGTCAATGATTTCTTTGACCCATGCCAATTGTTCTGGTGAGAGGACAAGCCCTCCTCCAAAGCGATCTTTTTCAGCAATGTTCGCATTATCGACAGTTCCACGTTGGTGGATCCCAATGACCTTACCATCACCGTTGATAATCCCACCACCTGAAAGACCTGATACAGAAGTCAAACGATAAGTGACACCAACTGTTCCCTTATCATCATACTTTTCAGTACCTTTAACAACACCGTCCGCCTTGTACAATTGACCTGGAACAATTGGTTCCTTCAATTCTGGAGACGTTGAATCTGTAGGGTAACCGATGGTGCTAACAGGTTCTCCAGCTTTGTATTCTCGATGTTCTGCTAAAGGAGTAAAGGTAGCTGCCTTATTTGGACTTGCAATTGAAAGTGGAACTGGAGCTACAACCAAGGCTAGGTCATTCTTATAGCCTTCACCGAATTTTTCTTTATTCCAGAAATGAATATCTTTTTCCTTGAACAAAACAGTATTTCCTGAGCTTGGCAAAGAATTATTCTTAGCAGTATTTGAACCTACATTGTAATAGAACTTAGCCGTATCACCACCACGGATAGATCCCGCATTAGTATCTGCATCCTTGACCAAGAAGTTGTGGGCCACTGTCAAGATGACATTTGGAGCAACAAAGATACCTGAACCTGAGTTAAGGTATCGCTGACTACCGCCATTGGCCAAAGGTGAGCTAAAGATTGAATAAACCATAGTAGCAGATGTAGCTGGTTGACCTTCATAATTGATATGCTTAAGATCTTGTCCGCCATTGATAATGGCTCTATTTTCTTTTCCAGCTTCAGATGGAGCTGCTTCTGTAGGTTTCAAAATGCTCTTAGTCTCTACTTGTGGGCTTTCTTTTTCTGATACGATAGCTGCAGTATCCACTTTTTTCACTGGTGTATCAGGATAAGCACGATCAGGGATTTCTTCAGGGAGTAAATCGCCAGCCACTTCAGCAGTTTTTCCTTCCTCTGCCACTTTCTCGACAGTAGGTTCTGTTTTCTCAGTTACTTCTTCTTTGACTGCTTCTTCTTTTTCATGATCTACATCTGCCACTTCTTTTACTTGACTATCTACTTCAAGTTTTGGTTCTGTCACAAGTTCACTAGCCGCAACATTACCAGATGTAAAAAAAGCAAGACCGACTGCTACAGAAGCAACACCAACAGTCAGTTTACGAATACTAAATATTCGACCTTTTTCTAAAAAATATTGTTTCATCAAATACTCCTAATCTTCTAGAGCAGTCAGCTACTGCCCGAGCCCAGTGTTATCTGGCGACAATTTTTGTTTGATTCCCTAGCTTAAAATTCTTTCTCTGAGCTATTTATTTTGAGTAAATATAAGGCTGTAGAAATCGCTTACATTTTCAAACAATAAAATAATGCTTCCATTAGCAAGAATTTTTCTAGAGTTTTCGCATTATTATAAATATACTATGTTATATTAAAAAATGCAAGGGTTTTCAAAGTTTTAACTAGATTTTTACTAAATGATCATTTTACTGTTTATGACTAAAAAATCCTAAATTGGCAAGGCCAACTTAGGATTGTTTTGTTTTGAAGTGATAGTAAGCTCCAAGCATACCCGCAGTATTTTGATGACGCGCAAACTCTAATCTTGTTTTTTCCGCTAAACTTGGAACAAGCGCATCTTTCAGAGCTGTACGAATTTTCGGTTTCAAAATCGCTTCCTGCCCCATAATACCACCACCTAGTATAACAACCTCTGGATTGGCAACATAACAAATATTAGCAAGACCTTTTCCAAGATAGTCTACCATACGGTCAATTCCCTCCATACAGAGTTTATTGCCTTCTGTAGCTTCTTTGAAAATTCTACGACCATTCCAATGGGCTACTTCTTCACCATGAGCCTTAGCTACATACTCAACCAAGGCAGTTGTAGAAGCTAAATCTTGGAAAGCCCCATCTTGCATATGCATATAGCCAACTTCACAGGCAGAATTACTAAATCCATGGAAAATCTGGCCGTCAATGATTAAGCAACCGCCGATACCTGTTCCGATGGTCAAACAAAGCGTTATTCCTGCACCTTTTCCAGAACCAGAAACAGCTTCTGCTAGCCCTGCACAGTTGACATCATTTTCAATTTCACAAGGAACTTGGAAACTTTCTTCAATTTCTTTTTTAAATTGAGTCCCTGCATAGTTTGGGATCTGTGGACCAGCATAGAAAATCTCACCCTTATCAGGATCAACCATTCCCGCTGAGGAAATAGCCACACCTGCCACTGGTCCTTTTTCTAGATAGCTAGCTACAATTTCTTTTGTTTTTTGTAAGATATGTGGACCACCCTTATGAGCCTCAGTTGCTACTTCGTGAGACTCTACAAGTTGTCCATCTTGGTCAATCAAACCATATTTGATATTAGTTCCACCAATATCAATTGCAACGTAATTAGTCATAAAACCTCCTATTGATTAGAGGAAACGCTCCTTAGTTTCACGAATCAATTGAGCAGCTGCTTCTACAACTGGACGATCTTCTTCGGTCACTGGTGTAAGTGGAGAACGAACTGATCCGATATTAAGTCCTTCATTGATTTTCAAGACTTCTTTGATAACACCGTACATGTTTCCATGTGCAGCAGTCAATTTACCAATGATAGCGTTGATAGCATATTGCAATTCACGCGCTGTTTCTAGGTCTTTATCTGCAATCAATTGGTTGAGTTTCAAGAAGAGTTCTGGCATAGCACCATAAGTACCACCGATACCAGCTTTAGCACCCATGAGACGGCCACCAAGGAATTGTTCGTCTGGACCGTTAAAGACGATATGATCATCACCACCAAGACTAACAAAAGTTTGGATATCTTGAACTGGCATTGAAGAGTTTTTAACACCGATAACACGTGGATTTTTCAACATTTCTGTGTAAAGACTTGGAGTCAAAGCAACACCTGCCAATTGAGGAATGTTGTAGATAACATAGTCTGTGTTTGGTGCAGCAGCACTGATATCGTTCCAGTATTTAGCAACTGAGTACTCAGGCAAACGGAAGTAAATTGGTGGGATTGTTGCGATAGCATCTACACCCAAGCTCTCTGCATGACGAGCAAGTTCGATACTGTCTTTAGTATTGTTGCAAGCCACGTGTGCAATAATTGTCAATTTACCTTTAGCAACTGCCATGACTTCTTCCAAGATCAATTTACGGTCTTCTACACTTTGGTAGATACATTCACCTGAAGAACCGTTGACATAAAGTCCTTGAACACCTTTATCAATAAAGTATTGCACCAAAGCACGAGTACGTTCTGGGCTTACTTCGCCCGCATCATCATAACATGCGTAGAAGGCAGGAATGACACCTTCATATTTTTTTAAATCTGACATAGATTTCTCCTAAGATTTCTTATTATCTGCTCTGAGCAGATGATTTTTTACTATTTTAGTATACACCTTGTGAAAAGCGCTTTCAATACATCTCAGCCACTTAGATTTTAATTTCTATTCATCTCTCGTAGCTTTTCATGCTTGAAAGTAGTTTCATATCATTTTCAATCTGCTTGATATTTAGCAAACAATTTTTCCATTAATCCAGCTTGGCAAAAGGCAAGAAGACCAAAGCCAAAGAGTAGAAATGCTGAACCACCAAGTACGAGCGTAAAGCCTGATAGATAGAGAAGCATAATGATTAATAAAATAATCGCAAGCATCAAGAAGAACCACACGAAGTTAAAGCTGACCAGGAGCAACCCCTTTTGGAGCACTTCTTTCCAAGTCAAGTCATAGCGTGCTGCAATAGGATAGCTAGCCAACATAACCAGAGTTAAAAATATCAGAATTCCCAAGCAAATGGCTTTAATGAGCTGGAAGCCTAGGCCTGTTTGCCCCCAGAATAGAGACAAGTCAACTACGCTAATCAGAAAAATTCCTAGTTCCAACAAACCTAACTGGAGTCCTAATTTCAAATTTTGCTTAAAGGCTCTCATATACGTTTTAAAAACAGGAACACGACGACTACTCTTAACTTCGAAGATTGTCTGATAGAGACTAATTTTTGCTACTCCGATCGTCACAATAGGCAAACAAGACACAACAAAGAGTAGGTTGACCGTCACGATGTCTAAAACCTTCTCACAAAATCGCATAAGAAAGTTATCCGTATCGAATGCTGCTTTTATCAATCCAGATCCTTTATGTGCCATTGTTTGCTCCTCCTAACTGACTAATCGATTAAAATTTTAAATAAGTATTTGCGAACTTTATCTTCCATACCTGCATAACCATTAGGTTGATGAGGTTCACCTGGGAAAAAGACTGCAAAATTGTGATAACCCAATAAAAGTGGGTATTGTTCATGACAATGGACAAAGCCAATATCGCTGGCTTCATCAAAGGCTACAGCCTCATCTTTAACACGAGAACCATAGCTAGAGTACTCATGTCCTTCAACTAACAAATGCAAATCTGCATAGTTTTTATGATGCTCAAAGCGATCATTTTCTTCTTGGTTAAGAACATTTTCTTGCACAACTAGAAAGACCTTATCTCCATCAATCTCGTATTTTCCTAATTCAAAGCTATCTTTACGATGTTCATAGAGATAATCAATGGCCTTATCGAGATTAGGATGAATTCCTTTGTAAAAGCTAATGTTTTTTAAATCATCAAAAATCATAGTAATTTCCTTCGCTTCTGATGCTTATTTCCAATTTGATTTATCTTTTTATAATTTCCCTTAAATAGTGCGGACGGAAGGTAAAATTATCCAGTGGATGATTTTAGAAAACCATGAAATGAAAGACCTAATTTTTGAGCTCCTCGCTCATTCATTTCTAGGCTCAGGCTAAAATAGTTCCCCGAACTATTTTACTCTCAAAAATTCCGTCCAGGATAAGTACAACATACTTATCTTGGATACCACTAAAATGGGAAATAACTATTCTAAATAGTATCTAAAAAGTCAAAAATCAAGTTTATAAGTGTCTAACAAAACTTCGTGAAGCAAGCAACTCCTCTCCATTTTGTAGACACTTATATATCCTGTATTCTCTTAGTCTATCAACGATACTTCTGCATATTGATAAACAAATTGTACTATATTCAATTTTCGCAGAGTACTATCCTTTGACAGCTCCCATAGTAATCCCTTGAGTGAAGGATTTTTGGAAGACAAGGAAGACTGTTACGATTGGCACAGCTGCAAGGGCAGCCCCTGCCATGATCAAACCGTAGTTAGTTGCCATCTCGGCCTGCATAGTCGCAACCCCGAGTGAGATGGTCAAGTTTTGACGTGAAGTCAACATTACCAATTGCATGAAGTAGTCATTCCAAGTATTGATGAAGGTAAAGATTGCGAGAGCTGCAAATCCAGGTTTCACGATTGGGAAGGCTACGCTCCAGAATGTACGAATTTCCCCACAACCATCAATTTTAGCTGATTCAAGCAATTCTGTTGGAATGTTTTCACTGAACTGTTTCATAAGGAAAACCCCAAAAGGCCATCCAATCAAAGGCAAGATTACAGCCCAAAGGGTGTCATGGATTCCCATAAAGTTGACAATACGTACCAAAGGCACAAGGACAACTTGTTTTGGAAGAGCCATAGCTGCAATAAAGATTGCAAAGAGAATACGTTGACCGTAGAAACGTTTCTTAGCTAGTACATAACCTGCAAGTGAAGAGGTTGCACAGACTAATAACATAGTCACCAAAGAAATGAAAACCGAGTTCCACATCCATTGGATGGCTGGGTTTTGAACCATTAGTTGTTCAAAGTTCTCCATTGTTGGAGCTTTTGGGAACCATTGTGGTGGAATCATAATGGTATCCGGTTGTGATTTGAATGCACCTGTCAAGATCCAGTAGAATGGAAAGATAAACAGTACAGTCAATAAGAGCAAGAAGATGGTTGAAATAACAGTGAAGGCTGTTAAAGGTTTCTTTTGTGTAGATTGCATAGCTGTCTCCTTTCTATTAGTATTCTACGTCGTTTCCAAGTACTTTAAATTGAACAAAGCTGACGATGGCAATCATAACTGCCAAGAAGACACCGATTGTGTTGGCATAGCCATACTCAGTCAATTGGAAGGCTTTCTCGTAAAGGTAGTACATGAGAGTACTTGTTGAGTAGTTTGGACCACCGGAAGTCAAAAGCTGAATCAAAGCGAAACACTGGAATGAGTTGATGGTTGTGATGATTGCGATATAAAGAGTTGTTGGAAGAAGGCTTGGCCATTTAATCTTCCAGAAAACTTGCAATTCTGTAGCTCCATCAACACGAGCCGCTTCAACTAGAGAGTTGTCGATATTTCCCATTGCCGCGATGTAAAGGATGATCGGCTGGCCAACAGATGTTGTCAAAAGGATAATCATAATCGCCATCAAAGCCCAGTTTTTATCACCCAACCAAGAAATGTTCTGGCTGATGATGTGGCTTGACTTAAGCACAAAGTTCAAAATACCTGATAGAGGATCATAGATCCATTTCCATACAACCGTTACGGCAACACTACCAGTAACTACAGGTAGGAAGAATACGAAACGATAGAATGAACGAGCTACCGCATTTTGTTGATAAGTCTGTGATGCTACAAAGAGCGAGAAGAGTACAACAACCGGTACAGAACCAATAACTAAGATTACAGTATTGATTAAAGACTTCATGAAAACTGGGTCTTTAAACATACGAATATAATTGTCTAAGCCTATAAACTCAAAGCTAGTCATCGAATAGTTAAAGAAACTAGTGATGAAGCCCATAATCATAGGAGCTAAAACAAAGATGGTAAAGAATAATAGAACTGGTGCTAAGAAAGCATAGGAAACAATAGTTTCCCTCATGCGGATTTTATTGACTTTCACAGTCGGCACCTCACTTTCAATAATTTTTTGTTATCTGTTATCCGACAGGATTTAAAATCAAAATGAAATTTTTTTCAAGATAAGCTTATGTAAGAACTTCATTTTAATTTTGATCCAATCAGATTCTTACATTATCAAACAAAAGTCCCCCTTTTCGTACACCTCTATGCACAGGGAAAAGGGGGCTGTCATGTTCATTTAGGACTTATTATTTTGCTGCTTTTTTAATAGTTTCGTTTGCTTTTTCAGTGAAGGCTTTCAAAGCTGCTACTGGCTCTTCGTCGCCATTAGATACGGATTGCAACATTGGGAACCATAGAGTTCTCATTTCAGCGAATCCATCGATTGTGTTGTAGTATGGAGAGTAGTATTGAGTCCAACCACTGATTGTTTCCATACGTTTGTCATCGTAAAGTTTACCAAATGAAGTACGAACTGGGAATGCTCCTGTACGAACTACGTCTTTAGGCCCCCACTCTTTATCATCAGCGATGAATTGGATGAATTTCTTAGCCGCAGCAACTTTCTTTTCATCCTTGTTGTTGAATACTGCAAATCCGTTTACAAGGTATTCAAGAGCTGGTTTACCAGAATCAGATGGGAATGGAACTTCTACCACTTCAACTTTACTTGCTTCCAAGAGTTTAGCTTGAATACCGTTTTGAGCTGGTGCCCAAAGGATTGTGTATGATGTTTGACCGTTTGCAAAGTTTTGGATGTCTGCTCCACCGTCAAATTGTGAACCGTTGTTCAACAAACCATCTTTAATCCAGCTAGTTGCTTTTTCAAGACCTTTGACGAACTTAGGATCGTCAGTTGTGTATTTAGTAACTTCTTTGTCTGTTACAGAACCGCCGTATAGGTTAGCGATGAAGGCACGTGTTCCTTGGTCTCCCCCTTGACCAGAACTGAACAATGAACCTGGAGTGTATCCTTTGTCTTTAAGTGCTTTCAAGACTTTTTCAAAATCATCTGTTGTCCAACCTTCTTTAACAAGGTTAGCTACACCAGCATCTTCCAACATTTTCTTGTTCATAGCCATGTAGAATGGTGCAGAACTGATTGGATACATGTATGCTTTATCACCAGCTTTACTTGCTTGGATGATATTATCATTGTTTACATCTTTAACAAATTCGTCTGTGAAGAGGTCATTCAACTCAGCCAATTTACCATTTTTACCGTAATTGATGATACGACCTGGTGCATCGAAAAGTACATCTGGAGCAGTTCCAGCTTCGATAGCTGTCGTGATTTTTTCAGGTCCAGACTTGAAGTCGATTGTTTCTAGTTTAACCTTAATATCTGGATTTGCTTTTTCGAAAGCTTCGATGATAGATTTTTCATAAGTTCCAACACCGTCACCAGATTTTTCTTGAGTGAAGACTGGGAACGCCCACCAAGTGATTTCAGTTGTTGTTGTTGCTGCTGCATCACCTGATTTAGCAGCATCTTTTTTAGCGTCAGATTTGCCGCAAGCAGCAAGAGATAGAACCGCAGCACCTGCAAGTACTGTACAAGCTAATTTTCTAAATTTCATGTGTATTCTCCTAAATATTATTTATCGTATCCAAATTGGATAATGAGCAATGTAGTTCTTGTATACGTTTTCATTTATTTCTACGAATTCACCACTCTCCTCATTTTTAAATGATTGTGTTACTTAAGACCCGAAACAAAACGCTCCGTAATCTCTTTTGGTCTAGTAATAGCGCCACCTACAACGATGCCTCGTACTCCGAAACCGTGGATTTTCTTGGCTTGTTCTGGTGTGTGAATCTTTCCTTCTGCGATAACGTCTACGCCTGCATCACAGAGTTTTTTAATCAATTCAAAATCTGGGCCATCTACTTTTGGACTGTAAGATGTGTAGCCTGATAAGGTTGTTCCGACAAAGTCAATGCCTGCCTCAACAGCTGTTAACCCCTCTTCAAAGGTACTGATATCAGCCATCAAGAGTTGATCTGGATATTTCTCCTTCACTTGACGGATAAAATCTTGAATATCCAAACCATCATAACGTTCTCGCTTGGTGCAATCAAGAGCAATGACTTCAATATCAAGAGCTGCTAGTTCATCAACCTCCCTCATAGTGGCTGTGATAAAGGGCTCTTGTGGTGGATAGTCACGCTTAATGATTCCAATTATTGGAAGTTTTGTAACTTCCTTAATTTCCTTGATATCTCGAACACTATTTGCTCGAATACCTACTGCGCCTCCTTGCTCAGCCGCTTTGACTAGCAAGGGAATGACCCCTCCCGCTTCTGTATAAAGCGGTTCGTGAGGAAGTGCCTGACAAGAAACGATGATTCCGTCTTTAATCTGTTCAATCAAAGCTTCTTTACTGATTTGTGGCATCCACTTTCCTCCTTTTCTTTTTTCTTATGAGCCTATTATATACCATTTTTAAAACGCTTTCAATATTTTGTAATAGAATAGGTTGAAGTTTCAAAACAATTTTATAGAACAGCTTAAGCTGAAAGTAGTTTCAGAGCATTTTTTATTCCTCTGTTCATAAAAACTAGACTGTATATAATTATAATACAAGGTCCATCTAACTAAAGAAGTCGTAACTAAACTAGGGTTACGACTTCTTGTTTACCAATAGAAAATTCTCATTATACAACTTTCAATTGGGATCTATTTTAATTTTCTTTTTTCTTACCAATGGTGAACATACCAAGAAGCATTCCTACAAGTCCTAGACTTGCTAGAGTTGCTGTATCTTCACTTCCTGTTTCTGGCAGTGCCTGTTGACTAGCTGCTGGTGCTTGGTAAGTCTTACCTTGTAACATTGCAAGTGACACAAGAGATTGCTCATCTTTGTAATCTAGAATTTTATGGACAGCTGCTTCAGTGGCATTCACTCCACCTTCAAAAGCCGGTACTTCATGAATTGCGCCAGAGTCGCCATTTACGCTACCTTCAAAAGCTGGCACTTCGTGAATTGCGCCAGAGTCGCCATTTACGCTACCTTCAAAAGCTGGCACTTCATGGACTGCACCAGAGTCGCCATTTACGCTACCTTCAAAAGCTGGCACTTCATGGACTGCACCAGAGTCGCCATTTACGCCACCTTCAAAAGCTGGCACTTCATGAATTGCACCAGAGTCGCCATTTACGCCACCTGTAAATTCTGGGACTTCGTGAATTCCTCCGGATTCACCATTTACGCCACCTTCAAAGGCTGGGACTTCGTGAATTGCGCCAGAGTCGCCATTTACGCCACCTTCAAAAGCTGGGACTTCATGGACTGCACCAGAGTCGCCATTTACGCTACCTTCAAAGGCTGGGACTTCATGGACTGCACCAGAGTCGCCATTTACGCCACCTTCAAAAGCTGGGACTTCATGGACTGCGCTCTCGCCTTTAGCATTCTCTTCAACGGTCAATTCCGGAACTTCATGAATTGCTCCCTCTGCACCATTTACGCCACCTGTAAATTCTGGGACTTCGTGAATTCCTCCGGATTCACCATTTACGCCACCCTCGAATTCTGGTACTTCATGCACTGCTGCTTCGCTACCATTTACTGATCCAGGAATACCTGCTCCTTCAAGATTAACTGGAAGGTTGTGCATACTCTCAATTACTCCAGAAGCAAGTCCAGTTATTTCTTGACCAATATCTGACTTGTCCATTGTAAATAGCAAAGTCTTAGTATCATACTGGGTCATGAAGTTTACTTTTTTACCATTTGCCAACTGAAGTGTTGGTACTTTGTTAACCAAAACTTCTGAATCAAATTCTACTGCAAGAATTCCTGGCCATTTTTCAATAACATTTTTAACTTTGGCTTCTTTAGGAGAAATTCTTTCCTTCGTTAAGAAATCCCAGTTGAATTTCTTGAAGGATAGAGTATAAGGATTGCCACCAGCTTCATGATGTTCGTACAAGAGACCAAATTCTTTTGGCCCTATCTGTTGAAGTGAGTTATAGGCATACTCCCCTTCTTGAATCAAATGATGGTGCAGCCAAGTCAACTCGCCATCTTCTTCTACACGAGCCACTCGAATGTAACCATTCTTACGACCTGGTCCATTAGCATTTGCTAGAAGGATATACTCCTTACCATCTTGAACCGTATGAGTCGCCGCCATTTGAACATAAACATCGGGTACATCATAGCGTGCTACATAGTTGTCCCATGTAATACCACCATCATTACTTGTCGCAACTTGCAAATCACCTGTCAAACCACGCATAAAGAGTTTCAACTGACCATTGTTCAGCTGAACAACTGAAGCCTCCGTATTTTGAGCATAGTAATTGTTCATGTTGCTTGAATCAACTACTGTGCCATCATAAAGTGTACGGTTATCATTGACACCGCCACCCATATGCCAAGTCTTACCATGGTCATCTGAGTAGATGATACGAGATGATTGAGAACCATTAAGGTGGTTTGTTCTATTCGTCGTATAGACAGGAATGACAATCCGACCTTTATGAGGTCCATTCTGGAGGGTAATTCCCACTCCAGGTCCCACACCTAAGAATTTCATCCAATCAGCTTTGACCATTGGGGTAATATCTTGTGGCGCAGACCAAGTCTTACCATCATCATCACTGTAAGACATCCATAGGTAGCTGTCTTTAGCAATTCTAAATGGAGAAGTTTTATTACTTGTAAAGTAGATATTTCCTAGTAACTGCTCACCCTGATAAAGATCACCTTTATCGCTATAAGCCGGCTTGACAGGATTTACAACAACACGGTAATCCGTTGCCTGACCTTCTGGTGTGTAGACAACACCATTTTCACGAATAGTATAGGCACCATTTTCTCCTTCACGATAGAGAATTTGGTAGGTTTTCCCATCAATTTCTTTATAAGCTTCCTCTTTTTCAGCTGACATCCCAAAGATACCTTTTCCTTCTGGGAACATATCATAGACTGAAAAGATTCGTTTGGTTTCAGTATCTTGGGCTAAAACCATATCGATATTTACTGGTGAACCAACAGATGGATCAGTAGCTTTTGGATTGTCGCGTAGATTCGTAAGTGTGATACGATCTCCCCATGTTTGACCCTGATCTTCACTTCGTTTGACGACCATACCGATATCTCCCCAGTCATAGTGGTGCAATCGACGTTCGTCAGCTCCAGCAATCAGAGTGCCCTTGTCAGTCTTAAGGAGGGCTGGAATACGATAGCTATTAATACCATCTGGATTTGACTGCCCATTTTTACCAGCTTCAAAGACATCCTTTTTATCTGTTATCTCAGCTCCTTCTGGAAGCTTTTTCTCTAATTCGGATCTTTCAAAGAGGTAGCTACGATTTTGAACCTCTTCTGGACTCAAGGCACGATCGTAAACAGTTAGATTACGAACTTGTAAGCCTGCCCCCCAAACCATACTTCCTGCACGATTTGTGGAACCAATTTGTGCATGAGTCACATCAGGCATATCTTTGATAAACTTACTAGACTTGAGACTTGTACGAGATAAAACACCGTTAACATACAGACGAACTCGTCCATTAGGAAAGTCTGTAGTCGGTTTTTCAACTGTAAAGGTTACTGAGTTCCACTGACCTGGTTTGACTGTTAATGGTGCGTCTGTGTATCTATCATAAAATTGGTCACCGTTTTGATCGCGGCCCTCAATCAAGGCAACATTGTTGTAAACAGCCATGGTGAAATATTCATTTCGAACCGTATCACTCGACACTGAGAACAGGTTGTAAAATGCTGGTGCAGATGCATCTGGCTTGAACTCCATATGAACGGTTGCGTTTTGAAGTTCTTTTAGCTTATTCAACTCACCAGTCAAGTCAATTCTATTGCCATTTGAAGTATCTGTCTCTACATCTTCTTTTTCAAGAACAGTATTGGCGTTCTCTAACTCTCTAGCATAATAGTCACGTGGAAGCGAAGCTGGATCTTTTTCCGTTTCTCTAGTTGCTTCTGCCGTTTCTGCTATTGCAGTTGTATCTGTTCCAGTATGTGCTTCTGTAGATGTATGTGTAACTGTATCTACCCCATTAGACTCCGTAACATTCTTTTCGATATCTGCGACTTTTTCAGTTTGACCCTTGTCTACTCCAAGTTCAGTAGTCTCATTACTGGTAGTTGTTGATTCTTGAGCTAATACTGGTGACGCACCGAAAACAACTGCTCCAATCACGACCGAAGCTGTCCCAACTGCAAATTTACGAATTCCATATCGTTGTTTTTTTTCAAAATGACTATGTTTCATTTCTTTTCCTTTCACCTCGAAAATAAAGCGCTTTCTTTTTTGCTTAAAATTTTTAGTCCTTCTAACTAAATTCAAAAATAAATCTATTTGACAAATGAGTCTCCTCATTTTTTTCATGCTTTCTCTCGCTGTAACGAGCATTAATCTCTTTTATTACTTAGTTAAAGAGAGATTTTGCTTCTCCTTTCATTTTTATCCTACCTTCATTATATAATAAAATTTCACATTTTTAGATAGATTAATATATAACAGATTTTACTTTCAAGAATGTGAGCTGAATTTTATTTTTTCGAAACTACTTTCTGGTTTTTGGAGTAAATTCCTCACTTTTATCAGACTACGCTCGAGGGGCATCTTTTACTAAGCGATATTTTCAATAGATCTAGCCTTAAACTTCTTCCTCCACTCTTTTAATACCCAAATAAAAAGCCGTAACCAGTTCTAGTTACGGCTCCTTCTTATCAACATTAAATTTCTTGATGAAATTCATCGATTTTAGCTATTTTATTAATCTTCTTTTTTCTTGCCAACAGCAAACATAGCTAGGAGTAAGCCTATAAGTCCTACAGATGCAAGAGGACTTACATCTTCACTTCCTGTTTCAGGCAATTTGTCTCCCACCACGTCAACAGATGGTGCTTTGTATGTTCTATCATTTGATAGAGATAAAGCTAGTGGATTCTCTGTTATACTTGCTGGAAGCTTCGCTTGATGTAATTCTTCACGGATAGTTGCATCCGATCCATTCACACCACCTGCAAATTCTGGGACTTCATGAACGGAACCACTTGCGCCATTCACACCACCTACAAATTCTGATGCTGCATGAACAGAACCTGTTTCTCCATTCACACCACCTGCAAATTCTGGGACTTCATGAACGGAACCACTTGCGCCATTCACACCACCTGCAAATTCTGATGCTGCATGAACAGAACCTGTTTCTCCATTCACACCACCTTCATATTCTGGAATTTCATGAACTGCACCTGAGTCCCCATTCACACCACCTGCAAATTCTGGGACTTCATGAACGGAACCACTTGCGCCATTCACACCACCTTCATATTCTGATACTGTATGAACGGAACCTGTTTCTCCATTCACGCCACCTTCGTATTCTGGAACTTCATGAACAGAACCTGAGTCACCATTCACACCTCCTTCATATCCTGGTGCGTCATGAACGGAAGCTGTTTCTCCATTCACGCCACCTTCATATTCTGGAACTTCATGAACAGAACCTGTTTCTCCATTCACACCTCCTTCATATCCTGGCGCTTCATGAACGGAACCTGTTTCTCCATTCACGCCACCTTCATATCCTGGTGAGTCATGAACGGAACCTGTTTCTCCATTCACACCACCTTCATATTCTGATACTGTATGAACGGAACCTGTTTCTCCATTCACGCCACCTTCGTATTCTGGAACTTCATGAACAGAACCTGAGTCACCATTCACGCCACCTTCATATTCTGGTGCGTCATGAACGGAACCTGTTTCTCCATTCACGCCACCTTCATATTCTGGAACTTCATGGACTGCAGGGTCACCTTTTGAGCTTTCTTCAACAGATAATTCTGGGACTTCATGAACTGCACCTTCGTCACCATTCACGCCACCTGTAAATTCTGGTGCTTCGTGAACCGATCCGGATTCACCATTCACGCCACCTTCATATCCTGGTGCGTCATGAACGGAACCTTCTTCACCGTTTACACCACCTGTAAATTCTGGAACTTCATTGATAGCAATTTCGTTGCCATTAGTTCCCCCTGGAATCCCAGCTCCTTCAAGTTTCACTGGTAAGTTATGCATACTTTCAATAGCACCTGCTACAATTTCAGTGATTTCTTGACCGATGTCTTCTTTTCTTACAGCAAATAATAGAGTTTTCGTATCATACTGAGTTAAGAATGGAACCAAATTACCATTAGCTAATTTCAAAACTGGGGCCTGATTGACTAAGACTTCAGAATCAAATTCTAAAGCAATAATGTTTTTGCCCATTTCAACTGCATTTTTCACTTTTGCTTCCGTTGGAGAGATCATATCCTTACTTAAGAAATCCCAGTTGAATTTCTTATAAGACAAGGTGTATTCATTTTGAGTGGCAGTCGCATGCTCATAAAGCAAGCCAAATTCGCCATTTCCAAGATCTTGCAATGAGTTATAAGCAAATTTGCCACTTTGAATTGGATTGTGCTTGAGCCAAGTTAGGTCTCCATTAGCTTCCACACGTGCCAAGTGTACCAAACCATTGTAACGTCCTGGCCCACCTGCATTACTGAGGATGATATATTCCTTACCATCGTGCACCGTATGAATGGCAGACATTTGAACGTAGACGTCTTTGACATCTGAATAGCGTTTTACATCTTTTTCCCAAGTCGCTCCACCATCTTTACTTGTCGCTACTTGAAGATCACCTGTCAATCCACGCATGAAGAGTTTGAGATCTCCATTATTCAACTGCACAACAGTTGACTCAGTATTTTGAGCACCTGGATTATTCATAGTTGAAGAGTGAATTGTTTGGTTGCCTACTGGGCGGTTATCATTGACAGCTTCACCAGCGTGCCAAGTTTCACCATGGTCATCTGAGTAAATGACGCGTGAAGACTGAGAACCACTTAGGTAGGATACGTTATTTGTTGTGTAGGCTGGGATAACCAGACGCCCTTTATGAGGTCCTGAATGCAAGGCAATACCTGTACCAGGTCCAGTACCTAAGAAGTGCATCCAGTCCTTACGAATGCCGTATGTAATATCTTTAGGTGCAGACCAAGTTTTTCCATCGTCATCACTATAAGACATCCAGAGATAATTAGTGTTTGAAACTCTAAAGATGTTCTTGTCGCTGTAATCAAAGTAGACATTACCGATTAGTTCCTCACCCTTGTAAAGGTCACCCTTATCACTATAGGCTGGTTTCTTAGGATCAACTACAACACGGTATTCTGTCTTTCTATTTTCAGGGTCAAAAACTTCGCCATTTTCACGAATTGTATAACGTGCTGCATCACCTTGTTTGTACAAGACTTGGTATACCTTATCACCAATTTTCTCATAAGCTTGTGGCGCTTTTCCTGGCAAATCTCTAACAGCTTCGCCTTCTACGAACATATCATAGATGGCAAAGATTCGCTTCGTCTTTGGATCTTGGACTAGGGCCATGTCAATGTTGACTGGTGAGCCTGCATGACCTCTCTTAGCCTTCTCATTGTCACGAGGATTTGAGATGACGATTCTATCTCCCCAAGTTTTACCCTTATCATCACTACGACGAACGACCATACCGATATCACCCCAGTCAGAGTGATGCAAACGTCTCTCGTCTGCTCCAGCAATTAAGGTTCCCTTATCCGTTTTAAGTAGGGCTGGAATACGGTAGCTTGCGATACCATCTTTATTTGGCTTGCGGTTCTCACCACCTTCAAAAACGTCCAGTTTATCCGTAACTTTTGCTCCTTCAGGAAGTTTCTTCTCCAACTCTCCTCTTTCAAAAAGTTGGCTACGTTTTTTAACTTCTTCTGGAGAAAGGGCACGATCATAAACAGTTAGATTACGGACTTTAAGATTAGCGCCCCAATGGTTTTTGCCTTTACGTTTCAATGTACCAATTTGCATACGATTGACATCTGGCATGTCTTGGATGAAACGACCAGACTGAGGACTTGTTCGAGACAAGACACCATTTACATAGACGCGAACTTGACCATTTGGTTGGTCTGCATTTGGTCTTTCAACTGTAAAGGTTACAGAGTTCCACTCACCTGGCTTAATCTTCAAAGGAGCAGTTTTATAATCACCATAGAAATGTTTTCCATTGGCATCACGACCTTCAACGATAGCTGTGTTATTAAGGATTGCCATGGTGAAGTATTCATCTACTTTGGTATCACTTGAAACTGAGAAAAGACTGTATAAATTTGGTGCAGATGCATCTGGTTTGAACTCCATATGAATAGTCGCATTCTGAAGTTTTTTAACCTTGTCCAGCTCGTCTTTCATGTCAACTATTTGACCGTTTGAAGGATTGGTTTCAACATCTTCCTTCTCTAGAACAGTATTTACATTTTCCAACTCTCTTGCATAAAAGTCACGAGGAATGTTTCCAACTTCTTCGTCTCCACTCTCTGTAGCTGGAGTTTCGTTTGATGCTTCTGTTTCTGTTGGTTTTTCAGACCCTGGGTTTGCTTTCAGCTCTTCACGGTTTACTTCAGTTCCATTATTATTCTCTGTTCCTACTTTATCTACAAGTTCCTTGTCTACATTAGTAAGAGCTCCTGCTTCTGCCTCCTTGTTTGCTGTTGTGGCTTCTTGTGCCAAGACTGGGGCAGCACCAAAAATAACTGCTCCAATCACTACTGAAGCTGCTCCAACTGTAAATTTTCGAATTCCATATCGTTGTTTTCGATCAAAATGTCTCTGATTCATATATTCCCTTTCTTATTAAAAAATAAAGCGCTTTCTTTTTTGAAAAAATTTTAATCCTAAATACTTAGGGCAAAAAGAAACTGTATTATTGAATGGGAGTCCCACTCTTTTTAATTTAAACTACTCTTGCAACTTAAAACTAAACTAGCTCCAAGTTTTTCTCCTTTCAAATTTATTATTATGTTTATTATATAATAAATATTACAAATTATAGATATACTAGTGTATAATAGATTTTACTTTCAAATATAGTTAGAAGAATCAAACTTTATGAAACTACTTTCATCCTGTATAAAAAATCCTGGACTTCATGAGAAGTCTCAGGAAATTTTATTGAACAAGGTAGGTAAATGGAATCTCACTCCCACACAACCAATTATAGACTTGGTCATTAACATGGACATTCATGGCCTCATGAGCGTACTCTGGCATGATACGATAGCTCTTTTCACAGGTCAAACGATTGTAGATAGCAAATTGGGTAATTGGATAACAAACATCATCATCAAGTCCTGTAATCATTCGAACAGGTCCTTTAATACGATGAGCAAAGTTTTTCACATCGATGTAACCCAGAGTTTCCATGATTTGATCTTCTGTTTCATGGAAGGGATCGTGAAACTTAAAATAGCGGAAAAGTTCATCATAGGCTTCACTAGTATTACCAATCTCAATGACTCGTCTGAAGTCTGATAAGAATGGATAAATAGCAACTGTACGCTTGATGCGAGGGTTGAGACCAGCAGCAACCAAAGCCAAGGCTCCTCCTTGAGAAGCACCGTAACTTGCCAACTGTTCTTCATCAACTTGTGGAAGACTGGCCACAATTTCAACTAGCTGATAAATATCCAGATAGACATCCTTGAAAAAGAGTTGATCTTTTCCTTCTACTGCTCCACGGATAATTTGACCCTTGACTGTATTCCCTAGCGGAGATCGTAAGCCATCTTGAGAATAGCCAGATTGACCTCGCACATCCATGGTCACGACACCGTAGCCAGCTACCGTAAAGGCGAGCATATCAGTCCAGTCCCAACCACGACCCATATAACCATGGAAGTGGAAAATGACAGGAACTTTCTTCTCTAGTTTTGGCAATACGACACGGGCATAAACTTGTCCATCACGAGTCCCTTTAAAGGTCAATTCATAGCAATGAACATTTGGAATATGAAAATTACGTTCTTCTAACTGGTAAGCCGGTAGAGTAGACAATTTTGCTAGCTCTCCATCCCAAAATGCATCAAACTCTTGAGGGACTTCATCACGTCCTTTATAAGTTTTCATTTCTTCTAGTAATGCTGGATTTCTCATAGAATCCTCCTTCTTGCAAGCGTTATCATAACTGTATCATATCTGGAAATTCATTGCAAGAAAGACCTTAAAACAGAAAGTGTATTTAAGCTCTCTAGCTAATCAAGTTTAGTTTAAAAGTAGTTTCAAGGGATTTTCTCTAGGAGACCTCATCTACCTAGGATTTGACAAATGAAATCATTCTAATACGAAAAAAGAGAGCAATTCCTTGCTCTCACTATTTATTCTCTTTGTTTACATAGTGTCTTTGACAGCAACTGCCACCATTTTAGCCTTTGCTCTCACCTTGCCAGCAACAGTCATTTCCATGTTAACGATTGCTTTTCTAGCTCCCAATTCCTCAAGTGTAGAGGTAACAATGATTTCATCATCGATTGGAGTCGGACTTAGATAATCAACTTCTAAATGGGCAGTAATAAAACGTCCAATCACAGTTTCTGCCGTTAAGTCCAAGCCTTTTTCATGATGTGAAAACCATGCTGCCGAAGCAGTCCCGTGACAATCAAAGATAACTGCAATCATACCACCAAACAAATTAGCAGGTACTCCACCAGTGTACTGAGGATCCACCTTGATACGACTGATACAACTTGTACCTTCAACACTTGGATAAGTTTTTAAATGCAAGCCCAAATCATTTTTAGGACCACAACCCCAGCAATGTTGGAATCTTTCGCCATAAGTATCTTGAACCGCAATAGCTCTTGTTTCTAAAGTCATGTGAACTCCTTTCAGAAGTAAATTGATGTGTTTCGATAATTATAACAACCTTATTAGCATTAGTAAATAGACTGGACCAATAATTCTATTAATCCCTAGTCTAAGTTTACATTATAGACAGAAAAAGAGCCTTGCAGCTCTTTTCTTAATATTTAGGAGAAGGTTGTGGTTCTGTTTGAAATATTTTCTGATAGTTTACTTTAATTGTCATCGGACATTCCTCATTTCTTTTTGGTAACTCTACTATAAGCGATAATTCTAAAAGCTTACTTAACATTTTCTTAGAGAAAACTTAATCCAAATATTCTTTCTTCTGGAGATTGAGGGCAACCATATGCCATTCTGGATCCTCTTGCCAGTTTGGTAGCGAACTGATATAGCTGGCAACCTTTCTAGCTTCTTCTAAAATAGGGAAATCTTCGATAATATCTGCCACCTGAAATTCTGGTAGCCCTGATTGTCTGGTCCCGAAGATCTCTCCAGATCCACGCATTTTTAAATCTTCTTCAGCTAGAACAAACCCATTAGTCGTTTCCGTCATAATCCGCATCCGGTCTCTCCCAGAGTCGGTCTTGGGATTAGCGACAAGAATCGCATAGGACTGTTTATCCCCTCGACCTACACGACCTCTAAGCTGGTGGAGCTGACTGAGGCCAAAACGGTCGGCATCCATGATAACCATAACTGTTGCATTGGGAACATTGACCCCAACCTCGATAACGGTTGTAGAAACTAAGATATCCGTTTTTCTTTCTTTGAAATCCTGCATAATCTGGTCTTTTTCATCACTCTTCATCTTCCCATGTAAGAGGGCTACTTCTGCTTTTCCTGTAAAATGAGCCGTCAATTCTTCTGACAAGGCAATGGCATTTTTAAGGTCCAGGGCTTCTGATTCTTCAATCAAAGGGGAAATGACGTAGGCTTGGGAACCTTTTTGTATTTCTTCCTCAAGCCAGGTTAGGACTTGAGGCAGTTGTTCATGCTTGATCCAGCGAGTGATGATAGGTTTTCGCCCAGCTGGCATCTGGTTGATAATTGAAACATCCATATCCCCAAAGGCTGTGATGGCTAAGGTTCTTGGAATAGGAGTTGCTGTCATCATGAGGACATCAGGATTGTCTCCTTTTTCTCTCAGAATTCGTCTCTGTCCTACACCAAAACGGTGTTGCTCATCAATGATAATCAAGCCAAGGCGAGCATAATCCACGCCCTCTTGAATCAGGGCATGGGTCCCGATAATAAAATCTGCATCGCCTTTAGCAATAGTCTCCAAGACCTCACGCCTTTTTGCAACTTTCAAGGAGCCTGTCAAAAGCTCGATTTTTAATTCCGGAAAGAGCCCCTGTAAACTCTCAAAATGCTGCTCTGCAAGAATCTCTGTTGGAACCATGAGGGCAGCCTGGTAACCAGCCGTTACAGCAGCATACATAGCAAGACCTGCAACCACTGTCTTCCCGCTACCTACATCCCCTTGTAAGAGTCGATTCATGTGGTGGTCCGACTTCATATCTGTTAGGATTTCTTGCAGGCTTTTTTCTTGGGCTTGGGTCAAGGCAAAAGGAAGAGTCTCCTTGACCTTAGTCAACTCATCTTCTGACCAGTTCAAGACCAGACCACTTCCATGAACCTTATTTTCAGACTTGAGGGTCTGTAGCTGCATTTGAAAGTAAAAGAGTTCTTCAAACTTGATTCTACGAAGTGCCTGCTTATACTCTGCTAAATCCTTAGGGAAATGCATGGCACGCACAGCCTGACTACGGGGCGTGAGTTTGTATTTATCTAGCAAGAACTGGGGGATGTTTTCTTCTAGCAAGAGATCCAAGCCTTGATCAAAGGCTGTCTTGATAACCTTAACAAGACCAGCTTGACTAACTCCTTGGGACAATCGATAAACAGGTTGGAGGTCATCTTCTACTTGGGCTAAAACCTTCATACCTGTCAGACTAGCTTTGGCGCGGTCCCACTTGCCAAAGACGGCAAGAGTTGCCCCTAACTCAATCTTATCTGCCAGATAGGGCTGGTTAAAGAAATTAACCGCAAAAACAACTTCTCCCTGCTTAAGACTAAAACGAAGACGATTGCGCTTGAAACCATAATACTGGACACTGGCAGGTGTCACAACTTGGCCAGACAGAACAGCCTTTTCTCCATCTTCTAATTCCAGCACTTGCTTGCTCTTAAAATCCTCATAGCGGAAAGGAAAGTAGAGCAAGAGATCTTGCAAGTTTTCAATTCCTAATTTAGCGTACTTCTCGGCTGACTTCGGTCCCACTCCAGATAAGACATGCAAGGGTTGGTGCAAATTCATCTTGCTCTCCTTTCTGTTTGTTTAATGATATTCTCTTGGAATACGATCACTGAGGAGGCAGACTACCTCATAGTTGATAGTTCCACGATAAGTCGCTACCTGTGTTGCTGTAATTTCCTCATCACCATTCCTACCAATCAAGGTGACTTTGGTCCCCAATGGATATACCTTCGGTAGACGAATGGTAATTTGATCCATAGAAACTCGCCCTACAATGGGACACAATTGGCCATCCACCAGAACTGAGAAATTCTGCATATCTCGCGTCCAACCATCTGCGTAACCGATTGGCAGAGTTGCAATTACTTCTTCGCTATCTGATTGGTAGGTAGCACCATATCCTACACAAGAACCAGTAGGAACTGTCTTGACATGGACGATAGCCGATTCTAAAGTCAAGGCAGAATTCAAATTATAAGGCAAGTCCAGAACTTGACCACTAGGATTCAGACCATACATGGCATCTCCCATACGGACTGCATTGAAAACAGTCTCTGCATGCCAAAGAGTTGTTGCGGAGTTGCTGGCATGTACCAATTCTGGCACTTCCTTCATGCCTGCAAGAATGTCTTTAAAACGCTCCAACTGGATATTAAAGTAGGTATCTGACTCCTCGTCTGCAGTTGCAAAGTGAGTGAAAATTCCCTCGACACAAGCACCATGTTTTTTCAACAAGATTTGAGCTTCCTCAACCTGGCTTACCTCTCTAAAGCCAATCCGTCCCATACCTGAATCAATCTTGAGATGAACGGTCAAACCAGCTAGGTCAGCCTGATGACTTACTAAACTTTGAACCCACTCTAAGCCTGCAACTGTCAAAGCAATATCGAATTCTCGAGCCAGTTCAACGGACGCTAGCTCCGATACACCCAGAATGAGAATTTTTTTATCAATGCCTGCTTGACGAAGTTCAATAGCTTCATCAATATTTGAAACACAAAAACCATCTACATCATCCTGGATAGCAGTTGCAACAGCTACAGCTCCATGTCCATAGGCATTGGCTTTCACTACCGCCCATTTAAGAGTATTTTGGGTAATGTGTGCTCCCATTTGTTGAATATTATAGCGGATTGCTCCTAGATTAATGAGAGCCTTGGTCGGTCTGTGTGGACTAGATTTCATGATTTTCCTCCAAAATGACACTAGCTGTTACAAACTGATCTGTATGACTAATCGACAGCCAAACCTTTCCTGAAAAAGGAGACTTATTAAAGTAAGGGGCACCTTTCTCGTTATTCAAAACTTCTAAATCTTGAAAACTAAGTTTACCGATACCAGTTCCAAGAGCCTTAGCAAAAGCTTCCTTAGCTGACCAGCGCCCCGCTAAAAATTCAATTTGTTTACGACCTTTAAGACTATTAAATCGTTCCATTTCACTGGCAGTCAAAACTCGTTTGACAAAATCGTCATGCCGTTCAACTGCTCCTGCTATCGAAGCCAATTCTTCGATATCGATTCCGTGTCCAACTATCATTCTCATCAAAAGGAGTTGAGATTCCCCCAACTCCATCCTTTTCATTTATTTTGTTAAAGTAGTATAAATTTCTTCTACCAGGGCTACTGTATTTTCCCAACCTAGACAAGGATCGGTAATCGAGCAACCAAAGATTTCTGGTTGATTTTGGCGACCATCAGCTAGATAAGACTCAATCATAAAGCCTCGGACCGTTTTCTTAATCTTTTCATTCCAGTCACGATTCTGTAAGGTATGACGGACAATTCGAATTTGCTCCATATATTGCTTACCTGAATTGTCATGATTGGTATCGATTATGATAAAAGGATTTTCCAGGCCCATAGTCTCATAGCGACTGATGGCATCTAAAAGCGTTTCATAGTAGAAGTTAGGCTCATTTTTGCCGTATTCATTCATAGCACCACGAAGGATGACGTGGGCCAAAGGATTTCCTGAAGTCTCAACTTCTTGTCCATGGTAAAGAAATGTTTGCTTGTTTTGTGTAGCATAGATGGCATTAAACATCACAGACAGATTTCCAGATGTCGGATTCTTCATTCCTACTGGAGCATCAATCCCAGAGGCTACAAAGCGGTGTTCCTGGTCCTCTACTGATCGAGCGCCTACCGCATGGTAGCTGACCAAATCATCAACCAAAACTAGATTTGATGGATAGAGCATTTCATCTGCCGTGGTCAAACCTGTCTCTGTGATTACGCGGTAATGGAGCTGACGAACTGCCTGCAAACCATTGATGAGACTTGGAGCTTCATTTGTATTTGGTTGATGAATCAAGCCCTTGTAGCCATCTCCATTGGTACGGGGCTTGGCCGTATAGACCCGCATGACGATAAAGATTTTGTCGGCTACTTTTTTCTGCAAGTCGGCTAATCGACGAGCATACTCCAATACTGCTTCTTCATTATCTGAAGAACACGGACCCATCACTAAAAGGATCCGATCGTCCTCACCTGAGATGATAGATGCCAATTCTTTATCACGCGCTTCCTTATAACGCAAGACTTCAGGTGACAACTGGGTCTCAGCCTTAATGGCCTCAATATCTATTTCTTGGCCTTTTTCGATAAATGCCATCTTATTCTCCTAGTGTTTGGTAGATTTCTCGGACAAGTGCTTCTGTATTGTCCCAGCCTAGACATGGATCTGTGATAGACTTACCAAAAAACTCAGGTGCATTTTGACGTCCATCTTCCAGATAAGACTCAATCATAAAACCACGAACGTATTTCTTGATCTTCTCATTCCAGTCACGGTTAATTAAGGTCTGACGAACGATACGGATTTGCTCCATGTATTGCTTGCCTGAGTTGTCATGGTTGGTATCAATGATAATAAAAGGATTTTCCAAACCCATTTCTTCATAGCGAGCAATGGTTTCTAGCAGATTGTCATAATAGTAGTTAGGGATGTTTTTCCCATATTCATTTAGGGCTCCACGCAAAATAGCATGAGCGAGTGGATTACCACTTGTCTCCACTTCTTTCCCTAGGAAAAGGAAACTTTGCTTATTTTGAGCTGCATAAATCCCATTAAACATGACATTGAGATTGCCTGATGTAGGATTTTTAAAACCTGTTGAAAAATCTGCCCCACTAGCTACAAAACGGTGCTGTTGGTCTTCAACCGAACGAGCTCCGACAGCCATATAAGAAATCAAATCATCTACAAGTGGTAGATTTTCTGGATAGAGCATCTCATCAGCGGTTGTCATACCAGTCTCCGTAATGACACGATAGTGCAGTTGACGAACTGCCTTAATCCCATTAATAAGACTTGGAGCTTCCTTAGCATTCGGCTGATGGATCAATCCCTTATAGCCGTCTCCATTAGTACGAGGTTTAGCTGTATAGACTCGCATAACCATAAAGATACGATCTTTGACTTCTTCTTGTAGGGCTGATAAGCGCTTGGCATACTCGAGGACTGCCTCTTCATTATCTGATGAACATGGTCCAATCACTAATAATAAACGCTGATCTTCCCCACGAATGATAGCTTCTAACTCTCGGTCCCGTTGTGTTTTATTGGAAAGTGCCTCTCCATCTAATCTAGACAAACTACGAACTTCTTCGATATTAATTTTAGGACTTCTTGCTGTAAATACCATGAGTCGTCTCCTTATAAAGTAAACGGACGCCAAGTAAAAATTCACTTTTCACTAGGCATCCGCCTGAAAGTATTCAGTCTTAATGTCTTTTAGCATGACAATTTTTAAACTTCTTACCTGAACCACATGGGCATAAGTCATTGCGCTTCACCTGGCTCAAGTCCAAATCTTCTGGAAGATTAGCTTGCTGAGCAGCGATGTTACGAGTTGCTGTTGTACTGATATGACGCTCCGTTTGAGGGCGTTCTTGTTCATGAATCTGAGCTTTCATCATCAAACGAGTCACATCAAATTCAATAGAACCAATCATATCATTGAACATACGGAAACCTTCTGCTTGATACTCTACGACTGGATTGTTCTGAGCATATCCACGTAGCCCAACAGCATTACGCAGCTGGTCTAAAGCATCGATATGGTCTGTCCATTTGTTGTCAACTACACGTAGAATCAATACTTTTTGGAATTCCTTAACAGCCTCTTCATCACGAAGTTTTGCAACCTGGTTATTGTAAACAACCAAAGCTCGTTGGAAGAGTTCTTCTTTGATAGCTTTATCTGACAAGCCTGACAAGTCTTCAAGAGAGATAGAGTCCTCAGGAAGTAAATTGTATTTAGCAAAGTTCAATATAGCTTCTAGTTTTTCATTTTGTTTAGAACGAGCATGATTGTCTACCACACGGTTAATAGTGCGTTTAATCATGGCATGAATCTCAGGAGCAAGATCTCGATCGGCTGTAATAACATCATAACGTTGAGCATAAATAATCTCACGTTGCTCACGCATAACATCATCATACTGAAGGACTTGTTTACGTGTATCGTAGTTGTTTCCTTCAACACGTTTTTGAGCCGCTTCTACTTGACGAGTCAACATACGAGATTCAATAGCTTCGTCAGACATGTTGAAGCGTTCAAAGACAGTTTTCAAACGTTCTGAACCAAAGCGTTTCATCAAATCATCTTCAAGAGAGAGGTAGAATTGAGATTCACCTGGATCTCCTTGACGTCCCGAACGTCCGCGGAGCTGGTTATCGATACGACGACTCTCATGACGTTCTGTACCGATGACACAAAGTCCACCAAGTTCACGAACCCCTTCACCAAGCTTAATATCAGTACCACGACCCGCCATGTTGGTTGCGATTGTAACTGCACCACGTTGACCAGCATTCATGATGATTTGGGCCTCTTTATAGTGGTTCTTAGCATTCAAAACTTCATGAGGAATGCCAGCTGCAACTAATTTCTTCGAAATGTAATCACTGGTTTCAACAGCAACAGTACCAACCAAGATTGGTTGACCTTTTTGGTGTCGAGCTTTCACATCTTCTACAACAGCCTTAAATTTAGCTTCAAGACTAGCAAAAAGTAAGTCTGGATGGTCGATACGTTGAACTGGACGGTTTGTCGGGATTGGAATAACACGAATATTATAAATTTCACGGAACTCCTCTTCCTCTGTCTTACCAGTACCTGTCATCCCTGACAATTTCTTGTACATACGGAAGAGGTTCTGATAGGTGATTGAGGCAGACGTCTTAGTCTCATCTTGGATTGGTACAGCTTCCTTAGCTTCAATCGCTTGGTGCAATCCGTCTGAGTAGCGACGCCCTTCCATAGTCCGACCTGTAAATTGATCGACAATTAAGATTTCCTGATCTTCACTAACCACATAGTCAATGTCCAAGGTCATGATGTAGTTGGCACGAAGAGCATTGTCGATAAAATGAGTAAGAGCCACGTTTTCAATATCATATAGGTTGCTTAGGTTGAAGTAACTTTCAGCCTTGTCAATTCCTGAATCAGATAGGCCAATTGTTTTAGACTGGATATCAATGATGTAATCATCTTTATCTAGTGATTTAACATATTGGTCTGCCATATGATAAAGCTGGCTAGTCTCAACAGCATTTGCTCCTGACACAATCAAAGGCGTTCTAGCTTCGTCAATCAAGATAGAGTCAACCTCATCGACCAAGGCATAGTTAAGTGGACGTTGAACCATAGTTTCTGCACGAACAACCATGTTATCACGAAGGTAGTCAAATCCAATCTCAGAGTTAGTTGAGTAGGTAATATCACAAAGGTAAGCTTCTTTTTTCTCCATCGGAGACTTAGCTGCCAAGTTAATCCCTACCGATAAACCAAGCCATGAGTAGAGCTCACCCATCTCAGTTGCGTCACGTTCAGATAGATATTCGTTGACCGTAACAACGTGTACCCCTTTACCTGAAAGTGCATTGAGGTAAACTGGCATAGTCGCAGTCAAGGTTTTACCTTCACCAGTACGCATCTCTGGAACGTCACCATGGTGAAGAACAATCCCTCCCATAACCTGAACCTTATATGGGAAGAGACCAAGGACACGCTTAGCTCCCTCACGGACAACCGCAAATGCTTCATACAACAGCTGATCAAGCGTTTCACCATTTTGATAGCGTTGTTTAAACTCTACTGTTTTTGCTTGTAGCTGCTCGTCTGTCAATGCAGCCATCTCATCTTCATATTTTATGACTTTATCTGCCATCTTTTCAAGACGACGAAGTTCTCCCTTATCATTTTCAATAATTGTTTTTAATAAATTTGCCATTTTTTTCCTTACTTTAAATTCCGAATATTTTAGAATGTTCTTTTAATTTTAGCATAATTACTGATTATTTTCAAGGAAGAATCCCCATTTTGAAAAGGAAAAAGAGGCTAGTTTCCAAGCTAACCTCTCTGGCTTTTATGATACTTCAATTGCCAAAAATTGGTAAAATGGCAAATAGGATAAATAGATTAATCCAAAGAGAAAGACAGCAGACAATGCCAAAAATAAAAAGACTGACTTTCTTGGATAACAAGGCCATCAAAATAGACAGAATGCCAAAAACTAGCAAGATTTTCTGTATGATGAAGATGTCAATCTTTACCCCCATAACCGGATTACCCCAAAGGACAAAGAAGAACGCAAGCCAGATAAACAAAACTAAACCAATATAAACCTTGGAATAGCATGAAATAAATGATTTTAGACGCGCCATAAACCACCTCCTACAAATAGAAACCGATATAAATCAAGGTCTTCCTCCTTTAGACTTCCCTAGTTCCCGTCTTAAGCGAAACATTTTTTTGAAGAAGATGTAGTCTAGCCGGTCACTGCCTAGAGATAGGACTATCAACAGCAACCAAACACCCCAAGCACTCATATCTGATACATGTTTGAGAACAAGAGGGAAAAAAAAGAATGAAAAAATTGTCAGATCCAGACTAAACAGAGCAAAAAGGGAAAAATAAATCCAGTAGAAATAGTAGATGATGGGGAAGAACTTACTGTTTCTATCAGCATTGTCTATCCAATAGAAAAAGCAAAAGCAAGGAAATAAGAGTATCAATTGATTAAACGACAGTTTCATTATCGACACCTCTTTTCGATAGCGTTTTCTTTGCTTTCATTCTATCAAAAAAATCTGGAAATGTCATTCCAGATTCTACTTTTTTATTTACGTTTTCTTGCGATGAGATGGATTGGGGTTCCCTCAAAGACAAAGGCCTTGCGGATTTGATTTTCCAAGAAACGCAGGTAAGAAAAGTGCATAAGTTCTTCTTCGTTGACAAAGATCACAAAGGTCGGTGGTTTGGTTGCCACTTGAGTCGCATAGAAAATCTTGAGACGTTTTCCTTTGTCTGTCGGTGTTGGGTTGATGGCAATGGCATCCATGATCACATCGTTCAAGACAGCTGATGGAATACGTGTATTTTGACTTTCGCTGATTTGCTTGATCATCTCAGGCAACTTGTGAAGACGTTGTTTGGTCAAAGCAGAGACAAAGATAATTGGTGCGTAAGGCAAGTATTGGAACTGCTCACGGATATCTTCTTCCCAGTTTTTCATGGTGTGGTTGTTTTTTTCAAGCGTATCCCATTTATTGACCACTATAATCATCCCTTTACCAGCTTCATGAGCAAAACCAGCAATACGCTTGTCGTACTCACGGATACCCTCTTCAGCATTGAGGACCATCAGAACAACATCTGAACGGTCAATGGCACGCATGGCACGCATGACTGAGTATTTCTCTGTATTCTCATAGACTTTACCAGACTTACGCATACCAGCCGTATCAATCATGGTAAATTCTTGACCATCAGCATCGGTAAAGTGAGTATCAATAGCATCACGAGTTGTCCCAGCTACGGGACTAGCAATCACGCGGTCTTCACCCAAGATAGCATTGATCAAGCTAGATTTTCCGACATTTGGACGTCCAATTAAGCTGAATTTAATGACATCTGGATTTTCTTCTTCAACTTCATGAGGGAGATTTTCTACGATAGCATCTAAGACATCCCCCGTACCAATACCATGGACAGATGAAACGGGTAGCGGTTCGCCCAAGCCCAGAGCATAGAAATCATAGATATCATTTCGCATCTCTGGATTGTCAACTTTATTAACGGCAAGGATAACTGGCTTATTGGTCTTATAAAGTTTACGTGCTACGTATTCGTCCGCATCTGTAATTCCTTCTTTTCCAGACACTACAAAGACGATAACATCTGCTTCTTCCATGGCAATTTCTGCCTGGTGTTTGATTTGTTCCATAAATGGAGCATCAACGTCGTCAATTCCCCCTGTATCAATCATACTGAAAGAACGGTTAAGCCACTCACCTGTCGCATAAATACGGTCACGAGTCACTCCTTCAATATCTTCTACAATCGAAATCCGCTCTCCAGCGATTCGGTTAAATAGGGTTGACTTCCCAACATTGGGACGTCCGACAATGGCAACAGTAGGTAAGGCCATGTTTTCTCACTTTCTACAATAACTTTTTCTGTTCCAGATTTCTTCGAGTTGAGCTAGGCTCAGCTTGGCCAAACTGCTCTGCCAAACGCTGACTCCAAGTCGTCGTAGCACGCGCACCAGCATACTCAGCCTGCACACGGTCATAGGCTTCAATTGCCTCAACTGACTGTTCTTGGTATTCTTCATCAAATACCATTTGACTCAAAGGTAATCTTGGTTTAACATCGTGTCTTTGATTTGGCACACCAAGTGCAATCCCAAAAACAGGATAGGTGTAGTCAGGTAACTTGAATAATTCAGAAACTTCTTCTGATTTATAACGGACTAAACCGATAATAACGCCACCGTAACCCATGCTTTCAGCTGCCAACAAAGTGTTTTGAGCAGCGAGGGCCGCATCAACTGAACTAATCAACAGACCTTCGACACCTTGAGGTTGGAAACTATCAGTATGGATTTTCGCTCCCTTCTCTGCTCGGTTCAAGTCTCCGACAAAGAGGAGGAAGGCAGCTGACTGACGAATAGCTTCTTGGGGAACAAACTCATACAAGGCAGCTTTCTTTTCTTGGCTTCTTACAACAATCACAGAATAAGATTGGAAGTTTTTCCAAGAAGAGGCCATTTGTGCGGCAGTTAAAATTTCAGTTAGGTCAGCTTGAGGAATTTCTTGTTCCTTAAAGCGACGTACTGAAGAGTGGGACTTCATTAATGTTGTAGTTTCTGTCATCGACGGTTTTCTCCTTTTAGTTGTGTTTCTTCAGCAAGGTAACGGATACGTTCCATAACGCGTCGGGCTTCCCAAGTTTCGTCATTTCCGTTCTTGCCTTTTGCAAAATGTTTTTCCAAATCTTCAAAATTGAAGTTGGAAGTAAAGAAAGTTGGTAAGTCTTCCTGCATGCGATACTGAAGAATCACCTGCAAGATTTCATCACGGACCCACGGTGTTGATTGCTCAGCACCGATATCATCCAAAATCAGAACTTCTGCCAGCTTGATTTCATCTACCAAGGTTTTGACAGAGCCATCCCCAATAGCATTTTTGACATCAATGACAAAGCTCGGATAGTGGAGCAGAGTTGTAGATACTCCACGTTTTTCAGATAAATCATGAGCCAGGGCTGCTGCCATAAAACTCTTACCAACTCCAAAATCCCCATATAAATAAAGACCTTTTCGGATAGTTGGATATTGTTCCACAAAAGCTAGGAGCTTTTCAAAAACAGGCAAGCGTCCAAGGTCGTCCAAATCAACTTGAGCTAGACTGGCTTTTTTGAGGCTAGCTGGAAGATTAATCAGACGAAGCCTATTTTTAATAGCTGCCTCTTTTTCTGCAGCAATTAATTCGGGAGTCTCTTCATAAGCTACGTCTGCATAACCATGATTCATCACGAGAATCGGTTTGTAGCCACGTGCGATATAGTCAGTATCACCACGGAGAAACTTATCGCGTTCCGTGATGTATTGGTTAAACTTGGAGATACTCCGATTTAACTCTTCTTGGCTGAGGGATGCTTGCTGGATAAAAACCGCCACATCAGGATCTTGTACAATTTGCTGGACTAAATCCTGATACTGAAAGCGGCTTGGCTGACGCTTGAGTACGTCTCCGACACTTTCCATCTAGTCTCCTCCTTTTTCTAATCGAGCTAACATTTCTTGTTTCTTACGTTCTAGTTCCAGACGAGTTTGCTCGCTAGTCTCATTTTTATAGTCTGGATTGCTCCACTTAGGAACATTGGTTTTCACTGGAGCAGTCTTAGCTGATTTCTGCGCCTGCCCTTTTTGATTTTTCTCTCTGATTCGAAGTACAGCTTCCTCAGCAGAACGAATCTTGTTATAAGAGTAATCATTAGCCACTTTCATGGCATATTTCTCATTGAGATTGGCCGAATCAACCTTATTGAAAGTCAGTAGCATAATAACATTGATGACCTCATCTAAAAGCCCTAGTCCAGCCATTTGTTGCAACAAATCTCGTTCGGCTTGGGTAATCCCACCCTTACGTGTTTGCTTGATTTCTGCTAAAAACTGTAGAGCTGACTTGCTCTTTGCTTCCTTGATAATGGTCTCTTCTTTGGGACTAAAGTCAGATGATACAGGTTTTTGAGCTATCTTCTCCCGCATCCGTTTAACAGATATAACCTGCGAAACAGCTGTTCCTTTAGCTAACTGATAGGTTTCAAACCAGGTCCATTTTTTCTCGTCAGCGATTTTAAACAACTCTAAAACATCTGACTGTTCATCTTGGAAACGGAGACCATCTCGAGCCATGAGCTGACGAAAATGATCCAAATCAAAATCATTTTTAAAATCAGCTTTTACTGGTGGCTCATCATGACTAGCCAATTCTTCTATCTCTGGAAAGGCCTGACTCAAAGGAACAGTCAAAGGCTCTCCGCCTGCCTGCTCTTGACGCAAATCAGATACAGCCATATCGCCAATCCTTTTCTCCAACAAAGTACGATACACTGTATGACGCAAGAAGTCAGATTGAGAAAGTGTTGGATGAATAGCGAGCTTATAGCCATCTCCATTTTGGTAGAGGGTAACCAAATGAAAAGCAGATAGGATTTTGAAAGCTTTTAAAAGTCTGTCCATCCCAAAATTGAGGTGGTTGAGAATTGATGCAAAAAGGTGTTCTTTTTGGCCATCATCCCAGAAAGCAAGTATATAAAGGTAGAGACTGAGCGCATCCTGACCGATAATCGGGAGGTAGCACTGCACCAGAGTGGAGGTATCTTGCGACACCCGATTATTCTTGAGAAAAGAAAAACGATCATTAGGCTTCATTTATTTTTCCTTTTTCTTCTTTGAAGATTGCGTAATTTGTTTGAGAAGATTTTCTAGCTCGCTCACATCTTTGAAACTACGGTAAACACTGGCAAAACGAACATAGGTAATTTCATCTAGTTCTGCCAACTCTTCCATAACGAGAGAACCAATATCTTCACTTTGAATTTCATTATCATTTCGACTGAGGAGTTTTTGCTCAATACGATTGACCACCATACCAATCTCATCACTAGACACCGGACGTTTTTGAGCCGAACGAATAATCCCGTTAAAGATTTTATCTCTGGAGAACTGCTCCCGTGTGCCATCCTTCTTGACTACAACCAGAGTTCTTTCTTCTACACGTTCATAGGTCGTGAAACGGTGTTGACACTCTTCACACTCACGTCTACGTCTAATGGTATTTCCTTCTTCGGCCTGGCGACTATCAATTACACTTGATTTTGTAGCGCCACATTTTGGACAACGCATGCCTTCCCCTCCTTGTCGTTTTCTTCTCATTATACCATTTTTTGAATAATTCCCAAAATAATTTTCCTTTTGGCTTGACATCTTTTTTGTTTTGTTGTATTATTGAATTAACACAAAAGGAGGTAGGAAGGAGACCGCGATGTCTTGGACATTTGATAACAACAAACCCATCTATATGCAGATTATGGACAAAATCAAACTGCAAATCATTTCCCATAAACTTGAACCCAATCAACAGCTTCCGACTGTTAGAGAACTAGCTAGTGAAGCAGGGGTCAATCCTAACACTATCCAGCGTGCCCTATCGGACTTGGAGAGGGAAGGCTTCGTTTATTCCAAACGAACTTCCGGGCGCTTTGTCACAGAGGATTTGGACTTAATTCTCCAATCCCGAAAGCAACTTTCTGAAGAACAGTTGCAACAGTTTGTAACAGGCATGGTAGAATTTGGCTATAAAAAAGGAGAACTACCGACTGTTTTAAGAGATTATATTGAAGGAGTTTAAACTATGACCTTGTTAACTTTTGAAAATGTATCAAAATCCTATGGAGCAAGTCCTGCTCTTGCAAATGTTTCCCTTGAAATCCCAGCTGGAAAAATCGTTGGCTTGCTTGGACCTAACGGCTCTGGTAAGACAACCTTGATTAAACTCATCAACGGTTTACTTCAACCTGAACAAGGGCGTATTCTGATCAATGGCATGGAGCCAAGCCCAGCAACTAAAGCAATTGTTTCTTATCTGCCTGATACGACCTATCTCAACGAGCAAATGAAGGTTAAAGAGGCTCTTACCTATTTCAAGACTTTCTACCAAGACTTCGATCTAGAACGTGCTCAAGGTCTTCTTCGTGACCTTGGCATCGATGAAAATAGCCGCTTCAAAAAACTCTCAAAAGGGAATAAAGAGAAGGTTCAGTTGATTCTGGTCATGAGTCGTGATGCTCGTTTGTATATCCTTGATGAACCAATCGGTGGTGTCGATCCCGCAGCTCGTGACTATATTTTGAACACTATCATCAACAACTACTCCCCAACTTCGACTGTCTTGATTTCAACTCACTTGATTTCAGATATCGAGCCTATCTTAGACGAAATTATCTTCCTCAAGGAGGGAAAAGTCGTTCGTCAAGGAAATGTGGATGATATTCGTTATGAGTCTGGAGAGTCTATCGACCAACTCTTCCGTCATGAATTCAAAGCCTAGATAAAGGAGATTATTATGTTTTGGAATTTAGTTCGTTATGAATTTAAAAATGTTAACAAATGGTATTTAGCTCTTTATGGTGCTGTATTGGCACTTTCTGTCATCATTGGATTACAGGCTAGTGCCATCAAAATGCTATCTTCTCAAGATCAAGAATCAATCATGCTAGTATTTCAGGCCTTTATTTTCGGAGGACTAATCATTACCATGAGTATTTCAACCTTGATATTGATTATCCGTCGCTTCAAGGGTAGTGTTTATGAGCGTCAAGGATACCTAACTTTAACCCTACCTGTATCTGAACACCAAATCATCCTAGCAAAACTCTTGGGGGCTTTCCTCTGGTCTTTGCTTAGTGCAGTAGTTTTCATTCTAAGTATTTATATCTTTTTAGTGACAGTAGACCCACAAATTATTGATGTCTATATGATCAGATACTTTTTTGGCCATTATTTAGATAGTATCGGTTTATCTCTGATTTCATATATCTTTAGTACAGTGGCAGGAATTCTCTGTATCTACTTGTCTATCTCTATCGGTCAACTCTTTAATGAATACCGTACAGCTCTTGCAGTTGTAGCCTACATCGTCATCCAGACTATACTTGGATTTATCACCCTCAATCTTCGCATCGATTTTGACTACAATTGGACGATATCCTTTGAAATTCTCAAGGATTTAATCCTTAGCATCGTCTTCTATCTTGGAACCTATTATATCTTAAAGAATAAAGTAAACTTACAATAATAAATGACCCCCCTAGCAAACAAAGCTAGGGGGCTTATTTTTACCCAAAGATATTTAAAGTCCTTGTTTTTAACTCAAAATCAAATTGGCTACAATAGGACTGACAAATACATAGAGAATACCTGTAACACCGATGGCTAGCCCTCCCATAGCACCTGCAACTGGTCCATAGCGAAAGGCCGTTCCAGTCCCAACAGCGTGACCAGTTCCTCCAAGAGCAAGACCAACAGCTACTGGATCGTCAATTTTTAGCCATTTTAAAAGTGTTGGTCCTATAACGCTAGTCAAAATCCCAGTCGCTACCACAACTACCAAGGTGATCGTCGCTATCCCTTGTAGCTTATCCGTAATTCCAACTGCCATGGCCGTCGTTACAGACTTTGGGAAAAGCGAAATCGCCAAGAAAAAATCCATACCGAAAAATTTTGCAACTAAAGCTGTAAAAACTGTATTTACAACAACAGCAAGGAAACTACTGAGTAGAATACTTCTAACATGGTGTTTCATGAGGTGAAAACTCTTATAAAGAGGAATTCCTAAAGCTACTGTTGAAGGAACAATCAAGTTATTGAGATAGACCCCACCTTGATAATAGACAACATAAGAAATACCAGTCAGTTTTAGAAAAACAATGATAAATAAAGTTGCTAGCAGCAAGGGAGTGGTCAGAGGATGAGGGTACCGTCTAAAGATAATCATGCCTCCAAGATAAGCCAAAATGGACAAGGCTATCCCAAAAAGTGGATTGGATACAAATTCGCTCATTTGGCACCTCTTTCTTCGTAATCTCCTTCATAACGCTTTTTGATAAACTGAACGACCAGCGCAATCAAGATAATATTGATAACTGCTGCAAAAAAGACAATTAAGACAATGGGCAATAAATAGGGAGCAATCACATCAAATTTCTCCATAATCCCAACTGCAGGAGGTAGAAAGAGGATAGTCATATTAGCTAGGAGAAAATTCCCAACCATATTGACATGACGTACTCGCAACCACTTGAACTGCAAGGCTAAAAATAAAATAATCAAACCGATAATGCTTCCAGGAACAGGCAAATGGAAAAAGCTAGAGATTCCCTCACCAATCAGTGAAATGACAAAGAGAATCATTAACTGAACATATAATTTCATCGTTTACTCCACAAATAGACTTTCTGCATACCAGTTTACTCTTTTTTCAGAAAATTTCAAGGAAATACATAAGAAACATCCTTCTTGCTATCTATTCCAAAAAGTTGTATACTAATTGCGTGCGCAAGCATCTCAGATGGGCAAATCTGTTTATAACTACCATATAGAAAGGAGATTGATATGACTTACTTAGAAAAATGGTTTGACTACAACCGCAGACAAGTGGAAATGGAAGCTTACTTAGAACAAATCATCGCTGATCAGAGTGAACAAAGCTTGACTCTAAAGGAATTTTATCTCTTGCACTTTTTGAATCAGGCCCAAGAGAAATCTTTGAGACAAATTGACCTGCCGGACAAACTCCATCTAAGCCCAAGTGCAGTATCACGGATGGTGGCACGATTAGAAGCCAAGAACTGCGGTTTGCTTAGTCGGAGATGTTGCGATCAGGACAAACGAGCTAGTTTTATCTGCCTTACCAGCGATGGCCAAAAGACTCTTGCCTCTCTGCAAAAAGCTGTTGAAGAAAGCCTTGAAACAAAAGCAAGTTGGCTTTTCTAAAATTTTTACAAAAAACTTGCGTGCGCAAGCAATTTTCTTGACATTCCTTTTTCCAAGGAGTAAAATGAAGATATGATTTAGCAAAGGAGAATCCTATGATTGAAATCACTTATCTTGATGCCAGCAAGCAAGAGAGAACCATAACCTTCGAGTCATACGAAGAATTTGAACGTTCTCAACATGCCTGCCTGATTGGTGTCGCAGACTACTACCCTGTCCAAAAAGTAACCTACAAGGGACATGATTTGGACTACCATGGGACTTATGGAGATGTTTTCTTCTATCTCATGAAACAAGATTTAAGCCAATATAATTAAAAAGGAGAAATACTATGGCAAAAGCAATTACAGATGCAACATTCGAACAAGAAACTAAAGACGGATTGGTCTTGGTAGACTTCTGGGCTACTTGGTGTGGTCCATGTCGTATGCAAGGTCCAATCTTGGACAAATTGTCTGAAGAACTTTCAGAAGATGTCTTGAAGATTGTTAAAATGGATGTAGACGAAAATCCTAATACTGCGCGTGCATTTGGTATCATGTCTATCCCTACTCTTCTCTTCAAAAAAGATGGCCAAGTTGTCAAACAAGTGGCAGGTGTCCACACTGCAGAACAAATCAAAGCCATCGTTGCTGAATTGAGTTAATCACAAACCACTCCCACATTTGGTTATGGGAGTGTTTTTTTATATATAAAAAACTACCCTCCAAGATGGAGAGTAGGATTTTTTACGATATAGTTGAATTATTCTTCAGTTCCAAGGAAGTTTTTAGCAACAAGAGCTGCAAGAACTCCACCAACGATTGGTGCAAGGATGAAAATCCAAACTTGTTGAAGAGCTGCGCCACCTACCAATACAGCAGGAGCCAAGCTACGAGCTGGGTTTACTGAAAGTCCAGTGATGTTCAATCCAACAAGAATCATAGCCATCAATGACAAACCGATCACCAAACCAGCAATAGCGCCATTCCCTTTGCTTGCTGATGTTACAGTCATGATAACCAAAACAAACAAGAATGTTGCGATGACTTCAAACAAGAAACCACCAAAGACAGTTACACCGTTTGCCAAGGCATTTTCACCAAGACTTGCAGTTGACATACCTGAATTTGCCAAGAGGAAGAATACAGAAACAGATGCTAAGAAAGCACCAACTACTTGGCCAAGGATGTAGTTTACAAGTTCTGAAGATGACAAACGTTTGTTAACAAACATAGCGATAGAAACAGCTGGGTTCAAGTGAGCACCTGAAACAGTTCCGATTGAGAAAGCTGCGACTACGATTGCCAAACCAAAGGCAAAAGCAATTCCAAGGTGTCCAAGACCTTCTGTACCATTTCCAAAAACAACAGCTCCTGTTCCGATGAACACAAGCATAAATGTACCGATTAATTCAGCAACAAATTTTTTCATGTTAAGTCTCCTTTTTTTTTAACTATCTATTAGTCTATCAAAAGAAGGAAAGGGTTTCAAGAAAATTGATTGGAAATTTACTGGTTTGCCTTACTGTCTTTTAATTGAGGGATTCAATAAAAAACACATTCCCTCTATGGGACTTATCAGTTGCCTATCTCATTAGCATTTAACAACTTAATATAATCCAGACCCCATTTCTCGACAGCATCTAAAACAACTCTGAATTCCTGTCCCATTTCGGTTAAGCTGTACTCAACTCGTGGGGGAACTTCCGCATAGACCTTTCGTTGAATAATTTTATCCTTTTCTAATTGACGGAGATGACGTGTCAAAATAGTTTGAGTAATCCCAGGCAATAATCTCTGCAATTCTTTAAATCGTTTAGTACCCGTACTCAACTGATAAATGATTACCAGTGCCCATTTCCCTGTTAAAACCCTCTGCGTTGTCGCAAATGGACAAATACCATACTCACTCACTTTATTTGGCATAAAATATCTTCTTTCTATTTTTTAAAAAAAAATTAATCTTTTAGTATCAACAATAGTACCACTTTTAATACTAGCTATCGAAAAAGTATCTACTTGTTTTTTGATTGTAACTGTTATAATTATATCATAAAAAAGAAATGGAGAATAGATATGTCAACAAACTTAGAAATTTTCAATACTTATAACCAAGCTTTAATTGCTGGTGACTTTTCTGGTGTCTTTGAAACGATGGCAGACGATATTGTCTGGCATCAACCTGGTAATCATAGTATATCTGGTACAGTTGTTGGTAAGGACAAGCTAGGAGCTCACCTAGCTACATTTGCTGAGAAAACTAATGGAACCTTTAAGGTGGTAACAAATTGGGTTTCTGACAATAAGGATTTAATCGCAGCTAATGTTACTTTTCTCGGAACACGGGCTGATGGCACTGAACTCAATATGAACGGAATTGACCTCTTCCGTATTGAAGACGGAAAAATCAAAGAAGTTTGGCTCTTCTCTTCAGATCAAGCTGAAGAAGATAGCTTTTGGGGATAATTTAAGTGTCCGGGACAAAAAATTTTGATTTTAGGAATTCTTTATTATAAATTTTTAAAATCGATAGATTAGAAAAAAGCGAACAAGACAGTATTCTGAATGTCAGATAACTCGTTTTGTTCGCTTTTTATATTTAAGGTTAGACTTTTGTCCCAGACTCTTTTAATTTACTCGCCCAACTCTGCACTGTAAGCTATAATCTGATCAACTGTATCAGACAAGAACTGAATGGTATCACGAAGTGGTTTATCCGTTGAAATATCTGCTCCGATGATCATTGCTGACTCAAGCGGTGTCTTGCTACCTCCTGATTTGAGGAGTTTGAGCCAATCTTCAGCTCCAGTTTCAGAATTTTTCAGATGAAGGTAACCAGCAGTCGAGATCACAAGTCCTGCTGAGTAAGTGTAACTATACAAGCCCATATAGTAGTGAGCTTGGCGCATCCAAGTCAAGGCCGCATCGTCGTCAATTTCGATAGCATCTCCCCAGAAGTCCGTCAAGACTTCCTTCATAATGCTGTTAAGTTTGCTTGCTCCGAAGGTTTCTCCTTCTTCAATCAATGTATAAACCTTGCGCTGGAAGGCTGCTTCCAAGAGGTGGGTAATAAAGTTATGGAAGTAGGTGTCTGTCAAACGGTGAGCAAGGGCAAAGCGTTTTTGACGCGGATCATCAGACTGATGCTCCAAGTAATCACTGAGAAGCAATTCATTAAAGGTTGACGGTGCTTCGACATAATAAGTAGACATGTGGGCATTAAAGTAACTCTGATGATTATCCGAAAAGATAAATTGACCAGAATGCCCGATCTCATGAATCAAGGTATAAACATCGCTCAAACGACCTGTCCAGCTCATGAGGACATATGGATGCACACGGTAGGGATCAGCTGCATACCCACCAGAATCCTTGCCACTATTGGCAGCGAAGTCCACCCAGCGTTCTTCTTGATAGCGAGCAACTTCCTGACAATATTCTTGTCCCAAAGGTTCTACTGACTTCATAACCAAATCATAGGCATCATCAATGCTAACCTCTGGATTAAGAGCACTGTCCAAATCCAATTTCCAGTCTGCAAATGTCATCTTTTCAAGACCATTGACCTTGGCAACATGCTTGAGGTATCTCTGGGCAACTGGCGCAAAGTCCTTCATGATGAGGTCAATCTGACGGTCAAACATAGCACGGTCCACTTCTTGTTCAGCTAGAAGATAGTCAAAGACTGAGTCGTAGCCCTTCATATCAGCTAATAGTTTCTCAGACTTGACTTGAGCTAGATAGGCTGCAGCAGCCGTATTTTGGTGCTTACGTAATCCTTCTGAGAAGGAACGGAAGGATTTCTCACGGACTTCAGCATCCTCATGGTTTTGATAGAAATTTTCATAGGTCACAAAGCTGTTTTTATAAGTCTTTCCATGGGCCTCAAAATCAGCCATTTCAAAATCTCCAGCTCGCATTTTAGTATAGATGTCCTGCGGACTATAGAAAACTTCACCAAGATTAGTCAAGGCATTTTCCACATCAGCACCAAGATAGTGGGCTTTTTTAAGCTTAGCTTGACGAATGGCTGCCGTCAAATGTGGTAAGTCACCCAAACGATTCAAGACTTCCTCATCTGCTGCTACCAAGGCGTCGTCAAAGAAGGTTAAGGCGACACTTGCATCTGTCTCAAAGTCCATTCCAGCTTGGGCAATATTGGCAAAATTCTCGTTACTATAGTCCGTCGTCTGAGGCATAAAGGCGTAATTTCCTATATGACTCATCTGAATGTAGATTTGTTCCAATTCTGCAAAAGCTTTCTCGAAATCTTCAAAAGTGTGAAGATTGCCCTTATAGTCACGACTAAATTGATTGATATCTTCACGCGCCTTCTCAATCGCACGCAAGAAATCCTCGCGGTCTTGGTATAGGGCTGTCAAGTCCCAAAGTTCCTTTTCGGGAAATTCTGAACGGTGTTTTTGTTCCATTTTCTTCCTCTTATTTCTCTAATTCTAATAAAACACTGATGGCTGACAGGGCATAAAGCGGGGCTGTTTCTGCTCGTAGGATACGAGGGCCAAGTCCTGCAAGAATCGCTCCTTTGGCTTCAAAACTTTCGATTTCTGCGGGTGAGAGGCCACCTTCTGGACCAAAGATAAAGAGTAGTTTACTTCCCTTCTCAAGACTACTTACTGCTTGTATAAGGGCAGCTGCTTCTCCTTCTTTAGCTGACTCTTCATAGGCCACCACGATGCGGTCAAACTGATCCAACTGGGCTAAAAAGTCTGCTTTTTTCTCAAAAAGGGTAATGCTTGGGACAAGATTTCGCTTACTTTGTTCTGCTGCTCCAAGGGCAATTTTTTCTAGTTTTTCAACCTTTTTGTCCAATTTCTTGCCATCCCACTTGGCAACTGACCAGTCTGCGGGGAAGGCCCAGATTTGACTAGCACCCAGTTCCGTCACCTTTTGAGTGATAAACTCCAGCTTGTCTCCCTTGGGAAAACCTGATGCGACGGTCACTTGGACTGGCAGTTCCACATTGTCAGCTAACTCTTCGACCAACTCAAACTGACGAGCTTCCGCATTCAGCACGCGCGCCAAGTGTTTAATGCCATCATCAAAGACCAAAGTCACCTCATCATCTTCTTTCAAGCGCATGACCTGAAACATATGCTTGCTGGTTTCCTTGTCCTCGATGGTGATAGGAGAGATTGCACTGCCTTTTACAAAATACTGTTGCATGCTAGCCTCCAATCACACCGGAGATATCCTTAGTTTTTTTGAAGACACAGGCATTCCATTCCCCTTGGATCATGTGGGTTTCAAGGAAGAAACCTGCTGACTCAGCCGACTCACGCACCATATCCCACTTGTCCTTGATAATGCCACTCATGATGAGGTAGCCTTCATCCTTGACCAAGCGATAGGCATCATCCGTCAGATGAATGAGGATATCCGCCAAGATATTAGCCACGATGACATCTGCCTCAATCGCCACACCCTTGAGCAAATCGCCTGGTGCTACATGGATATTTTCCATGCCTGGATTGAGCTCAATATTTTCCTGAGCTACTCTAACCGCTACATCATCCAGGTCATAGGCAAAGATTTCCTTGGCTCCAAGAAGAGAGCTAGCAATAGAGAGAACACCTGAACCTGTCCCCACATCTAGAACCGTTTCCCCACCACGAAGAACCTGCTCCAAGGCAAAGAGGCTCATCTTGGTTGTTGGGTGGGTTCCCGTTCCGAAGGCCATACCAGGGTCCAGCTTGATAATCTTTTCTCCCGCCGTCGCCTCATAGTCTGTCCATGACGGCACGATGGTCAGGTCATGGGTAATGCGAGCTGGTTCATAGTATTTCTTCCAGTTGTCGGCCCAGTCTTCCTCAGCCAAGGCAGTCGTCCCCATCTTGACTTCTCCCAAATCCATAAAATCTGTCAATTCTGCCAGGCGAACCTGCAAGTCCGCTTCAACTGTTGCTACATCAACTGTCTCAGGGTAGTAGGCTGTCACCACGATTTCTTCTTGTTGCTCCACCTCAGGAAAAATTTCACCAAAACGGTCGACATTTCCCACATAGTCCATGCTATCTTCAATTGCTACCCCTTGCGCTCCCAGCTCAATCAAGAGATTAGAGACCAGCTCCTCCCCCTCACGCTTCACTGTAACTTTTAACTCTTGCCATGTTTCCATCATTAAGATACCAAGCCCATAAAACACAAAGCCAAAATAGGAAACTCTCTGAAGACGTTTGTGTCTAAGAGAAGTTTATCTTTTTGGCACCGTGTTTAGGGCGGGTTCAGTTTAGAAATTTAACTGAACCATCCTTTCTATTTCTCTATCAATTTTTTCATGTAGACCATATCCATGCCTTCTTTTTCAGGCTCAATGTGGATTTGACGATAGCCGTTTTTCTCGTAAAAAGCAACCATGCCTGCATCCTGTAACACCGTACACAAATCCCATTGTGTGATGGTTGGAAATTCTATTTCCAGCAATCTCAGTCCCTCAGAACCATACCCTTTTCCTTGATACTGAGGCAAAATCGCTGCCGTTCCCAACCAAGCTTTCGTTAACTCGGCATTGGTCTGAACTCGTAAAAATCCGATGTTTTCTTCATCTTTTTTTACAAAGTAGTAATAGCTATTGGGACGCTCGACTAGTTTCCACTTAATGCGTTCACAGTCCTCCAGATAAGGATCGTATTCATCTTGGTATTTGTCATAAACTGCTTTAAAACTAGCCCTTTGAATCGCAATAATGGTTTCTAAATCCTCTGCTCCTGCTTGTTCAATTCTTATCATAAACTCACCTCCAAATAATCTCTCAATCTCCCCTGTAACTGAGGTACTGCCTGTTTAGACTTCAAAAATTCCTCAATATTCATCAGTTTATAGGCCTGCCCTTCATCTCCAAAGGTGATATTGTCAAATTGTTCTTGTCTTAGCTGTCCAACCATAAAGACCGATTGCTTGTCTTTAAAGATTACGCTAGGATAAATCTTACTCCAAAGCAGACAGTCTTCATCTAAATGAATTCCCAGTTCCTCATAAACTTCACGCGCTGCGCACTCAAAAGGACTTTCATCCCCTTCACGACCACCACCTGGCAACTCCCACATGTTGGGACAAGGGATATCGTCCTTGTCATCACGTAAGATAGTCAAGACCTTATTCCCACAAATCAAGGCAATCTTAGAGCCTGTAAAATCAAACTTTTTATTCAATAATTCCATGATATTTACTCTTTTCTATGATAACAATTACTCTCTAGGAAAATACGAGCTAGCTTTCTTCGATTACTTTTTGACACTCTGCATCCCAGTACGCCTGCCATCTACCATGTTTTTTAGCAAAATAAACCGTAAACTCATCATTTACATAATCTGCAACATAGCGAAGATTAGGCGGATTTTCCTCAAAACTTAATACCCAAGGATGGAAGTAAAAAGTTTTCTCCCACCTCTTCTGAGTATAGCCCAAATCCTTGGCAAACTGAGGGATGGGTTGCTGCATCTCACTTTCCAAACAAGACTGAATGGCATTGTCAATACTATTTAAACGAGCTAATAGTTGCTTAAACTGCTCTTCCTCTTCCGTCTTAAAACCAACTAGAAATTCAAATTCCGCAAAATCTTCAGGAAATTCAAGTTCTGTGATTTTCCCATCCTCAGCATAGCGTCCTTCCTCATTAACAAGGCGACGAGTTCCAAACTTCAATACTCGCTCGAAATCTAGATCCGCAAAGCGATTGCGAGGAAGAGAAGAGGAAGAAAACTCAGATTTATCTGACTTTCTCATAAAAATTTGTTTGATTTTCTCTAACATGCTCTCTCCTCTTTGAATTCCTTATTTTTAAAGTTTCCTAATATCTCGGATAAGGATAAAATTCTCCCTCTTCCAAGCCTGCTTTCCCTTCTTCAAAGACTTCTTGGTTCCATTCCATGACGAATTCTTCTGCTTCTGGGTCTTCCAAAAAGTCCATGAGAGCATCTAGTCCAACCTCTGCAGTATCTTTGAGAAATAGCGCAAAATAAGCTAAAAATTCACGAGAAAAACCTTTCTTCGGCAGGTAAGGGATGACCGTGAGATAGTCTTCTTCATTAACAGTTGACTTGGCAGGGTTGTAAAAAAGTACCGCTTCTTCAAAAAGGATATCATCTGACGAAACCTCTCCGTCTTCATCTAACATCTCCACCCCTGCAGCATTTTGTGCCTCTAATAGAAAACTCACTTCAACCGCATGATTACGCTTGTCCCAACTAATCTCATAATCAAAAGGAAAGTTCTTGTCCAACTCTTCTTGTAAAACATCTAAAAATCCGTATGTTGCCATTTTGTCCTCTTTCTATACGACTCTTAAATCGCCCCGAATACTCGGAAATATGCTAAAATAGATACTACCATATTACCACATTCGTATCAGAAAATCCATGTTAGAAAGGACTGCTATGCCAGACAATCTCGCGCTTCGTATGCGCCCCAAAACCATCGACCAGGTCATCGGTCAGGAGCATCTGGTAGGACCAGGAAAAATCATCCGTCGCATGGTGGAAGCCAATCGCCTATCCTCTATGATCCTCTACGGACCTCCAGGCATCGGAAAAACCAGTATCGCTTCAGCCATCGCTGGAACGACTAAGTATGCTTTTCGGACCTTCAATGCCACTGTTGATAGTAAAAAACGTCTCCAAGAAATCGCTGAGGAAGCTAAATTCTCAGGTGGCCTTGTACTGCTACTAGACGAGATTCATCGCCTTGACAAGACTAAACAAGACTTTCTCCTTCCTCTCTTGGAAAGCGGTCTAGTCATCATGATCGGGGCGACAACTGAAAATCCTTTCTTTTCTGTCACTCCAGCCATCCGCAGTCGTGTTCAGATTTTTGAGTTGGAACCCTTGTCTAACCAAGATGTTAAAGAAGCCATTCAAATCGCCCTGACTGACCCTGAACGAGGTTTTGATTTCCCAGTTAAGTTAGATGATGACGCCCTTGATTTTATCGCAACATCTACCAATGGAGACCTCCGGTCTGCCTTTAATTCGCTTGATTTGGCAGTTCTCTCCACCCCAGAAAATGATGCCGGTGTCCGTCACATCACGCTCGACATCATGGAAAATAGTCTTCAGAGAAGCTACATCACTATGGACAAGGATGGAGACGGACACTATGATGTTCTATCTGCCCTGCAAAAATCCATCCGTGGATCCGATGTCGATGCTAGTCTCCACTATGCTGCTCGCTTGATAGACGCAGGTGACCTTCCTAGCCTAGCTCGTCGTTTGACTGTGATTGCTTATGAAGATATTGGCTTAGCCAATCCCGAAGCTCAGATTCATACCGTAACTGCTTTGGATGCTGCGCAAAGAATCGGCTTTCCCGAAGCTCGTATTCTCATTGCCAATGTCGTCATTGATCTGGCACTTTCACCTAAGTCTAACTCAGCCTACGTGGCTATAGATAAGGCCTTATCTGACCTTAAAACATCGGGTCATCTGCCAATTCCACGTCACTTGCGAGATGGACATTATAGCGGCAGCAAGGAACTAGGCAATGCCCAAAACTACCTCTATCCACACAACTACCCAGGTCACTGGGTCAAACAAGAGTACTTGCCAGAAAAAATCCGCAACCATAGCTACTTCTCACCAGAAGATAGTGGAAAATACGAACGTGCCCTGGCTCAACGCAAGGAAACCATTGATAAATTACGAAACTTATGAAATCCTTTTCAAAATTTTTAATTTTCCCTTGATTTTTTTTGAAAAAGTGGTATCATATAATCATAGAAACGCTGTGGTGTACGACTTCACATTTAAGTGTTGACCGACTATTTTTTGTATTATTAGGGAAACAAAAGTCTTCTAACAGCATGTAGGCCGTCTCACACGGAAACAGCTTCAGTTAGAGCGAGTTGCCCACCTGCTTAATTGCGCGGGTTCAATACAAACCGTGAAGTTTCGGCACCAATACAGCTTTTTATTTGCCTCCTTAGCTCAGTTGGTAGAGCAGTAGACTCTTAATCTATGGGTCACAGGTTCGAGCCCTGTAGGGGGCATCTAAATCAACAGGAAAAAGCCTTGATTTATAAGGCTTTTTTGCTTGTCTATAACTGATTTGCCCCATCATTTGCCCCACATTTTTTTATGAGCAATCTTTCCAGACATCTCTGATTACGAAAAACAAAAAAGCTATCCTACCTTTGCAAATTTGGATAAGATAGCAGAATATTTTAATGCAACTCCAACCCAACTATTTGGAACGAGTAAAGAGATTGAGTTAGAAAAGAGTGTTCTTGAATCTAATGAATACTCTGATAAAGTAAGTGAGATTTTAAAAGCTGTCAAATACATCGAAGATTTTCTAGAAACTGATGGACAGTACTTAGAGGATTTACTTTACTTAACAAGAGGCAACCAACTATACACAGAAGATGGAGATGAGTTGTATATTGATCCAACTTCTCAGAAAAGAACACTTCATAACCAATATGAACCTGGTTTTATTGAAGCAAGGGATAAATCTCCACTAGAACTCTTAATTGAAAATAAGGAATTGTTTGATAAATAGAAAAAGCGAGGATAACCTCGCTTCAGATTGAAGTTAAAATCTTTAGAAGACACTTTTATAAGGACTTTGTCTTCAATCTGTGAAAAGGAGTGAAAACTCCTTTTCTTTTTGTAAGTCAGACTGAAACTTCCAAATTGTTTATTTATTTTATTGACATTTTCTATAAAAATAAGTATAATAGTTTTATTAGCAAACTATACTATATAGGGGGTATTGAAATGAAATTTTCTAATCGTTTACTGCTATTCCTTGCAGGAGTTGTTTTTGTCCTTTTAGGACTTTTCCTATTTACAAACCCAGTAGCTAATCTTGTTGCTTACAGCTGGTGGATTTCATTTGGTTTACTGGTTTCTTCTATAGCAGCTATTTTAGGCTATTTCTCTGCACCAAAAGAGCTTCGCTCACCTGTTTATCTTTTCCAAGGATTTGTTAGTCTTCTCTTAGCTCTTTACCTCGTTGCTTATGGCTTTGTGACCCTGCCGGTCGTCATTCCGACCATTGTAGGAATTTGGTTAATTGTAGAAGCCATTATTGCTTTCTTTAAAGGCAATCGTCTAAGATTGATTTTCCCTATTATTGGTAGCAATATCATGTGGGTAGCCTTGCTTGAATTTTTACTAGGTCTAGTGATTCTGTTCAATCCAGTGGCTACAGGTGTCTTTGTCGTTTATGTCATTGCCTTTTCATTTTTAGTTACTGGCTTCACCTACATTATTGAGGCCTTTCGTAAATAGTCTAGTTGCTATTTCTATCGCATTCAAAAAAGCTGGGAAATCATATTCTCAGCTTTTTCGTCTCTTTAATTATCACTTTTTCGCATTCCATTCTACGTAGAAATTTGTTTTTCCATTTTATTCTCCAATTTGATCTCGCACTGACATTTATTTATAACAAAACTATATATCTAGAATAGCATAATCATTAGGTATTATAGGTTTTCAAACAAAATACGAGTCATTCGTTTTTGCCCCGCTTTTGCCCCATTTTTAAATCCTGACATTGAAAATACCTAAAAGTATTTCCCTAATTTGTTTTTCCATTTTATCCTCCGATTTGAACTCGCACTGACATTTATTTATAACAACACTATATATCTAGTATGGCATAATCATTAGGTATTATATTCAAACCAAATGTGAGTCATTCGTTTTTGCCCCACTTTTGCCCCATTTTTAAATCCTGACATTGAAAACACCTAAAAGTATTTCCCTAAAATCAGCTATATTTCAACACTTTTGTTTATTTTCAATATGAAAAGTTCTTACAAATTCATGCAGGGGGCATCTAAACAACAGGAAAAAGCCTTGATTTCAAGGCTTTTTTGATGTCAAATAACTTTTTGTAGCAAATCATTATAAAGGTTTTCCAACCTTATCAAACTTATCATTTATTCTCAATCAATTGCTAGCAATATTTGATAAGACCAACTGTTTTTTACAGTACAGAGCTAGTCTATAATTAACTAAACTATACTAATTTGTGCCCATATTACATGGCCAATCCGCATAGAGATTAAAATGGGCTATTATGAATTCATAAATTTTCGCAACAGAACAAGAGCAAGTCATTTAGAAATAAAAGAGAAGAGAATCTTTCACTCTCTTCTTAGTATATCTTATTAAATTCAGTCTTTCTCAATCTACCTGATTTTCCTTTGCAACGACAAATTCTTTAACCAATCGATAGATAACAGCAAATATGGGTGTAAAGAATATCATCCCAAGTAAGCCAAAGAGATTGCCTCCAATACTAGCAGCCGCAAGCGTGAAAAGGGCTGGCAAACCAATAGACTGACCTACAACTCTAGGATAAATAAGGTTTCCTTCAATCAGCTGTATAACTTGATATAGAAGAAGAGAAAGTAAGGCTTGAGTAGGACTCACTGTGAAGATAAAAATCGCTCCCACAACACAAGCAATCATAGGCCCTACATAAGGAATGAACGATAGCACTCCTGCAAATATACCTGTCATTACTCCATAGGGTATCCCAAACAGGCTGTAACCAACCGCTATCATAACTCCTATGATAACTGCTTCAATCAGCTGACTCATCAAAAATTGGTCATAAGTCTCTAGTGCTACTTGTCCAATGTAAGTCAACTTTATCACCACCTTCTCTGGAAGAAAAACTTTTAGAAGTCGACTCGTCATCGCTGCCAAATGTTCCTTACTGGATAAAAATAAAAAGGTGAAGACTATAATCAAAAAGGCATTCATCAAACTTGAAAAAATATTGCCGATATTACTAGTCAGACCTGATAAAAAACCTATCAAAGCTTGGCTAATAGAACTAGATTGTCCCTGTATGCCTGATACGATAGTTGACAACATGTCTTTGGTTACAAATTCCGAGCTGCCTAGCAATTTCCCAAGTTGAGTAAGGACTGTTGAAAGGACTGTTCCCAGCTGACTAATAGTCTGAGCTAGGGTTGGCAGCACCAAAACCAAAAGAGCAATCACGATTAAGATAAGAGCTAGGAAAACAAGTACCATGGCAATCGGACGACGCAACTCTGCCTTTACCTTCAATTTAACTAAGTACTGTTCAATTTTTTTCATAGGAACATTAAGCACAAAAGCAATAACAGCACCATAAATCAAGGTTGATGTTACATCAAAGAGAGAGATTGCTCCTGATATAAAGCTCGATGCATTCAGAATTACAAGAGCAACCAGCCCTATAAAAAGGATTAACGGGGTATATTTTTTAACTAAGTTCATAAATTCTCCTTAATAAACATGTTTAGATACGACTATACTATTTGGTTTTTCAAACTCTCGATCAAGGTAGGCTTGGTAAGTTCCTGGAGCGATAAATCCTTTTGGTGAGAGGATATCTGTTCCAGCTTGACCGACTATGGTATCAGCCAAGAGCACACAGTTTGTGGACAAGACAAAGTAGGATTTAAACTTAGATTTGATAAATTTATAAAGTTCCCCATCCGTCTCATGTCTGATTTTATAAGCGTAGGTGTAGTCTTCCTTACCATCTTCCGTTTTAATTTTATCTGCGCTTGGCTCCCAAGGAATCGTTAGTTGTTTTAATTCAGCTAATTTTTCCTGAACCGCTTCTTCCATTTCCGGTGTCAAATCTATTCCGTAACCAAATAGCGTTTTTTGACTCTCCCGTTTACATAAGTCAATGTACTTATCACGGTCACAGAAATATAAGACACCATCTCCTACCATACCAAATAAGGTCTCAGATGACGGATCATAGTTGCCATAAGAAATAACACGGCCCTGATAGAAGATATCCACATGACCAATAGCTGAAAACAGGGAGGTCTCAGCTGTATGAACAAAAATTTCTAGCTCTGCTGTCTTACCAGACTTCACTATTCCAAGATGGATATCTTCTTCCTCATCAGCATTTTCCAGCATAAATTTGTTAATTTTTGCTAAAGTTCTTGCAGGGATGAGAGCGGCTAGGACAATAGGTAAGCTAATTCTAATACGACGTTTGAGATGGTTTTTCCCAATTTCCCCTTCAAATAAGAAACCGTCACGGATATTGGACAGACCATAAAGGAAAAAATAAGCCCCTAAAACAAAGAGTTGAAAGACAGAATTTCCCGTAGAGGACAAAAGACTAGCTCCACCAAGAAAAACTAGTAGAATACCATCTAGTAAGAGACGAAAACGAGGTCGAATATTATTTTTACGGTAGAGAACATAGGTGACAAGATTAATCGTGGCCCTAAAAATCTGATAAACTCCAATCACAAGAGCCAGAACATAAATCGGTATATCAGTAGCAAGATTCGAGCCTAGCAAATATCCCAGCACTAACAATTTAACCAGTGCAACTCCCAAGGTGTCCGTTGACTGACTTTTTTTGAAAATACGTAATACTAAATCTAAGACCGTTGCTATCCAAGCTAAAAACAGAACCAGTCGAATAACCGTCACTGGCAACCAAGTTCCCGTGACCATCAAGATAAGACCTAGCAGAACAAACAAGAAACCCTGAACAAGTAATTTCTTACCTGTCAGACCTAAAGAAAGAATTTTTTCCATAAAAGACCTTTCAAAAATAATAATTAAGCCCTTTGATCAAATTGACTGGTAAATAGCTGACGGCACAAACAGCCTGTGCCAGCAAGACATGGCGACTGACTGTAGCAATGTCACCATCTTGTCTTTTGCACTTCTGAAATTTGTTTTATTGAGTCGAAATCAGAGCTTTTAAAAACTAGCTAAACTTGAAAGCTAACCATAATTGCTAGATAAAAAAGGTGCAACCAATCCTTCTTGTAAAGGTAGGAAAGAATTATATCCATTCCATTAATTATTTATATATTACCTATTGTGACACAATACTCACTATAATTCAACTTTTTACCTATTTAAAACCATAAAGCCTACATAACTCTTTGAAGAGAACAAAAATCTGAATGTAATAAGATAGTACCCATTACCCATATTATAATTAGATTATGAATTGAAGCTTTTTGGAACTAAAATTAGGAATAATTGAGAAAGTAGGGAGGGAAATTTTGCTTTTACCCCATTTTGAAATAATTTCATTTTAGATTTTTCTAAGTTTCTTTCAAAGAGCCTGCAGGGGGCATCTAAACAACAGGAAAAAGCCTTGATTTACAAGGCTTTTTTGTTTTTCTAAAAGATTTTCTCTAGATATTTAGCAGAATCCCAAGATAGTTTCTCAATGTTCCACTTCTTCCTTAAATCGTACTTTTCCTTGGCTGTATAATCTCATAATCTTCACAAAGCGAACTGGATTGTTTTGGTTATACAAAAGAAATACTGAAAAGAATAACAAGCCAGCAAACCACAAACCATAGCCTTCATCACCAATCGGTTGGCCAAATTTTAGAGGAAGAATCAAGAAATACAAAAAGTAATAGATAGACACTATATTTACTACAAAACGGGCAAATCGATAAGGTAAAGCAGACAGTTGTCTAGGATCAAACTGGTTTTTTACAAACAAATTATGAGATGCTGCAAAGAAAAAGACTTTCTCTGTCGTTGGCTGGGCCTTTCGAACATTTTTATAAAGTGCTCGTTCAAGTATAGCAACCAACAAGGAAAACTGCATCAACCAAAATAGAAGAATACAGGCTAGACTGAACCAGTTATAGACACCAATAAACTTGAGGGAAAAGAAGCCCGAAATTGCAGGTCCACCTGCTAGTAAGAGAATTACCAATTCAGGAATAAAAGAATTCGTTTCACCAGCTTTTTCAGTATTGAGCAACTTACTCTTTGGAGCAGCTAAAGCCTCTCCTGTCTTTTGGTCATAATAAACAGCCTGACCATTGCATTCGCCGATAAAGACACGACGGCGTCCGAGAAAAAACATATTGACCTCTTTCTATTTATGAAAACAAATTCTCAAAGTCTCCTAACCATTAGGAATAAATCTATAGACGAGAATCCTACTCTTCATATTCTGGGTGTTTGCGTACATAGCGTGCCGCCTGAACTCCATCCACTATGAGAGCTGGTAAAGAGAAGTTCATCAAGATACCCACGAAAACACCAAAGACTCTCTCAGTATAGCCAGTGAGAATAGCTGGCGCTAACAATACAGCTACAAAAGTAACTCCAACATTAAACAATAGTTCTTGCTTCTTGTCATTGTCTTTACCACCATAAGTCTCCCATCGGTTGAAAGCCCAGATTTTCCCCTGATTTTTAGGAAGATAATACCAGGAGTAGAGACCAATAGAAAAAAGCAGAATACAGAGAGCTACCAGATTATAAGCCAGCGCCAAGCCTGAATAGATCCCGTCATTACCAACTAGCATAACCAAGCCTATAAAAGTCGTGCCAACGTTTAAAATCAAAACAAGTATAGAAACAAAAAGATAGATAAAACTCTTAAATCTCACAATAAAACGATCGAAGAAAGAGAGTGGGATTGCTACACCACTAATGAACATGAAAATAATGAACAAGATTTTATAAATGCCAATATGATCGATATAAGTTGTCCCAAAATACGCCATAAAAGAGAGTGCTAAGCTAATCCAAGATAGAAGCTTGATATAGCCTAGACTAACCCCATTTGTAATCAAAGGGCCGTGGTAGCGTTCTTCGGTCACTACTTTCTTTTTCTTTGAAGATTTTGACATCAATATACCTTCTTATCTGTTCTGAATAATATTTTAATCCTAGTATACCATAAACCAACTTACTAGGTCATAGAATAGCTAAGATCTACATCTTGCTAAAAGGTTGACAGAACTTCGCTCCATAGGATATGATGGGAATACCTAGAATTTTATCTCTGCATGATCTTTACTCCTTCTACTGAAAAAGCGTTGGTGAGTTCAATTCTATATTTGGAGGTTTTATGAAAATCTATTATTCAAAATTTGTCGGTGTCGGCTATCTAGTCTTTGCGGCGGGTGTATTCTTTCAATTTTTCTTTTTTCTCGCGCATGGATTGATCGACTTTTCCCAGCTTAGTCTTCTCACTGTGGTTCCAACCATCCTCTTTTTCGCTGCTATCTATTCAACGATTGCAGGTATCAAAAGACTTTCTAGTCGTAGACTCTCCTTTGAATTCACCTTTGAAGGTATTTATGTCTATCCCGGGTTATTCTTCTCAAAAGAAATCTTCATCCCAAAAGAAGAATTGTTGCGAGCATCGTATGTCGAAGTGGATGTCAGTGATCCCGACCATGTCAACAGCAAGGCTTGCTATTTAGATTTTAACCTGAGAGAGGTGACCCAGCTAGAAGATATTTCTAAGTCAAACGTCATCATCGATACAAGTACCCTGATATTACGTCTCGCCCTTAGCCTTTGTCGATTTAGAGAGGAAGAAAAAACCGAGTTAGCAACCTATCTAAAAGAAAACTACGGAATTGATTTCTTATATTAAAACGACATTAAAAAGCCCTGATGTAGGGCTTTTTTGTGTTATTAGCGATTCACCACCTGCGCTTCAAAGTGGGCTGGTTTGTCGTCTACATTTGTTACGGTAATGGTGTAGGGCTTGCCACTGGTTACATCAAAAACTTTTTTACCTAGATAGGTGACCATAATCCCATCTTCTACCAACTGAATATCCTGTTGATTGTTGGGAAGTTCAGTATCATTGCCTAACTGGATGATTTTATTTTCTGTTACTTCAAAATACAGGCCACTGAATTGTTCAGACCAAACATTTCTTCCAGATAATTTGATTTTTTGATTATCCTTCTTTTCTAAAATCAATTCTGAACTATACTCTAGTTGGTCTGCACGAGGACGGACACGTATTTCAACACTTTGCCCGGGTTGTAGAGTGTGATCGTAGGTGTTTTTGACCCTAAAATAGAAGAGGACACCTCCTACCAGGACCACAGTAAGCAATAGACTACAACCCAGGTTCCAATTTGCTTGTTTTGCTGAAGACATCTTCTCCTCCTTATTTGCTTTCTTATAGTTGGTCTTATCTGTTGGGTATTGTCTCAGCTTCTGTGAATTTTCGAGACTCACCTGACCACTTGATACAGAGTAATAACACTATAAAACGAAGGACTAGATAAAACAGACGGACAGTCTTCATCTTGCCAAGAACATGCAGGAAATCTTTGCGTGCTTGGTCGATTTCCTGAGTTAACTCCTCAACAGTCTTTCCTGTTTTTTCTTCTACTAGGATAGCATTTTCAGCTGTTAGGTAATATTTGCTATCTACCGTTGAAAAATAAGCATTCGTTAATGCTCCATCTATGGGAAATGAAATCTCGTAATTGTTTGTTTCAGGAGTCTGGATGTATGTAGCGAAGACCTGATTGTCAGATTTGGAAGGGTAGGCACTTATCTTAGTAGTTTTATAGTCTAAATACATGAGTCCGTTCAAGGCAGGCGTAGTCCATTCTTCTGCATAGTGATAGAGCTTGACCTGACCATCTACCATAGGCCAGACCATCACATAGCGGCTATGCATAAATTCCTTGGTCAAGGACGCGTTGCTAGCGGTACTAATCGCCCCAATCTCATAGACTGACCAAGCCAAAACTATAAGCATCAAGATTGCTTGAATAGGTTTTGTTTTAACATACTTTTTTAACATGTTCACTCTCCGACAAGAATTACCAACTCATTTAAAGCAAAATATGTAAATCTTTTCCAGAAACACCATCTAAAATAAAGGAACTAAGGTTAGGATGTAGCTTCTTCAATTTGAATTTTTGAATGTTTGTTATTTCAGGGTCATAAGAGATATTTCCAATCGGATAGTGCTCTTTCAGGATTTTATCATAAATTTCCTTGATAAAAGTTTTCCAGGATTTCGATAAAGGATTTGCAAAAGCATCCTCTCCTTCAAATAAATATCGTAACCCATCTGCCCTATAAAAAGCTAATAAGGCAACAGAAAGAGTACAATTCGTGTGAGTAATAATTGCCTCTGGCACTTCAAATCCATTATCCCAGTTATAATTATCAAGCAAGACAAATAGTTCATCTTCAGCGTTAATAGACTGAACTAGTTTCACAACTTCAGACTTGTTTTCAGAATATAAAATATCAGATAGTTTCTTTAATTGCTCGGCATTCATTTTGTCTTCCTTTCTTGCAACTTGAATGGGGACTCATACTTTACGATTCATTTTTAAATAAAACAAAAAGTAAAGAACGGGCTCGAATAATCACGAATGTCTGTAGTAGCACCTATATCTATACTTAGGCATATAAGATCCGATACATATTTTCCATGAAGCCATCAATCTCTCCTCGAACAAATTTCAACAAACGATCTTCTTCGGATTGCGAGATAGAGACTCCTTCTCTTTTTCCACTGTCGTTATCCTGAGAATAGTTAGAATAAATTAAATTAAGGTCTTTATCTAACACGAAAGCTACATATGTTTGTTTTTCATTAACTTGTGTAATGAAAAATAACTGAAAATCTTTTGTATCTTTCTGAGGAGGGCTGATTTTCAAATGTACTTCTCCTTCTATTTCAAGTGGATAAATGACTCCGTCTAGACGAATGGCACCATCAGATGGAATGATGTATCCCGCTTTACGTATTTGAGATGCGTACTTTTCCGACGTCATTAAATAATGAAGAACTGCGATTCTATCCTGTTTTTCAAAAGCTGTTTTTAGAGTACTAGATTCTTGAGAATTTTTATTAGTGAGATAAAAAGGAATGACTAATAAGATAAAAGATACTATTATCAACCACTTAAACTGTTTCATTTTATCTAACATTATTCTTACCACCTCTTTCTAAATAGTCAAAGAAGGCTTTCTGCTTTTTCTTTCTCTCTATCTCTTCTTTTTAATCTGATAATAAATCAAACTAATAGTGGTATCCAAAAGAATTGAATAACCAAAAGTTCTTATTGTCCATATAAGCCAAATCGGGCTATTTTCAACATTTATCTTAAGTATCTTCAAACATACTGCAAGAGTTAAAAATAAGACAATTTCTATTACCAAGCGATACTTGGCCTTTTTAAGGTCTATGGTTTTCAAAAAGGACTGACTCTTGGTTTCCTTAGGTACTTCTTCCCAATAGGTCTTATCCTTACTTCTTAGATAAAGTAGATAACCAACTTCGACGATTAATCTTGAAAAAGCTGAAATAAACACTATATTGCTCACAATCCCAAATGTTTGCAAATAATAACCGGATAAACTAGCCAATCCTCCGCCTAACAAAGTAACTCCTAGAATAATCCAAAGGGATGGTTTACTGTAAACACTTGAAAAGGCTATATAGTTAGCAGTTGTTCGTTTTTCTGAAAATCCTTTTCTTAGTTGCTTTTTTAACCAACTGGCATTATAAACAATTAACCCCATGAATAAACCAATGGAACTTAACCAATAAATCAGCGAGTAGATCAGCGAATTTTTTAGAACCTCATTCGTTAAAATAGTGAGGATATAATCCATTAAAGCCAATGAAAGATGAATCCCATTGATTAGTACAAAGAGCATCGCAGTACTAAAGAGTTGATGTTTATAGATGAATGTCTTGCTGAATGACATAATCTGACAGCCCAGCATGAGCAATAGAAGGAGACATAGAAAAAGAAAAGGGACATTAGAAAAGGGATCTACTGTAAACTGCTCCTTGATAAAAAAGTATACATGAGTCAGGTCGATACTCAATACAAACAAACCAGCCCAGGCCAAACTCAACATTCTAACAGAAGCTCGCGTGGAACCCAGCGCTTGAAAATATTCCTTATTTAATGCTTCTGACTGACGGTTCATATCCCACTACTCCTCTTCTAGCTGACCACTTTTGACCAACTTTTTGTAATAGCGTTTGCTGTACCATTCACGGTCACTAATTCCCAGATATTCTTTGTATTCCAGACGTCGTCCGAGAAAAAACATATTGACCTCTTTCTATTTCCTTTGTTATATTTCCTTCTTAACTCGACTATTTCTGTACCGTTCAACTGCCTTCAGCCATCGAATCATATTATTTTGCCACAGCAATAGAACTGCGACAGCTGGCAATATCCCCATCAGACTTAAAGGAAGCACCTCACTGCCGATTGGTGTTCCCATCATCTTCAAAACGAGCATGGAGAGTATAGAAATCGGACCAGCTAAGCCCATGACAACCATAAAGACTGTGAAAACCCAAGCAAATAGCTTCTTGCCAAGGGTAACCTTCTTATCTGAAAAATTATTCCAAAAGAGATTGCTATCGACGGCTCTTCTGAAGTTTTCCTTGCTGGTAGGTTGCGCTAAGGCAACATTTTTGTAGAGTGCTCGCTCCACGATCACCAATAGTAAAATGTCTTCCAGCAACCAAATTAGCAGAAAATAAATCAGAGTTCCATAGCTATAGACACCCGTAAAAAAGCGTGTTGCCGGGAAAAGCTGCATGATGCTACTGAATCCTAAAAGGCCACAAATCAACCAGACAATGTGTTTTCGATTTCCACGGGATGCCTCAGTATCTAAAAATTTACTTTTAGGAGCTGCTAGAGGATTTCGTGGCTCATCGACATGGACATAAATAGCCTGACCTTGGCTCTCCCCTATATAAATCACTTTCCTAAAAAACATGCTTGTATTTCCCCTCTAAACGACTGATTATCTTAAAATGATGGCCTCATCTAAAACTAGCTTGATTTTTAATTTTCTCCAGAATCTTTTTCTAAGAGCTCTGGATATTTTTTCAAGTAGGCCTTCCCATACCATTCTTCGACAGACTGGCCCTCCCACTCACGGTATTCTTCTGGATATTTCCACTTATAATAGGCATGGAGGAAATAAGGAAAACCGATAAAAATAACGATGGCGAACAATACAAAATTACAAAAAATCCATAACAGCAGAAATCCAAAGCCTTTTATTGAGCTTAAAATATCTATTTCAAAGAATCCCAAAAGATGCTTTACGATCATAGCTACTCCTAAAATCCCCATACCATAGAGAGCAATCATTTTTGCAATCTTATTCCGAAATGTCTCTTTCAACATCTCACCATACATGAGTTTCCTTAACCCCGCTAGCTCAATATTAAACATCCAGTAAATAATCATCACAATGAAACCAACTATACCAATAATTTCCCAAGAGGCCAAATTTGCTAGCAGAAAGTCTAAAAATATTAGATCCATTTCCAATAAGAACCAAATCATAAATGTAAAAGCATGAAACTGATAACGATACGGTAATAAGTACGTTCGTTTAATAAATTTTCCAATCACAACCAAGGATAACCAGATAATAAGCAAAATCAGAAAAACATTTACTGTTAAAGACTCGTGCTTAGCTATTGGAAGGGTCAACGTATCACTTTCATGGAACTCCATAGAGATAGCCAGCAAGATAAAGTTAAAGCCGACAGGAAAAATAAGGCTTAAAATAAAACTTCGAATGCAAAACCAAAGGGAAGCATGGCCATTCTTAAAAAATTTCGCAGTCTTATCATGTTGCTCTTGCTGTAACTTTCTAAAACCATCATCTTCAAGATTCAGACTCTCTTCAAAACTTCCCTGAAAAAGAGATTTTTTCTTCATTTACTCCTCCAATTTTATGACACCATTGATAGATTTTTTCCCAAAGAGAGATAAAAAATGAAGAATTATAAACCTTGAGCAACATTTCCTAGTTGGTTCACTCGATCATGAATGGTTTCCACGTTTAGGTTTCCATGTTGATATTCGCAAAGAAATCCATTTTCGTAAAAAACTTGCTCTGAAAGCTGACCTTTTGGTGTATCTGGGCATTCAATCATAACAACATTAAAGACACCACCTGTTCCTGTCCCCTCAATTGTATTGCCTCTAAAATGATAAGTGAAAGCCCGGAATTGTTTCCCCTTGTAGTTACCAGAGATGACATAGGCAACTTTTCTCTCATGTCCACACCCAAAAGGATAATAGCTAAAATTGGCATATTTTTCTACATAGGGACTTTGGGTAGGAGTTATAGTGAGCGTACTAGATATCGTTCTGCTTGAGTAATCCCTATAGTTGTCTCTACCTTGAGCTTGGTCAAATTGATATCCGTGCGCAGTTGCAAAGGCTAGATATTCATTGTTATTTTTATTGGCGTGGCTAATAGCCCAATAAACAATCCCTGCTACAAAAACAAAGATTAGTAACATAAAGATGATAAAGAAAACAACAAAAGTCATACTCATTTTATACTCCTTTTTAAATTGGTTAGAAAGCAAGGACATTTCATCACCCTTACTTCTGATTGATGTTCTTAGTTACGGTAAAACTGGTTATCTTTGTCGCTTACAGATTGACCGATAGACAAGACATCTTGACTGCCATCTGTACCTGTCACTTCATTTCGGACTCCAGCTGGGGTAAAGATCAATCGTGCCCCTTGTCCACCACCGACAAGATGAATACCTGTTAAGTAGTAGCCGTCTTTTTCCTCTACTTGACCCATCTCGTATTTAAAGGTTCCATTTGAACTTTGGATCGTTACAATTCCATCTGCTGTGACTGTTGCAGTTGTTCCCGCGTAGTTTTCCCAAGCCCCTACAAACTTAGCGTAAGCCTCTTGTGATTTTTGCTTATCTTCCTTTTGTTCTGCTTGAGTGGTTGTAGCTTCTGTCGCACTATTTGTTTCTGACTTCTGCTCCTCTTTTTGGCCTGCTTCAGTTTTACTTGCGGACTCTGTAGTCACCTTGCTTGTTGTCTCCTTTTGGTTTGAAGATGACGTATTCTTGTCAGTCTTTCCACCACAGGCAACCAAGGTCAAGGCAGCCAACAAGGTCAGGACTGATAGGCTCGTATAGCGCAATGTTTTGTTTTTCATAAAAATCTCCTTTGAAATAGACACAGATAAAAGTAGCTTGTCAGATTTTGCATATATTTGACGGCTGTATCGTAGTCTTCAGTGTATCATTTATTTGCTTTTAATTCAACAGCTATCATATATCAAAAAAAGGCTAATCCAAGTAGGAATTAGCCCTTTTATTTCTAGTTTTGATTTGCTCGTTTTTTAGTAGATAAACATGGCATCGCCAAAGCTAAAGAAACGGTATTTTTCATCGATAGCATGTTGGTAGGCTTTGAGGACCAATTCACGGCCTGCAAAGGCAGAAACTAGCATGACCAAGGTAGACTTCGGCAAATGGAAATTAGTAGAAAAAGCATCCACCACCTTCCAGTCATAGCCTGGCTTGATAAAGATATTAGTCCAGCCAGAGTCGGCCTGGATTTGGCCGTCAAACTTGCTTCCGATAGTCTCTAGCGTACGGATAGAGGTAGTCCCCACAGCAATGACACGGCCACCATTTTCTTTGACCTGACGCAAGGTCGCTGCAGCTTCCTCAGACAATTGATAAAACTCTGAGTGCATCTCGTGCTCATCCAGATTATCTACTGAAACAGGTCTAAAGGTCCCAAGTCCAACGTGCAAGGTCAGGTAGACTAGATGAACGCCTTTTTGCTGGATTTCTTCTAGTAATTCTTTGGTAAAATGTAGCCCTGCAGTTGGGGCTGCCGCTGATCCACTCTCCTTGGCATAGACTGTCTGGTAACGTTCACGGTCATCCAATTTTTCATGAATATAAGGAGGCAAAGGCATTTCTCCAAGACTTTCAAGCACTTCTAGGAAAATCCTCTCATACTCAAAACGGACAATACGACCGCCATGGGTTAATTCCTCAGTCACGACTGCGCTAAGTCGACCATCACCAAAGATAACACGGGTGCCGACCTTGAGACGTTTAGCTGGTTTAGCCAAGACTTCCCACTCATCTCCTGCTGTATTTTTCAAAAGCAAGAGTTCAACATGGCCTCCTGTTTCTTCCTTTTGACCATGAAGTCGGGCTGGCAAAACGCGGGTATCATTCATAACTAGGGCATCACCTGGCTCTAGCATTTCGATAATAGAGTGAAAGTGGCGATCTTGAAATTCACCTGTTTTGCGATTGACCATCAAGAGTTTAGAGGCATCGCGCTTTTCCAAAGGAGTCTGAGCAATCAATTCCTCTGGTAAGTGAAAATCAAAATCATTTGTATTTAATGTCGTCATTCTTCTTTTCTCTTCTCATTTATTCAAATTACTTATCAAAGCGAACTTCTTCAAGTAGGTACTCGATGAAGCGTTCACCCATCTTAGATAAGCTAGTTTTCTCATGCTGGATATAAACCAGTTCAATGGGATCATCAATATCAAGCGGAATCGAAACGATGTTGTCTCCATTGAGGTTACTATTAAGGATACCAGTCGCGATGGTATAGCCATCCAAACCAATCAAGAGATTGAACAAGGTCGCACGGTCACTAACAACGATGGATTTCTTGTGGTGTTCCTGAGACAAAATCTCTTCTGAGAAATAGAAGGAATTATGGGTACCTTGGTCATAGCTCAAATATGGGAAGTCTTCTAGGTCTGCCAACTGCACCTTGTCTCTTTTAGCAAGAGGGTTGGTCTTGCTGACAAAGATATGGGGTTGGGCTGTAAAGAGATGGTGGGCAACCAGATGGTTGTCATCCAACATCTTCGAAAGAACGTCCCGGTTATAGCTATTTAAAAAGAGAACTCCCACTTCACTTCGGAAGTTCTTGACGTCGTCGATGATTTCCCAAGTTCTGGTTTCACGCAAAAAAAGCTCGTACTTTTCCATATCGCTTTTCTTGAGCAAGGAAACAAAAGCATTGACCACAAAGGCATAGTGCTGCGAAGACACACTAAAAAGCTCGCGATGAGCGATTGGGTTCTTATAGCGTTCTTCTAGAAGTTGCGTTTGCTCGACAACCTGACGGGCATAGGATAAAAATTCCATCCCATCACGTGTGAGGGTGATTCCTTTAGGATTTCGGATAAAAATCTCAATGCCCATCTCATTTTCTAAATCACGAACGGCATTTGATAGACTCGGTTGTGTAATGAAAAGTTGCTTGGCAGCCTCATTCATCGAACCAGTCTCTACGATTTTGATAATATAGTGTAATTGTTGAATTCTCATGTTTTTATTGTACCATACTTGACGCAATATAAAAAGAACCAGTCACTGAAAGCCAAGCTAGGCGCATATCAGTCTTTTTTGCAGCTCATAAAAAAGAGGTTGGAAGATTTCCAACCTCTCTATCTGTTCTAGCAAGTTAAAACTAGCTGTCTTTTTTCCAAAAGATGGCTAATAAAATCATGGCTCCTAAAACTGATGGGATAATAGCCGTATCAGCTAAAATAGGCCCCCAAGTTCCAAAAAGCATTTGACCCAGGAAAGCACCAATCCAACCCAGAAACATTTTCCCGAAGCATCCCATCCGTTCTCCACGATTGGTGATAACTCCTGCTAATAGTCCGATCAAAAGACCGACAAACATACTTCCAATCATAGTTTCTCCTTAAATTGCCCAATCTCCATTGCGGAAGAGGGGTACGCGTGTTCCATCCTCACGGATACCATCGATATCCATTTGGTTAGAACCAATCATAAAGTCAACGTGAACATCTGAACGGTTAAGTCCTGCAGCTTCCAGCTCTTCTTCGCTCATCTCTGCTCCACCAACAACGCTCGTTGCATAAGCGGCACCGATAGCTAAGTGGTTAGAAGCATTCTCATCGAAAAGGGTGTTAAAGAAGGTAATGCCTGACTGAGAAATTGGGCTTGGATCTGGTACCAAGGCACATTCACCCAAGGCACGCGCGCCAGCATTCTTAAAGACGAGATCCTTCATTACTTGATCACCCTTTTCAGCTGTGATATCAACGATTTGACCATTTTCAAAGGTCACCTTGATGCCTTCGATGATATTTCCATTATAGCTAAGAGGTTTCGTAGATGTTACATAACCATCTGCGCGACGGAAATCAGGGGCTGTAAAGACTTCTTCTGTTGGCATATTTGGCAAGAAACCTTCGCCTTGAGCATTGATGGCTCCAGCTGATTCCCAAACGTGGTTATTAGGCAAGCCAAGTGTCAAGTCTGTTCCAGGGGCAGTGTAGTGAAGAGCTGAGAATTGCTCTTTGTTGAGCATTTCCGCCTTGCTCTTCAAGATTGCTGCATGTTCTTCCCAAGCTTTAACTGGATCTTCTTCGTAGATACGGCAAGTTTTGAAGATTTGGTCCCAAAGGAGGTCTACTGCTTCTTCGTCACTCGCAGCATTTGGAAAGACCTTCTTAGCCCACTCTAGTCCAGCAGCTGCTGCTACAGTCCAGCTAACCTTGTTAGATTGAGTTGCGATACGCATTGGCTTCATGGCGATTCCCATCGCTTTTGCAGAAGCAGAAAGTTTTTCTGCATCCACTCCGTTCAAGGCACCTGGGTCAGAAGAACGAACACCGAGACGACTTGCTTTGTTTTCAAGAAGGTAGTTCATCTCAGCAATCTTATATTCTGGCACATTGTCCAAACGTTCTAGTGGCGCGTGAAGGAATTTCTCACGGTTTACAAAGTCATCTGCCCATTGAACGATAACTTCGTGTGCACCAAGGGCATAAGCCTCTTTAACGATTAAGTGAGCCAACTCACGTTGCTCCACATCGATTGAGAGAGCCAAGGTATGACCAGGTTGCACATTCACACCGTTTGCAACCAAAAGCTTAGCATATTTTTCTAGATTTTCTTTAAAATTTGGTAAAACCATTCTTGTTTTCTCTTTTCTATTTTTATTTTTCTTTCAAAGCAGAAAATAGCCCCGCTAAAGCAATGGCAGTAGACAAAAGTGCTGTCGATAGAAGAATTGTCTGATCAGCAAGGTCTAATTGATACTCAAACACCTTCTCAGCCGGCTTGTCTTCCGCGAAAATTCTTAGTTTCATGAAATATCCTTTCTTATTCTTCATGCTCTCCTAGGTAGAGGCGTCGTGCTTCTGGACTATTTGTGAGGATATCTATATAGGTTTCATAGTCATCAGGTAGAAGCTTTCCTAAAGAGATATCTTGTTCTGGATTTATATTTTTCCCATAAAGAAAGCAAAGATAGAGACGTTCGTTGAGTGTTGGAAATACTTCAATAGACATAAGTTCAGCCTGACCTACCCGATCCCAATCTTGTTCTTTGATATCTGATATGATATAGGATTGGAAAAGTCCCATAAGTGGATTATCTTCTGGTTGTCCACTGTCTTTATCCGCCAGAACCAAAGAACAACGTCTACCAAAACCAGCAATTTGGCGCTCCCTTCCCTTTACCGAAACAGTAATAGGATACCCTCCAATATGGCTATAAATCCATTCTTTAGGCAGTTCATAATCTAACAGGGGGGTAACTTCTTTGACAATCGCAACAGGACTATAGCGTAGAAACTGGCGAGTAACAGCCTTACAAAAGAGGATATCCTCCTCTTTCAAGGTCACTCCCTTCCAGTTATTTTCCTCATTAAAATGGTTAAAAAATACTAGATAGGGTTCTCGCACCATTTGCGCTAAGATATAAACGCCATTTCTTAAACATATAGAAATAACTTTCCCTGATTTCCAGGGTGTTGCTCTATTTTTCTTTAGCATTATTAGCCAACCTCAAATCTACACAAGACATTTCAAACTATTAAAATAAATCATCAAACAAACTCAACTGATTGTCCTCTGGCATATTGCCGAGAATTCCCATTTCATCCATCTTTTCAACCAAGGTTGAGGAAAGTCCTCCACGCTTGCGCAACTCAGTTTTAGAGAGGAATTCTCCCTCTTGACGGGCACGAACCAGTTGCTTGGCAACGTTCTCTCCCAGACCATCCATAGCGACAAACGGTGGGATGAGGGTGTCTCCATCGATGATGAATTCAGTCGCATCACTGCGATAGAGATCCAATTTGCCGAACTTAAAGCCACGTTCCCACATCTCATTGACGATTTCAAGTGTGGTGTAGAGGTCAATTTCTACGTTGGAAGCTTCATTGTTCTTACGCTTTTCAGCAATTTCTTGCATCTTACGTTTGATAGCATCCAAGCCTGCACCCATGGTCTTGATATCAAAAGCCTTAGCACGGATGGAGAAGTATGCACAGTAATAATAAATTGGATGGTGAACCTTGAAGTAGGCCACGCGAAGGGCCATCATAACGTAGGCTGCCGCATGGGCTTTAGGGAACATGTACTTGATTTTTCCACAAGATTCGATATACCACTCAGGCACATTATTGGCCTTCATGGCTTCGATATAACCATTGCGCTCTTCTTCTGAGATTTTGAGCCACAATCCCTTACGCACTCGCTCCATGATGGTAAAGGCCATCTTAGGATCTAAACCTGCGTGCATGAGGTAAACCATGATGTCATCCCGACATCCGATAACGGTTGAAAGATCCGCAATTCCTGCCTTAATCAAATCCTGAGCATTTCCCAACCAAACGTCGGTACCGTGAGACAGTCCAGAAAGTTGAAGCAACTCCGCAAAGGTCGTCGGATGGGTTTCATCCACCATGCCTCGAACAAAGTTAGTTCCAAACTCTGGAATTCCAAGCATGCCAGTTGAAGTCCCGATTTGCTCAGGGGTCACTCCTAGGATATCTGTACCTGAGAAGAGGGCCATGACACCAGGATCATCCATAGGAATATCATTTGGATCAATGCCTGACAAGTCCTGGAGCTTGCGAATCATGGTCGGATCATCATGTCCTAGAACATCGAGCTTGAGGACGTTCTCATCGATATCGTGGAAGTTAAAGTGAGTAGTCTGCCATTCAGCAGTTACATCATCTGCAGGATACTGTACTGGAGTAAAGTCATAGACATCCATATAGTTAGGGATAACAACGATTCCTCCTGGGTGCTGACCGGTCGTACGTTTAACACCAGCAGCTCCTTGGGCTAGGCGCTCAACTTCGGCTTCTCGGTAGAATTTGCCATAGTCACGCTCGTAACCTTTGACAAATCCATAGGCGGTCTTGGCAGCCACCGTACCAACCGTTCCTGCACGGAAGGCATACTCTTCCCCAAAGATATCACGAACATCCAAGTGGGCGCTCGGTTGGTCTTCACCTGAGAAGTTCAAATCGATATCAGGTACCTTATCCCCATCAAAACCAAGGAAGGTCTCGAAAGGAATGTCCTGTCCATTCTTGCTGAGCTTGTGGCCACAGTTTGGACAGTCTTTATCTGGCATATCAAAGCCTGAACCGTAGGAACCATCCGTGATAAATTCACTGTACTGACACTGACCACAGACATAGTGAGGCGATAGAGGATTGACCTCGGTAATTCCAATCATGGTCGCAACAAAACTAGATCCAACAGACCCACGTGAACCAACTAAGTAGCCTCGTTCGTTGGAGCGGTGCACTAGCATTTGCGAAGCCAGATAAATCACGGCGAATCCATTCCCCAGGATAGAGGTTAGTTCTTTTTCAATCCGCAAATCGACAATATCTGGGAGTGGATTTCCATAGATTTCAAAAGCTTTTTTATAGGTCAACTCGGCAACTGTTTCTTCAGCCTTGTCAATGAAAGGCGTGTACAAGTCGCCTTTAACGACCTCGACAGGTTCAAAGATTTCTGCCAAGGCATTGGTATTTTCAATGACAATCTTACGAGCCAAATCTTCTCCTAGAAAGGCAAATTCATCCAACATTTCATTGGTTGTTCTAAAATGTGCCTTGGGTAGCGGAGCTGGTTGGGCAGCTTCTCCATGGCCGATCGTTCGGTTAATCATGGCACCCTGACCGAGACTTCTCACGATGATCTCGCGATAAATCTCATCCTCAGGTTCGATATAGTGGACGTTTCCTGTCGCAAGAACTGGCTTACCGAGACGGTCTCCGACCTCAATCAAGCTCTTGATAATGGTATGAAGCTCCTCCATATCCTTGACCTGCTCTTTGGCAATCAGAGGCGCATAGATAGCCGGAGGCATCACTTCGATAAAATCATAGTATTTAGCTACTTCGACTGCAGCATCTACACCCTGTGATACGACTGCATCAAAGACTTCCCCTTCTGTACAAGCCGAGCCCAAGATCAAACCTTCTCGATGGGCATCCAGTACCGTACGTGGAATCCGTGGAACTCCTTCAAAATACTGGGTATTAGAGAGAGAAACTAGCTTAAAGATATTTTTCAAGCCCACCTGATTTTTCACATAGATGGTTGCATGCTTGACTCGAGCTTTCTTATAAGAATCCGGACTGATTAAATCAAGGTTTAATCGTGCTAAGTTCGTCACACCGTGTTTTTCTCCCACTTCCTTGATAAAGATAAAGAGCAGACGACCAGTTGCTTCCGCATCATAGTTGGCCATATGGTGGTGTTCTAGAGCTACACCAAAACGTTTGGTCAAGGGTCCCAAACCATGTCGCTTGTACTCTGGATAGAGATTTCTAGCGAACTCTAGCGTATCGATGACAGGTTGAGTAATTTTTGGAAGACCGTGACGCTCATAGTTGGCATTCATAAAACCAACGTCAAAGCTTGCATTATGGGCTACAAGAACGGTATCTTTACAGAATTCTTGGAATTCTTTCAGAACTTGAACCAAGGGTTTAGCATTTTTCACATGGTCATCCGTAATTCCAGTCAACTCAGTAGTAAAAGCTGATAAGGGATGCCCTGGATTGATAAATTCATCAAACTCAGCGATGATGTTACCCTTATACATCTTGGAAGCCGCTACCTGAATCAAGTCATTATAGATAGCTGATAGACCTGTCGTTTCCACGTCAAAGACTACATAGGTTGCTTCAGAAAGATCCATCTCCACTTCGTTATAGACGATAGGAACACGATCCTCAACGATATTTGCTTCCATTCCATAAATGAGCTGAATACCAGCTTTCTTGGCGGCCTTATAACCGTGAGGGAAAGACTGAACATTGCCGTGGTCTGTGATTGCCACTGCTTTGTGACCCCATTTGGCTGCTGTTCCAACGATTTCCTCAACCTCAGGAAGAGCATCCATAGTCGACATATTGGTATGGGCATGAAACTCAACGCGACGCTCACCTTCTGGCATCAAGTCCTTACGTTCATAGTGGACTACTTCCTGCACATCTTGCACATTCATGGTCAAATCTCGTGTGAAATTATTGACCTCGACATTTCCACGAACACGGAGCCATGAATTTTTCTTAATAATATCAAACTTCTGAGCTTCCTCTTCATTTTTGACCCATTTTTGCATAGAGAAACTAGACGTATAGTCCGTCATCTTGAAATTAATCAAGACACGTCCTGTTCTTGTCACCTTATGCTCCACATCAAAGACAACCCCTTCAAAAACCAATCGATTTTCTTCGGTATTGACCTCAATCATTGGAGTTATCTCTGCCTTGTCGAGTTTAGGCTTGGCAGCTGCCTTCTTGGCTTGGAAATCAAAGACAGGTTTGTCCTCAACTGGAGGTGGCGGTGCCATCTGTTCTAACTGTTCCATAGCTCGAAGGGTCTCATCATTGGCAGCCTGAACAATCATTTGATTCTCTGTACGGAAGGCTTCTTGTTCTTCCTTGGTCAGATCCTCATTTTTTTCCAATCGGAAGGTTAATTTAGGAAAACCAAATTCTTCCAACTGTTTGACAAGATTAGGCAGGTGATTTTTTCTGAAATGCTCTGTATCTGCTGCTTCAGAAGCTTCAATAATCAACTGATCATTTTCAAATCGAACCTGAAAATCCTGATACATGGTCCGAAAGCCTTGACTAGAACAAGGGCCATCTGAAAAAGCCTCTCTATAGTAGGCCTGTAAAAGCTCTCTTGAAAAAGCTTGGCTTCGAGATTTAATCTCAAAACTAGCCTGATTTCCAGTCTTTGAAAATTCTTCTTTTAGGCCCTTTTTCAATTCCAGAAAAACCTCAAATGGTAGAATATTCTCAAATACAAAATGAAACTCCCAGATTTTACTGCGCTTATGTACAATAACTTGTTCAATTTCAGCCTGGGAGAAGGCCTCATGATTTCTTATCTCAGCGGGGATACCCAACTGATTCATTAAAATTTCAAAAGTGGTTGACATCCATTTTCCTCACAATATACTCCTTCTATTTTACCATACTTGAGGTACTTTTTCCTATTTCTACTAAACAGAAAAAGAAGCCACAAAGTGACTTCTTTTATAGTGACGACAAATTAGTCTTCACCTTTGTTTTTCTTAATGATTTCTTCTTGTACTGACTTAGGTACATCTTCGTAGTGGTCGAATACCATCATGAATGTACCACGTCCTTGTGATGCAGAACGAAGAACTGTTGCGTAACCGAACATTTCAGCAAGTGGAACGTAAGCACGAACGATTTGGCTGTTACCGTGTGCTTCCATTCCATCTACACGTCCACGACGAGCAGTTACGTGACCCATAACATCACCAAGGTTTTCTTCAGGAACAGTGATTGTTACAAGCATCATTGGCTCAAGGATAGCTGGTTGTGCAGTTTTAGCAGCTTCTTTAAGGGCAAGAGAAGCCGCGATCTTGAAGGCAGTTTCAGATGAGTCGACATCGTGGTATGAACCATCGTAAAGCTTAGCTTTAACGTCAACCATTGGGTAACCTGCAAGAACACCATTAGCCATAGATTCTACCAAACCTTTTTCAACCGCTGGGATAAATTCACGAGGAACCACACCACCGACGATTGCGTTTTCGAATTCGAATCCTTTTCCTTCTTCGTTTGGAGTAAATTCAATCCATACATCACCGAATTGACCTTTACCACCAGACTGACGTTTGAAGAATCCACGTGCTTGAGTAGAAGCGCGGAATGTTTCACGGTAAGATACTTGAGGGGCACCTACGTTCGCTTCAACTTTGAACTCACGACGCATACGGTCAACAAGGACGTCAAGGTGAAGCTCACCCATACCAGAGATAACTGTTTCACCAGTTTCAACGTTAGTTTCAACGCGGAATGTTGGATCTTCTTCAGCCAATTTTTGAAGGGCGATACCCATCTTGTCTTGGTCTGCTTTAGATTTTGGTTCAACCATCAATTGGATAACTGGTTCTGGAACGTTGATTGACTCAAGAATGATTTTGGCTTTTTCATCTGTCAATGAGTCACCAGTTGTAGTGTCTTTCAAACCAACGGCAGCAGCGATATCACCTGAGTAAACAGTATCGATTTCTTGACGGCTGTTAGCGTGCATTTGAAGGATACGTCCGATACGTTCACGTTTACCTTTAGATGTGTTCAATACGTATGAACCTGATTGAAGAACACCTGAGTAAACACGGAAGAATGTCAAACGACCTACGAATGGGTCAGTCATGATCTTGAAGGCAAGAGCTGAAAATGGCTCTTCATCAGATGCTGGACGAGTTTCTTCTTCTTCAGTATCTGGGTTGATACCCTTGATCGCTGGGATATCAAGTGGGCTTGGAAGGTAGTCGATAACCGCATCAAGCATCAATTGAACACCTTTGTTCTTGAAGGCTGAACCACACAATACTGGGAAGAATTCAACGTTGATAGTCGCTTTACGGATACCAGCTTTTAATTCTTCGTTAGTGATTTCTTCACCTTCGAGGTATTTCATCATCAATTCTTCGTCAGTTTCAGCAACTGCTTCAATCAATTTTTCACGGTATTCTTGAGCTTGGTCAAGGTATTCAGCTGGAATGTCTTCTTCAAGGATATCTGTACCAAGGTCGTTAGTATAGATTTCAGCTTTCATCTTGATCAAGTCGATGATTCCACGGAAGTCATCTTCAGCACCGATTGGCAATTGAATTGGGTGTGCATTTGCTTGAAGACGGTCATGAAGTGTGCTTACTGAGTAAAGGAAGTCAGCACCGATTTTGTCCATTTTGTTGGCAAATACGATACGTGGAACTCCGTACTCAGTTGCTTGACGCCAAACGGTTTCAGTTTGAGGCTCAACACCTGATTGTGAGTCAAGAACTGTAACCGCACCGTCCAATACACGAAGAGAACGTTGTACTTCGATTGTGAAGTCCACGTGTCCTGGTGTGTCGATGATGTTTACGCGGTGGTTGTTCCATTGAGCTGTTGTCGCAGCAGATGTGATAGTGATACCACGTTCTTGCTCTTGCTCCATCCAGTCCATTTGTGACGCACCTTCGTGAGTTTCACCGATTTTGTGGATTTTACCAGTGTAGTAAAGGATACGCTCAGTTGTAGTTGTTTTACCGGCGTCGACGTGAGCCATGATACCGATATTACGAGTTTTTTCAAGTGAAAATTCGCGTGCCATGAGGTTTTTTTCTCCTATTTTTTTTAATTTCTAATCTGTTTCTAACACTCTTTCAATAAAAACGGATAGGCAGGACCCACCCGTTCTCAATGTTTTCATGTTATAGTTGGTTTCAACTTGTGAGATGTCAAGTTGAATTGAACTCGGGCTAAAGTTAGTTAGCCGATTTGAGCCGGAACGGGATGCTGTGTGAAAAAGATAAACTTCCTTGTATTCGTCGAATACTGCGTCAGTTTCCTATTTTCACCTTGCACCCTTACCGTTCCTAGCATCATTTTCTTACCAACGGAAGTGTGCGAAGGCACGGTTAGCTTCAGCCATACGGTGAGTGTCTTCACGTTTCTTAACTGCTGCACCAGTGTTGTTAGCAGCATCCATGATTTCTTTAGCAAGGCGGTCAACCATTGTGTGCTCACCACGAAGACGAGCAATAGTTACCAACCAACGAAGTCCAAGAGTTGTACGACGTTCTGGACGAACTTCAACTGGGACTTGGTAGTTTGATCCACCAACACGACGTGCACGTACTTCAAGTACAGGCATGATGTTTTCCATAGCTGTTTCAAATACTTCAAGTGCATCGTTACCAGTAGCTTCTTTGATTTGTTCAAAAGCACCGTAAACGATTGAAGCAGCTGTACCACGTTTACCGTCAAGCATAACGCGGTTGATAAGACGAGTAACTAATTGTGAATTGTAAAGCGGATCTGGCAATACTTCACGTTTTGGAGCTCTATTTTTACGACTCATTTCTCTTTATCCCCTTTCCTTATGCTTTTTTCGGACGTTTAGTACCGTATTTAGAACGGCCTTGTTTACGATCGTTAACACCTGCAGTATCAAGTGCACCACGGACGATATGGTAACGTACCCCTGGAAGGTCTTTTACACGTCCACCACGAAGAAGCACCACGCTGTGCTCTTGCAAGTTGTGTCCGATACCTGGGATGTAGGCAGTAACTTCGATAAGGTTGCTCAAACGTACACGAGCAAATTTACGAAGGGCAGAGTTAGGTTTTTTAGGTGTCATAGTTCCAACACGAGTTGCTACACCACGTTTTTGTGGTGAAGAAACGTTTGTTTGAACTTTTTTATGACTGTTGTAACCAACGTTCAAAGCTGGTGATTTAGATTTTTCTACTTTTGATTTACGCGGTTTGCGAACCAATTGGTTAATTGTAGGCATCTACATTCTCCTGTGTTTTTTTTATTTTTGGTGATGATACACTTGGTGACAGCTATCATCTGTGTGTACTTTTGCAACATTTGTCAGCACGTCCCTGTACACTCTTGAGAGACCAAAAGTAAAAAGTACCGTCTAACATTGTACCACTTTTTTTCTATTTTTGTCAATATATTTCTTCTTATTTTTTGACTTCTTGGATCATAAATCTATCTGAAAACGCTCACCTACCAGATAGGTTCTCCAATCGACCACATAGACAAAGCTTCTTGTATTTGTCGACAAAATGGTGTTTAATAGATTTGTAAGCAAGAGATCTCTATTACAACTTTATAAAGGAGAAATTATGAAAGTCAGACTTGACATTGATGCACAACATACTGAAGAACAAATCATAATCGAAGCGCCAACCTTGTCCACTCGAGTTCAAAAAGTTCAGGACTTTGTCCAATCTCTGGATCAAAAGGAGACCATCAAAGGAAAATTTCAAGACCAGGTCTACTTGATTCAGATTAGCAAAATCCAGCGAATTTACATTGAAAATCGTAAAGTTTTGGCTGAAACTGATAGTCGAACCTACGCTCTCGACATTCGTCTTTACCAAGCAAGTGAAATTCTACCTGCTTCCTTTATCAAAATTTCCCAATCGGAAATTGTCAACATTGATGCAATTAGTCATCTAAAACTAACCTCTAACGGCTTGATTGAAATCTATTTAAAAAACGAAAGTTTCACCTACTCATCTCGCCGTTACCTCAAAACTATTAAGGAGAAATTAGAACTATGAAAAAACAAGTATTTCACGATGCCACAACCGGTATCCTTATCGGCCTCACCCTATCTATTATCTTTTCTTTTATCTATTCGCCAAGCTACTACGCACCTCTAAGCTATGAATCGCCCGTTGGTCAATTCATGAGAGAGCATCAAGTCCATGGTTCTCTAGTCTTGCTTTACTCTACGGTTATCTGGGCAGCTATTGGAGTACTCTTTAGTTTTGGTAGTCGTCTATTTGCTCAAGATTGGAGCCTTCTTCGTGCGACTGTCACTCACTTCTTCCTCATGCTTTTAGGCTTTGTTCCTCTAGCAATCCTAGCAGGCTGGTTCCCATTAAACTGGGTTTTCCTCCTCCAACTCATTCCAGAGTTTGCAATTGTCTACCTTATCATTTGGACGATTCTCTACAAGATAGAATCAAAGAGGGTTGCCCATATCAACCAATTATTGGCTCAGAAAAAATAAGACCTAAAAACCCACTCCGTTTTGTGAGTGGGTTTTTGACTTATAATTTTTGTTTCAGCTCTAATAAGAGATTCATGGCTTGCATCGGTGTCATATTGTACACATCTACTTGGGCCAATTCTGCTAGGATAGGATTTTCTTCTTTTTCATCAAAGAGAGACATTTGCTCATTGACAACATTCCTTTGATTGATAGAAATTGGATTTTCCTGACCTTGGCTCTCTAGTTGAGTTAGAATCGCATCCGCTCTTTTTAGCAAGTCTGCTGGCAATCCTGCAATCTTAGCAACGTGAATACCGTACGATTTGTCTGCTGGACCTGGTTCAATCTTATGAAGGAAAGTGACCTGACCATTTTGCTCAAGCGTAGCCACATGTACATTTACTAGATGTTCAAGACTAGCTTCCAGACTGGTTAATTCATGGTAGTGCGTTGCAAAGAGAGTCTTGGCACCAATATGCTCATGGATATACTCGATAATAGACTGGGCTAGAGCCATACCATCATAAGTTGCGGTCCCGCGTCCTAACTCATCAAAAAGAATTAATGAATTCTTTGTCGCATGACTAATGGCATTATTAGCTTCCATCATCTCTACCATAAAGGTAGACTGACCTGAAACCAAGTCATCTGCCGCTCCGATACGGGTAAAAATTGCATCAAAAATTGGCAGTCGAGCACTTTCTGCAGGGACATAAGAACCCATCTGAGCCATAATTGCTGTTATCGCTAACTGGCGCATATAAGTTGACTTACCGCTCATGTTAGGTCCTGTAATCAGCTGGATACTGGTAGCTTCATCCATTTGGATACTGTTCGGAATATAGGTCTGCGCTCCCATAACCTTTTCAACAACAGCGTGGCGACCATTTTGGATATCAATTCTAGAATCTTGTCCAAACTCTGGTCGAATTAGGTGCTGTTTTTCTGCAACCACTGCCAAACCTTGCAAGACATCGACAGTGGCGATTCCTTGAGCCAGAGCCTGTAGGCGTTGGATATACTTGCCAACCTCTTCACGAATACGCATAAAGATTTCGTATTCTAGGTTTGCTGATTTCTCACGCGCCTCTAGCATTTCTCCCTCGATACGCGCCAATTCCTCTGTCCCAAATCGCTCAGAGTTTTTCAGCGTAGCCTTGCGGAAAAAGTGGGCTGGTACGTTACCTAGCTGCGAGTTGGTTACATGGAAATAGTAGCCGTCTTTTTTATTGTAGTCAATCTTGAGAGTATTGATGCCAGAGTTTTCTCTTTCCTTAGCCTCGATCTCAGCAATCCAGCTAGTCCCTTCTCTCAGCACACGGCGGTATTTATCCAAGGTCTCATCAAAGCCCGTTCGGATAATACCACCTTCGGTAATCACGTGGGGAGCCTCAGGAGCAATAGCTGCACTAATGAGATTTTCCAACTCTGGGATAGCATCTAGTTGTTCAATCAGATAAGCTAGAGCTGGTTGCTCCATTCCTTCTAAAATGGCGCGAATTCGTGGAACACTTCCCAAGGTAGTCGCTAATTGCAAGAGATCTTTAGGATTACTTTTTCCAAAAGACACTCGACTGGCCAGACGCTCGATATCGTAGACTCCCTTGAGACTTTCTGTTAAATCACTGCGCTCAAAGAAATAGTCTAGGAAAATCTGAACAACCTCCTGACGTTCTAAAATACGGTCCTTATCAATCAAGGGACGTTGAATCCAAGAACGTAGAAGACGCATACCCATTGCAGTCTTGGTCTCATCAAGCAACCAGAACAGACTCCCTTGTTTCTTACCTGAGCGAGCATTTTCAACCAAATCAAGACTAGCCTTGGTCGCAAAATCCATCTGCAAGAAATCTTTGATTTCATAACGAATAACAGGTTTTAAGTGATTCAACTCTCTCATCTGCGTCCGATGAACATACTGAAGAAGTTTCCCACTAGCTGCTCCTTCAACAGTTGCCAATCTTGAATCCAACAGATGAACGTCTTCGTATGTTTCTTGTTCATAGGAAAGCACTAGATTCATTTGACAACTGAGAATCTGTTCTTCCACTTCAGACAAGTCGTAGCCAATCACCACTTCTCTGGCCTTTAGATTTCGAATTTCACCACAGACTAGCGTAAAATCAGATAAGCCTGTCACATAAAAATCACCTGTTACCAAATCCATGTAGGCTAGACCATATCGAGACTCATCACGGTCAATAGCTACCAAAAAGTTATTGTGGCTATCTGGCTTACTACTATCAACCACTGTACCTGGTGTAATGACTTGAACAACCTCACGCTTAACAACACCAACAGCTTGCTTAGGGTCTTCCATCTGTTCAGCAATGGCAACCTTGTAGCCACGCTCAACGAGGACATCTATGTACTGTTGGGCAGAATGATAGGGTACACCTGCCATAGGAATCGGATTTTCAGCATTTTTATTGCGACTGGTCAACGAAATCTCTAGAATCTGAGCGGCATTGACGGCATCTTCATAAAACAACTCATAAAAATCACCCATGCGAAAAAGCAAAAAAGCATCTGGATATTGTTTTTTGATATCCACATACTGTTGCATACCAGGTGATAATTTTTCAGTAGTCATTTACTCTCTCCTTGTAAAAACAGTCCTGAGAGAAGCTCTCAAGACCTTATCTATCTTCCATTAACTCTAGCAAGCGTTCTTCCATGACTTTAGCTGCATGTTGATCCTTACAGATTACCAAAAGGGTATTCGCTCCAGCAACTGTACCTAAGATCCTACCATCTTTATTTGAATCTACTACATTTGCTAATACCGCAGCTTCTCCAAGTTTTGTATGGAGAACTAAAGTAAATTCCGCTCTCGCTACACCTTCAAGATGATGTGAAAGGAATTCAACCAAGTCAATTTTGTCTGTCTCATTGGCCAAGACATAGTAGACCATGTCATTTTTCTTAACTTTGGTCAAGCCGATTTCTCGTAAATCTCGTGATAAGGTTGTTTGGGTTACAAAGACATTCCGAGCCTCTAAACGATCTTGAATTTCCTTTTGAGTCCCTAGTTTTTCTTCCGTAATCATCTGCTTAATCAGCGAATGACGATCTTTTTTTCTCATAACATCCTCTCAAATGAATATTTATTTACATTTTGCATTTGTTTAGCAAGAACATTATACCAAAAAAACTGCATATTTCAAAAAAATTTTCGTCTTTCCTTAAATTTGTGATAGAATAGTAGAAAAGCCCTAAAGGAGCCTTAAATGAATACAAAAGAATTGATTGCTAGCGAGTTGGCTAGCGTCATTGATAGCCTGGACCAAGAGGCTATTTTAAATTTACTAGAAACACCTAAAAACTCAGATATGGGAGATATCGCCTTCCCTGCCTTCTCATTGGCAAAGGTTGAACGTAAAGCTCCTCAAATGATTGCTGCTGACGTCGCTGAAAAGATCAATAGCCAAGCTTTTGATAAGGTTGTAGCAACAGGTCCTTACGTCAACTTCTTCCTTGATAAGGCTGCCATTTCTGGTCAAGTTCTACAAAACGTTATCACTGAAAAAGAGCACTACGCTGACCAAGAGATTGGCAATCAAGAAAATGTTGTCATTGACATGTCTAGCCCTAATATCGCAAAACCATTTTCAATCGGTCACCTTCGTTCAACAGTTATCGGAGATAGCTTGTCACATATCTTCCAAAAAATCGGCTATAAAACTGTCAAAGTCAACCACTTGGGAGACTGGGGCAAACAGTTTGGGATGTTGATTGTTGCCTACAAAAAATGGGGTAATGAAGAAGCTGTCAAAGCTCATCCAATCGATGAACTCCTCAAGCTCTATGTCCGCATCAATGCTGAAGCTGAGAATGATCCAAGTTTGGATGAAGAAGCACGCGAATGGTTCCGCAAACTTGAAAACGGCGATGAGGAAGCTCTCGCTCTTTGGCAATGGTTCCGCGATGAAAGCTTGGTAGAGTTTAACCGTCTTTACAATGAGTTACAAGTTGAATTCGATAGCTATAACGGAGAAGCTTTCTACAATGATAAAATGGATGCAGTTGTAGACATCCTTTCTGAAAAAGGATTGCTTGTCGAGTCAGAAGGTGCCCAAGTTGTCAATCTTGAAAAGTATGGTATTGAACACCCAGCTCTTATCAAGAAATCTGACGGTGCAACTCTATACATCACGCGTGACTTAGCTGCGGCCCTCTACCGTAAAAACGAGTACCAATTTGCCAAATCTATCTATGTCGTTGGTCAAGAACAATCTGCTCACTTCAAACAACTCAAGGCTGTCTTGCAAGAAATGGGTTACGATTGGAGCAAAGACATTGTCCATGTTCCTTTTGGCTTGGTTACAAAAGAAGGGAAAAAACTTTCTACTCGTAAAGGGAATGTTATCTTGCTAGAACCAACTGTTGCAGAAGCCATCAGCCGTGCTAAAGCGCAGATCGAAGCCAAAAATCCAGAACTTGAAAACAAAGACCAGGTCGCTCATGCTGTTGGAGTTGGGGCCATTAAATTCTATGACCTTAAAACTGACCGTACAAATGGCTATGACTTCGACCTTGAAGCCATGGTATCCTTTGAAGGAGAGACAGGTCCTTATGTTCAATATGCCTATGCTCGTATCCAATCTATCTTACGTAAAGCTGATTTCAAACCTGAAGCAGGTGCCAACTATAGCTTGAACGACGCTGAAAGTTGGGAAATCATTAAGCTCATCCAAGACTTCCCACGTATCATTAAACGTGCAGCTGATAACTACGAGCCTTCTATCATCGCTAAATTTGCAATCAGCTTAGCTCAAGCCTTTAATAAATACTATGCCCACACTCGTATCTTAGATGAAAGTCCAGAACGTGACAGCCGTCTAGCCCTTAGCTATGCAACAGCAGTTGTCCTCAAAGAAGCGCTTCGTCTGTTGGGTGTAGAGGCGCCAGAGAAGATGTAACTCGCCAAAGTTACTTGATTGCAAAGCAATCTAAGTAACTAACGCCAAATCCTATTCGGACTTTGGCTAGGCGCTTACAGTACTATCACTCGAAAAATAAAAAAAATTACTTTTATCTTACCACCTACTTCTTTATCACCTAGGGAGAATTTTTATGAGCCAATACGCTTATATCTTAGTTGTTATCAGTCTTGTTTTTCTATTTCTTGTCAATAAATACGAAAAAGAGAGACTTCAAAGACTGCTTCAAGACCAACTATTGAAAGATCCAGTTTTTCGTGCAACTATCACAGAGAAAATCCAATCGACAGAAAACATCAATGATGTCATTGACTACATCAACAAAGGTTACCGTTTAGGAATTCCAATTGCAAAAGAAATCGTTGACGAAATTCGCAAATAACAAAAAGACTCGAGATGTAAAATTCTCGAGTCTTTTTACTTTCTTCTGACAGCTAAGATTCCTACCAGGATAACAATCCCTAAGGATACCATGGTTCCAACTGGTGCTACATTTTCATCAAAAATTTTCTCAGAGAACAGTAGCAGAGCAATCGCTAATAGTAGCAAAGCACTGCATAGGATAATATCCTTGAAGCTTGGTTTGCGTTTTATATACTTTAAAAATGATCTCTGTAATTTACTCATTTGAACTGTTCTCTTTTGAAATAATTCTACGATCCATAGGCTAACATTCTAGCTTAGAAAATATACCTCTTATTAAACCTCAAGTTCGTAGAGCTCTGCAATAATGCCTGCAACCTTCTTGATATCTCCCAACATACCACGCATTTCAAAATCAGCTAGTACAGGAAATCCAAAGCGTTGACTGTATTGTTTTGCAGTTAGACAGTATTGGTTATTGAAATTACGGTTGCCGGACCCTACAACACCAAAACACTTACTAGCATTGTCACCATAGGCGATAAAATCACCTACAGGAGTCGTTAAGATTTCTACATCTCCATTGTCAACACCATTCCCACCTTCTAAATAAGTTGGTAAAAAAGTGACAAAAGGATTCGACATTTCATAGAATTCCTGACCTTCCTTAACCAGCTCTTTGATATCAATCTTTTCAATCTCAATGTTTTTATACTGCTCTAAAAGATAGGTTTTCAGGCGTGTCACGAAACTTTCTGTATTGCCACTTAAACTGATATAAACTAATGAAATTTTTTTCATATCTACCTCATTCTTTGCTTTATCCAATAAAAATAACTACCAAGATTGTATCTTGATAGTTATTGTTTGTCAACTTTTAAACGACTTCTTCCACTTCTGTTTCTTCAAGCAAATCCTTTTGTTGACGCCAGATTTTATAGAAAACAAGAGCTAAGAATATTACATTCATGACAATTCCAACGACAGCTGCACCTTTAGCACCAATCTCTGCGCTCATACGGATTGTTGGGTCTGTGAAGAGAACAAGCGCATCTTGAACTCCCATAAAGTTGTAGATAGACCCAATAATGGCAACCAAAAGGTAACCGACATAAGTATAATTAGCCAATTGGACATTTTGACGTACAAGAAATACCAAAGCAACAATCACTAGAATGACTGATACAACAACCAACAGAATATTGAAAATCGAATGGGCATGCTCCGATACTTTAATAGTGTAAGCAATGAGGTCCTTAGCATAAGTTGCCTCTACGCTCGACCCCTCAAGACCATTCATACTTTCTGCCGTTGGAACTGGAGATAAAACTCCAAATAAAGACATAACTGAAAGTAGAGCCGACAAGATTAGTAAAATCCAAAGATAGATTGGTTTCTTTTTCATCGTAATAAACTCCTCATCATTTTTTATAAGTATAGCATATTTCAAGATGTAAAACAATTACTCTAGGCTAGACTCAACCTGCTTACGATAAGCCTTAGGTGACTTACCACATAGTTTTCGGAAAACCTTATAGAAATAACCGACATTGCTGTATCCGACAGTGTAGCAAATATCCTCAATACTATCATTGGTTGATAACAGGAGTTGCTGTGCTGCCTTGATTCGTTGCTTATTGAGCAACTCTGCAAAAGTTGAGTTGGTTTCCTTTTTAATTAGCTGACCTAGATAGACTGGATTGATAAAGAGATCCTTGCTGATATCCTTCAAAGAAAGCTCTTTTTTGTAGTCTCTACCAATTACTTCCAAAACGCTGACTACATTTTCATTCATTCGATACTGGCCAAAGAAAGAAGTCAGTGTTTCCTTGATATAGGCTACTAAGTCCTCGAAATCGGTGATGGCATGAATCCGCTTGACAATATCAGTCATATCATCTGCTTTTAAATGCTCAAAGAGATGGAAAACGTCCATTACAAACTGGGTAAACAACTGCTTGGTGATGGATACTCTAGGTGTGTTTTCTAGGACAATCTTCTCTAGCAAGGTTAACTCATCGATAATCTGCTGGAGATTTCCTTGGATAATTACTCGATAGATGGGTTCATAGTAAGAAAAAAGACTTTCAGACTGATCTAAATTAACAGTTCCATAGAATAGCGCCTTTTCGACATTTATCTTCCATTTTTCAAAATTCTCTTGATACGGTTCCTCAAAAGGCAAGACCAAGAGGCCTTCAAATTCCTGACTGGCAATTACAATCTGCCACTCCTGTCCGAGGATATAATAAGGAATGATGAAATCACCCTCCTTGTCCTTTGACAGTCCAATCCACCAGTTTTCTTTATGAGACAAGTGCCCAAGAAGAGTTGCTTCATCCAGTGTTTGACTTAATACCAAGGGCTCCCCAGTCTTTTCACCTAGCTGACTTGCAATTTTTTCAAGTAGATTACCCAATTCGACCTTATCAACTGGTTTAACCAGATAATCAACCACGCTGAGGTTCATGGCCTTTTTGACATAGTCAAATTCTTGGTATCCTGACAGCATGATATAGTAGGCATTGGGTAATAAATCCTTCATTTCATGAATCATCTCAAGACCTGTCTTATCAGGCATATTGACATCAGATATGACGATATCCACAGGATGTTCTCGAACGTAGTCAAGGGCGTCATCCGCATGATTAGCAGTTGCGACGACTTCCATATCCCATTGTTCGAAAGGAATCAAACGCTTGAGTCCTTCCGTGATCATGTACTCATCGTCTACTAATAGTACTTTATACATGTTTACTGTTCAACCTTTCTCCTCATCTTGAATGGTAATTCGATATTGTACACCTTCTTGTTCACTCGATTCGACACTGATTTGATAACGATCCCCAAAATAGAGCACAAAGCGCTCATGAACATTGACGATGCCAATAGATTGACGTTTTGCACTGTAATCCATTGTATGCTCAAAGGTCCTTTGGGCTAACTTAGCTTGGATTTCGGCTAACTTCTCAGCAGACATCCCACGTCCATTATCCACCACTAAAATCTCAACATAGCCTTCTCTCCTCAAGGCTTTAATACTGATTACATTATCATTGCGTTTATGATCAACCCCGTGGACAAAATAATTTTCCACTAGTGGTTGGAGAGTAAATTTAGGAATCCTCATCTCCTCTAGTCCTGGATCTATCTTAAAGCCATAAGCAATGGACTTAGGATAACGAACCATACAGAGATAGCTATATTTCCGACAAAATTCTACTTCTTGCTTAAGAGTTGTCTCTCGTTCGTCTGAAATATTGTTGCGTAGCAGACTACTAAATTCATAGATGATATCTGCCAGTTCATTCTGATTTTCCATGACAGCGTACATCCGCAAAAACTCAAGAGTATTATACATAAAATGAGGGTTAATCTGAGCTTGAAGAGCACGCATATTGGCATCTTTTTGGCTTAGTTCAAGTTGATAGATATCATGGATATTTTTCTCCAATCGGTCCAACATATCATTGGTTGTTTCGGCAATAAGAAGCAACTCTTGATCCTTTTTAGAAGTATCAACTCTCTTGGTCTGTTCTCCCATAGCAATGGCTTCAAGGGAGTCTACCAAGTCTACAACTTGATCTTGATAGTCAGAAAATGTCCTTTTCAGGGTAAGATACAATATAAAGACAAAGAGGGCACTCAAACCTAAAATCAGTCCTGAACTAGTCAAACTTCCCTTTAACACATAGTCCTTAGGGACAGCAACCTGGACTTGATAAGCATGCGAAGTGATTCCCACCAACCAATCTTCATCTGGCCCTTTTTGTCCTAAATGAAACATATCCGTTTCAAAAGGCGACGTTATTGTCACCGCGATAGGAACCGTGCCTCTGGTGTTATCTATGGCCTTGTATAAAACCTCAGGTGGTAAAGAAATATAGATAACCCCAAGAGCTTGGTCGGAAACCGGATCCGACACAGGAATGGCAAAACTATTGGCATCTGGCTTGAAATCCTCAGCTGAAACTTTCTCACCACTTCGATTATCTCTTCGAGACACAAAAACTTCCGTCGAATCCTGCAAGACAATGGCGACACCCGTTACAAAATCATTTCGTACATAAAGGTCATCAATATTTTCATAAATGGATACTGAGATATAGGGAGATGCCTTGCGCTCCAACTGCCAGTAAAAATAATCAGGCGTACTAAGGCTAAAGTATTTGTAAATCCCCTCTATCCGCGCTTGATTTTCTACTAAACTTTGAGCAAGGCGGGCTGATTCCCGATAATAATACTCAACTTCATTAACGGTTCGAGCCAAAACACGTTGAGCTACCCGATTAGCTTCTTTTTCACGCCCATCCCAGTCTGCATAGGAAAGCATAAGGGCAAAGCTGGAAATGACAACAATCATGACCAAGATATAAATCCTTAGCAGCGAGTGAAGACGAAACTGCTTGGTCTTATTTGTCGGCCAGTTTTTCGTGAATACTTTCATAAACAGGCTCCAATAAATCACTAATAAAGAAATGCCACATACCAATCCCTACAAAGAAGACCAGAGCTGGCATATAGTAGCCAATAATTACCAACAAGACGCTTCCCAAAAGAACCTTAGCCATGGCACTTAAACTCATAAAAATCCCGATAAAGGCAAGCTTTAGGGTGTTTCTATATGAAAGTTCGAAATAAACCTGCAATTTCAGAGAAACGGTATAGGCTAAAAAGACCAGTGCTACTACAATGATATTCAAAAATGTTGCGACTAAGTGTAAAATGGTCTGGTTGGGTAATTGCACCATGAGATATAAACCATATATCAAGACTAAACCTATAATTAAAAAGGTGTAAAAGGTCACATTGCTCTTAACAAAGTTACTCTTGTAGAGCTCCCAAGCTTCTTTAAAACTATATGAGCGATAGGAATAACCATGCTCTGCATATAAACTCATGAGAGTTGCACTAGCTGGTGCAAGTCCAAAAAACACACCTCCTGCCAGTGTCAATAACCAAAAACAAGCTGTGGCAAGCATCCCTAAAAAGAAACGATGAAAGACCAGCTCAAGAAAATTTCCCACGGTTTTCCTCCAAAAATTTAATCTAGTTTTATTATAACATATTTCAAGCGCTCTCAAAAAGCGGAACAGAAAAAAGGTAGGGAGATTTTAACTCACTACCTTTTTATGAGTAAGTTTGGAGTAGGTGCCATCCTTGTCAAAAGTGTACAAACACCAAACTATAAAAAAATTACATTTATTGGTTTAATAAGGATATTTGTACTATAATTAAGATAGATAGAGATACCGATTAATAATCAAAGAACAAAGGCTTTACCAGGGCAGATGGATATGTTTGAAAATTAGAAAATTAGATAATTACTATTCAACTTATTTACTGGATTAACAAAATAACGAAAGGAGTATGACTCATGACTATTTTTATTTTAAGAACTACTTTGTTTTGGGTTGCACTTGTATTGAGTCTTTTCTCTGATAAATTGTTCAAACAACAATATGTAAAAATCGTAAAAATAATTTGCACTATAATCATGTTAGTCATATCATTATCATATCTGTTCTAAGTTATTTTAAGAATACAGGAATTTGTTTGTCCTGTATTCTTTTTTCTCTATAAAACGTGCATTGATAAAAACGAATAACAAAAACACCCCCTAACTGGGAGTGTTTTCGAGAAAAATAGCAAGATTACCTAAATTTAATTATTTAGCATCATCTTTATGAAGCATGTTTTTAACACCTTCAACGACACCTTCTACAGCATCTTTTGCATCTTCAGCAACTTCTTTAACTTTAGAAACAACTTTTTCTGTTGCTCCTTCGCTTTCAAGTTCTTTGTCGCCTACCAATTTACCAACGCCTTCTTTGATAGCACCTGCTGCTTGATTGAATTTTTCTTCTGTAGACATATGTATGTCCTCCTTTTATTTTTTTCTAAATTATAAATTATTGTACACGTGGTTTAGCTTGAACTGCAGCATCTTTAACAGTTTCAACGCCTTGGCCAACTTTTTCTTGAACGAATTCAGCGCCTTCGCCAAGTTTTTCTTGTGCTACTGCAACACCTGAACCGATTCCAGCTTTCACTCTAGAAAATTGTTCTGACGCGAACTCGCCTGTTGATTCTGCCACGTCAGTTACACGATCTTGAAGGCTAACTGAGTCTGCTTCATGTTGTTCTTTAGTTTTGATGTCAACAACATTAACGTTAACTTCAACTACTTCTAGATCAGTCATTTTCGCAACTTCTGATACGATAACATCTTTGATTTCCTTATATAGAGTTGGAACATTTTTTCTGTACTCTACGATAACGTTCAAGTCAACTGCTACTTGTTCTTTACCAACTTCAACGTTAACACCGTGTGTTACATCGTTAGTATTAACAAGTTTTTCTGTAAGATTTGAGAAGAATCCGCCGTCCACATGTAATAGTCCTGGGACTCTATCTAGTGAAAGACCGATAATTTTTTGAATAACCTTATTTTCGTAAGTTAATTCTCCACGAACATCTTTAGAAACAACAACATCTTTTTTTTCAGTTACATTATTTTCTACGTTTGACATATGAAACTCCTTTATTTATTTAAATAATTTTTCTGTACATAGTATCCGAATCCAATTCCTAAGGCTCCACAGATTAAAACGAACAATGTTTTAAAGAAACCAAAGGATAAGATGAAGCAGGCTAGAATAACACCTACTACACCACATAGAATTGGGTATTGATATTTTTTAAACCATTCCATTTTTTACTTCCTTACTTTACACGACTAACAATTTTCTTAGCTGCTTTTTGAGGGTCATATTCTCTCACTGAAACTTCCAGTTTAACCTCTCGATCAATGCCAAAGAATTCTTTCAATCCTTGAGTAATTTCGTTTTGAACTACTTCAAATTTGTTAGCAATGTTATCTGAAAGAACAGCTGTACCTTCTACATAAACGAAACATTTCTTTTTCCGAGTATGTACCTGAATTTTGGGATTTTTAACCATCTTGTGTTCATCCAATAAACATCGAACAAACCCTTCAATAGCTGAATTTTTTAGTTTTAATTTATCGTCTTTAGTTCCAAGTTTTATTTCCAGATATTGTCTAGGATAAAACAGGATTACTAACATCCATAATAAAACGAAGATAGACAGGCCTAGAATCCCCCAAAATACATATCTAGCGATATAATATTCAAATGATGTCTGTCGCCAGCTAGTCAATTGAATCCCTAAATCACTAACCTGGTGGTAATCTATCAAAATAGGAAGGAAAATTGTCAAGATTAAAATACAGAAAATAAGTAATACTATTTTCTTTGATTTTGACATATAAAATCCTTTCAATTAAAACACTAAACTATAGGTTTACCCGTCAATACTAAATTTAAATCTATAGTTTATGATTGAGTAAAAAGTTAACCTTTTTTACCCAAAAAGAATGATACTACAGCGACAACAATCACCGCACCAGCAATCGATGGAATAATTGACATTCCCGCTAGAGAAGGTCCCCATGTCCCAAAAAGCGATTGACCGACGGATGACCCAATTAAACCGGCAAAAATATTTGCAATAATTCCCATTGAACCACCTTTTTTAGTGATTGCACCTGCAGCGAGACCGATAAAGCCTCCTACAATAATGGACCACAACATAACGGGCCTCCTTTCTTTTTTTATCAAAAGACTGTTCTTTATATTCACGAAATTTCTTTTGATTGCATTCAGTATATCATAATATGAGAGCGCACACAAATTATATGCTCGCGAATATATGCTTTAATAAAATGTCTATTTTTCAAAACAACACAAAAACGCTCTAGACATTATGACTAGAACGCTTTTCTTATGTATTGATTCGTATTGAATGCTTACTTCACTTCTATAAAAAGATTAAATAATTTCTATTTTAGCTGTTAGAAACGTTGGTACATCAATGTTTTTAGAATGCTACATAATAAAAGGTAGAGTGAATGGTAAAGTAGTAAAAATAGTTGTTATCCTAGTTGATTAAAAAAATCTCTGATTTCCTCATCTTTTATAAAATAATATATAATTTTCCCCTCTCTTCTAGTATCCAAAATGTTTTGATTGGCTAGTTTACGAAGATGGTGGGATGCAGATGCCATACTGAGATCTAGTAAACAGGCTATATCACAGACACAGAGTTCTTCAACAGCAAGGAGATAAAAGATGATATTTATCTGTTTATTATCGGTAAACTTTGATAAAATACGAAGTGATTTTTGGACTTTTTCCTTTTCAAGGTAGTTCGTTGCGGTTGTAACATTTTGTTGATTTATAATATTCACTTGGCAGATACTATCTTTTTTCATAATTTTTTCTCCTAGCCGAACACAGTCCTTAGCATATCAAAGCTGTTGTTTTCAATCAGGATATACATCCCCAATCCTAAATAAACAACGGCAATAAACCATCTGCTATATTTCTCCAAAGTTTCTCCAACAGAAGGGACTTGTGCCAATTTTTGGGCAGAAAAAACCAAGAGATAAATCATGACTAGAAAGGTAAGTAAAGCCACTATCAAATTCGCTAAATTTAAGGTAATAAAATATGGGACAAAAACACCAATATTGTCAGCACCACAACTTGCAAAAGTAATCATAGCGACTAGAAAAATCAGGTTTTTATCATCTTTGCGCAAACCATCTTTTGCAATAGCTTCTCCATCAGAATCTCCTAAAAGCAAAACTTTGAGTCCTAGGAAAATTGGAATCAAACCGAGCAAACCTAAAATCTCTTTACTAGGAATATAATTTAAGACAAATGCAAAAAGTAAACTTAGCAATATTAGACTAACAGAGCCTAGAAATTGTCCTAAATAGATGTTAATGATGTCTTTTCTGCTTTTTCTTTTGGCAAAAAATAACATTAGGATAATAAGTAAGTCTACGGCTGTCCCAGAATACAGGATTATTGAAGTAACAACATTTTGAACCATAAAACACCTCATTCAAATATATTTTTGAATGTATTTTAACATTAAACTTTGTAGATGTCAACTTCAGCTCCATCAAAATATAGATAAGAAGGTAGTGTACCAAACATTAAAAAGCCCTGCCATCGAAATGATAGCAGGGCTTAACTTCAATATCCAGATGATATATTTATCTAAAAAAGGTAGAGTAAAAGGTAGAGTTTGGACTGAAATATAGTGAAATGTATTGAAATTGAAAAAAGAAAAAACGCTTGAAATCAGCGTTTCTCTTATGTATTGATTCGTATTGAATGCTTACTTCACTTCTGTAAACACAACGTGTTTGCGAAGTTTTGGTGAGTATTTCTTCAATTGAAGACGGTCTGGAGTGTTACGTTTGTTTTTAGAAGTAAGGTACAAGCGTTCACCAGATTCTTTGTGTTCAAGTGTAATATTTACGCGCATGGTATCTCCCTTCTATTATTCAGCTGATGCAGCTTTAGCGATCTTACGTCCTTTGTAGTATCCTTTAAGTGATACACGGTGAGAACGTGAGTAATCCCCAGTAGTTTCGTCAAAGTTTACAGCTGGAGCTGTTACTTTGTAATGTGTACGACGTTTGTTTTTCTTCGCTTTTGAAGTGCGACGTGCAGGTACTGCCATTTTGATTTCTCCTTTTAAGATATAAATTCAATTAGGTTTGATTTTCATCAACTTCAATAGTATATCAAAACTTTTTTGTAAAGTAAAGTTACTTGACAAAAAAAGATTAAAAAATTTTCCCATCCAAGGTTCTGGATAGGAAAATAGATTAAATATCAATCTCGAAGGGTTCATCAATGGTTTCTGAGACGTATTTCCCGTCTTTCTTCCGTTGCTTGACACATTCTGTAAGAAGATATTCAATTTGCCCGTTGACTGATCGAAAGTCATCTTCTGCCCATGATGCGAGTGCAGCGTATAGCTTATTCGAGAGTCGAAGGGGGATTTGCTTTTTTTTAGCTTCTGCCATTTCTAATAAAGGCTTCCTGCATTGACAATTGGTTGTGCATCATGATTGCCACAGAGAACGACTAGGAGATTTGAAACCATAGCAGCTTTTCGTTCTTCGTCAAGTTCTACTAATTCTCCTTCATTGAGACGTTCTAGTGCCATTTCAACCATTCCTACAGCGCCATCAACAATCATCTTACGTGCATCAATAATGGCTGATGCTTGTTGACGTTGAAGCATGACAGCTGCAATTTCCGGAGCGTAAGCTAGGTAAGTAATACGTGCCTCAAGGATTTCCAAGCCAGCATCCTCAACACGACTTTGGATTTCTTCACGAATACGGTTAGCTACAATTTCGCTAGAACCACGAAGGCTACCTTCGTCGGCTTGCCCATCACCTGTAGTATCCACATTAGGAGACACATCGTAAGGATAGATGCGGACAATATTACGGAGTGCACTATCACACTGTAATGAAAGATATTCCTTGTAGTTATCAACGTTGAAGACTGCTTTGGCTGTATCGACAACTCTCCAAGTAACGGCGATTCCGATTTCAACAGGGTTCCCTAGGCAATCATTAATCTTTTGACGAGAATTGCTCAAGGTCATGACTTTGAGGGAAATCTGTTTCTTGCCAATTTCAAGGTTTACGTCATTACCATTTGATGATTTCATTCCTGAAAAAGAAGACTTTGTACTAACATCGCCACTTTGTCCAAGTCGAGTGTGAATTGCAGGATTGACCGCTATGCTAAAGGGATTGACAAAATAAAAGCCAGGTTCTTTGATAGTCCCAGTATAGTTACCAAAGAGGGTTAATACAAGGGCTTCCTGAGGTTTGACAACTTTTAAACCAGCATGAGCTAGACCTGCAATTAAGGTTAATAAAAGCCCGATAATAATTCCAAAAATGTTTTCTGAACCAGCACCCATGATAAATAGAAAGACACCAAGTACGAGTGCTAACTCAATGAGTATCAATGCTACTATACCATTTGGTTTTGAATTGATTAGTTTTTCAGTCATCAGAATGACCTCCTGTATTTGATATCTAAATGATATCACTTTAATTTTAAATGTCAACAAAAATATGCAACTTTTTTAAGAAGATTTCAATGTAATGAATTGTCTGAAAATTTAAAAATTTTGCCCTGTAAATCTTGTCAAATATATGCTATAATGGTAAAAACTGATATGAGAGGGAATATAATGACTGAATTAGATAAACGTCACCGCAGCAGTGTCTATGATAGCATGGTCAAATCGCCAAACCGTGCTATGCTTCGCGCGACTGGTATGACAGACAAGGACTTTGAAACACCGATTGTGGGAGTCATTTCGACTTGGGCTGAAAACACACCATGTAACATCCACTTGCATGACTTTGGGAAATTGGCTAAAGAAGGTGTCAAATCTGCTGGTGCTTGGCCTGTGCAGTTTGGAACCATTACCGTAGCCGACGGTATTGCCATGGGAACGCCGGGTATGCGCTTCTCCTTAACGTCTCGTGATATCATCGCGGACTCTATCGAAGCAGCTATGGGTGGTCATAACGTCGATGCATTTGTAGCTATCGGTGGTTGTGACAAGAACATGCCTGGTTCTATGATTGCCATTGCCAATATGGATATCCCAGCTATTTTCGCCTATGGTGGAACCATTGCACCGGGAAATCTTGATGGCAAAGATATTGACTTGGTTTCTGTTTTTGAGGGTATCGGAAAATGGAACCACGGTGATATGACTGCTGAGGATGTGAAACGTCTCGAATGTAATGCCTGCCCTGGCCCTGGTGGCTGTGGTGGTATGTATACTGCTAATACCATGGCGACAGCTATCGAAGTTCTCGGTATGAGTTTGCCAGGTTCTTCTTCTCACCCAGCCGAATCTGCTGATAAGAAAGAAGACATCGAAGCAGCCGGTCGTGCAGTTGTCAAAATGCTCGAACTTGGTATCAAACCTTCAGATATCTTGACTCGTGAAGCCTTTGAAGATGCCATTACAGTTACTATGGCTCTGGGTGGCTCTACAAATGCCACTCTTCACTTGCTTGCCATTGCCCACGCAGCTAATGTTGACTTGTCACTTGAGGACTTTAATACCATCCAAGAACGTGTACCTCACTTGGCCGACTTGAAACCTTCTGGTCAGTATGTCTTCCAAGATCTTTACGAGGTTGGTGGTGTGCCTGCGGTTATGAAGTACTTGCTGGCAAATGGATTCCTTCACGGAGACCGTATCACATGTACTGGTAAAACTGTCGCTGAAAACTTGGCTGATTTTGCAGATCTTACTCCAGGTCAAAAAGTTATCATGCCACTTGAAAATCCTAAACGTGCGGACGGTCCGCTTATCATCTTGAACGGGAATCTTGCTCCTGACGGTGCAGTTGCCAAGGTATCAGGTGTGAAGGTTCGTCGTCACGTTGGTCCAGCTAAGGTCTTTGACTCTGAAGAAGATGCTATCCAAGCTGTCTTGTCAGATGAAATCGTTGATGGCGACGTAGTCGTTGTTCGTTTCGTTGGACCTAAGGGTGGTCCTGGTATGCCTGAAATGCTATCACTTTCATCAATGATCGTTGGTAAAGGCCAAGGAGACAAGGTTGCCCTCTTGACAGATGGCCGTTTCTCTGGTGGTACTTATGGTCTCGTTGTTGGACATATCGCTCCTGAAGCTCAGGATGGTGGACCAATTGCCTACCTTCGTACAGGAGATATTGTTACGGTTGACCAAGATACTAAAGAAATTTCGATGGACGTTTCTGATGAGGAACTTGAAAAACGCAAGGCAGAAACAACCTTACCACCACTCTATAGCCGTGGTGTCCTTGGTAAGTACGCCCATACCGTATCTTCTGCATCACGTGGTGCTGTTACAGATTTCTGGAATATGGAACAATCGGGTAAAAAATAAGCAAATCAAAAGCAAGCCAAAAATGGCTTGCTTTTTTGTATTTTTCAAAATAGATAACTATCGTGGAGGCAGCCCTAGAGCTATACGACCATAACGACTAATGCGTGTAATCTTCCATGCAGGTGACCAGGTAACCTCAACTTTGACATCCTCAATACCATCAATTTGTTTTAATCCAGCTACGATTTCAATAGGCAGACTTTCTGCACAGTCACAAGCAGTATCAGTGAAGGTCATGACAACTGTACAAAGCCCAGCCTCATCTAAATGAATCTCATAAATCAATCCAAGATTGTATACATCTAACTCCACATCTGTATCAAAAACCTTTTCGAGCACTTCAATGATTTGATCTTCCAATGCTAGAGCACGGTCATTAATTTTGATATCTTCTCTCATTGCATTCCCTCCATCTGATAAATATCCCCTATTTTCTCATAATTCTGACAATTTGGCAAGTTTTTCTCTATTTCCTACTTCCTAGCAACTATCTAGCTAGATAAAAAAGCAGAGATTGGATATCTCTGCTTTTGTTTGTTAGGGTTTATCTTGATTTAACTGGTTTATCAGCAAGAGCCTTGATAGCAGCAGCAATTGTTTCTGCATAAAGTTTAGCTCCTTCTTCCTGTTTTGCACTGTCACTACCAAAGTGTACCTGGTCCGTCCCTTTCCAGATGTCAGGATTGTCCTTGGCTACTTGGTTCCAATCGGCAACTTCAATATATGGATACTTCTGCGCTACTTCTCTTGCATAGCTTGCGTACTGCTCTACATAAGGTTGTGTTTCCTGAGTTGTATCACCCTCGTACGGTGTCAAAAGAACAAGTTGATGTCCTTTAGGTAGATTTGTCACCAAGGAATCAATATCAGCCTTGTAGTCCTCTGGATTATTAACTCCTGTAGCAACAACTACAATTTTAGGCAAGGCTTTATTTTGGCTATTATTGAGCATAATTGCCGTTGCATGCTTGGTGTTTCGACTTACTTGTCCATCTGTCTGAGCATCTGGCAATACCTCTTGCAAACCAGAAATCGCACGCAAGGTTACCGAATCACCAATAATGGATACCCCATCAGCTATATTGTAGCGACTAGCCTCTGCCTGTTCAGCCATGGTCTTTGTCCGAACAAGACCTGCCTGAGCTTGCTTGAGTCCCGTTTCTATTAAGTCCGTTTCAAAAGCACCAACTTGTGGAGCTATCATGACAATAATCACTGAAATCAAGGCAAGGACTCCGAAACTACCTGCAAAGATTTGTCTGATAAACGGAACCCCTTCTGCTTTTTGCAAAAGCCAGCTAGTCTTTCCAGCTATCATTGGTTCGATAACATAGAAGGACAAAGTCGCAAATAAATAAGACAATAGAATTGTTAAAATAACTGCTGGCAGATTACCCATTAACTGAGTGAAGATAATGTAGAATGGCCAGTGAAAAAGATAAACTGCATAACTTGTATCTGCCAAAAAGCTGATCACCGTTGGTTCTTCGATTGTTGGTGTTTTTTCGTGCAAAATTCGTGTCGCAAGAATCATAAAAACTGTTGCCAAACTTGCCAACAAGAAACCAAGTAAATAAGCAAAGAGAGACGTAAACTTAACAAAGAAGGTTAGTATAAGGAGAAGACCTAATCCTCCCCCAAAAATCAACGAAGCTTGTTTTATGTCCAGAGCCTGATTCAAACGTTTGAGCAGAGGTGTTGTCTGACGAACCCCCACTAAAGTAGCAAGGACACTACCCAAAAAGAATGGGTAGACATGGGTCAAACTTGAAAAGTAAATGCTAGAGTAGGAGCTAACGATAAAGCTACCAATAAACATAGAGAGGAAGCTAATGATAAAGCTCGCAGATGACAAAAGGAAAACTATTCCTCGTAACTGTCCACCTGTCTTAACACGTTTAGACAAAAACCAAACTGCCAAACCCCACAAGATATAGTAATGGACCTCAACCGCTAGGCTCCAATTGTGAACAAAAAGATGAGGGATAAACTGAGATTCGTAGGTTCCCCCTGTTAACATCTCGTAAAAGTTGGTCATAAAACCAATAACTCCAGCTATCTGACCTCCAATCCCAGCAACATAATCTTTCCGCACTAAGAAAGTAAAAGGCATGGTTACCAAAATCATCAAAACCACTGGTGGAAAAATCCGATAAAAGCGTCTCTTAAAAAATCCTAAGATGTCAATTTCCTTCTTCTGACCAAATTCCTCTAATAAGAGAGAAGTAATCAAAAAACCTGAAAAGGTGAAAAAGACGTCAACACCGAAAAATCCTCCAGGGAAGACTGGCTGAAAGAAATGGTACAAGAGCACCAAGAACAAGCCTGTTATCCTAATCAAGGAAAACCATTTAATACGCATACGAGTTTATTCTCCATATATTAGATGTAAAGCCATCTAATTTTCATTCCATAATACATTTATTTTATCAAAAAAAGAAGAAAAATCCTAAGAGAAAACTTAGGATTTCAGCTTTATTATCAATAAATGTTAGAAATTACGTCCAGATTTATTATAGCCATATTTTTCAACGAAATGTTCACGGAATTCCAAGAGATTATCGTCCATAATTGCTTGACGAATCTGTTTCATAAGATTTAGCAAGAAGTATAGGTTATGGTAGCTTGTCAAACGGATACCAAAGGTCTCATCTGCCTTGAGCAAATGGCGAAGATAAGCACGTGTATAATTCTTACATGTGTAGCAATCACACTCATGATCGAGTGGTGTAAAGTCTTCCGCAAACTGGGCATTCTTGATAACCAAACGTCCTTGGCTGGTCATACAGGTACCATTACGAGCGATACGGGTTGGCAAGACACAGTCAAACATATCCACACCACGGATAACCCCATCAATCAAGCTATCTGGCGCTCCAACCCCCATCAAATAGCGAGGTTTGTTCTCTGGTAAAAGTTGAGTGGTAAAGTCCAAGACTGCATTCATCTCTTCGTGAGTCTCTCCTACTGCCAAGCCACCGATAGAGTAGCCTGGAAAATCCATACTCACTAGGTCTTGAGCTGACTGACGGCGAAGATCCTCAAATCCTGCCCCCTGCACAATTCCAAACAAGCCTTGGTCATGTGGGCGACTATGGGCTTTTAATCCACGCTCAGCCCAACGGCTGGTACGCTCAATTGATTTCTTAACGTAGTCGTAAGGTTGATAAAACTGCGGACACTCATCAAAAGACATCATGATGTCTGACCCTAGATTGTTTTGGATAGAAATAGCCTTTTCAGGTGATAGAAACATCTTTGAACCATTGAGGTGGTTCTTAAAAGTCACTCCTTCTTCAGTGATGTTCCGACTATCCGCTAGAGAATAAACCTGGAAACCTCCACTATCTGTCAAGATAGGCTGGTCCCAATTCATGAATTTGTGGAGTCCTCCGGCTCGAGCAATCAACTCATCTCCCGGACGAAGCCATAAGTGATAGGTGTTAGATAGGATAATTCCTGAACCCATCTCTTTTAATTCTTCTGGTGACTGAGTCTTGACAGTGGCTTGTGTACCAACTGGCATAAACATGGGGGTCGGGAAGGTTCCGTGGGGTGTGATAATCTCTCCCAGACGAGCTCCAGTATGTTTTTCTTTCTTAATTAATCGATATTTGATTGGTGAATCTGACATTTTTTACCTCCGAAGCTGGGAAAAACAGTCCCCGTTCTTACTTTTTGCCCAAGGGCATACTGTATGATTCTATCAAAAAAAACGGGAACTGTCACGAACTATGGTATAATGAAAGAATGAAATACCCAAAGATTGATTTAAAAGAAGTTCGTCAGCAAGCCAGACAATTTCAAAATGAATATCCTAAGCTCCTGATCGTCTTCTTATTACCAAGCCTCCTCTTAATTTTGTCTAGTTTTATAAGACCGCTCTCCCTGCTCAATGAAAAAGTCTTTGAACAGTCTTTCCTGAGTTTTCTCGGAGCGCTCTTCCAATCAACTCTCTTTCCTATAGCCCTTGGATTTACCAGCTCCATCATCTTAACGGGTGCCCTTTTTACAACTTTGAATCTACTAAGAGATCCTGATGTTGAGCTTTCCCTCAAGAATACCTTATCCATCTTAAAAAGTGAATTCTTTACTCAGACTTTCTTGACCCTCTTACTCAAGCGTTTCTATCTCTTCTTATGGAGTATACCAAGTTGGATGGGGATTTATTATCTCTTTTATAGTAGTATCATGGCGCGAAAATTTGTGGAGCTGCATCCCGAATTTCCAAATGTGGACTTGACCAATCTAGATACCGAACGCTTTCTTCTAACTTTTGCTCTCTACTTTTTTGGTAGTATCCTACTCATGGTCTTGGGGAACGTTCTCTATATCCCTCAATACTATGCCTACTCTCAGGTAGAACTTCTGCTAGGTGACACTCTAGGAATTGGTTTACCAAAACCGAGTCAAATCTTGAAAACCAGTCGCTTCCTTATGAAAGGCTACAAGTTCCAACGTTTCGTCCTTGATTTACAACTTCTTCCTTGGTATTTTCTCATTTGGCTTAGCTTTGGAATTGCTAGCATCTCTATCTTCCCTTATATCTATAGTAGCCAAATCTTCTTCTATCAAAGACTGCTTGAAATCAAACGCAGAAAAGTTTAAGATCAGTTATTAAAAACCAGCACCTTCATAGAAAGTGCTGGTTGTTTTTATTTTAACCAGAACTACTCTCCAAAAATATAAAACAGTTTCCTCGTCTTGTTTCTATAAGGCTTTTCATCTATATTTATGCCTGGATTTTTTCACTACCTAAGCAATCGAAATAGAAAAAAGAAGTGGAAACTGAATCAGTTCCCAACTTCTCATTCATTATTAATTCATTGATACGTGAACGTGGTCATAGTGGTTTTCTGTGACGCTACCACGATCTGGCATTGGATTCCAAGTGTAAGCTGGTCCGTATTTGCTATCAAATGGTGCGTAGAAACGTTGTTTCCAGATGATGTAACTGATGCCACGGCTAGCCATATTTTGGATAGCATAATCTGCAATTTGATCACCGAGAGCTGAGCTAACTGGGACCATGAAGTCAATCGCTAGACCTTTTCCGTGGTCACCTGGATCTCCTGGACGGTAACCACTAAATGATGTGATACCAAACAAGTTAGCTACTTCTTCTTTAAATGCAGCTGTTTGTGGTTGGAGACCTGCATTTTCAGATTTTGTTGCTGCAATAGTTGCATAATCAGGAGCCGCTGGCGCTGTATAAGTTGCCGATGCACCTTGGCTTGGTTCAGCTTGGTAAGTTGCTGGAGCTGATTGAGCTTCTGTTACAGCCTCAGTTGTTGCTTCTGTTGTAGTTGTCTCCTCAACAGTAGTCGTTGTTTCTTCAACTGTTGTAGTTGGTTCAGCAACCGTAGTTGGTTCAGCAACCGTAGTTGTTTCCTCAACTGTAGTTGTTGGCTCAACTGTAGTTGTTGGCTCAGCGACCGTAGTTGTTTCTTCAACGACAGGTGCCGTAGCTTCAGTTGTTGCTTCTGCTGTTGTTGCTTCTGTCGATACTGTAGTTTCTGCTACAACTTCAGTTGTTGCTCCTGCTGTAGTTGTCTCCTCAACAGTAGTCGTTGTTTCTTCAACTGGTTGTGTCAAATCTTCGACTTGAACAGTTTGTTCATCTACTGTTACTTGATTCGTTGTTAAATCTGCTGTTGCACTTGCTACATCAGAACCAACTTCTTGAGGTGTATAAACCTCAACCTCTGTTACTTCTTCATTTTCGTTAACAGTTGTAGTCAGTACAGTTTCTGGGAAAATCAAGTCAATATTTGTGATTTTGTTCAAGTTTGCAAGGATATTTAAGTCTACTCCCAAAGCCTCTGCAATCGTGCTTAGGGTATCTCCGTACTTAATTGTGTAACTTGTTTTATTTTCGCTTTTAGCAACATCGTTTTGAATTTGCTCAACTGAACGTGGTGACCATACAATTTCTTCTGCTTGAGTCGCCAAGGTAGGGGCAAGTGATAAAGCTACTGTTGATGCTAAAATAATTCGTTTCTTCATACTATTCAAACTCCTTTTCAAATGTAGTACCTTTCTATCATAACATAAAGAAAAAAGAAAAAAAGCCCTTTGGGGGCTATTTAATAAAACTGTCTAAGCTCTGTAACAAACCACATTAATTGAAATAGTTTGTATGAATTTTGTCACAAAGCTGACATATTACTCCAGACATCATTGATTGTTCAAGAGAGTGATAATATCCTCTAATGCTCTTATTTGTTGGTTTCCTTCTTTATTACAACTTAAAAAATTCAGACTCTTTATTCCACTATTTAGTGCAAACTCTATATCCAAAAGGCGATCTCCTATATAATAGGTGCACTCTGGTTTTAAATGGTATTTGCTGATAAGATAGGTCGCTGCTTCTGGACTTGGTTTACGAGCAAAACCGCTCTGGCTTGTCAAAATTTCTGTGAAATAAACCTCCAATCCCAAATCTCGTAAAATAGTCAAGGCATTATCGCCTTTGTGAGTGTAAACAAATTGCTGAATTCCTTGCTGATTTGCCCAGGCCAAAACCTCGCGCGCCCCCGACACCAAGATGACCTGGGCATTCTTTTCGGCCAAGCTCTGAGCACGGACTTGATTGAGCCTATCAACATCCAAGCCTCTTTCTTCTGCCACTTGCACTAGTAAATCCTGGACAGAGTATTTCAAGATAAAAGCTCGAACTTTCTCCTTGTCAAAAGGAATGGAAAATTGTGCATAGGTTTCCTCGATCCCTGACAAAATAGCTTCATAGGAGTCCAATAAGGTCCCGTCTAAATCCCAAATAAAAGCCGTTTCTTGCATTTTTTATCCTTTCAATGTCATATAAGATTTGTAACGATAGCGTAGGAAAATCCAACGGAAACCATTATCCAAAAGCGTTCCTGCCCAGATACCAGGCAAACCCCATCCAAGAACAATTCCCATCAGGTAACCAGTCCCAATACGGATGCACCACATTCCAATACTTGTCGCATAAAAGGGAAGTCGGGCATTTCCCAAACCTTGCCAGACAGCTGTATAAATGACCGTTCCCGTTGTCATAGGAGTCCCTAAAAGTGAAAAAAGAATCACTAAAACACTGGCTTTGATAGCCACAGGATCGCTGGTGTAGAGATAGCTTAGTGGTGTCCCGAGAGCATAGATACTAAGCGTTAAGGGCAACATGAGAAAGAAAGACAACCAAAAAGTTTGCTTACTTAGTCTGTCCACCCTTGCCCAATCATCCTCCCCAACTGCTCGAGCTACCTGCATGACTGTTGCTGTCGCAACACCAAAAGCAGGCATATAGTTGAACTGAGTCAAAACTTCACCGATAGCATTTCCCGCGACTGCCTCCGTCCCAAAGGAAACAACCAAGGCAATAATGACTACATCACCAGCCCTCATCATGAGACGCTCTCCTGCTGCAGGTAACGCCAAGGTCAGCAGGTCTTTATCCAGTCCAAACGTCGGTCTCATATATGGAAGTTTTAATTGTGACCACAAAATCACAACCCCGATCAAACGAGACAAAATAGTCCCCCAAGCTACACCAGCTATCCCCATATCAAGGATAAAAATGGCGACACTTGAAAAAACAATATTTAAAGCATTGGATAAAAAACTAACATAAAGCGGCAGTCGAGGATTGTGGGTAGCGCGAATCAAGGCCCCTAAACTAGTCATTAAGCCCAGGAGAACAATTGAACCACCCACCAATGACAGGTAAAGTCCACCGCTCTTAGCCACAGGCGCTTCAGTACCCAAAAGACCAATCATCTCTTGACCTGCAAAGATGGACAAGCCACCTAAAATTAAACTCAATAGCAAGGTTATCTTGAGAGCTTCTGTCACATGGTAGGCTAGTCTAGACTGATCTTTCTGTCCCAAACTTTTTGATATAACACTAGAAATTGCTGCTCCCAAGGCAATAAAAATAGCCTGATAAATGGTGATAATATTTCCAGCTACAGAAACACCCGAAATGGCGATTAACCCAAGATTAGCTACCAAGTAGCTATCTACCATCCCCATGAGCATCTGTAAGAAATTTTCACCCATGGCAGGTAAAGCTATGTTGAGAATATCCTTATTTTTCTTAAACAATCCTTCCTCCTGATGAAAAGAAACTCAGTTAGTTTCCCAACCGAGTTTACTTCCTCTGTCTTAAAGTCCTAGATAAGATTCTACTGCAGCCTGCATCTCTGCCGCTGCAACAGTTGTCTTGTGACGAACTGGAGCTGTTTCGAGGCCATCCACTGCTGGTGGCACTGCTACTCCTGAGATTTCATGTAATTGAGCCAAGGCCTCAAAGTCGCTCAAACCTGATTTCCCTGTTACAGCTTCTACTGCAACTACTGGGAATTTATATGGGCTAGCTGTTGAAGCAATCACGGTCTTAGCCGCATCGCCTGTAGCTGCTTGGTATTTTTTATATACGGCTGAGGCAACTGCTGTATGAGGGTCCTCAATATAAGCATCTGCCTCATAAACACGCTTAATTTCTGCTGCTGTTTCTGCTTCCGTCGCATACTCTGCTGCAAAAAGGTCAAGAATCTCTGCATCAAAATCTGTCAATTCATACTGACCTTGGTTATTCAAAGCATTCATAAGTTCAGCTGTCTTAACCGCATCATTTCCCAAAAGATGGAAAATCAAGCGCTCCAAGTTTGAAGAGACCAAGATATCCATAGATGGGCTAGTGGTTACCTTAAACTCACGCTTCTTGTCATAAACACGAGTTTTAAAGAAATCTGTCAAGACATTGTTGTCATTTGAAGCACAAATTAACTTGCCGACTGGTAGGCCGATTTGCTTCGCATAAAAGGCAGCCAAGATATTCCCAAAGTTTCCTGTCGGTACGGTGAAGTTAACCTTGTCACCAGCCTTAATCTCACCAGTTTTAACAAGCTGAGCGTAGGCATAAACATAGTAGACAATCTGTGGTACCAAACGACCGATATTCATAGAGTTAGCTGATGAAAACTGGAGCTTGTTGGCTGCCAATTTCTCACGAAGAGCCACATCATTGAACATATGTTTTACGTTTGTTTGAGCATCGTCAAAGTTTCCATCAATAGCGATAACATGGGTATTTTCGCCCGTTTGAGTGGTCATTTGCAACTCTTGTACCTTGCTGACACCGTCTTTTGGATAAAAGACGATGATTTCCGTACCTGGGACATCCGCAAATCCTGCCATAGCAGCTTTCCCAGTATCTCCAGATGTCGCTGTCAAGATGACAATTTTGTTTTCCAAGCCGTGTTTCTTAGCAGCTGTTGTCATAAAGTAGGGCAAGATGGACAAGGCCATATCTTTAAAGGCAATGGTTGAACCGTGGAAAAGTTCCAAGTTGTATTGGCCATCGAGTTTGACAAGAGGGGCAATAGCTGGTGTATCAAACTTGCTGTCATAGGCATTGGTGATACAATAGTCCAACTCTTCTGCTGTAAAGTCATCCAAAAAGGCTGACAAGACAAGCTTGGCCACTTCTTGATAAGAAGCGTCCTTTAATGTTTCAAAATCCAAGTCCACCTTTGGATAGCTCACTGGAGTAAACAAGCCTCCATCTGTTGCCAAGCCTTGCAAAATCGCTTGGCTGGCTGTTACGGTATTGTTCGCATCACGCGTTGATTGATAAACTAATGTCATAAATCTCTATCCTTTATCTATAGTCTCATTCATTATAACATGATTTTTCAGAAAATTCTTCCGTTATAAGAAATTTATACGTCCATTTCTTCTTTCAAAGGTTCTAAATAAGTCGTTTCACTCTGACCTCTCATCTTAAGTCCTTGCTCTGCTATCGCTAGCAAGTCTTTGGAGAACTGGACAATCCCAGCTGTTTCTTCATCTGTGAGGTGTTTCTTAGAAAATTGTCTTCTCAAAGACTTGTAGTCACGACCAAAACTTTCAAAGAAAGGAGCTATTTCTAGGTAAGCTTCAAGCTTGTCAAGATTCACCAACAAACCTAGATGAAAGGCTGCTGAAGCAAAAGTTCGGTCTAGTGGCTGAGTACAAACACTCCGAAATTCGACCGTTCCTCGAGTTGTTAAATCTTGGAATTGGTAGCTACGGTGCGTTTGGAAGTCCTTCTCTTGAGGGACAAGCAACGTTTCTTTCCCATTTAGAGTATAAGCAGGAATCTCATCAGTGGCTAAGTAATCTCTAGCCCGAATTGGAGAAAAATAGTAGGTCTCCCCATCTCGTTCTGCTGTGAAAATCGCAGAATGGTCTAAATAATCAAAGAAATCATCTTCATCTTTAAAGAGTCTGGTATTGACACCAACATTCTCTGGATAAATCCCATGCATGGAGTCTTCCCAAAAAATATCTCGTGAAATCTGGGTGTCCCAGTCTGCTCCAGAAAACTCAGAATTGGCAAACAGGTAAGCTTTGGCTCCCTCTATCTGTGTGAAAGCATTGATGACACGTAGGTAGTTATCGGTCGAAACATCCAACTGGACTTGACTCCCGCAGATGAAGGCTCCGTATTATGGAAAGTCATGTAAATGCGCACTTTCTTGGTGACTCCCCATACTCAGATAATCCATCAGCATCTGATAGCGTGGATAAGCGACAGGTCGATTGTCATTTTGATTCCAGTTTGGATGAATCCCCCAACCCTGGATAGCATGATTCTTTTCGCCTAGCTTTTCTTGGATTACCTTCATATAGGCCTGAAAACGTCCTTCAACCTCTTGGATATTCTGAGCCCTACCAAAGGCAAATTCCAAGGTCGTGTAGGAAACCTCAAACAAAATCCGATCCTGACTCACAGGTTCTATAAGTTGAATCGGATTGCCCTCCTGGTCCTCCTTTTCAACTTTCAGACTGAGAGCATCCACCAAAAAGCGCAACAAATCCTTGCTGACTTCAATATCTGTAGGTTGGCCTTTCGTATGAACAATAGGAAACTCCAACTCAATACCGATGTAGAGATCTGGATTTTCTTTGATATTTTTTAAATAGCGGTCTTTTAATAACTGGATTGAAGGGGACATAAACACCTCTCACTCTAACTTCTCTAACCAGAAAAATAAATTACTATCTATTATATCAAAATTCGGAGATATCTTTGTCGAAAAAATACTATCTAAAAACGCTGATAAATTTGTAATTTATATTAAATTTCCCATACTTACCTTCAAAACCTTATCTAAAAATGTTGATATATCAACATTTAGAATAACAGGTTTGTCACGCTACTTTTTAGGATTTATTATAAGTAGTTGATTTTTTGCTGAAAACGGTTTATACTTAAAGAGTCTTAAAGTTTTCTTAAACTACAAGTCAAACATTTTTATAAGGAGGAATGACAATAATGAGTATCGGAATCATTATTGCTAGCCACGGTGAATTTGCCGCTGGTATTCATCAGTCAGGATCTATGATCTTTGGTGAACAAGAAAAAGTTCAAGTTGTAACCTTTATGCCAAACGAAGGTCCAGATGATTTATACGCGAAGTTCAATAATGCTGTGGCTGCATTTGACGCAGAAGATGAGGTTCTAGTCTTAGCTGATCTTTGGAGTGGATCTCCATTTAACCAAGCTAGTCGCGTGATGGGAGAAAACCCTGAACGTAAATTTGCCATCATCACAGGACTTAACTTACCGATGTTAATCCAAGCCTACACAGAGCGCCTAATGGATGCTGCGGCTGGCGTGGATAAAGTCGCTGCAAATATTATTAAAGAGTCCAAAGATGGCATCAAGGCTCTTCCAGAAGAGTTAAATCCAGCTGAGGAAGTTGCAACTGCTGCAGCTGCGCCTGTTGCCCAAGCTGCTATTCCAGAAGGAACTGTCATCGGAGACGGAAAACTTAAGATCAATCTTGCACGTCTTGACACTCGTCTTCTTCACGGACAAGTCGCAACTGCTTGGACACCAGATTCAAAAGCTAACCGTATCATCGTTGCTTCAGATAACGTAGCCAACGACGACCTTCGTAAAGAATTGATTAAACAAGCTGCTCCAAACGGGGTTAAGGCTAATGTTGTTCCAATCCAAAAATTGATTGAGGTTGCAAAAGACCCTCGTTTTGGTGAAACACATGCCCTTATCTTGTTTGAAACACCACAAGATGCCCTTCGTGCTATCGAAGGTGGTGTGCCAATCAAGACTCTTAACGTTGGATCAATGGCTCACTCAACTGGTAAAACAATGGTCAACAACGTATTGTCAATGGACAAAGACGACGTTGCTACATTTGAAAAAATGCGTGACCTTGGTGTTGAATTTGACGTACGTAAAGTTCCAAACGACACTAAAAAAGATTTGTTTGACTTGATTAGCAAAGCTAACGTTCAATAATTTACATTAAATAGAAAAGGAATAAAACCATGTCAGATATTTCAATCATTTCTGCTATCTTGGTTGTAGTTGTTGCCTTCTTCGCAGGTCTTGAAGGTATCCTCGACCAATTCCAATTCCATCAACCAATCGTTGCATGTACCCTCATCGGTCTTGTAACTGGTAACCTCGAAGCAGGGGTTATGCTTGGTGGATCACTTCAAATGATTGCCCTTGGTTGGGCTAACATCGGAGCTGCCGTAGCTCCTGACGCTGCTCTTGCCTCTGTTGCCGCTGCAATCATCATGATTAAGGGTGGTAACTTTACTACTGAAGGTATCGCAGTCGCAACTGCAACTGCAATCCCTCTTGCCGTTGCTGGACTTTTCTTGACTATGATTGTTCGTACAATCTCAGTTGGTTTGGTTCACACTGCAGATGCTGCTGCTAAAGAAGGAAATATTGCAGCTGTTGAACGCGCTCACTACTTTGCCCTTATTCTTCAAGGTCTTCGTATCGCTGTTCCTGCAGCCTTCCTTATCGCTATCCCAGCTTCTGCTGTTAAAGACGCTCTTGGTTTAATGCCAGACTGGTTGAATGGTGGTATGGCTGTCGGTGGTGCCATGGTCGTTGCCGTTGGTTACGCTTTGGTTATCAACATGATGGCTACTCGTGAAGTATGGCCATTCTTTGCTATCGGTTTTGCTCTTGCAGCAATTTCTCAATTGACTTTGATTGCCCTTGGTGTCATCGGTGTTGCCCTTGCCTTCATCTACCTCAACCTTTCTAAACAAGGTGGAAACGGTGGCGGAGGAGCTGCAACTTCTAACGATCCAATCGGTGATATCCTAGAAGACTACTAGAAAGGGGAACAATCATGGCTGAAAAAATTCAATTATCAAAATCAGATCGCCAAAAAGTTTGGTGGCGTTCACAATTCCTTCAAGGTTCATGGAACTACGAACGTATGCAAAACTTGGGTTGGGCTTACTCTTTGATCCCAGCTATCAAGAAACTTTACACTAAAAAAGAAGACCAAGCAGCTGCTCTTGAGCGCCACCTTGAGTTCTTCAACACTCACCCATACGTAGCTGCTCCAATCATGGGGGTTACTCTTGCACTTGAAGAAGAACGCGCTAACGGTACTGAAATCGATGACGCTGCTATCCAAGGTGTTAAGATCGGTATGATGGGACCTCTTGCTGGTATCGGTGACCCAGTCTTCTGGTTTACAGTTCGTCCGATCCTTGGTGCCCTTGGTGCTTCACTTGCTGCAACTGGTAACATCGTTGGTCCGCTTCTCTTCTTCTTTGGATGGAATGCAATCCGTATGTCTTTCCTATGGTATACACAAGAGTTTGGTTACAAGGCTGGATCTGAAATCACTAAAGACATGTCAGGTGGTATCTTGAAAGACATCACTAAAGGAGCTTCTATCCTTGGTATGTTCATCCTTGCCGTTCTTGTACAACGTTGGGTATCCATCAACTTCACTATCAACCTTCCAGGTAAACAACTGTCAGAAGGTGCCTACATCAACTTCCCAGAAGGTGCTGTTACAGGTGGAGAATTGAAGGGTATTCTTGGTCAAGCACTTAGTGGTATGAGCTTGGATAGCGTTCAACCACAAACCCTTCAAGGTCAGTTGAACTCATTGATTCCAGGATTGATGGGACTTCTCCTTACTTTCCTTTGCATGTGGTTGCTTAAGAAAAAAGTATCTCCAATCACAATCATCCTTGCTCTCTTTGCAGTTGGTATCGCAGCTCGTTTCTTCGGTATCATGTAATCTTGGTGAGAATGTACAAACAAAAAAAGAATCAGGTTTATCACCTGATTCTTTTGGCTCTTTGTCAAATAGTGTTGATGAAGAACCTAATGAAAAAAGAATCCAACAAAAATTGGACTACCTGTCTCCGGTTGAATACCGAAGACGGTAGCCCTAGGGTGTTTTTATTAAATTCTCACTTTTTGGGGTCAGTCCCTAAGCCTGATAGTAATTTTTTGTTCATACTATTCCCCTTTAGTCATTTACTACTTTAAGTTGCATTGCTTTAGCTACTTCTTCTGCTTTTGATCCCTTAGGTGTATGGATTTCTACATCTGGGTTACAGTTATCCACAAAATAGAAGTATTCTGTAATTTCTGTTACACTTGCTGGAATTGTAATAGATTTAATTGATGATGTCCCCCAAAATACTAATGTTCCAATACTCTTTGTTCCTTCTGGGAATACAACTGATTCTAATGAACTATCAGAGTTGAAAACATCATCTTCTACTGTTTCTATTGACTTACCAAAGTGGACATACTTTAACTTATTGTCAATCGTAAACGCACCTTTTCCAATATATCGTACTGTATCTGGTAAAACGATTGCCTCACAATGTTTCAAGTTCGCAAGACCACGTTCTCCAATTGCGATAACAGGTTTACCTTTAATTTCCTTTGGTACACGAACAACCTTATCGTCAGAAGTACAACTATAGATGACATAACCTTCTTCCTATAAATATACGCATGTTAATATATTAATATATTTAAGGTTTTATAACTATAGTTCCTTAATTTTCCCAGTAAAAAAACGAAAGGCACCACAAGTTATTTATGTGTTTTCTTTAAACGATTCATGTACTTCTGTCGCAACTTCTCACCCGCCTTTAATTGCGGTTGCGATAGATTGAGGACCTAAATATGCATCCCCTGTTATTAGTTCATTTCTATTGTATTCTGATGTTGACCGAAAGTCAAATTTTTACCTTTCATCTAGAACACTAAAGTCTACTTTTGTTCAATTGTTGCAACGACAAGGTCACATGGAATAATATGTTCACTACCTGCCACTTCATGCGTTGATCTTCTTCCACTTTCATCTGATTCACCAAGTTCCATTGTAATAACCTTTACACCAGTTACTTTCCCACTCTCATCACGCAATACTTCTTTAATATTCTCTAAGAAATGGAATGTAACACCTTCATTGTGTGCATCTTTGATTTGTAGTGTAGCTTCTAGTATATTGTTCATATGGTCATCATTCTTTTGTTTTAGGTTTCAGCGCTTTTAATATAATGGATGTTGGCCTTTTTGTATACACTAAAATAGGGTTGGTGGAAAATTTCCATCAACCCTAAAAATTATAGAACCACACAAAACCCTGACCAGAGATGGCCAGGGTTTTGTATTTCAAAAATTATTCTGTAAATTCTATAGTTACTTTTACTTCAGAATCCATTGAAGAAAATATTGTTTTATAATAATTGATTGCAGATTCTTTAATTTCACTCTTAAATTTATCTAAATACTCTGCTTGTTTATCACTAGAAAGTTGGTTAGCGACCAATTTCCCAGTATCAATATCTTCTGTAGTTCCACTTAATAACTCTCCATGACTATCATATAAATCATAAGGATTATCTTTTGAAAGTTCAACACCAATTACTTCCAATTTTGGAACAATAACCTTATATTCTTTTTCGCTTATTTGTTCAACCTTTACACTACTTTTAATTCCAAATTTAGCTTTATAATTTAAAATTACTAATGCTGCTTTTTTAGAGAACGGCACATCAAACCCAAAAACTTGAGTTGTTTTTGTTTCAGAAATAATTTCATTAATTCCCGCATTCAAAAATACAACTTCATTCACTTTTTCAATACTTTCGATATTAATTGACGATTTGACTTCTGATTTATGTTCCTTAGGTAAGAAAAATAGCACTCCAATAGCTATAATAGCTATTAATACCACATTCAATAGTACACTAAACATATTAACTTTCTTCTTTAATATAGACAAGATAAAAAAACCTCACTTTAAATAATCTATCTAAATTTTACACATTCTAAAGAAAATAGTCAATATTTTTTCGTACTATCTTCTAAAATTAATTGTGCCTATTAAAAATGAAATTAGTTTGTTGCATTTGATTATATTTTTTGAACACCAAATCCATTTAAAATTGAGTGCTATTTTGAGCACTAAAAAAGGGCTCTTTGTCAAATAGTGTTGATGAAGAAATTTAGGAAGGGATTAAGCAACTAATTGTTGCTTAATTCCTTTTTGTTTTGGGCCAAACATTTTTGTTATTAAAATAATCCTATTTCTAAAATGGTAATAGTTTCTAAAGCCGTAGGCATTTCTTTTAAGCACTTTTATTTTATTGTTTATTCCTTCAATAGGGCCATTTGTTCTAGTTGGATACTCACAAGTATTTTGAATATATGGCAAGTAAGTCATAAGAGTCTTTAATACTCTTTTTAAACCAGGAGATAGGTCTAATTGCGTAGCTGCTTCAATCGTTTCCTTGAATTCTATATAATCTCTATCCTGTATACATTCATGAAGTGAATGTACAACCTCATAATCATTTTTAAGAGATGGATTTTTTTCTAAGATATAATCTACGATTCCTTTACTTGTTATGAAGCTTTCAAAAAGCTTATAACGATTATATTTATAGTTCTGAAGTTCATTAGAGTTCTTTAAAATTAACTTCCAATAATGTTTTAACTTTCGATATAATTTAGAGTCTTTATAGCGATGCTTATTCATGACACGTACCCGAGTTCGATTTAATTCTCTATTTAAGGCTTGTACGATATGAAAAGGATCAATGATAATTTTAGCGTTAGGAAACATTTCTTTTATTAATTGAATGTACGGTAAGTACATGTCGATGGAGATAGTTTTTACCTTTAATCTAGTCTTAGGCTCAAAACGATGAAAATACTTTTTCAAGCTGTAAGATTTTCTATCTCGTACAACATCGACCAGCTTGTGTGTAGTGCTATCACAAATAATGAAGCTCATATTACTATCGGAAGATTTGACGGATTTAAATTCATCAAAACACAAATGCTCAGGTAAATCGTGTAATGGTTTAATCTTTAGTAAACGTGTTGTATCATCTATGATACGTCTTACCGTATGAACTGAAACATTTGTTTCTTTTGCGATATAGGTTTCAGATACTGTTTCACTTATTTTTGATTTAATTTCGTTTTTTAAGCGTTTAGAGATATGACAGTGTTTTTCTACGATTCGACTAGTGTCTGCGGTAAATGAAGAGCCGCATTCTCTACAGAGAAATCTCTGCTTGCGTAGATTTAAGTAGGCCGCTAGGCCTGAAACAGAACAGAGAGTGATACGAGATGTTTTCGTGCCGTTTTTAACGATATTATTATTTCGGCTAACACACCCACAAACGGTACAAAATTCTGGTTTATGCGTATAAGTAGCTGCATAAAATAAAGATTTTCTCTTTTTAAATATCTTCTCTTGAACTTTATTATCCCAGATAATGTTTTTATCTTTGATTTGTAGTGTAGCTTCTAGTATATTGTTCATATGGTCATCATCCTTTTGTTTTAGGTTTCAGCGCTTTTAATATAATGGATGTTGGCCTTTTTGTATACACTAAAATAGGGTTGGTGGAAAATTTCCATCAACCCTAAAAATTATAGAACCGTTCTTTTTATATCTCATTTATTCAGCCAAGGCACCCATTGGATCCCATGGTGCAAGGACGATTGGTTCTGCTTCATAGGCAGCTTGTTCTTCTGCTGTTAGTAATTCCTTACGAACAACAATTTGGTAAGTGTACTCGTCCATCCAAGCATCTGAAGCAACAAAGTAACCATCTGTACCGACCTTGTCTCCCCATGAGTTTTCAACTTTCCACTTGACTGATTGTCCATTTTCATCCAAATCAACACCTGTCAAGACCATAGCGTGGGTCATCAAGCTTTCGCTGTAGTCCAAACGTCCTGCCTTGTCTTGAGTGAGTTGGATATCCATGCTTGATTCAAAATCATAGACATCTGTCGCAAGAATCCCTGCTTTACGGTTGCTGAGCTGACCAACATCTGAACCAAACCAAACAGTTTCTCCTGTCTGCATTTGAGCAATGGCCAATTCTTTCAAGCGTTCCATCGGTACGTTGATGTAGCGAACTGCACGGCTACCAACAACATTTCCCAACATCTCAACTGTGTAAGATTTACCGTAAGGTTTATCAGCAGTTGGAGCATTAATCACAGAAACATAGTCTTCTAGTGGAAGGTCAACGTATTTCTTGTAAAACTCTTGTGGCGTGATGCCTTTTTCGCTTTGGTAGTTGTTGTCCTTGTCACGATAAGCAAAGTCAAATTGACGTGGTGGGAGACCTAGTGACATGGCAAGGAAATTAAAGATTTCTTGCAAGAGGTCTTCTTTCTTGGCCTGAACAGTCGCTTGGTCAGCGCCAGAAGCTAAAAGGTCACGCAAGATTTGAGCATCTTGACGAAGCAATTTGTTAAGGATTGCATTGAGCTCACGGCTGCTACTAGATGAAACAGACTCTGGATAAACAGACTTAGGAACGACACCGTATTTCTCAAAGAGAGAAACTACCATATCCCACTGACCACCATCTTGTTGTGGAGTTTGGAGTAGGAAGCTAACCTTACGACTTGTCAATTCTTGGTCAGCAGTCGCAATCACTTGCTCCAAGAACCAGTTAGATTTTTCATACTTGTCCCAGAAGAAGGTGTGGGCTTGTGACAATTCAAAGTTTTCAAGTTTGTATTGAGAGATGAGTTTGTGGCGGAAAGTATTGAGGGCCGCAAACATCCAGCAACGACCAGAAGCCTTCTGGTTAGTGACCTTGTCCTTTGTCAAATCAAGTGAGAAAACTGGTGTGTTGTCGACATGGCTTTGACGACGCTCAAGGGCTGCAAAAATTCCATTGTGGCTAGCTGCATTTTCGATAGCTTGGTATTTTACATTTGCTTCATAGTTGGCAAATAATTTATCTGTAAATGATTCTTGAATCGCGTTCATAAAATCCTCCTTTTTTCTTACTGTCTATTATAACGCTTTTCACAAAGGAAGCAACCAAAAACTGAAAAAGGCAGGGACATTTTCCCTACCTTTTCCGATTATTCAGTTTATTGAACACTTTCAAGCAAGCCTTCCAGTTCTTCCTTGCTTAAGCGACGCCATTCTCCACGTTTCAAATCCTCATCCAAGGTCAAAGTTCCCATGGTTAAACGTTGCAAGTCCACAACTTCCTTACCACAGTATGCCACCATCCGTTTGACCTGGTGAAATTTCCCCTCTGCAATGGTCACTCGGATCAGGCTTTCTTCCTTTTCCATATCAATAGACACAAGCTCCAGCTTGGCAGGCTGACAGGTAAAGTCCTTGAGCGGGATTCCTTGCGCAAATGTCCCAATGTCTTCATCCGTCATGATTCCATCGACTTGCGCAAGATAGGTTTTATCCACATGGCGTTTAGGTGAAAGAAGAGCATGAGCCAGTTTGCCATCATTGGTCAAGAGCAAGAGTCCATGCGTATCGATATCCAAGCGCCCTACTGGGAAAACTTCCTTGGCACGTGCATAGTCATCCAACAAATCCAAAACAGTCTTGTGTTTAGGATCTTCAGTCGCTGAGATAACGCCCCGGGGCTTGTTCATCATGTAGTAGACAAACTCCTCGTAGTCTAGCTTTTCCCCGTCAAAACAAATTACGTCCGTATCTTCATCAATTTGTAGCTTTGCAGATTTTTCTTTCTTGCCATTGACCGTCACGCGTCCAGCCTTGAGAAGTTTTTTGACCTCAGTCCGACTCCCAACAGCACAGGCTACTAAAAATTTATCTAATCTCATAGGGCTATTATAACACAAAAAGAGAGCAGTTTTCGCTCTCTTTTTCTCGTATTTGCTTTCCCGGATTTATTTTTTAATCATACTTTCTATTCCTTTGAAAATAATTTCTGATATAGCTTCTGGATAGCCTTCATAGCCATTCTGTTCTGAAAGAGCATCGATGATATTTCTAATGTGACCATCTAAGATAATGGTTACTGCAGGAACCAGTTCATCTGACCCCTCTTTTTTAAACATCTCTTGCATAATTGATACTTTGTTACTCATATTTTCTCCAATCTTTTTTAAAAACTATATTCATAGTACTCCACGAGACTTACTATTCCGTCTCACCTTCCACAACCAATCATATGGAAGATTTTCACTAGTTTAGTTTTTTAATAACTTTACTCCGTCTATGTACATTATTGACCACACAGATGTAGAGAATGAACAAGAGAACAGAATAAATCAGCAATCCTAAAAACTTTGCATAGACCAGGTAAACTATCAAGGAACCTATCAAACTAACACTACTAATAATATTAAATACGAAAGTAAGAGTTCCATTTTTCTTTGCTATTTCTAAAAATTCTGAGTACTCAATATCTGTAAATAATGCAGGATATAAGTCCAAGTCTTTGTTAGAGTAGTCCACTACAAATTTCCCTATGAGCAAGGAAATTCAGGTACATAGAATTACGCTAGAATATTTGATAGTAGGAATATCAAAAATGGTTAAACCATTCAGCAATCTAATAACAGGGAGAGATAGCAAAGTGAATCCAAGAGTATAGTAATAGTGATTCTTAGATGTTCTTTCAAGAATTGAAAAGTAAAGTCTCTTTTCTTTTAAGTCATAATAGACTATTTTGTTTTGATACAATCCTAGATTAACTAGTTTCCTATTGTTTTTCATTCTTTTAGTCATTTTTCAACATCTCTTTCTCAAACCACTGGACTTCCATTTACTCTAATCTCAGAAAATCTCTAGCCTTATTTCTTATACTAGAGAAATCTTTGACCTTTGTCAACATTTCGCTGGTGTTTGTCCTTGTTTAGAACTATCCTTATCTCATGTTCACAACAAAAAAAGCCGCCTAATTGGGCGACTTGATTTTTTATAGGGAGATTATTATGAAAAAGTTTTAGGAGTATAAGTTAAGTTCTTCTTAACTTATGAGATAAGTATACAGCTCCTATCTTAAAGTTTCCTTAAGTATTTTTAAATGTGAGATTTTTCCATTTTTCTCGCCAATTTTTCTTAGATAATCGCTGTTGATAAAGCTTCATCCGGTCATCATTTTCTAAAAAATGGGGAGTTGGAGAAACCTGAAAGTTCAAAATATCCTCTAAACCATAAGGAGCAAAGAGCTCTAAAGTTGCGTCAGCTTGCAAGCGAAGACCTATCGCCGTACAACGTTCTGGATACTTACTCATAGCATCACGAGAACTTGTATAGGGCGAAGTGTGGGGACTATGCTGATGCATATAGACTTGATTTTTCAACTCCCACTGATACTGGGGGAAGTCCTCTCTCAACTTGTTCTCTATAGCCAGCGTTTCTTCGTAACTCACATCTGGATCAAAGAAAATCACATCCACATCCGTATCACGGTCAAAGGCTGGCTTATCTGACAAGAGATTCCAGATAAAATTTCGGACCGAACCAGCTGCCAACCAGGAATCTTTCAACTCCAAGTCACGGATGATGGTCAGAATAGCCATCATATCAGGATTTTCTCTAAAAGAGTCTAAGATTTCAGTCTCATTTTTCAATATATTCATACCCCAAATGCTCATAAGCCTTGGCTGTCGCAACTCGTCCTGAACGAGTTCGCATGATAAATCCTTTCTGGATCAGGTAAGGTTCATACATATCCTCTACCGTCTCACGTTCTTCAGCGATATTGACCGAAAGAGTTCCTAGACCGACAGGACCACCGCCATACATCTCAATCATGGTGCGAAGGATTTTCTGGTCTACATAGTCCAAACCTTCATGGTCTACATCCAGCATAGTCAAGGCCTTATCCGTAATCACATCATCAATCAAGCCATCGCCCATAATCTGCGCAAAGTCACGCACGCGCTTGAGGAGACGATTGGCGATACGAGGAGTCCCACGACTGCGTAAGGCTAACTCAGATGCAGCTTCATGAGTGATTTCCATCTCAAAGATATCTGCCGTCCGCTCGACAATCTCTGTCAAGTCAGCATGTTCGTAATATTCCATGTGACCTGTAATCCCAAAACGGGCACGAAGAGGATTGGATAGCATCCCAGCTCGAGTTGTCGCACCAATCAAGGTAAATGGTGGCAAGTCTAGATGGACACTACGGCTAGCTTCTCCTGCACCAATCATGATATCAATGTAGAAGTCTTCCATGGCACTGTAAAGTACCTCTTCTACCGACATGGGTAAGCGATGAATCTCGTCAATAAAAAGAACATCTCCTGGCTCCAAATCATTCAAAATCGCTACCAAATCACCTGCTTTTTCGATGACAGGGCCTGAAGTCTGCTTGAGATTGACTCCCAATTCATTGGCAATGACAAAAGCCATGGTTGTTTTCCCGAGACCTGGAGGGCCAAATAAAAGAACATGATCCAGCGCCTCATCACGCATTTTTGCTGCCTCGATAAAGATTTGAAGCTGATCCTTGACCTTGTCTTGTCCGATATATTCACGTAAATATTGAGGACGGAGGGTACGTTCCACCAACTCCTCATCACCCATGATTTCATTATCTAAAATTCTACTCATGTTCCTATTATAGCAAAAATCCAGCCTACAAACAAAAAAGCCACCTGATTGGGTGACTTCTTTAGGGAGATTATTATGAAAAAGAAAAGTTTAGGATTTCTATTAAATAAAGTTAGGAGGTCTTTATTTAATGATTACATGATACAGGAGAAGACTTAAAATTAACTTAAGATAAAAAAATTATTTTAATTTTTTCTTGCTAGAAACCTTAACCAAGACCAGCCAAAGCAGAAAAGTTAGGAGGCAGATACTCACCACTATTAAGTATGTTTCTTCCTTTGTTAAAAGGTTCTGCCAATTAAGCCGGATTCCTAATTTTTCTTGAAACTCTTCTAATAAGCTACTATTCCCCATAAATGTAGTTTCTAATTGCTCCTTCATTAAGACCTGTCTATAGAGAGAAGCAAGATAGGTAGCCGGTGTGCACTTCATGAGAACTTGAGCGAAGTTAGGAAGAATTCCCATTGGTACATAAGTTCCTACTAAAAACCCTGAAGCTGTACCTACAATGGTAGCCAATTTACCTAGACTATCTACTGACTGGAAATGATTAATCAAGAGTACATTTACCAATGTTGAAAGGAGACTACTTAGCAGCATGATTAAACTTATTTCAAATAGCTTATTCATAGCTGGAATTTCTTGAAAATAAAGGCTCATAACAATAAGCATAAAGGCTTGCATAACAAAGGAAATGATAAGGCTACTAATAAGATAAGACAGTTGCAAGCCCCAGCTCCCTAAATCTGTCAAAAAGAGATCCTGATCCACTTGATTTTCACGGTCTTGTATCATCTGGGTCAAAGCTGTAAAACTGGTTGTAATCCCAGTCACAGCCAAGGTTCCACCCATCAGCCAGTTATTTAATAGACTCTTATTATCAGGAAGTTGGGACCAGGCATCCATCAAATTTTTCTGCAAAAAAATGATATAGAGTAGAAAGGAAATCAAAGCTCCCAGTAATGAGAAAAAGACTCCTGAACGATTACGAAAATACAACAAAAAATCACGTTTTAACAAGGCTAACATTAGCGCACCTCTCTTCCTGTAAGGGCTATGAAGGCATCATCCATAGTTCCTGGACGAAATTCAAAGCTAGCAATCTTCTCACGAACTTGGGTCAAATAATCAATAGCTTCCAATTGGCTCTTAGGATAAAGACTATACTCAAACTCATTTTCCTTTTCCACAGGCATATTTTTAGGTAAGAATTTCTCCACCTGCTTGTCTTTAAAACAAATTTTTAAAAGATTGGAAGCGTACTCACTTTTAATTTCAGCAGCAGAACCTTGGGCAATAACCTTTCCATGATCTATAATATAAAGTTGATCTGCCTCATCTGCTTCATCCAGATAATGAGTCGTTAAGATAATAGTCATCCCTTCATCTCTTTGTAGACGATACAATAAATCCCAGATGGATTTGCGAGTCTGAATATCTAGTCCAGTCGTAGGCTCATCTAGAAATAAAATATCGGGATTGGATAGGAGAGCCCGAGCAATGTCAACTCGACGTTTCTGTCCTCCTGATAAAGTTCCATAAAGTTGTTTCTGAAAAGCAGTCAACCCTAGTTGATTGATTAAATCTTCCACACGACCACCTTTAATCCCCTTATACTGCTGAGCGCGAATGGCTAGGTTTTCTTTGACCGTCAACTTTTCATCCAATACACTTGCTTGAAAAACAACTCCAATACGAGTATTGGGCGCATAGATGATTTGACCATTAGTTGCTCTTTTAAGTCCGATTAACATTGAAATCGTGGTCGATTTGCCAGCCCCATTAGGTCCTAAGATTGCGTTAAAACTTCCTTTTTTAAACTCTAAATTTATATCTTTTACTGCTGTATGGTCTCCATAGTTCTTAGTGAGGCCTTTTGCTTGTAAAATCATATTTCCTTCCTCCTTTTTACACCTTCAGTTTAACAAAAAGGAAAAAGAAAAAATATAGTTTGGTACTATGTGGTCGAAATGGATGATCATGTGGTCAATTCTACCTTAAAACTTCTGCATTTGAACATAAAAAAAGCCACCTGATTGGGTGACTTCTTTAGGGAGATTATTATGAAAAAGAAAAGTTTAGGATTTCTATTAAATAAAGTTAGGAGGTCTTTACTTAATGATTACATGATACATGAGTAAACTTAAAGTTAACTTAAGATAAAAGAATTATTGTAATTTTTTTCGTTCCACCAAAATCATTCCTGTACAATCATAAGTAGATAAGGTTTCAAACCCCAGAGAACGGTAAAAACCCAAGTTTTTTTCTGTCTGTTCAGTCGCTAGTTGTATTTGGTAGGCATCCTTATAGTCAGCTAAGGCTTCTTTCATCAAGTTACTACCAATTCCTTGGCGCTGATAGCTAGGCAAAACAATCAAATCCTGGACAAAAACGGATGAAAAACCATCTCCAACTAAACGGACCAAGCCCACCACGGCATCGCCATCAAGTGCCATATAAATCGCTAGTGAGTGAGACAAGGCCTGCTCCAACATCTGAGGTTGATGTGTATAATTTGTCCAACCGACTGCCTGATAGAGATGCAAAACGTCATTAATTGAAACAGAGGATTCTTTTGTAAATTTTATCATAGTAGAACCTTTCTAACATTGCCTAAGCGATTTTATCTGCTGCCCATTTTTATCAAAGTTTTTAGGAGCCAACCATGTTTCCAAACGAGCTTTGACTTGTGGCCAGTCCTTATCAATCATAGACAACCAATCCGTATCTCTGGTACGCCCCTTATAAACGACTGCCTGACGGAAGGTTCCTTCATAGACAAAGCCCAAACGTTCCGCTGCTCGTCTTGATGGCAGATTTAGAGCATCACATTTCCACTCGTAGCGACGATAGTTAAGCTCCTCAAACACATAGCGAGCCAGGAGATACTGGGCTTCGGTCCCTATCCGTGTCCCCCTGAGCTCTGGAGAAAAGATAACTGTCCCAACTTCAATTACACGATTGTTTTGGTCAATACGCATGAGCGAAAAAGTACCCAGTGCTTTACCAGTCGCTTTATCGATGATCGCGTAGTAAAAGCGATCCTTGCGCTCAATCATCTACTTTAAAGCTACCATTAACTCTTCTAAATTAGCCACAGGTGGTTGAAAGAGATAGGTCCACATCTCACGAGGACTATCTGGGCCATAGACAGCTAATAAATCCTCTGCATGCTTTTCCACCGATAGAGCTTCTATAATCGTATATCGCCCTTCTATCCGTACAAGTGAAGGCAAAACTCCAGGTGTATCATCTACAGGTTCACCAATCATCTGACCGTATTCATTTACTGGCATAGCTTTCTCCTTGTCTCCCACTTATAAGTTTAAAGATGTGAATAGTATATCACATCTCACAGGTAATCTACAAAAAATCCTCCAGATTATGGAGGATTGATCAAATATGGAAACGAGTGAGTTAATGCCCCTTGTGCTTCTCTCTACGTTTTTGCTGTTTGCGTTCGAATTTCTCTTGTTTGAGCAATTGTTTTTGGACACTAGATTGATGTTTTGAAATCTTTTTCCTTTCCTCATACTGCAACTGCAATAGTTCTTTCGACTTGGAAGAAACTTTCTGCTTTACTTGTTTCTTTACAGCTCGCTGTAATCGTTTAGGATTCTTGATTTTTACATGTTGCTTAACTGTAGCTTCTGGACTAAAAGATAATTGAGTAAACTGAGTCTGTATGATCTCTAGAATTTCATCATCTTTTGGCTCCTGACCAAATGTCACACGACAAACTTGATAAGTTTCTCGATACACTTGTTCGAACAAACCATGCCAAAATCCATCTTCAAAATAAACTGTCAATCCAATTGAAATTGTTTCCACGACAGCACCTCCTTAAATCTATCCCTAAGAATGGACAACCAAGGAGGAAGGTTACTGATAGGCTTGCCTACGTCTGGACTACCAACCAGAACTGTGTTTTTATCTTAGTTGGAACTATTATAGCATATAGCAATACAAAAATCCTCCAGATTCTACTCTGAAGGACTTTTAAATTTATTTCGTTACGATATTTACAAGTTTATTAGGTACACTAATCACTTTTACGATTTCTTTGCCATCAATTTCTGCCTTGACTTTTTCGTCAGCCAGAGCGACTTCTTGCAATTCTTCGCGAGAAAGGTCTTTTGCGACCATGAGTTTAGCACGGACTTTACCTTTGATTTGAACAACGATTTCGATTTCGTCTTCAACCAATTTGCTTTCGTCCCATGTTGGCCAAGCTACATAAGAGATTGACTCACCTGTTGCTGCGACTGTTTGCCAGAGTTCTTCTGCCAAGTGAGGGGCAAATGGGGCGATTAATTGGATAAAGCCTTTGGCATAATCCACATAGAGTTTATCTTCCTTGTTAGCCGCGTTGACAAAGACCATGAGTTGGGCAATGGCTGTGTTGAATTTCATCGACTCGATTTGCTCTGTGACAGATTTAACAGTTTCGTTGTAAACCTTGTCTAAAGCACCATTGTTTTCCGCAACGATTTCTTTACTTGTAATCAAACGGTAAACACGGTCGAGGAACTTACGGCTTCCTTCCAAGCCTTCTTCTGACCAAGCGATAGAAGCATCGAGTGGTCCCATGAACATTTCATAGACACGAAGGGTATCCGCACCGTATTGTTCCACCACATCATCTGGGTTAACCACGTTCTTGAGGGATTTAGACATCTTAGCTGGTGCTTGCTCCAATTCTTCTCCTGTTTCCACGTGGAAGAAGGAACCGTCACGTTTTTCAACCTTGTCAGTTGCTACAAGAGCACCGCGATGGTCACGGTAGCTTGTTCCCAAGATCATTCCTTGGTTAAAGAGTTTTTGGAATGGTTCTTTAGTTGGAACGACACCGATATCATAGAGGAATTTATGCCAGAAACGAGCGTAAAGCAAGTGGAGAACGGCGTGTTCTGCACCACCCACGTAGATATCGACTGGCAACCATTGTTTGAGAAGATCCTCATCGGCTAATTTCTCAGTGTTGTGTGGATCGATATAACGGAGGTAGTACCAGCTTGAACCGGCCCATTGTGGCATAGTGTTGGTTTCACGACGACCTTTGACTCCATCTTCACGAGTTACTTCCAGCCAGTCTGTCAAGTTAGCTAATGGGCTTTCCCCAGTACCTGAAGGGCGGATGTCCTTGGTGACTGGTAAGACAAGTGGCAATTCACTTTCTGGAACTGCTGTTGAAGTCCCATCTTCCCAATGAATGATTGGGATTGGTTCACCCCAGTAACGTTGACGGCTAAAGAGCCAGTCACGGAGACGGTAGGTCACCTTCTCTTGACCACAACCTTTTTCTTCCAACCAAGCTACAATTTTAGCAATCGCTTCTTCTTTGTTTAGTCCATCTAGGAAGTCAGAATTGACATGAAGGCCATCTTCTGTGTAGGCAGCCTCTTCAACGTTTCCACCTTCCAACACTTCTACGATTGGAAGATCGAACTGTTTAGCAAATTCCCAGTCACGTTGGTCATGGGCAGGTACAGCCATAACAGCACCTGTTCCGTAACTAGAAAGAACATAGTCGGCAATCCAAATCGGGATTTCTTTACCGTTAACAGGGTTGATGGCATAGGCACCAGTCCAAACCCCTGTTTTTTCCTTAGCAAGGTCTGTACGAGCCAAGTCAGACTTGAGGCTGGCTTGGTGTTTGTAGTCTGCTACGGCTTCAGCTTGTTCCGCACTTACGATAGCATCTACTAGTTCATGCTCAGGAGCCAAGACTGTGAAGGTCGCTCCGAAGAGGGTATCTGGACGAGTGGTAAAGACGGTGAATTCCTTGTCAGTTCCTTTCACTTTGAAGGTGACATTGGCACCAGTTGATTTCCCGATCCAGTTACGTTGCATGTCCTTGATAGACTCTGGCCAGTCAAGGTCATCTAAGTCATTGAGCAAGCGCTCCGCATAGGCAGTGATTTTGAGCATCCATTGGCGCATTGGTTTGCGGACAACTGGATAGCCACCACGCTCAGATGTTCCATCTGGAAGAACTTCTTCGTTAGCAATGGCTGTTCCTAGTTCCTCAACCCAGTTTACTGGCACTTCCGCTTCATAAGCCAAGCCTTTTTCGTAAAGCTTGGTGAAGATCCATTGTGTCCACTTGTAGTAGTTTGAATCTGTTGTGTTGACTTCACGGTCCCAGTCATAAGAGAATCCAAGCGCATTGATTTGTCGTTTGAAGTTGGCAATATTTTCCGCTGTGAATTCCGCCGGATCATTCCCTGTATCCATAGCATATTGCTCTGCAGGCAAACCAAAAGCATCCCACCCCATTGGGTGAAGGACGTTATAGCCTTGGGCACGTTTGAAACGACTGAGAATATCTGTCGCTGTATAGCCTTCTGGGTGTCCTACGTGAAGACCTGCTCCCGAAGGGTAAGGGAACATGTCCAATGCATAAAACTTAGGTTTTGATGCATCTGTTCCTGTCTTAAAGGTGTGATGTTCTGCCCAGTAGCCCTGCCACTTAGGCTCAATTTCTCTGTGATTGTAAAAACTCATGGTATCTCTCCAATTTTCGTGATGTTCTTATTATACCATTTTTGAGAGAAATTGGGCTCTTCTTTTCTTGATTTTTAACCATAGAGCTTTGCTTTATCTTCTTTTTATCCTTATGATTTACAAAGAATAACTACAGACCTCGCACTTTCATAATCAACTTAGATGGTTATATAGGTGCAAGATAGGGCTTTTTATGGTAAAATATAGGAAAGTGCTTTCTCAAAGGAGGAAAATATGAACAAACAAACCATCGCTGTCTTAGGTCCTGGTTCTTGGGGTACTGCCTTGTCACAAGTCCTCAATGACAACGGACACCAAGTGCGTATCTGGGGAAATATTCCTGATCAAATTGATGAAATCAATACACAACATACTAACAAACGTTATTTTAAAGAAACTGTATTAGACGAAAAAATTGTTGCCTATCATGATTTGGCAGAAACCTTGAAGGGTGTTGATGCTATCTTGTTTGTGGTACCAACCAAGGTAACCAGATTGGTAGCTCAGCAAGTCGCTGCAGTTCTCGATCATAAAGTGGTTGTTATGCATGCCTCCAAAGGCCTTGAACCAGATAGCCACAAGCGTCTCTCTACTGTTTTAGAAGAAGAAATTCCTCAGGAGCTTAGAAGTGACATCGTTGTCGTATCTGGACCTAGTCATGCCGAGGAAACCATCGTTCGTGACATTACTTTAATCACTGCTGCTTCTAAAGATTTACAAACAGCCCAGTATGTTCAATCACTCTTTAGCAACAACTACTTCCGTCTATATACAAATACGGATGTTATTGGAGTTGAAACAGCTGGAGCTCTAAAAAATATCATCGCTGTTGGGGCAGGGGCTCTTCACGGTCTTGGTTTTGGAGATAACGCAAAAGCTGCGATTATCACGCGCGGGCTTGCGGAAATCACTCGTCTAGGAGTCAAGCTTGGAGCAAATCCACTGACTTATAGCGGACTTTCAGGTGTTGGTGATTTGATTGTTACAGGAACTTCTGTCCACTCACGTAACTGGCGCGCAGGAGATGCTCTGGGACGCGGAGAAGCCTTAGCTGATATCGAAGCTAACATGGGAATGGTGATTGAAGGAATTTCAACAACCAAAGCAGCCTACGAGTTGGCACAAGAGCTTGGAGTCTATATGCCTATTACCCAAGCCATCTACCAAGTTATTTATGAAAATGTAAATATTAAAGATGCTGTTTCTGAACTTATGAACAATGAGTTCAAGGCAGAAAACGAGTGGTCTTAAACCACAGTTAGAAAGGATTATTTATGATGCAAAAAGTTAGAAAGGCTGTTATCCCTGCTGCAGGACTTGGTACACGCTTCCTTCCTGCCACCAAAGCCTTAGCCAAAGAAATGCTGCCAATTGTTGACAAACCAACTATCCAATTTATCGTTGAAGAAGCCCTTAAGTCAGGAATCGAAGACATTCTCGTTGTCACTGGTAAATCGAAACGCTCTATTGAAGACCATTTCGACTCAAACTTTGAATTAGAATATAACCTCAAAGAAAAAGGGAAAAATGACCTTTTGAAATTAGTGGACGAAACAACGGGTATGCGCCTGCACTTTATCCGTCAAACACACCCACGCGGTCTTGGTGATGCAGTTTTACAAGCTAAAGCTTTTGTTGGGAATGAGCCTTTTGTAGTCATGCTGGGAGATGACCTCATGGATATCACAGATGATAAGGCAGTCCCATTAACTAAACAACTCATGAATGACTATGAAAATACGCACGCTTCGACTATCGCAGTCATGCCTGTCCCGCACGAAGAAGTTTCGGCTTATGGAGTTATCGCTCCTCAAGGTGAAGGGAAAGATGGCCTCTACAGCGTTGAAACTTTTGTTGAAAAGCCAGCACCTGAAGATGCTCCAAGTGACCTAGCCATCATCGGTCGTTACCTTCTCACACCTGAGATTTTTGGTATTCTTGAAAATCAAACACCTGGTGCAGGAAATGAAATCCAATTGACAGATGCAATCGACACTCTCAACAAAACGCAAAGAGTATTTGCTCGTGAATTCAAGGGTGCTCGTTATGATGTGGGAGACAAGTTTGGCTTTATGAAGACTTCAATCGATTACGCGCTTCGACATCCTCAAGTCAAAGATGACTTGAAAACTTACTTGATTAACCTAGGAAAAGAACTTTCAGGAGATCAATAAGCTATCTAATCTCAAGACCAGGTTGATCATGAATCTGGTCTTTTATCTTAAATTGCTTTTAGAATCTATCTTCTATACTCTTTTTAGTACTAAATTCTTGCAATATAGGCTTTTATGGTATAATAAAAAGGAGTGAGGAATCAAATGAAGAATAAACTAATCGAAATTAAAGAAAAGTGGCTGGCCTTACTTCAGTCTCTCAAATCCAAATTTACGAAAAAGAAGTCAGGAAAAAAGAAAAAAAGGTCTCAGAAAAGAACCAATACAAAGATTAATATTTGGACTATTTTTTCCAATATCTTACTTGGGATAAAAGCTACCTTTAATACCCTATTTATTCTTGCCTTCATCGGCGGCCTCTTAGGTACAGGTGTCGTTTTTGGCTATGCTGTCTCTCTATTTGACCAAGTCACTGTCCCTGATACAAAAGATTTGGTCAACCAGGTCAATAATATTTCATCCGTCTCCGAGATACGCTACGCAGACGGATCTATGATCGGAGCAATCGAGAGTGACCTCCTTCGCACAGCTGTTACATCAGATGCCATTTCAGAAAACCTGAAAAAAGCTATCATAGCAACAGAAGATGAGCATTTTGCAGAGCATAATGGAGTTGTCCCAAAAGCTGTCATTCGAGCCAGCCTTGGAAACTTCATCGGACTTGGTTCTTCTAGTGGGGGATCTACCCTAACACAACAACTCATCAAGCAACAAGTAGTCGGTGATGCCCCAACTCTAACACGAAAAGCCAATGAAATTGTAGATGCTCTAGCCTTAGAACGTGCCATGACTAAGGATGAAATTCTAACAACCTATCTGAATGTAGCACCTTTCGGTCGTAATCATAAGGGACAAAATATAGCAGGTGCTCAGCAGGCCGCCACTGGAATTTTTGGAGTTGATGCCAGTCAACTTAGTGTTCCACAAGCCGCCTTCCTAGCTGGCTTGCCACAGAGTCCCATCTCCTATTCTCCCTATGAATCTACTGGCGAGATGAAAAGTGATGAAGACATGGAACTAGGGATTAAGCGTTCCAAAGATGTCCTCTATAATATGTATCGAACTGGAACTCTTAGTAAGGATGAATATGAATCTTACAAAGCTTATGATATCAAGCAAGATTTTCTATCTGCAGAAAATGTAAACGTGGCAGGTAAAGACTTCCTCTACTTCTCTACTCTTGATGAAGCTACTAAGATCATGTATGATTACTTGGTCCAAAAAGATAACGTAACTACCCAAGAATTACAAAATGAAGCTATTCAGAAATCTTATCGTGAGCTAGCTGAAAAGGAAATACAGACTGGTGGCTACCGTATTACCACTACCATTGATAAAAATATCCATACTGCCATGCAAAATGCTGTTGCCAATTATGGCTACCTACTAGACGATAGTTCAGGACAACCTGAAGTTGGAAATGTCCTAATGGACAACCAGACTGGTGCTATTTTAGGATTTGTTGGTGGGCGAGATTATCAGACCAATCAAAACAACCATGCCTTTGATACCAAACGCTCTCCAGCTTCTACAACTAAACCACTCCTAGCTTACGGTATTGCCATTGACCAAGGACTCATGGGAAGTGCTAGTATCTTGTCAAACTACCCAACTAATTTTGCCAACGGAACCCCCATCATGCACGTTAATAGTCCAGGTACAGCTATGGTGACTTTAACAGAGGCCTTGAACTATTCTTGGAACATTCCTGCCTACTGGACCTATCAAATGCTTCTTCAAAAAGGAGTGGATGTGCCTTCTTACATGGAAAAAATGGGTTATAATATCTCCGAATATGGCATTGAAAGTCTCCCTATGGGGGGTGGAATTGACGTCACTGTAGCTCAGCATACTAATGGCTACCAAACACTGGCCAACGACGGTGTCTATCACAAAAAATACATGATCTCAAAAATTGAGAAAAACAGTGGCGAAGTGATTTACGAACACAAAGACGAACCTGTTCAGGTATATTCCAAGGCAACAGCAACAATTATGCAAAACTTGTTGCGAGGCGTACTTTCATCTCGTATCACGACTACATTTTCAAGTGATCTTAGTTCCCTTGACCCTAGCCTAGCAAGTGCTGACTGGATTGGAAAAACCGGAACAACAAATGAGGATGGAGACATGTGGCTCATGCTTTCCACCCCACGACTAACTCTTGGTGGCTGGGTTGGCCACGATAATAATGAGTCTCTTGCCCCACGAGCATACACTCGTAATGCTAACTATATGGCTCATTTAGTCAATGCTATCCATCAGGCTGCTCCTTCTGCTTGGGGAACTGAACGTTTCAACCTTGATCCTAGCGTCACTTCTTCACAGGTTCTCAAGTCAACTGGACAAAAACCAGGTAAAGTTACCATCAATGGAAAAGAAATCAATGCAACAGGCGAAACAATAACTAGCTACTGGGCTAACCGAACTGGTGCACCAACCACAACCTACCGTTTTGCAATTGGTGGGAGTGATTCTGACTATCAGAAAGCTTGGACTTCAATTCTAGGTAGTTTACCAAAACCTGAAACCTCTAACAACAATAACTCTAGTAATACTACCACTACGACAAGCAGTAATAGTAACACTACGACAAGCAACAATACTAGCACTAGTACTACTACAAGTGGAAATAGTAACACTACTTCTTCAACTTCAAGCAATCCATAAAGCTAACGTTTTTAAATCATTGTGAGTGAGAAAGAAAGTTTCTGAAAGAAATGATTTTTCTCACTCGCTTTTTTCTTTTGTCAATTCATGGTACAATAGCTTCATGAATACCTATCAAAAAAAGATTTTCAAAGGAACCCTCTACTCTCTCTTATCTGGTTTGATTTGGGGCATCTGTGGTATTTTGGGCGAATACTTTTTCTCCCATTATTCAGTGTCCTCAGGCTGGATTACCTCCATGCGACTCATGCTCGCAGGTTCTTTCGTTCTAGTTTTATCCTTTTTCAAGCTCCGCTCCCACTTGTTTGACATTTGGAGAGACCGTAAAAACTATCTACCTTTTCTAGCTTATGCTATCCTAGGGATTTTCTCTGTTCAGTTTTTCTTTTACCTCTGTGTCGAATATTCCAACGCTACTACAGCTACTATCCTGCAGTTTATCAGTCCTATCTTTATCTTAATCTACGATTGGATTATCCATAAAAAGAAGGCCTCTGTAACAGCCATCCTCTACGTCCTGATTGCTATGATTGGAGTCTTTTTGATGGCAACCAAGGGGGATTTATCTACTTTATCCATCACACCGCTGGCCTTAATCACTGGAATTCTCAGTGCCTTAGGGGTCATGTTTAATGTAATTTTACCCCAGCCTTTTGCGCGAAAATACGGGTTTACCCCAACTGTTGCTTGGGGGATGATTATCGCTGGAACCTTTAGTAATTTTCTCTACCCTGTTTACCAAATTTCCTTCCAACTTGATTGGGTTAGTATCGCTATTTGCCTAACCATCGCATTTATGGGGACTGCTTTTGCATTTTTCCTTTCGATGAAGGCTGTCTCCTTAGTATCTCCACTGGTAGTTTCTGTTGTCAGTGCCAGTGAACCACTGTCCTCTGCCATTCTCAGTGTCCTCTTCTTGGGTTTGGTCTTGGATCCCTTCTTGCTACTAGCCATGATTCTAATCATCATACCCATGATTTTTCTTTCTGTTGAAAAAGCTAAAGAGGTCGGTTAAACTTCGACTTTTGATAAGCTAGGGCTTCTATTTTGAAGCCTTTTTTGGTAGAATAGTAAGCATTACAAAGAATGAGGTAATTCCCATGACAGCTACAAAAATGAACGCACAAGAAATCATACAATTTATCGCAAATGCTGAAAAAAAGACCAGTGTTAAGGTGACTTTTGAAGGTCCATTGACTGGAGTTATTCCTGCTTCAGTTGTTAATCTTGGAAATGTCCTCTTCGGAGACTGGAAGGATATCGCTCACCTCCTCGAAGATTTAACAGAAAACAAAGACTATGTTGTAGAGCAGGACGCCCGTAACTCAGCTGTACCTCTCCTTGATAAACGTGCTATTAATGCTCGTATCGAGCCAGGTGCTATCATTCGTGACCAGGTTGAAATTGGTGACAACGCTGTTATCATGATGGGGGCTGTTATCAATATCGGTGCAGAAATTGGTGCCGGTACTATGATTGACATGGGCGCTATTCTAGGCGGACGTGCTATCGTCGGTAAAAATAGCCACGTTGGGGCAGGCGCAGTTCTTGCAGGTGTCATTGAACCAGCTAGTGCAGAACCTGTCCGTGTTGGAGACAATGTTATGATTGGAGCCAATGCAGTTGTGATCGAAGGCGTTCAAATCGGTAGCGGATCTGTCGTTGCTGCAGGGTCTATCGTCATACAAGATGTTCCTGAAAACGTTGTTGTCGCTGGAGTTCCAGCCCGTATTATTAAGAAAATTGATAGCCAAACTCAACAAAAAACAGCGCTTGAAGATGCGCTTCGTACCTTGTAAAAGTGAACAGAGGCGGAATTTCCTGCCTCTTTATCGTATCAGTAGAAGGAAATTAGATATGTTAGATTTGATTCAAACTCGACGAGATCTTCACCAAATTCCTGAGATTGGTTTAGAAGAATTCAAGACTCAAGCTTATTTACTAAATGTCATTGAGAAATTAACAGTTGGTAAGGATTTTGTTCAGATTCGTACTTGGCAAACAGGTATTTTAGTGTATTTACAGGGAAGTCAGCCAGAACGTACCATCGGTTGGCGGACAGATATCGACGGACTTCCAATCGTTGAACAAACAGGTCTTGCCTTTGCCTCTCAGCACCCAGACCGTATGCATGCTTGTGGACATGATTTTCACATGACCATTGCCCTAGGAAGTCTCGAACGTGCTCTAGAAAACCAACCTAAAAACAATCTCCTCTTTCTCTTCCAACCTGCCGAGGAAAACGAAGCAGGTGGTATGCTCATGTATGAGGATGGGGTCTTTGGAGACTGGTTGCCAGACCAATTTTACGCTCTTCACGTTCGACCTGACTTAAAAGTTGGACAGATTGCTACCAATACAAGCACTTTATTTGCAGGAACTTGCGAGGTCAAGATCAATTTTAAGGGTAAAGGTGGTCACGCTGCCTTTCCACATCAAGCAAACGACGCTCTGGTTGCAACTAGCTATTTTGTCACTCAAGTTCAGTCAGTTGTCAGCCGTAATGTCGATCCTATCGAGGGAGCTGTCGTCACTTTCGGTGTCTTTCAAGCTGGAACAACCAATAATGTCATCGCTGATACAGCTTTCTTGCATGGAACCATTCGAGCTCTCACACATAGCATGAGCCTCTTAGTTCAAAAACGTGTCAAAGCCATCGCTGAAGGTGTCGCAGCTGCTTTTGATATGGATGTGGAAGTTGAACTCAAGCAGGGAGGTTACCTACCTGTCGAAAACAACCCTGAATTAGCTCGAGAATTGATGACCTTCTTTGATGAAAAAGAGGGAATTGAACTAATCGACATCGAACCTGCCATGACAGGAGAAGACTTTGGTTATCTTCTCTCCAAGGTCCCAGGTGTTATGTTCTGGCTAGGTATTGATAGTCCCTATGCCCTCCATCATCCAAAAATGAGTCCTAAGGAGGAAGCACTAGCTATTGGAGTCGAAGCTGTTTCGAGCTTCCTCAAACAGAAAGCTGTGGAGTAAACAATGAAAAAAGCCCTACGCAAGCAGACCTTGCAAGAACTCAAATTTCTATCATCCGAAGAAAAGGAAGTCATGGACGCTTGGTTGACTGAGCAACTACTTCTACATCCCTTCTACAAGGAAGCAAAAACCATCGCCACTTACCTGTCTTTTCCTCATGAATTTCAGACAGCTAGACTCATTGAACAAGCTCAAAAAGATGGGAAGACACTCCTCATTCCCAAAACCTATCCACATGGGAAAATGGACTTTGTTCTATATGAACCAGAGAAACTCGAAAGAAATTCTTTTGGACTTCTTGAACCTCAAGGAGACTTCACAATCCTTGAACCCTCTCAGATTGATTTGATTCATGTCCCTGGGCTAGCTTTTAATCCTGCTGGCTACCGAATTGGCTACGGTGGTGGCTACTATGACAGATATTTGAGCAATTATTCTGACAACTCCATTAGCACACTTTATCCATGTCAGATTCAGGACTTCCATCCTGAACCACACGATGTTCCCGTTAAGGAGGTAATCATCTATGAAAGAGATTTTTGATCGTCGTTATCCCGTCACAAACTTCTTTCTTCTTGTGACAAGCCTGGTTTTTATACTCATGTTTCTAACCAGTGGTTTCAACTACACAAGCGCAGCCACCTTGTATCAGTTTGGAGCTATTTATCCTCCTGCTATTAAAGCCATGCCTGAGCAAGTCTGGCGCTTATTTTCAGCAACCTTTGTGCATATTGGCTTAGAGCACTTTTTTGTCAATATGCTCTCCCTCTACTACCTAGGGCGTCAAATGGAGGACATCTTTGGCTCCAAACAATTTTTCTTTATCTACCTTCTATCAGGTATGATGGGAAATCTCTTTGTCCTAGTTTTTAGTCCCAATGCTATTACTGCAGGTGCTTCAACTGCCCTCTACGGTATGTTTGCCTCAATCGTTGTTCTCCGATATGCTTCACGCAATCCCTATCTCCAACAGCTTGGTCAATCCTACCTCTCCCTCTTAGTGATTAACCTAGTGGGTAGTATTTTAATGCCTGGTATCAGCCTTGCTGGGCATGTCGGGGGTGCTGTCGGGGGTGCATTGCTGGCTATCGTCTTCCCAGTCCAAGGAGAACGAAAGATTTACAGCCCAGGCCAACGTGGTCTAGCAACCCTAGCCTTTATTACTTTATCAGTCTTACTACTCTTTATCGGGTTACTTTAATACAAATAAAAACCATTGGAATTTCTCTCAGAGAGTTTTATTTCCAATGGTTTTTTTGAATCTATTTGAAAAGTAGCTTAAAATCCATTATTGTCACTGAGTTCTTTGAACCAGTGGCCTGATTTTTTCAAGCGGCGTTCTTGTGTTTCTAAGTCAAGCTCGACCAAACCATAGCGGTTTTTATAGCTGTTGAGCCATGACCAGCAGTCGATAAAGGTCCAAATCAAGTAGCCTTTACAGTTAGCACCGTCTTCAATAGCACGATGAAGTTCAGCCAGGTGACCTTTGACAAAGTCAATACGATAATCATCCTGAATCATGCCATTTTCGCGGAATTTGTCTTCACCTTCAACGCCCATCCCATTCTCTGTCAACATCCACTCGATATTGCCATAGTTTTCCTTGATATTTTGAGCAATATGATAGATCCCTTGCTCATAGATTTCCCAACCGCGGTGCGGATTGATCTTACGACCTGGCATAACATAAGGTTCATAGAAATGTTCTGGCAAGAGCGGACTGTCAGGATGCTTAGCAAAACGTGGCGCCATGACACGCAAGGGTTGGTAGTAGTTGACTCCAAGGAAATCTACTGTGTGCTCACGAATAAGTTCCAACTCCTCAGCTGTAGAATCTGGTAGCAAATCATGCTCAGCTAAAATCTCCACCAATTCTTCCGGATAAGTTCCCAAGACAGATGGATCTAGGAAAGATTGAGCTTGGAATAGATCAGCAATGCGTGCAGCTTTGACATCCGCAGGATGCTGACTACGTGGATAAGCTGGTGTCAAGTTGAGGACAATTCCAATCTTAGAACCAGGTAAGACTTCATGACAAGCCTTAACTGCCAGAGTGCTGGCTAGTTGGGTATGATAGGCAACCTTTACTGCTGCTTTGGCATCTACCTTATGAGGATAATGGGCATCATAGAAATAGCCAAACTCTACAGGAACGATAGGCTCATTGAAGGTAATCCATTGGTCCACAAGGTCGCCATAAGTTTCAAAACAGAAACGAGCATAGTCTTCATAAGCTTTAATGGTTGCCTTATTTTCCCAACCATCGCCATCCTCTTGAAGGGCAAAAGGCAGATCAAAATGATAAAGATTGACTAAGAGACGGATTCCCTTGGCCTTAATAGCTTCAAAGACCTGACGGTAAAAAGCCACACCTTGAGGATTGACTTCTCCACGACCCTGTGGAAAAATGCGAGACCACTGGATAGAAGTACGAAAGGCTGTATGCCCTGTTTCTAACAAAAGTTCGATATCCTTTTCCCAGTTTTCATAGAAGGTCGACGTTTTGTCTGGCCCAATCCCATTGTAGTAGCGATTTGGTTCTACTTGGTACCAATAATCCCAGAGATTATCTCCCTTGCCGTCACCAGGCACTCGCCCTTCTGTCTGTGGTCCAGAAGTTGAGGAACCCCAGACAAAATCCTTTGGAAATTTTAGCATAGCTCTACCTCTTTATTTACTCTTTTTATGTTTATTTTATCCCATTATAAAGAAAAAACAAGGCAAAAACTAGTTACATTTTTGTCTTGTTTTTCTTCTGATTATAGATTTTATTTATTTGTTAGGATTTCAAGGGTTTCAAGTAAGTTATCAGCGTGAACTTCGATTGTATCCCCTGTCGCCTTAATCTTCACTTCTACGATGCCATCAGCTGCTTTCTTCCCAACAGTGATACGGATTGGAAGACCAATCAAGTCGCTATCGCTGAATTTAACACCGACACGTTCGTTACGGTCATCCGTCAAGACTTCGTAGCCTTTATTTACCAAAGCTTCTTCGATACGATTTGTCAATGTAAGACTTGCTTCATCCTTGACATTAACCGGAATCAAGTGCACATCAAATGGCGCCAATTCTTTAGGGAAGTTGATTCCCCAAGCGTAACGGTATTCACCTTTTGGAGTTTTATTGACAAAGAGGCGAGCGTGTTGTTCCATGACTGCTGATAGGAGACGGCTGACACCGATACCATAACATCCCATGATGATTGGCACAGCGCGACCATTTTCATCCAAGACATCTGCTCCCATGCTTGCTGAGTAACGAGTCCCAAGTTTGAAGATGTGACCAATTTCGATACCACGCGCAAAGTTAAGAACTCCTTGTCCGTCTGGAGAGATTTCACCCTCACGAACTTCACGGATATCGACATACTCAGAAGTGAAATCACGGCCTGGATTAACACCAGTCAAGTGGTAGCCATCTTCGTTGGCACCAACAACAGCATTGCGGCTATCTTGTACCTTGCGGTCTGCGATAATCTTGACATTTTCTGGCAGATTGACTGGGCCAAGTGAACCAAAGTCCGCTCCCAACAATTCTTTCACTTCTGCCTCAGTTGCAGGTTCTAAGAAATCTGCTCCAAGGTAGTTTTTAAACTTGACTTCATTGAGTTGGTCATTGCCAACGAGTAGGGCAACAACTGGCTCTTCGTCTGCGATATAAACCAAGGTCTTGATTGTTTGCTCTTCAGAGATATTCAAGAAGACTGCGACTTCATCAATTGATTTGACACCTGGTGTTTCCACACGAGCCACTTGATCTTCAGTCACAACACGGTTGCTTGGTTTGTAGGCGTTAGTTGCCATTTCCAAGTTAGCTGCATAGCTTGACTCACTTGAGTAGGCAATGGTATCTTCACCAGAAACCATCCATTTGAGCAATTCTGCCTTGATTTCTTTCTGGACATCTACAGGAATCTCATCAAATGATGCGACAGACTTGTCTAAAACAACCCAACGGTCAAGGTCTGTACGAGCAGGTGTGATGGCCATAAATTCTTGGCTATCCTTACCACCCATAGCTCCACCGTCACCGATGATTGCTTTGAAGTCCAAGCCACTACGAGTAAAGATACGCTCGTAAGCTGCCTTGTACTCATCATAGGTTACATCCAAGCTATCGTAGTTAGCGTGGAAGCTATAGCCGTCTTTCATGATGAACTCACGGGTCCGAAGAAGTCCATTACGTGGACGTTTTTCATCACGATACTTAGGCTGGATTTGGTACAAGTTCAAAGGCAATTGCTTGTAAGACTTGACAGAATCACGGACAATCGCTGTGAAGGTTTCTTCGTGAGTTGGACCCAAGATAAAGTCTGACTTCTCACGATTTTTCAATTTGTATAAGTCTTCACCGTAGGTTTCATAACGGCCAGATTCACGCCAAAGGTCAGCACTGAGAAGGGCTGGAGCCAACATTTCAACAGCGCCCATCTTGTCAAACTCTTGACGCATAATCTTCTTGGCTTTTTCGATAACACGGTTAGCAAGCGGTAGGTAGGAATAAACACCTGCAGATACTTGACGAACATAACCAGCACGCAACATAAGGGCGTGGCTGATAACTTGAGCATCGCTTGGCATTTCGCGAAGCGTTGGAATAAGCATTTTACTTTGTTTCATAATGACTCCTCTAATTCTTAAAAGAAGGTTCGCATGATGTCATTCCAAGTTACGGCGATCATCAAAACGACCATAATGACAACTCCGACCAGAGTGACATAGGTTTCAATTTCTTGTTTTAGTGGTTTGCGACGGATAGCTTCTAGGATATTGAGCACGATTTTTCCACCGTCGAGCGCAGGGATTGGAATCAGATTGAAAATCCCGAGATTGATGGAAATTATAGCCAAGAAGAATAAGACATTCTCAAGACCATTTTTAGCGGCATCACTACTTGCTTTAAAGATAGCAACGGGACCGCCTAGTTTATTCAAATCTGGTTGGAAAATCAAGCTTTTCAAAGCATTAAGAATGCGCAAGGCTGAATCAGCAGCACTGGTAAATCCACCTATGAACATAGACCAGATATCTGATTTAAGTCTCGGCTGAACACCTAGAATATAGCGTCCTTGATTCTCAACAGGCGTCACACTCACTTGTTTTTCAGTTCCATTTTCAGAAATGGTCACATCCAGTACAGGTGCTGTCTTATCCTTGGTCTCTGCATCAACAGCCTGGATCAAATCTGCCCCGTTTGAAATCTCATGATTTCCTACCTTGGTAATCTGGGCTGTGTTTTCAACACCGACCTTAGCCAGAGCACTGTCAGGAAGAACGCTAAAGTTATTTGTTTGCGTATCACGAACGCCACCTTGCATGAAAATCAAAATCCAGAAGACAATGACTCCCAAAATGAAGTTGTTCATCGGTCCAGCAAAGTTGGTAATCAATTTACCCCAGACAGTCGCATTTTGATATTGGACGTCCAGCGGAGCGATACGAACTTCTGTTCCATCAGCTTCCACAATAGTCGCATCATGATCCACCGAAAAAGTCTTTTCTTCGTCTAGAACTAAACCTGTGATGAAGAGCTTGTCTTCAAAGTCAAATTGAGTGACCTGCATAGGAAGAGCTGTCTGATCAATTTTCTTACCAGAGAGATTAATCCGCTTGATCTTACCATCCTGGTCTAGTGTCAAACTAACAGGTGTTCCGGTCTTAATCTCAGTAGGATCCTCACTCCAGCCAGCCATGCGGACATAACCACCTAGAGGCAACATTCGTATGGTATAGGCAGTCCCATCTTTTCCGATATGGGCAAAAATCTTTGGACCCATTCCAATAGCAAATTCACGAACCAAAATCCCGGATTTCTTGGCAAAGTAAAAATGCCCAAACTCGTGGACCACCACGATGATTCCAAAAACCAGGATAAACGTTAATAATCCAATCATTTAGTTTCTGATTCCCTTTCCTTAAAATAAGCCGAATAGGTGCATGATAGGGAAAATAGCTAGCATACTGTCAAAACGATCCAGTACACCACCATGTCCAGGGATAAATTTCCCTGAATCCTTGATTCCAAAGTGGCGTTTCATGGCACTCTCAATCAAATCACCCAACTGTCCTGCCAAACTAAAGAAGATAGCGAAAGCAGTCATTTTATAAATCCCATAAGGAAGGGCAACCGTACTATCTATTAACATAAAAATAGCAGTAGCAAGCATAGCCGCAATGATTCCACCAAAAGCTCCCTCAATGGTTTTGTTTGGAGAAACTCTTGGAGCCAGTTTTCTCTTACCAAAATTCATCCCTACTAGGTAGGCCCCACTATCGGATGCCCATACGATACAAAGTCCCAAGAGGGCCTTGTCAAAACCAGCAACCCGAGCATCAACTAAAGCATTAAAACCAAAGCCAATATAGAAGCTCATAGCAATCGGAAACACTGCATCCTCAATGGTATAGTTCTTGCTGAAAACCGTTGTACCTAGCATGATAAAAATCAAAACACCGTATGCAACAACGTTCCCATCCACAGGTAAAAATGTCAAGTAATTTTCCAAGGGAATAGTCAGAACAAAGGTCGCTAGTAAGGTTAATAGACCTTCTGGCGTCATTGTACGCAAGCCCTTCATTCGAAACAACTCATGAACCCCTAGCATAGCAACTAATCCCATGGCAATTTGTAGCCAAAGACCACCTAGCATCAAAAGTGGCATAAAGATAGCCAATGCTACTGCAGCAAAGATGGTTCTCTTTAGTAAATCCTTTTTCATAATTTCTCCTAAACTCCTCCAAATCGGCGATTGCGACGATTAAATTCTGCGATAGCTTCTTTCAAAGCTTCCTCATCAAAGTCAGGCCACAAAACATCTGTAAAATAAAGTTCACTATAAGCAGCTTGCCATGGCAAAAAGTTACTCAAACGAAGCTCGCCACTCGTTCGAATGATCAAGTCTGGATCTCGCAAGACCTTAGGCAAATGTCCTGTAAATAGATAGTCTCCGATTAAATCCTCATCAATAGCCTCTGAACTGATTTTTCCTTCGGCTACTTCCTCAGCAATCCGTTTAACCGCCTGAGTAATTTCAGCCCGTCCTCCATAATTAAGGGCAAAATTAAGGATCAAGCCAGTATTTAACTTGGTTAACTCTTCTGCTTTTTTGAGGGCTTCAAAAGTCTCCTTAGGCAAGCGATTAGTCTCACCGATCATTTGGATCTTCATGTTTCTCTCATGCAATTCTGGGACATATTTATCATAAAACTCAACTGGCAAGTTCATGATAAATTTGACTTCTTGGTCTGGACGAGTCCAGTTTTCAGTTGAAAAGGCATAAACAGTCAGGGCCTTAACTCCCATATCACTAGCTGCAATTGCAACTTTTTTCAAAGCATCCATCCCAGCTTTATGACCAAAGACACGGGGTTGCATCCGTTTTTTGGCCCAACGACCATTTCCATCCATGATAACACCGATATGAGACGGTACCATTGTTGGTACTGGAGTTTCTATTGGTTTATCTTTTTTAAAAAATCCAAACATGCTTGTATTCCTATTCAAAAATCTATCGTTTCATTATACCATATTTTTCACTTTTCTTCTATCATCTTCTCTTATTCTAAGGCGGAATTCAGCATATTTCTAGGATTACAAGCCTTGCATTTCCCAAAGAAAGTTGATACAATAAACATATAAAGATTAAATCCTTGTTCAGTCACAGGGATTTTTTATTGAAAGGATTTTATGATGTCAAAGAAACTCCAACGTAAAAAACAATTAAGAAATAGCCTTCGTCGTTCAGGTGTGTTTTCAAATGCTGTAAACAAGGTTGTCGAAGAGACAAAAAAAGTCGTTAAACACGCAGAACATGCAGCAAGCGAGGCTGGAAAAGCTGTCTCTAAGCAAGTAGAAAAAGCTGTAGAAGCAACTAAAGAGCAAGCCCACAAGGTGACGACTTCTGTTGAAGATTTCGCAGCTAACCTAGGTGGACTTCCACTTGACCGTGCCAAGACTTTCTACGATGAAGGCATCAAGTCTGCTGCTGACTTCAAAAACTGGACAGAAAAAGAGCTCCTTGCCTTGAAAGGAATCGGTCCAGCTACCATCAACAAATTAAAAGAAAACGGTATTAAGTTCAAGTAATCTTTCTTGTCCCTTGCATTTCCGTGAAAAACTTGTTAAAATAAAGCCATTAGAGGTGTTTTGAGTCCCACATTTTACAGAAAGTGGCGGAGCTGAGAAGTCCACAAATGTGTCAAAACTGGTTGCTAATGGATGAAAATGAAATATTAGAATAATCTTTTTGTTTCCTATAAAGATTAAAGTTGCGGGCTCTGCCCGAAATTGGGTGGTACCGCGGATAAACACATTCGTCCCTGTCAAATTAATGACAGGGGCGATTTTTTGTAGAAAGCGAGGTAGGAAGATGACAAGAGCAGAGTTGCCAGAACAAATCGAAACGGAGCGTTTGGTCTTACGAGTCCGTACCGTGGCGGATGCCGAGGTTATCTTTGACTACGCTAGTCTGCCAGAGGTTTCTTACCCAGCTGGCTTTCCACCCGTCAAGACCTTGGAAGATGAGATTTATTACCTAGAGCATATCCTTCCCGAGCGCAATCAAAAGGACAATCTCCCAGATGGTTATGGGATTGTGGTCAAAGGGACTGATAAGATTATCGGCTCTGTTGATTTCAACCATCGCCACGAAGACGATGTGCTGGAGATTGGCTATACCTTGCACCCAGACTATTGGGGACGAGGCTATGTGCCTGAAGCGGCCCGTGCCTTGATTGATTTAGCTTTTAAAGAACTGGAGCTTCACAAGATTGAATTGTCTTGCTTTGGTTACAACCTTCAAAGTCAACGAGTTGCGGAAAAATTAGGATTTACCCTTGAAGCTCGTATCCGAGACCGCAAAGATTCTCAAGGTAACCGCTGTGACAGTCTGATATATGGCTTGCTGAAGAGTGAGTGGGAAGCTGAATAATTAAGTAGTGATAAAAAATTGCATAGTATTAATAACATATAAAGTATTGAGGTATAAAAATGGAAAACGAAAGTTTAGATTTAATTATTAAGGAAGTAGAAAATCAACAGGAGAAAGAGTTAGTTCGTTTTGAATCAAACCTATCTGAAGGAATAAATAAGTATAAAGAAGTATTACCTGCTGATTTAATAACACCCCAGCTACAAGAAAAAATTGATAATGAAGTAAAATTACAATTAGTTGAATTTCAAAAAAGTATTGACTTAAAACCTAAAGCATTATACCATGCTTTAAAAGTGGAAACTGAACTCAATCCAGATATTGAAAAAGATGAATTAAAGAAAAACGCTTATGATTTCTTGGAAAAAACAACAAAGAACAAATATCTGAAAAAAATTATTCGCGAGCTAAAAAAAGGAGTATAAAATGGCAAAAGTTGGGGATTTAGCTGTCAAAAGTGGAAAAGCTGTTATTAAATTTATGTTGGAATTGATAACAGATTATCTAAAAAGTGAAGAATTTAAAAAACAAATGAAAATCATGGTTGAAACTTTAGTAACTAAAATAGTTGAAAAAGTTATAGAAGAAAAGAATAGAAATAACTAGAAAGGACACACACATGTCTAAAGAACTTTCACCTAAATACAATCCAGCCGAGGTTGAGGCCGGTCGTTACCAAAAATGGCTTGACGAAGATGTTTTCAAGCCTTCAGGCGATCAAAAGGCTAAGCCTTATTCAATCGTGATTCCACCTCCAAACGTTACAGGTAAACTCCACCTTGGTCACGCTTGGGATACGACTTTGCAGGATATCATCATCCGTCAAAAACGTATGCAAGGTTTTGACACCCTTTGGCTTCCAGGAATGGACCATGCGGGGATTGCGACTCAGGCTAAGGTTGAGGAGCGCTTGCGTGGTGAGGGCATTACGCGTTATGACCTTGGTCGTGAAAAATTCCTTGAGAAAGTCTGGGAATGGAAAGACGAATATGCCACTACTATCAAGGAACAATGGGGCAAGATGGGTCTCTCTGTAGACTACTCTCGCGAGCGTTTCACTCTTGACGAAGGTTTGTCAAAAGCTGTTCGTAAGGTCTTCGTGGACCTTTACAAGAAAGGCTGGATCTACCGTGGTGAATTTATCATCAACTGGGACCCAGCAGCTCGCACAGCCCTTTCTGACATTGAAGTGATCCACAAGGATGTGGAAGGTGCCTTCTACCACATGAACTACATGCTAGAAGACGGTTCACGCGCTCTTGAAGTGGCAACTACTCGTCCTGAGACCATGTTTGGGGACGTTGCGGTTGCGGTCAATCCAGAAGACCCACGCTACAAGGACTTGATTGGTAAAAACGTCATCCTTCCAATCGCTAATAAATTGATTCCAATCGTTGGAGATGAGCACGCAGATCCTGAGTTTGGTACTGGTGTTGTAAAAATCACACCTGCCCATGATCCAAACGACTTCTTGGTTGGTCAACGCCACAACTTGCCACAAGTTAACGTTATGAATGACGACGGAACCATGAATGAGCTTGCCTTTGAATTTGCGGGCATGGACCGTTTTGAAGCTCGTAAGGCAGTCGTTGCCAAGTTGGAAGAAATCGGTGCCCTTGTTAAAATCGAAAAACGTGTCCACAGTGTTGGTCACTCAGAGCGTACAGGTGTAGTGGTTGAGCCACGTTTGTCAACGCAATGGTTCGTCAAGATGGACCAATTGGCTAAAAATGCTATTGCCAACCAAGATACGGAGGACAAGGTAGAATTCTACCCACCTCGTTTCAACGATACCTTCCTCCAATGGATGGAAAATGTCCACGACTGGGTAATTTCACGTCAGCTCTGGTGGGGTCACCAAATCCCTGCTTGGTACAATGCTGAGGGTGAAATGTATGTCGGTGAAGAAGCTCCAGAAGGTGACGGATGGACACAGGACGAAGACGTCTTAGATACGTGGTTCAGTTCTGCCCTTTGGCCATTCTCAACCATGGGCTGGCCTGATGTCGACTCAGAAGACTTCAAACGTTACTTCCCAACTTCAACCTTGGTAACAGGCTACGACATCATCTTCTTCTGGGTGTCTCGTATGATCTTCCAATCTTTGGAATTCACTGGCCGTCAGCCATTCCAAAACGTCCTTATCCACGGTCTCATTCGTGACGAGCAAGGACGCAAGATGTCTAAATCTCTTGGAAACGGGATTGACCCAATGGATGTTATCGAGAAATATGGTGCCGATGCCCTTCGTTGGTTCCTTTCAAACGGTTCTGCACCAGGTCAAGACGTGCGCTTCTCTTACGAGAAAATGGATGCATCTTGGAACTTCATTAACAAGATCTGGAACATCTCTCGCTACATCCTTATGAACAATGAAGGCTTGACTCTTGAGCAAGCAACTGCCAATGTGGAAAAAGTTGTCAACAAGGAAGCTGGAAATGTCACTGACCGCTGGATCCTCCACAACCTCAATGAAACGATTGGAAAAGTCACTGAGAACTTTGACAAGTTTGAGTTTGGTGTGGCTGGACACATCCTCTACAACTTTATCTGGGACGAGTTTGCAGACTGGTACGTTGAGTTGACCAAGGAAGTCCTTTATAGCGATAACGAAGAAGAGAAAGTTATTACACGTTCTGTTCTCCTTTACACCTTGGACAAGATCCTTCGTCTCCTTCACCCAATCATGCCATTCGTAACAGAGGAAATCTTTGGACAAATCTCAGAAGGCTCTATTGTTACAGCAGAATACCCAACTGTCAACCCAGCCTTTGAAGACCTTGCTGCCCACACTGGTGTCGAAAGCCTCAAAGACTTGATCCGTGCTGTTCGTAATGCGCGTGCAGAAGTAAACGTAGCACCAAGCAAGCCGATCACCATCCTTGTTAAGACAAGCGATAGCGACTTGGAAACCTTCTTTAACAGCAATGTCAACTACATCAAACGCTTCACAAATCCAGAACACTTGGAAATCGCATCAAACATCCCTGCACCTGAACTGGCTATGTCAAGCGTTATCACAGGAGCAGAAATCTACTTGCCTCTCGCAGACCTCCTTAATGTCGAAGAAGAGCTAGCTCGTCTCGACAAGGAACTCGCTAAATGGCAAAAAGAACTGGATATGGTCGGTAAGAAACTATCTAACGAACGATTCGTAGCCAATGCCAAACCAGAAGTCGTCCAAAAAGAACGCGACAAACAAGCCGACTACCAAGCTAAATACGATGCGACAGTCGCACGTATTGATGAGATGAAGAAGTTGGTGAAATAAACACAGAAACACGGTGGTAAGCCGTGTTTTTTTGGTATAATGAAATCAATATCTATTGGGTCGGGAGTGGGATATTGAGAGATAATCTTAGAAAATTAATAAATAGTGCAATAGTAAAATATACTTTTCCTATTATACTTACTGACGAACAAGAACAAGTAACTTCAATTAATAAGAGTAATTTAACAACTGCTGGAAAGGATGAATATTGTTTTAAAGGCAATGATAATGACATTTCAAAGATAATTTATAATGGAATTGTTGAATTCGCTGAGAATGAATTTAAGATTGATTATGATAATTTGGATAGAGAACAAACAAAGGTGATCAAAACTAAATTAAAATATAATGAAAATGATTTCTCTCAAACAAAACTTCAATACGGATTTTATGGGGAAGTACTTTTAGATTTATTTTTAAGAAATTATTTTCATACTGATGTTCTAATTGCTAGAGGTTATTTTTATTCACCTCTTGAAAAGTCTGAACCAAAAGGGTTTGATGCTTTTCATATTATTGATAATAAAGGAAATTTAGAACTCTGGTTTGGAGAAGCAAAATTTCATCAAAGTTTTACATCTGGAATCAACTCTGTACTTTCCAAGATAAATTATTCTATTTCAGATGACTATTTGAATAATCATATGTTTGCAATTATTAATGAGAAAGATAATATCTCTCATTTGCATCCAATTTTAGAAGGAATAATTACAAAATGGGAAGATAATCCTGATATTATTCTTACCGATGAATTACAAAATAATAATATTGAATTAGTGTATCCTGTTTTTATTGCATATCAAAAACAGCAAACCTACGGTTACGAAAAATCAATTGCATCCAGCGTAGATAAAATCAATAGGGAGTTAGGAAAATATTCGTTAAATTTAGCTATTAAAATAAAGGTTAGTATATTTGTAATGCTCTTACCTGTTGATGATTCTAATAAATTAAAGGAAGAAGTGATTGAATGGATAGAAACGAAAGAACCGCTCATCTAATTAAGGAATTGAATTTATACAAACGATACCCTGAAAGAAGAGGTATCTTTGTCAAGGCAACTTGTGACTATTACGACGCTGTTAAAATAGACGAACTTACAAGTAATGATTTAAATTTCTTGCGTTATGTAGCAAATGAAGCTGGAGTTCCACAATATTATCAGTTACTTGAAAATAAATATCAAGCAGGGAAAACTATTAATAAAGAGAGCATGAATTTATTATCTATGAGTTCTTTTATTAATGAAGCGTCTTTAATTGTAAAAGATGAGATGCTACATAAATATCAAAAAGAAGTCACTGACTTGTTTGAAATTAATACTGAAAATAGATATATTCTTTCTGCGCCAACTTCTTTCGGTAAAACTTTTACAGTTTATACTATTATAAAAAAGATGGGTTACTCTAATATATTATTAGTATTTCCTACAATTAGTTTATTATCAGAAAATTTGTTGAAACTACAAAATGATGAGTTCTTTTCTACATATAAAATTCATAGCTTAAGTGAAATAAAAAAAGAAGAGTTTGGAGAAAAGAATATATTTATCTATACTCCTGAGCGATACCTCTCATTTTTAGATAATAATAGTTTAAATTTTGATTTTACATTCGTAGATGAAATATATAAAATTGACAATGATTTTATTATCAATAATGAGACTCCAGAAGAAAATGAGCGAGATACTGCATATAGACTTGCCTTAGAATACGCTTGTCGAAATAGTCGGGATTTATTACTTGCCGGACCGTATATTCAATTTCAAAAACCAGAAACTAGAGTAAACTCATTTAATAATTTTACTTCAATAAATAGATTTAATAAATTAGAATACAATGATATTGAAATTGTTTCAAAAAATATAACCCATATTAAAAGAAATAAATTTGAAATTGGAAATATAGTGCATAGATTAAAAACTGGTACGTCAACTATGCAAGATAAAGTTGCACAATCTATTATAAATTTAGATGAGAATACCCTGATTTATTGCGGAAGAAAGTATGATGTAGAACGATTTGCAGGTTTTTTGTTAAGAAATCCTGAATATAATTCACTTTTATTAAAAAAAGATGACAATGAATTGTATTCTATATTTTTAGAACACGTAGAAAAAAATTTTGGTTCAGATTGGATTCTGTTTAAAGCACTTGAAAAAAGAATTGGAATCCATCATTCAGGAATACCAAAATATATACAAAATGAAATGATTAATTTATTTAATAAAGGTGAACTACTATGTCTTTTTTCTACAACAACAATTACTGAAGGTGTTAATACGACTGCAAAAAATTTAATTATTACTTCTGTCAAAAAGGGAATAAAGTCATTGAAACAATTTGATGCTAAAAATATTGCTGGGAGAGCAGGCAGATTTAATGTTCATTATAGTGGTAATGTCATTGATTTAACTGAAGAATTTGAAGCTGTTATTGAATCGCAACAGGACAAAATTGAACATAAAAATTATGATAACAACCGAAACAAAACGGATGTAGATTTAGAAGTAACACTTGATGAATTTTTGACAGATGATGATAAAAATTTCAAGGCTGAAATTAATAAAGCTAAAGTAAAATCAGGATTACCAGATTTTATTTTTCAATCTTACAAAACAATAGGCCCTTTGGAGAAAATCTCAATCTATAATCGTATAAAAGAGATGTCGTTAGTCGAATTTCATAAAATTGATCAGTTGAAGCAGGTATTAAATTTGAGCAACGGCACAGAAATTCATTGGGAAGGTTTTCAAACAGTAGTTGATATTTGTCATAATTTTGTCTCTAATTCAGATTTAAAACATATAATGGAAACTAGGGTAGGAAAGAAACAATTTTCTTTAATTGTGATACAGTTATCAGAGTTTTTACAAAAAGGTTTTTTAGGGATAGTTGATTATTATGTCAAAGAACAGAATAAAAACAAAGATATGGCAATTAGAATAACTGCAAAATTAATCTACACAATATTTAAATATCATCTCGTAAAGTATTTAGGAGTGTTTGATTTGCTATATAGATTCCATTATTCAAAGGTCTACAAAAGAAACTTTGATGATGTTACTGGAATTAAAATTCTTCTGCAAAAGCTAGAGTATAATGCTCTGACTGATATTGGGCGCAAATTGAGTGATTATGGAGTTCCTTTTGAATTAGTAAAATATTATGATGGAAGTGTAACTACTAAAAATTTTGATTTATATGAAAGTTATGTAGATAGAAGAATACAAAGATTACTTGAATAAAAGATAAGACTGGGCAAAAACTCAATTTCAGGAGAAAATGAAGTAAATCTTTCCACAATAAAACGCATAGTATCAAGGTTTTTCAATACCTGATATTATGCGTTTTTGATTTTAGAGACTTTTTTTGCCCAGCCTCATCTTAGTAATTATATTTAGATAATCGTAAACAAAATATCAGTAGGACTAGTCCATTCTACTTTGATTCTTGTCCCAACGGTTACATTCATTTGATTGAACCAGTAGTTAAAGGCTCTCAAGTTACCTTTACCAGAAAGATTTTTAGCATAGGGATCTCCTGCTTGAGAATTCCCTGATGCTTTTACTACTCCATCGAAGTAGCCATCTGTCGACTTAGCATTAAATATATTCTGCCCTAAAATATCTCTTCCTTGAGTATGTATAGAATTATATATTTCATACTGATGTGCATCTAAACTTGGAATCGGGATATAGCATTCTCCTTCAATCTGAGGTCGAGAATTGGTGTATCTGTATGTCCCCCATCCAATATGAGTTTCTTTAAGTTCTACTGTAAATTGATCCCCCTGTTTTGGCATTATGTCCCCCCTTGTTTTTATATGTTTATTATATCATATATATTTGGGAAATGTTTATATTTCAGTATTAATTTAAAAATGATATACTAGTATAGTTAAACAAATTTCTAGAAAGCAGGTTACTACATGACAAATTCTGTAAGTTCGAACCGCTCTGAGAAGTACAACATTGCAGCTTTCTTCTCAGGTGTTGGGGGAATTGAGTTGGGATTTGAACAGACCAACGAGTTCAGAGTGGTGTATGCCAATGAGTTTGATAAGTATGCGCGTCAGACTTATCAGTTAAACCATCCAGATACCTATTTGGATGGTCGTGATATTCACGATGTTCAGCCAGAGGACATTCCTGCTGAGCGCGTGGATGTGATTATGGGAGGTTTCCCTTGCCAAGCCTTCAGTATTGCGGGTTATCGCAAGGGCTTTGATGATGATCGAGGCGATCTTTTCTTTGAGTTACTTCGCATGATTGAGGGATGCAAACCTCGTGCCATTTTCATCGAAAACGTCAAGAACATGGTCGGCCATGATCACGGCAATACCTTCAAGGTTATTCGTGAAGCCTTGACCGAGAATAACTACTTTATCAAGTGGAAGGTTCTTAACGGAAAAGACTACGGAAATATCCCACAAAACCGTGAACGTATCTACATCGTTGGTTTTGATACCAAGGAAGCTTATGATTTGTTTGAATTCCCAGAGGAAATCAAACTGACTACAACTCTTCAAGATGTGATTAACTTTGGTGATGAGCTAGATGAGGTCTACTACTACCGTGAGGGCAAGCAAAATTTCTACGACCAGTTGAAGTTTGAAGTGACTAGTCAAGATACAGTTTATCAATGGCGCCGTCAGTATGTCCGCGAAAACAAAAACGGCGTTGTCCCTACCCTAACAGCCAATATGGGAACAGGTGGACATAACGTTCCATTGATTTTGACAGATAGTGGTGAGATTCGTAAGTTGACACCGAAAGAAACCTTTAATGTTCAAGGATATCCTAAATCCTTTAAAATCCCCGAAGGGGTTTCCAATGGTCAGCTATACAAGCAGGCTGGAAACAGTGTAGTCGTTCCCGTGATTAAACGCATTGCGGAGAATGTTGCCAAGGCCTTGAATGAAAGCCAAGGGCAATCTCAACTGGAACGGTCAGGGAAATTCGCCATTATCTACACCAAGATGAATGGGCAATTTGAAGGACAATCCTATGTCAAGGACTTTGTGGATAGCTATGACCAGGCTCTTGAAAAAATCAAGACTTATGATGATGGTTTAGCCGTTCTGTCAGATGAAGAGTACTTGAGACTTGTAAAAAAACAAGGCAAACTCGAATTTTACAGTATTAATTAACGAATATATAAGAGGATTAGTGAAAAACTAATCTTCTTTTGATATACTGAAAATAGAAAAGAGGGTGCTTATGTGGGAACATCTAAAGTCTGAACAAAAAGACAAATACAAAACCTTAATTACCAACTTCGCTAGTTTGAGCCAAGCTTTCTCTCAAAAGGCAGAATCCGAAGACGAGGGACAGACAGAGAATTTTGTGGCTCCGATTGTCAACTCCAAATTTCAGGAAACTGTTTTTCAAAAATCCTTTAATGCCGTTGGGGAAGATATCGCCAATACTTCCTATGATGCTTCTGTCGTTGTGGATGAAAATCATAAATACCTAGTGGGCATCAAGTCTTTTGGGATTAATTCGGGAGATCAAAAAATTGCCCAGTTCAAGAAAGATTCTCAATCTTGGACGGACTTGTTGGGTGATATCAAGTTTTATGCAGATATTGCTACTGATAAAGAAGCTGCAGACAAGGAAAACTATCAACGCTATGAAGAGTTGGCTCGAAAGATTGCGACTTTGAGAAATCAGAGAATCGAATCCTCTAAGGCACAAATCAAGGGTTTTAGCTCGGACTCGGTCAATGTCGAAGCTGTTTACCATGTCCTGATGCCAACACCAAAGGGTGAAAATCCGAAGATTTTTGTTGGGGAGACGACTTATTTACCAGTCGATATTGATAATCTGGTCATTGAAGGCTCAACTACCAAAAACAATCCTACCAATTTCCGTTTTACGGATGGGCATCACCACTACAAGTATACAGCAGCTGATAGCCAGCTTCATATGACTTTTAACAATAAAGACATTGTAGTAGATACTTGGAACGTCCATTATATCGAAGATCCTTTTTCTCTCTTTGAAAATCTTCATTTGCTGACAGCTGAAAAGGAACAATCCGATATCTTAGAAACGGTGTCTTGGGCTATCACAGACAAACACGGAAATGTAGAAGAAAACTCTGGCTTCAATGCCTTTAACGGCGGATCAAAACTAGCCAAAAAAGACCGTCTGCCACGAATTCTAAAGATTCAGGATAAATTCAAGGATAATTTAGCTCCAGAAGAACTAGCTTTTGTGACCTTCTCTCTGGAAGAAATCCTTTTGAAGAAATGGACCAGTAAGGAAGAAAAAGCTCAGATGAAGGCTATTCGTGAGGACTTGATTAACTTTGTCCACGAGACAGGGAATGAAAAACTCATTAAAGAAATTGAACAACTCGTCTATCGTCCAGTAAGTGAAGTTTATATTCCTCTGCCTGACTCTAAAAATTTCCACGATGAAAGACCTGACTTCTTTGGTCCTGGATTTGGGAGTTTTGAACCTGGTACTAAAAAACTAGCTCTGTCCAAAGAAGAACGAACCTTTAAACTACGCTTCTTACCTTCTGGAGATGTCATCAATGCCTATATCAACCAAGAAGCTGGCAAGGCGATTCAATCCACTGATAAGCAAGAAATTCTTGGTAATTGGATCTTGCGTGGTGTTTTCCAGTTGAAGGAACGAGAAGCTTTGACAGGACAACGACTCAACGAACTAGAAATCAACGGAATTCGATTGACCAAGTTTAAAAATGAGGAAATCGGGATTGAATTCATCTGGATTGATACCGAAAACCCACCTAGCGATGCCATCGGCTGGGTAGCAAAGAAATAAAAAGTCCGCTGTTTTTTTGTTTTGTGTTTTACAGTTTTTTCTTGACAAGTCTTTCCTTTTTATGGTATTCTTTTATGCAACAAGTGTTGCGTAACAAATGTTGCGCGAAAGGAGTCTTATGCCACCAAAGGTTAAATTTAGTAAAGAGACTATCATTGGGACAGCTTTACAATTGGTGAGAGAAGAGGGCATGGCTAGTTTGACGGCCCGAGCATTAGCGGAGCAACTGGGAGCCACACCGAGAGTGATTTTTGGGCAATTTGCCAATATGGCCGAGTTACAAGCAGAGGTTATTGTTGCTGCGGAGATGGTCGTGGTGGAGTATATTCGCGAGGCCTTAGAAGATGAAAAGCCTTTCCGATCTGTCGGGGTTGCTTATATCCTGTTCGCCTCAAAAGAGCCCCAACTCTTTCAGTTGCTTTTCCAAAATCCTAGCAAAGATCCGATTCGTCGCTTTCAAGATTTTCTTCCCATGAAGGATCATAGCTACCAATTGGTTCTGGATTCGATTGTCGCAGACTATCCTTTGACTGTAGAGGAGGCTAGTCGATTGTACCAGCATCTATTTATCTACTCACACGGGATGGCCTCTATGGTTGCTTCTGGTATTTATCAGTTCAGCATGGAAGAAGTGATTGGTTTATTGACAGAAGTTTGTCAATCTCTCATCAAAGAAATGGTAGGAAAGAAATGATTCAACTAGAAAATGTTCACAAAAGTTACGGTCAAACCAAGGTTTTAAAAGGGATTGACTTGCAGATTCAAGACCAGGATGATGTGGTTATCCTAGGCCCTTCTGGATCAGGAAAGTCAACCCTCTTAAACGTATTATCCGGATTAGAAAAGATAGATGAGGGGCAGATTCTCATTCAAGGACAGGATTTGTCTCAACTCACGGATGCTCAATTGACAGCCTTTAGACGTGAGAAGATTGCCTTTATTTTTCAGCAGTATTATTTATTGCCGAATCTCACGGTTAGACAGAATGTTAAGATGGGAGCTGATCTGGCAAGCAATCATGATTTTTTGCAGATCATCGAGGATTTGGGTCTTGGTGATAAGCTGGACAAGTATCCAAGTGAATTGTCTGGTGGGGAACAGCAGAGAGTCTCCATTGCCCGTGCCCTGGCCAAAAAGCCAGATATCCTCTTTTTAGATGAGCCGACGGGGGCCCTAGATGAAGAAACAGGGCGCAAGATTCTCGACTATATCTGGAAGTTGAAGGAAAAGTTGGGCTTTACCCTAATCATGGTGACACACAACCAAAATATTGCGGATATGGCCAGAACCATCATTCGCGTGAATAGTGGCAAAATTACTGAAGTTGTGACCAATGATCAGCCACAGACAGCTTATGAGATTGGATGGTAAGCCATGTTTTCAGTAAAAGATATTCGAAAATTAGTTGTCGTCAGTATCATTGGAGCTTGTGCGGTCTTTGTGGCCAATCTCTTCTTGAATTTTTATCTGGATATCGAGCAGTTGGAGATTTCTAAAACCAATCCGATGATTCAGACCTACTATGATGCCCAGGTTTCGCTTTCCTGGATGGTGGCCATGGTCAGTGGGGTTGTCTTGTCCTTAACATCGATCCTTCTCATGTGTTTTTATATCAAACAATTTGTCGATGAGCACAAGGAACAATTAGGAATTTTAAAGGCATTGGGCTATAGCAATGGCCAGTTGGCTAAACGATTTTGGGCTTTTGGACTCAGTTTTGGAGTTGGAGCGCTTCTTGGCTATTTAGCTTCTTTTCTAATGATGGGACATTTTTATGACTTTCGCAATGAGAAGGGGATTCTGCCAGAAATTACTATTCATTTTCACTGGCAGCTCTTGATCGCTTTAGTGATACTGCCAACGACTTTCTTTATGGTTCTTGCGATTGGCTATGCTAGAAGACAACTACAAACGCCGGCCCTTCGCCTATTGAAAAAATCCCCAACACCGATTAAGGTCAAAAGGAAAAAAAGTGCTCCTAAGAAAGAGAAATCCTTCCTAAAAGAGCTGTCTTCTTCGCTGATTTGGGGGAGAAAATCGATCTTGTTTTTTGTGGTCTTTGGCTCCATGTGTTTCGCGGCCATGGTTCAATTGTCTTTTGGGCTAAGGGACTACACAGATGACATCATCCAAACCATGATGATTATGATTGGTTTGATCCTTTCTTTCTCGATCCTCTTTTTGTCATTGGGGATCGTCGTCTCAGAAAGTCGTGAAACCTTGGCCTTGATGAAGGCTTTTGGCTACACCGATCGTGAATGCCAAAGTCATATCCTATCTCCCTATCGTTTCTGGGCCTATCTAGGATTTGTTCTTGGGACGGCTTATCAGTACGGTATCATGGAAATCTTGATTGGTGTGATCAAAGATACGGTTCCTGAAAAGATTGAGCATCACTTTGATGGGAATGTTTGCTTCTGGACTTTGATCGGTTTTGCTGTGGTTTATGAAAGTCTCTTTTATCTATCCAACAGAAAACTCCAAAAACAAACCATCAAAGAAGTGCTCTTAGCTGAATAAATAGAGAAGGTTGGATTCTCCAGCCTTTTTCTTTGTGTGGCTTTCACTCCGTCTTGCTCCGTTAAGTGCGAGACGGACTACTAGTCACATAGCACAAAAAATCTCTTAGATTCATTTCTAAGAGATTTTTACTTTCTTCTTTTCCTCACAACCATCCTTCTTCTTCGGCAGTTTTGGCTGCTTCGGTTCGGTTGCTAGCACCTAGTTTTGAGAGGATATTGGTCATGTAATTACGGACGGTGCCGTTTGAGAGGTAGAGCTTATCCGCAATTTCTTGGTTGGACAGGCCCTGTGCTACTCCATGTAAAACAGCGACTTCTTGCTCAGTCAAGGGATTGGGATGAGTCATCATGACTTCCATGAGCTCTGGAGAATACTCCTTGCGTCCCTCTAACACCGTATGTAGAGTTTGCATGAGCTCAGTGATGCTTCGCTCTTTCAAGACATAAGCATCAACTCCTGCTTTGACCGCTCGTTCAAAATAGCCTGGGCGTTTAAAGGTCGTAACGATAACCACCTTGGTTTCAGGCACTTCTTGTTTGATCCACTCGAGCGCTTCTAGGCCCGTCTTGACTGGCATTTCGACGTCAAGGATAGCAATATCTACCGCTTCTTTCTCCAAAACCTCGATAGCCTCAGCTCCATTTTTCGCCTGCAAGACAGTCTCCACATCTGGTTGAAAGCTTAAGAGCTGGCACATGGCGTCTCTAAGCATACTTTGATCTTCTGCGACTAATACTTTCATCTACTTTCTCTCCTTATAAGGCAGATACACGCGCACCTCTGTGGGATCTTTTAAACTGACCAGCTCTACTTGACCTGAGAAGGCTGCTGCACGGTCACGGACTGTATGGAGTTCATTTCCTTTTACAGTTGCAAAGCCTTTCCCGTCATCTCTAACTGTCAGGAGTAATTCCTGATCTGTGCGTTCCAGTTTTAGATAGGCTTTTTCAGCTCTGGCATGTTTGATGATATTGGTCGCCAGTTCTAGCAAAATCATGGCAGCCGTCGACTCCACATCCTGGGTCAAACTAGCCTTGTCCAATTGATTCTCAATTTGAACCTCAATCCCAGCAATTTCCAGCATCTTCTTAACAGTCTCAAGTTCTGAAGCTAGGGTCCGTGATTTCAGATTTTCCACGATAGTTCGCACTTCATTCATGGAATCCTTACTTATCTGGTGAATTTCTTTTAATTCCTTTTCCACCTGTGGATAAGCCTCCATCTGAAATAACTGCAAGGCTAAATCTGTCTTGACACTGAGCATAGCAAAGGTATGTCCCAGACTATCATGCAAATCCTGACCGATACGACTACGTTCATTTTCAGCAAGCAATAGATTTATCTGGGCATTTTGCTTAGCCTGAGCTTCTTTCAAATCCTCTACAATACGAATCCGAACCAAACCAAAAGTCATTAAATCGACAAAAGCAAGAATTACAAGTAGATAGAATAGAAACTCAACTTCGATTCTCTGAAAAATCAAAAGTTGGCCCACAACAAGGACTTGAGCAAGAAGAAAAGTCCAGACATGTAAAGACTTTAAACCACTTACGCTGAAATGATAACTTAAGAGATTGGATAGGAAAAAGAAAAACCAGATATAATTAACAGTAACAAAGGCAGTATTCCCAACTACATAAGTCAGCATGATCCCCCAGAAAAGCCAAGATAGGCGCTGGCTCTTAGTTGTTAAAATACCCAAATACGCCACTACAAATAGAATATCAATCAATAAATGCCAGGCAGAAAGCCACCCAGTCACTACAGGTAGGATGGGGAAAATCATAAAAATTAAACTGACCCAAAACATATAATGTATGCTTTTCAGTCTTTCAAGCATTAAGCATTCTCCTTATGACCTTGAAGGTAAATGGTCAAACCAAACAAAACAGCTGAAAAAATAAGTAGATAAACTGTGGCTGATAGATTGATGCCACCCTCATTTAAGAAGGTCTTGATCAATTCCATCAACTGATAGCTTGGTAGGCGCTTCCCGATTGCTTGCATCCAGTCTGGAAATAAAGAGACAGGCATCCAGAGCCCGCCTAAAACAGCCAAGCCAAAGTAAAGAAGATTGCCCACGACAGACATCAGCTGACTGGACGGCAAGAGAGTCAGGGTCAAGCCAAGTGCTACAAAGGCAACACTTCCTACTATCAGCAAGAACGCAGCCCCAATCCAGTTTCCAAGAGACATATCCACACCTCTTACAAAATGCCCAACTGAGAAAACAACCAGAATTGAGACCAAATAATCAACCAGCATACTTGTTATCTTTGATAGATAATATTCTACCATATTTACAGGGCTATGACGTAATATTTTCTGCCAGTTGTTGATCTTGTCGGTATGTAAAACAACTGGAAATGAAAAGATAGCTGTCGACATCATAGAAAAGGCTGTCATGGAGATGAGGTAGTCGCGCATAAAATTAGCCGGTCCACCTGGTGTTTCCTGGTACATGCCTGAAAAGAATAAATAGAAGGCTGTCGGCATTCCTACGGATAATAGATAATAGACTAATTGTCGTTTGGTTAATAAGAATTCTATCTTGTTTAGTGCAATCCATCGTTTCATCTTAGTCATCTCCCTTTTGTGTTTCTTCAAAGATTGTATCTAGCAAGCTACGGTTATTAACTTCAATTTCTTGTATCCTACAGCCTGCCTGTACTAACAGTTCCCAGAAAGCATCCGCTTCACGTGTGACTACTTGCAGGGCATCTTGTTTTTGTGACCAGTTTTCAACCAAGTTAGACTGTTCGACAACTTCCTTATAAGCCAGAGGCAGGATGAAGTGCTTTTCAATCTCCTCACTGCGCATGGCTAGAGGTGTCGTATCACGAATCAACTCTCCCTTATTTAAGACCAAAATCCGGTCCGCTGTATGCTCTACTTCCTCAATATAATGGGACGAATAGAGAATGGTAACTCCCTGCGCTTTTAGATCCTGAACAATTTCCCAAAAACGTTGGCGGGTTGAAGTATCCATGGCCGCAGTTGGCTCATCTAAAAAGACAAGCTTTGGTCGGCCAATCAAGGTCAAGACAAAAGAGAAGAGACGCTTTTGCCCACCTGACAATTTTTCCGCCAACTGCTCTTTTTGTTGCTTGTCAAACTGCAATAGTTGATCGATTTCCTGGTTGTTCAAGGGATTTGGATAAATACTTTGAAAGAAAGCAATCAACTCTTTGACCTTTAATTTCTGAACGATGACATTTTCTTGAGGGAGATAGCCTCTAATGTAGTCTAACTGAGAACTCGTCACTGGCAAACCTTGGATGGATACTTGACCGCTGGTGACCAGTTTGTCTCCAAGTAAACAGTCCAAGAGTGTTGTCTTACCGGCACCATTTGGACCAATCAAGGCAATGCATTCACCTTCAGCTACCTCAAAGGCAATATCCCTCAAAATAGCTTTACCCTTTATGTTTTTATTTAGGTTTTCTACCTTAATCATGTTCATGATATTCTCCTTTCAACCACTCCTTACCCATCGGAAAGGCGATAAAAATCATAAATCCTAATCCCCATGCACCACGGATGAATTGGTGAAGGAAGGCTTGATCAAACCAATCTGTAAACATTTCTACCAACCATACCACTAGTGACAGTCCAATAAAAAGATAGAGAATCACTTTTTTCATTTTTCAAACTCCTTTTTCACATCTGAGACTAATTTCAAACCTTCTCGGATCAACCAAGACATCATGCCAAAACCTGCAAATAACTCCCAAGGAAAATGATAGAAGCCTTCATCTAATCCAGAAAACATGAGATAAGTCATGACTCCTGCTGCTACTAAACTCATTGCGACAATTACTTTATCTTTCATTTTTTCTTCCTCCATTTGATATATCTAGTATATCTCTTTGAGACTATTGTCACTAGAAGCTTCTGTCATGAGGAAATATGACAAATGTCACAAAAAAAGAAAGTTGATTTCTCAACTTTCTTTTTCTTATTATTTAATCCTTATTCCACACTGAAAAGATATGGATACACTGGTTGTTGACCTTGGTGGATTTCTACTTCGACATCTTCGAATTCTTCTGCGATTTCTTGAGCAATTTCATTGGCAAGTTCTTCGCTTCCATCTTCACCGATATAGAAGGTTACGATTTCACTGTCTTCATCCAACATATGTTTCAAGGTTTCAGTCAGGGTTTGGTGCATGTCAGGGTTTGATACGAGGATCTTACCATCTACCATACCAAGATTGTCATTTTCGTGAATTTCTAGACCATCAATAGTCGTGTCACGAACGGCAGTTGTTACACTACCGCTGACCACATCACCAAGAGCTGCAGTCATGCGTTCTTGGTTTTCTTCGATAGACTTGCTTGGATCAAAGGCAAGAAGACTAGTCAATCCTTGAGGAATTGTACGAGCTTCTACTACAACAGCTGGTTGTTCCAATACTTCAGCTGCAGATTGAGCTGCCATGAAGATGTTTTTGTTGTTTGGTAAGAAGATGATGTTACGAGCATTAACTTGTTCAACAGCCTTGATAAAGTCTTCTGTCGAAGGGTTCATGGTTTGTCCACCCTCGATGACATAGTCCACACCTTGAGCACGGAAGATGTCTGCCAATCCTTGACCAGCTACTACTGCGATAAGGGCATATTCTTTTTCTTCAGCTGGCTTGCTGACTTGAGCTTCTTTTTCTACTTGTGCTTCGTGTTGGTTACGCATGTTATCGACTTTAACCTTGACCAAGCTACCATATTTGAGACCTTCTTGCATGACAAGACCAGGATCTTCTGTATGGACGTGAACTTTAACGATTTCATCATCGTTAACAACGAGTAATGAGTCCCCAAGGTCATTCAAGTAGTTGCGGAATTCATCGTAGTTAAACTCTTTAGCATAAGTTGGACCTTGCTTAAGGGCAACCATGATTTCCGTACAGTAACCAAAGGTAATGTCTTCTGTTGCCACATGTCCAGCTACAGACTTATGGTGTTCAGCATTGATCATTTCACCCATATTAGCTGGAGTCGCTACAAAGTCCTCAGAAGCGCTATATTCACCAGTAAGAGCTGAAAGGAAACCTTCGTAGATGAAGACCAAACCTTGACCACCTGAGTCCACAACGCCAACTTCCTTCAAGACTGGAAGCATTTCTGGAGTTTTAGCAAGGGCTGTTTTAGCTCCTTCCAAGGCTGCACGCATCACTTCAACTGCATCATCTGTCTGCTCTGCTTTTTTCTTAGCACCGATGGCAGCACCACGTGATACAGTTAAGATAGTTCCTTCAACAGGTTTCATAACAGCCTTGTAGGCAACCTCAACACCAGATTGGAAGGCAAGAGCTAGGTCTTTTCCTGTTAACTCTTCTTTTGTCTTGATAGCTTGTGAAAATCCGCGGAAAAGCTGAGAAGTGATAACTCCAGAGTTCCCACGCGCACCCATCAAAAGACCTTTAGCCAAGATACTTGCAGCCTCACCAACAGTTGAAGCTGGTTTGTCTGCTACTTCTTTGGCACCATTTTCGATAGTCATTCCCATGTTTGTTCCTGTATCTCCGTCTGGAACTGGGAAGACGTTTAATGAATTGACATATTCGGCTTGCTTATTTAATCGAGTAGAAGCAGCCTGGACCATTTCTTGAAATAGGCTTGTAGTAATATTTGACACGATTATTCTCCTGCAACTTTGATATTTTGAATGAAGACATTCACAGTCTGAGCAGTGATTCCAAGTTGATTTTCCAAACTAAAACGTACACGCTCTTGGATGTTTTTTGATACTTCGCTGATTTTTGTTCCGTAGCTCAAGACGGTGTATACATCAACTGCAATGCTACCATCTTCAGCCGCTTTAACGACTACACCCTTAGAATAGTTTTCCTTACCAAGAAGGGCTTGGAAATTATCTTTGAGGGCATTTTTACTAGCCATACCGACCACACCAAAAATCTCAGTTGCTGCTCCGCCTACAACAGTAGCAATCACATCATCTGTTAGTTCGATTTGACCATCTTTTGTATTAATTTTTACAGTCATCTTTTTTTACCTCAACTAGTTGATACTCTATTTTATCATATTTCAGCCCAACTGTAAAAGCAGAATGATGTAGCATCGGATATTTGCTTGATTTTTCAAATGATTTCAGCTGTCGAGTAAAACAAAAAAGACCCTGTAGGTCTTTTCATGTTTATTAAACGCGTTCTACTTTTCCTGATTTCAATGCACGAGCTGAAGCCCAAACTTTTTTAGGTTTACCATCGATAAGAACAGTAACTTTTTGAAGGTTTGGTTTTACGGCACGTTTAGTTTGGTTCATCGCGTGTGAACGGTTGTTTCCTGATACAGTCTTACGACCTGTAAAGTAACATACTTTAGCCATTGTGTTTTCCTCCTATTAGATCTAATATAGCGGATGTGCTAGCACCACATACCGTACTATGTTATCACACTTTCTCCATTTTGGCAAGGGAATTGGAAGATTTTTTTATTTAGCATAGACAACTTCTAGTTTTCCAAAAGCCACCTCTCCACGGACAATCAGGGTCTTACTTGTAGGAGCTACTGAAGCATCTGCCTTGGCTGCACCACAAAAAGTTTCCACCTTCAGGTCCACTCTCCAGTGTTGGGGCACATAGATAACTGCATTCCCAAATCCGACTTCTATCTTTAAGGTTGCGGTATCACCTAACATCTCTGCATTATCATAATAGATCTTGGCATTTCCGAAACCGACTTCAAACTCGTCTTCTACCAATTCTTGATCTTGCTTGTAGAAAGTCCCGCTACCAAATGCAACTTCCTTATCTGTAAGGATGGTCTTTTCACCATCATACCACCATTTTTTCCCATTCCAAGTTCTGTTAGAATGAGTGAGTGCACTGACACCCATTACGATTAATATACTAGCCCAAAACAAAGACTGATTGGGAATCGGTAGAATAGCATAGACATGATTTGCAATCAATACTGCTAGTGAAGCCATCAATACTGCTACTGTATAATGGCGACGAAGCAAGGACGTCACGGATTTATAGGCAAAAAATCCAATACCAATCAAGGGCCAAATCTGCCCTCCAAATGAAGGAATTCCAAAATTTCCCTGCAATAACACTAAAGCTGCCAATACTAGCAACACAATACCAAATACTTTCTTTTTCATGTTCTTACCTCATGTTTCTTAGATTTTCTTTTAGGAGGGATTGATAGTGTCGCGACACGTGAACCTCCTTGTGGGTCTGATAAAAGGAAATAGTTCCTGTCCCTGAAAAGGACTTGTCCACCGAGTAAACCTGCCGAATATTAGCAATGGTCGACTTGGATACTCGACTGAAATAGCGTGGCAGGATAGACTCCAACTCATAAAGCTTGAGTCTAACCTCGTAGGCCTCTTTCTGGGTATGGGCGTAAATCTTGCTACCTTCCGTCTCAAAGAAGAGGATTTCTGCCAAGTCTAAGTAATACTCACCCGTCCCCTTATAAAAGATCAACCTAGGAGCCTTGGTTTCTTGCAAGAGTCGTTGCAAGTCAGCTATTTCATCTGTCAGGGCTGCAGCCTTGATGACAATCTCTGTCTCAGTTAATTCACTATCAATCTCGATTCGTAACTTCATCCTATCTCCTTTCTGCATCTACTATACCAAAGGCCAGAAGACTTTACAAGGGCAAAAAAGCAAGTGGTCACTTTTGACCCGTAAGTGGTTACGAGGCCAAGCCCACTTGCTTTGCTTCTTACAAAATAAAGAAAAGAATTCCCCAGAGGAGGCCACAGGCGTAGCCAACTAAAATATCCTTGGGATAATGAACACCACCTAAAACCCGCACAAGACCGAGAAGAGCTGATAAGACCAACAAAACCAATCCCACAGGAAGATTTGCATGCAGGCAAGCCATGGAAATAATGGTTGCTGAAAAGACGTGACGGCTGGGCATTGAATTCCCAGGGCTGTCCTTGTCTAGTAGCGGGACAATTTTCCAAGTTTCATAGGGACGTGGTTGATTGATCCACTTACGAACGAATGTCAACAGGATAAAACCAAAGGCTGGCACCAAGATATAAGCATAGAGGTCTTTCCCGATCCCTTTACTGACAAAGCTAGTTCCCAACAGGGTCAAGTAAGCTACGAGCATCAGAACTGTCATCATGCGATTAAAGATTCGCATCAGTTGCAAAAGTTGTGGATGTCGAAGAAGATTTGATTTCCTCTTATCGTACCACTCTTGATAATTTTTCATCTGTTTTCTCATTGTTTCTAGATTTTACACAAGAAACCTGACAGAACGAGTCTGCTAGCTTCTCCTACTCTAGTATAGTGCAGAAAAAGAAGGCCGTCAAGCCTTCTTTTAGTTTATTCTTCTACTTGGTCTTCTGTGAATTGACTATTGTAGAGGTCTGCATAGAAATCACCTTGAGCCATAAGCTCTTCATGATTGCCTTGCTCGATGATGTTTCCTTCTTTCATGACCAGAATCAAGTCAGCATTGCGGATCGTTGACAAGCGGTGGGCGATGACAAAGGATGTGCGTCCCTCCATCAAACGGTCCATAGCCTTTTGAATCAACTCCTCCGTACGAGTATCGACTGAGGATGTTGCTTCGTCCAGAATCAAGAGCGGAGCATCCTTGAGCAGAGCACGAGCAATGGTCAAGAGTTGTTTCTGTCCGACTGACAAGGTCACTGTATCATCCAAAACAGTATCATATCTATCAGGTAAGGTTGTGATGAAGTGGTGGATTCCTACTGCTTTGGCAGCTTCAATCACACGTTCATCACTGATACCTGTTTGATTGTAGATGAGATTGTCACGAATGCTTCCTTCAAAGAGCCAGGTATCCTGCAAGACCATTGAAAAGGCATCGTGTACTTCTGGGCGCTTCATATCCTTGGTATCCACACCATCAATGCGAATACTTCCCTTATCAATCTCATAGAATTTCATCAAGAGGTTAACAATGGTCGTCTTCCCAGCGCCAGTTGGTCCGACAATGGCGACCTTTTGACCTGCATGAGCTGTCGCAGAAAAGTCATGAATGATCGTTCGCTCCGGTGTGTAGCCAAAGGAAACTCTGTCGAAGATTACTTGGCCCTTCATCTTGGTCAATTGTCTTTCCTTATGAGATTCATCTTCCATTTCCTCTTCACCTAGAAATTCGAAGACACGAGTCATGGCTGCACTAGCTTGTTGTAAGCTGGTAATTCCTTGGGCAATCTGTGATAAGGGTTGCGAGAATGTTCGAACATAAACCATGAAGGCTACAATAATCCCGATACTGATATACCCTTCAAGAGCCAAGGCAGCACCGACGATAATGACTAGAACATAACTAAAGTTGCCTACAAAGACCATGGCAGGCATCATAATTCCAGAGATAAACTGAGATTTCCAGATGCTATCATGTAGATTCTGATTCAAGCCTGCAAATGTTTCTTTTGTTGGTTCCACAGCATTATAGCTGGTCACCACATTGTGGCCAGAGTACATTTCTTCCACATAGCCATTTACAGCTGCTAGGTTATTTTGTTGAGCTTTAAAGTAGCCCTGCGACTTGGCCATAATTACGGAAACCGCCGTAAATCCAACAAGGGTTGAAACAACGGTTACCAGTGCCAAAATCCAGTTCATACCAAACATGGTAATCAAAACAGCAATCAGTAAAAAGCTAGCTGAAAGAACTGTCCCAAGGCTTTGGTTAAGAGACTGAGCTGCTGTATCAACGTCATTAGTCACACGAGAAAGGGTGTCCCCTTGAGAATGACGGTCAAAATAAGCAAGTGGCAAGCGATTGATTTTCTCAGCGATAGCTGTCCGCAAACGTTTTGAGAAATGTTGGATACTAGTTGAAAAAATGTAGGCTTGCGTATAGTTCAGGATAATCCCAAGCACATAGAGGATAACCAAAAAGCTAGCAATACTTGAGACAGCCTCTAGATCAATCTCTGTCATTAACCCATCTGAAATCAAATTGGTAATTTCTTTGATCTTAGTTGGTCCATAAACCGTGATAATACTTGAACATATAGCCGCCACAACTGCGATTAGTAGGGGAAGTTGGAGACCTGCTAGAAAAGGTCTACACTGTTTCCATAAGGACATTTTCTTATTTTCCATGTTCCAATTCCTCCTTCGATAGTTGTGAATAGGCAATTTCTTGGTAAACTTCATTGCTTGCAAGAAGTTCCTTGTGGGTGCCTTGTCCTACGACTTTACCTTGATCCAAGACTAAGATAAGGTCTGCATCCATAATGGTTGAAATGCGTTGGGCAACGATTAACTTGGTCATGGATTGTGTTTTTTCAGCTAATACTTGACGCAAGATACGATCGGTCTTGTAGTCCAAGGCTGAGAATGAATCATCAAAAATAAGAATCTCTGGTTTACGAGCCAAGGCGCGTGCAATGGCCAGACGTTGTCTCTGTCCACCTGAGAAATTGGTCCCACCTTGAGCCACTTCTGATTCAAGACCAGCTTCCTTATCCTCGATAAAGTTTTTAGATTGAGCCAATTCCAGAGCTTGCCACATGGCCGTCTCACTTAGTGGCGTTTCTTGACTCTTACCAAAGTCGAGATTGCCCTTAACATCTCCAGAAAAGAGCACAGCTTTTTGAGGGATATAGCCAACTTTATTACGCAAATCTTCTAAGTCATAATTCTGAACATTGACGCCGTCTACTAGAATTTCTCCCTCTGACACATCATAAAAACGGGGCAAGAGGTTAACTAGAGTAGATTTACCAGAACCAGTTGATCCGATAAAGGCAATGGTTTGCCCTGCTTCTGCCTTGAAGCTGACATGTTCCACAACTGCTTCTGAGTTTTTAGAGTAACGGAAGGTTACGTCACGGTATTCCACTTGACCATTTACAGAAGAGTTTGCTGTCTGTGGGTGACTAGGATTTTCAATAGTGGAATGAAGGTCCAAGACTTGATTGATACGACCTGCAGAAACCAAGGTACGAGGCAAGACGATAAAGAGAGCACCCATGAGCAAGAATCCCATCACAACCTGCATGGCATAAGACATGAAGACGACCATATCACTAAAGAGTGGCAGACGGTCTGTCAGGCTAGCATCATCGATAATATAGGCACCAATCCAGTAAATAGCTAGAGTCAAGCCACTCGAAATCGCCATCATAATAGGATTCATAATCGCCATCAAACGGTTGACAAAGAGATTGAGACGAGTGACTTCCTCATTGGCTTCTTCAAATTTCTTATCTTGGTAATCCTCGGCATTATAAGCACGAACAACCCGAATCCCTGTCAAGCTTTCACGAGTAATGCTATTGAGTTTATCTGTCAATTTTTGAATGACAGATTGTTTAGGAAAGGCCAAAGTCATCAAGACAGTTGTCATAAGAACATTGACGATAACAGCGATTACTACTGCCCAGAGCCAGTATTCTGACTTGCCAAGGATTTTACCGATGGCCCAAATAGCCATGATAGGACCACGAGTGACCACTTGGAGTCCCATGGTAAAGAGCATCTGAATCTGCGTGATATCATTAGTCGTCCGAGTCAATAGACTGGGGATTGAGAAACGTTTAATTTCTGTCTGGGAGTAATCCAAAACACGATTAAAAATATCGCTTCGTAGATGAGCCGTATAGGATGCTGCAACTCGAGCGGCAAAAAATCCAACTGTTACAGATGATAGGAAGGCTAAGAATGACAAACCCATCATCTTAGTTGCTGGCGACCAAAGGTCTCCCAATTCCGTACCTGGCGTTCCGAGTAATTCTGTTATTTTTGAAACGTAAGTCGGTACTTCTAACTCTAGATAGACCGAGCAACAGGTAAAGAGAACAGTTATTAGAATCATGCCCCACTCTTTTCCTGTGATACGCTTAGCGAGTTTCTTCATTCTTACCTCCTATTTTTTCTACATTTGCTTGTAGTTTTCCAAGAACTTCTTCAAAGATAAGGAGATTCTCTTCAGAAATACCATCAAGTAAACTACGGTCAATTCGATCAAAGAAAGACTTAACTTGCTTCATTTGAGAGTGTGATTTTTCAGTCAAATGAACAAATTTCGCCCGTTTATCACTTGGACTCACCTCCAACTCTACCAAACCATTTTGCACCATACGCTTGACCAAACTACTAGCAACTGACTTGGTAATATTGAGTTCTTGTTCAATATCCTTGATGAGTGTTAATTCTTGTTCATGCTCACGACGTTCTAAAAAACGAATGACCTGCCCTTGCGGTCCCCCCATAAATTCAATACCACAACGCTTGGCTTCCTTTTGTACCATCAGATGTAACTGGTGACCAAAACGTTTAAAGACCAACATCGGTTTATCCATGCTTTCTCCCTTCTAAGTGAAAATAGTTCTCATAAGAACATTTAAGTTTTCATGAGAACTATTTTATCATTTTCGGAAAAGATGTCAAGAAAAAAGTTTTCCTGAGAACTATCTGCTAATCATTGACAATAGTGGATAATTTATCTATAATAAGCCTAACTTATCATGTAAAGCGAAATTTTCGCATTAGAATCGGGAGAATTTTTTGATGAAACAAGAGAATCAGCAAATCTTAGGAATTCTTGCTATCATCTTTGGGACCATCGCCCTTCTTGGGTCTTGGATACCAATTATCAACTATCTGTCATTAATTATTGCTGTCCCTACTTTAATCTTGGGAATTATCGGGATTGCCCTCAGTCCTAAAAAACAAAAAACCTTGGCTATTCTCGGAACCTCCTTTGCCCTTATTGCAATTATCGTTTCCGTAATAACTCAATTCCTTTTTTCGAATATCTTAAACGACTGGGTAACTAAATATAGCCACACTTATAGACAAGAGATTCCTTATTTTGAAGAAGAACAGGGTGGAAACCTACCAGACACTAGTATCGATGAATACCAAGACGAGGACGATATTGAAGAAGACCAAGGTTTTACTTGGACTCAAGACCAGTTTGATGCCTTAGTCGAAGGTGACCTTTCCAACAGAGGCCAAGGCGGGAGCAATTACCAGGATATTATTAACAAACATGGAATTCCAGACTCCGTTACAGACTCAAATAACGGTGATTATCAAACTAAAAGAATTTCCTACATTTCCCTTGGTTCAGAAAGCAAAGCTGTCATTTTAACCTTTGCAAAACAGGAAAATGGGCAGTTTCTTCTAATCCATAAATTTTCAATCGGCTTAGATCAAGAGCAACAAAAAAACTCAGATATGACCATTTAAATATAAAATAAAAAAAGCGAACAGCATCAAAACTGTTCGCTTTTTATTAAAATCCATCAACGTTAGTATAGATTTTTTGTACGTCTTCGTCGTCTTCAAGGACACCGTAGAGTTTTTCAAAGTTTGCAAGGTCATCTCCTGAAAGCTCAACTTCTGATTGAGGAATCATCTCAAGTTCTGTGACTTGGAATTCTTCGATACCAGACTCACGCAAAGCAACGATAGCCTTGTGAAGGTCAGTTGGAGCTGTGTAAACAGTGATGGTTCCTTCTTCTGCTTCTACATCATCCACGTCTACATCTGCTTCAAGCAAAAGCTCAAAGATGGCATCTGCATCATCACCTTCAAATACGATAACACCCTTATTGTCAAAGAGGTAAGAAACTGAACCTGAAGCTCCCATATTTCCACCATTTTTACCAAAGGCTGCACGGACATTAGCTGCTGTACGGTTAACATTTGAAGTCAAAGTGTCGACGATTAGCATAGAACCATTTGGTCCAAAACCTTCGTAACGTCCTTCTGTAAAGGTTTCGTCTGTGTTTCCTTTTGCTTTATCGATTGCTTTATCGATAACGTGCTTTGGTACTTGCGCTTGTTTCGCACGGTCGATAACGAATTTCAAAGCTGAGTTTGATTCTGGATCTGGATCGCCTTTTTTAGCTGCTACATAGATTTCTACACCAAATTTTGCATATACTTTAGAGTTAGCTCCATCTTTAGCCGTTTTCTTGGCTACAATATTGGCCCATTTACGTCCCATTAGGAATCTCCTTTATTCACATTTTAATCTTTTTTATTATAACACAAGTCTATCTGATTTTCACTAGAGGAAATGGATTTTCTTTTCTATAGAAACTAGGCTTGGACTTTAGTCGCCAAGATTTTCTTCCCTTCTACTATCAAAGGATAACGGAAAATCGAGAAGTAGAGTTGGATGGTCATAGCAAGCCAAATCAACGGCTCACATATAATGACTCCTATATAGCCAGCCCAAGGGATAATCCAGGCAACAAATATAATTTTCCCAAATAGCTCGATAAAGCTCGATACCATGGGTAATAGCTTTTGACCTAGCCCTTGCATGCAATTTCGATAGATCAAAAGGAGACTTAAGAATGGATAAAAAGTAGAACTAAGTCGTAGATACAAGGTCCCATTTTCTAGCAAGTAAGGATCTGTAGAGCTTGCGATAAAGGAAACTAAGCTAGGACTGGCAAAAAATAGAAATACACAGACAAAAGCAGCCCAGGACATGCTCAATAAACTACTAATTTTTAGACCTTGGACAATCCGATCTGGCCTTTTAGCTCCAAAGTTTTGAGAAGTGAAGGTTGTTATTGCTGAAGAAATAGCTGTCATAGGTAAAAGGGCAAAGGCCATAATGCGTCGAGCAGCAGTCTGGGCACTGATAATGACCGCTCCAAAAGTATTGACAGATGACTGTAAAATGACACTACCAATGGACACAATAGATCCCATCAAACCCATGGCTAAACCTTGTTCTAACAGATCTACGTACAAGGCCTTGTCCCACTTGAAGTCCTTAAGGCTAGGCACAAGTTCTGGAATACTCCTACGGATATAGTAAAAACAAAGAATGGCCGACAAACCTTGCGAGATGATTGTAGCAAGACCAGCAGACTGCACACCCAGCTGCAATTGAGTGATGAAATACAAATCCAGAGCCACATTTATGACCGCAGAAAAGATTAAAAATCCAAGAGCAGCTAGACTATCTCCAACAGATCGTAATAAGCCTGCAAAAAGATTGTATGCAAAACTAACACCTACACAGCTAACAATCATGGAAATATAGTCATAAGATTGAGGTAGAATTTCTGCAGGTGTATCCAGATATTGTAGAAGAGGATAAAGACCAAAAAAGCCCAGCAACATCACGACAGCACTTAACAGAGCTCCCAAAATCCAAGTTGCCGCGACCGCTTCCTTGATCTTAGTAAAGTTACGGGCTCCATAATAACGGGCAATCACAACCCCCATCCCATTTCCAACCCCCAGGGCAAAACCAATAATCAAGTCAAAAATTGCCGTTGTTGCTCCAACAGCCGCCAAGGATTCTTGTCCCAGAAAACGACCTACAATCAAGATGTCAGCAGTGTTATAGAGCTGCTGAAATATGTTAGATAGGAGAATCGGAAAGGCGAAACTGATGAGTGATGGAAGGATAGGACCATGAATTAGGTCCACAGTTGATTTTTTCTTCATAGAGCTATTATATCAGCTTTCTATAAGTGTAACAAGACGAAATAAAAGCTTTGATTACCATGAAAACGCTTGTCGGATAAGAGCCATTTTGATATAATCATGACTGAAAAGGAGTTTGTGTATGAGCTTAACCAGCCAATTAATTACAGATGTCTTTCCAGACCTTGAAAAGGTTAGAAAATTAAATATTGAAGCCTTCCCCGAAGAAGAGCGGGTGCCCTTAGACGAATTTTTACTGTATCAAGATAGGGATGACGCTCATTTTTTCGCCTTTTATAATGAGGAGGAGTTTGTTGGCTATGCCTTTGCCATCTCCAATCAAAAAGCTTTCTACATCAGTTTTTTCGCTATCATGCCTCATTTGCGAAGCCATGGTTATGGAAAAGAAATTATTGAAAAGTTGATTGACTTTTATCAGCGTACGATGATTCTTGAAGTGGAAAGACTGGATGAAGACTGCGATAACCTAGAACAGAGAAAAGCCCGAATGGAGTTCTATAAACAAAATGGTTTCAAAACAGCCAATGCTTTTTTAGAGTATGAGGGCCTTAGTTTTGAAATTCTCTATCGTGGTGACCACTTTGACGAAGAAGCCTATCGTAATATCTTTCAAAAATTGCAAGACGAGAATTACTTCGACTTCCACATCGAATACCGTCGTTTCAGTGACCACTAAAATAGAAAGCTAGTGAGTCTTATACCTATTTGCTAAAAAAGCCTTCTCTGAGAAAAACTTAAAAAACTGTATGTAATCTAGACGAATTACATACAGTTTTTTTATTTTCATATAGAAATATACTCTATTGATTCACTCGAGCTTAAGCTTCTGTTCCAGCTTCTGGAAGAAGGAAGTAAAGAATAACATAAGCAAGCACTCCTGAACCACCTAACAAAGTGAAGAGGATCCAAAGTGCACGAACCAGAGTAGGGTCAATATCAAAATAGTCGGCAAGACCTGCACAAACACCACCAATTTTTTTATCTTGAACGTTACGAACTAGACGTTTTTCCATTATATATAATCTCCTTATATTTTGTTTACATTTAATTTTAACATCAAATTAATTTTTTTTCAATATTTTTTTGACTATGCTCTAAAAATTCTAATATAAACGTTTTAGCCCTAGAAAATCTGGATAGTTATCCTTCATATCTTAAGAATAGAAAAAGCGGAGAGTTTCTCTCCGCTTTTACTTTTTAATCTTCAATTTCGATTTCAAGATCATCGCCAAGGTCAAGCGTTACTTCTTGATTGGCTGCTTCTGGCTCAGTAGCACTAGATTTTTTAGCTACTTCATCATCTTCAATCAAGCCAAAGTGGACACGAACTTGGTGGTCAATTTCATCAAAGATTTCTGGGTGATCTGCCAAGTATTTCTTAGCATTCTCAGAACCTTGTCCGATTTTTTCACCCTTGTATGAGTACCAAGCACCTGCTTTTTGGATAATATCCAAATCACTAGCAATCTTCAAGAGTTCACCAGTTCTAGAAATCCCTTCACCATACATGATTTCAACAAGAGCTTCTTTGAACGGTGGAGCCACCTTGTTTTTCACAACTTTAATCTTAGTTTCTTTACCAACGTTCGTATCTTTTTGATCACCAGTTCCCTTGATTTGTGTACTTCCACGCACATCCAAACGGACTGAAGCATAGAATTTAAGGGCGCGTCCACCAGGAGTTGTCTCTGGATTTCCAAACATAACCCCTACTTTTTCACGCAACTGGTTGATGAAGATAGCAATTGTCTTTGTCTTGTTGATAGAAGCTCCAAGTTTACGCATAGCCTGACTCATCATACGAGCTTGAAGACCAACGTGGCTATCTCCGATGTCTCCATCGATTTCAGCACGAGGAACAAGGGCTGCAACAGAGTCGATAACGACAAGGTCAACTGCACCTGAATCAATCAATTTCCCTGCAATTTCAAGACCTTGCTCACCTGAGTCAGGTTGCGACAAGAGTAATTCGTCAATGTTAACTCCTAATGCAGCTGCATAGGCTGGATCAAGGGCGTGCTCTGCATCGATAAAGGCAGCGATCCCACCTTCTTTTTGTGCTTGCGCTACAGCATGCAAGGCAACGGTTGTCTTACCTGATGACTCTGGACCATAGATTTCAATGATACGTCCCTTAGGATAACCACCTGAACCGAGTGCAATATCAAGTGCCAATGAGCCTGAACTCATGACTTGGACTTTTTGCTCAGCGCGTTCACCCAAACGCATGATTGATCCCTTACCAAAATCCTTTTCAATCAATTTAAGGGCATCGTTCAAAGCTTTTTCACGGTCGGCACCAAATTTTTTGCCAATTTCGTCTAATTTCTTTGTTGGTTTTTTCGCCATTTTATTCTCCTATATTCTAACGATCTTTAGACCTGTTTCTATTATATCAAAAGTCACTCACTTAATAAAGCCTTGCGAACCAAGTTGAAGGCATGCATGACCGCAATTTTACGAACATCTGCTCGACTTCGACCTGCAATATTGACCTGAACAACTTCTGTGCCGGATGCTTGAGACAAACCGATAAAAACTGTACCAGCAGGATGCCCTTCTAGACTATCCGGACCAGCCACTCCTGTCAAGCTAACTCCAAAGTCCGACTGGGTTTTAAGCCGTGATTGCTCTGCCATTTTTTCCGCCGTAAAGGCTGACACTACTCCATGTTTTTCCAACTCATGAGCTGGAATTTCCAGCATCTTAGCTTTTTCTTCAAGGCTATAAGTCACAAAACCTCCCTTAAAGATGGTTGAGGCTCCTGAAAAATCTGCCAAAGTAGCTTGAAAAAGACCTGCAGTCAAGCTTTCTGCTGCGGTAATGATTTTCTTTTGCTTTTTCAACTCTTCTACTACCAGGCTAGCCAAGCTGGTTTCTTCCCCATAGCCATAGCATTTTTCTCGAAGTAAAACACCCTCAAAGGTTTCTCTTTCAAGGATTTGTTGTTCTAGAGTATCTAGAACACGATCCGCTTCTTCTTGACTCTTAGCCTTGGTCGATAAGCGAAGGGTCACTTCCCCAGTTTTAGCATAAGGTGCCAAGGTTGGATCCGTTTGTTGTTCGATTAAATCTGCTAAGATAGTGACTAGCTGACTCTCTCCTATCCCAAAGAATCGAAGTACCCTTGAGTATAATTTAGCACCTGTCGTCAATCTTGGCAACAACTCATTTAGAACCATAGGTTTCAATTCACTAGGTGGTCCAGGGAGAACAACATAGGTAACTCCTTCCACCTCAATCATACCACCAACTGCAAGACCAGTTTCATTTGGTAACGGAGTTGAGCCTCGGATGATCTGCGCTTGACGCTCATTATTTGGAGTCCGGGCATAATCAGGTCTCTGGGCAAAGAAAAGATCCAGTTTTTCTTGAGCCTCACTATCAAAAACTAGGTCGCGTTCCAGAAATTTAGCCAGTGTCTGTTTGGTCAAATCATCCTCTGTCGGCCCTAATCCTCCTGTCAAAACAATGAGTTGGCTGCGGTTTTTAGCAATCTCTAGCAGAGATAAAAGTCGAGTCTCATTATCTCCTACAGCAGTTTGAAAATAGACATCTACACCAATTTCTGCTAGCTTTTCAGATAAAAATTGGGCATTGGTATTGACGATTTGACCTGTCAAAATCTCCGTCCCAACAGCAATAATTTCTGCTTTCATTTTCCCTCCTACTTACCTATTCGTTTTTCTTTGAAAAAATCGCAGGATTTTTCCTGCGATTTGACTACTAGTCTCATATTATTCTGACTCTTGTAGAGGTTGATTAAATTGACCAAGGAGATTCTCATATAAGACTACATTAGTCTCCAAATTCGTAACCTCTGGTTGCCCGAGCGAACGGCGTAAAAGATTTTGCATCTCTAACATATGTTCTGAAGTAACAATTTGGTAAGAAATTCCTTGAAGCATTTCCCCCTCACCTCTTAATTGGTGGGGCTCAATGTTTTTAAAGGAATCCTGATAGCCCATCAGCTGAGGAATTGTTGTGGTCGTTATCTCGATATTTGTCTGCATATTATCACTAAGTGCTTTTAAAATATCTTGGTAATGACTAATACTATTTAAACTAATAATCTTTTCAACAACCTTCTGAATCACTTCACGTTGACGTTTTTGACGGCCATAGTCCCCTTCAGGATCTTGATAGCGCATCCGTGAATAAACGAGAGCCTCTTCACCGTTTAAAGTCTGCTCCCCAACCCCAATAGAGATTGTATTAAAGGGTTCTTGGTCTTGAATAGAAATTGGGAAACCAAGAGTGTTATTGACAGTAACACCACCAACAGCATCAACCATTCTTTGAAGACCATGCATATTAACCATGACATAGCGGTCGATGTGGATATTCATCATTTTTTCAATAGTAGAAATCGCTAGTTCTGCCCCACCGTTTGCATATGCAGCATTTAGCTTAGCCTCAATAACACTACCATCTGCTTGCTGGATTTGCGTAAGAATATCACGCTCCAGACTCATCATGATAGTTTTTTTGGTCTTAGGATTCACTGTTACCAAAATCATAGAGTCACTGTTTCCTGCCCATGGATCTGTACGTTCAACGTTTCCCGTATCTACACCCATCAGTAAAATCGTCAGAGGTTCAGTTGCCTCAATAACCTTTGTTTCTTCACCAATTTTTTTATAAGTTTTTGCTAAAGTCTGTGTACTTTGCTGGTAGATTGTGTAAGCATATGTACCCAGACCTAGCGTGGTTACTAGAACCAAACCTAAAAACATGCCAATTATTTTTTTTACCATACTCTTATTAATCTATCAGTTTACCCATTAGATAAACATCTAGAAACTCTCCTCTCTCTATACAAGCACCGCGTTCCTGTAACCCTTCTGTGATAAAGCCCATTTTTTCATATAAATGGATAGCTGCAAGATTGCGTTTCTGAACCGTCAATTGCAAGCGACGGATGACACCGCTAGTTTTAGCCCATTCAATAGCTTCTTCCATCAAGATACTACCAAGTCCAGAACCCCAAAAGGTTTTTTTGATGCCTAAGAAAATATCTCCGATATGTCGAACTCTTGGACGTTGGTCTGCGGTTACGTTGATAATTCCTGCTAATTCATCATTTAAAAAAGCTAGCAAAGTTATCTGATTTTCAGACTGAGCCTGTTTATCGATGAAAATTTGCATCTCAGACTCACTTATGGAAAGTCCATTTTCATCCAGACTGGTAAAACTAGATTCTTGCCCAATTTGATCTAAAAGGGCTATGACTTCCGAAGCATCTGAAATTTCTGCTTCACGGATTAACAGATCATACTCCATCCGTCAACTCCTTTAACAAGTCTGTTGCTCTATTGCCATTAGCGTGAAATACAAGCTCACGTCCCTCGTCTTTTTTAAGAATTTCTATCTCCAAATAATCTGAGGGAAGATTCTGGCCTAAAAGATGGCCCCATTCAATGACGGTTACGCCAGCTCCAAAGAGGAACTCATCCAGGTCAATCGAGTCAGCATCCCCTTCGATGCGGTAAACATCCAAGTGATACAGGGGTAAACGCCCTTCATACTCTCTAACAATGGTGTAAGTAGGACTCTTAATCATTTGATCAATGCCTAAACCCTTGGCCAAACCCTTTGTGAATGTTGTTTTCCCCGCACCTAATTCTCCAGTCAAAATCAAAACATCATTTTTTTCTAGTAGAGTACCTAATTTTTCCCCAAAGGCTACGAGCTCATCTTCATTTTTTGTGTACATGTAACCATTATACCAAAAAGTTTTTCCATTGTGACATTTCTATCAATAAAAAAAGGAGGAGAATCCTCCTGCCTTTTTGAAAAAATTAATCTTTAGTTTAGAGCCATGCTGATGTAGTTCAAGATAAACAAAGCATCTAAAATCCAAATCATAGCATGAATATCTTTCACTTCACCTTTAACAAGTTTTGTCAAAGTATAAGTCAAGAAACCAATCGCAATCCCTTGGGTAATTGAGTAACTGAATCCCATGAAGATTGATGTGAAGAAAGCTGGAACTGCTGCTGACATATCATCCCAAGGAATGTTTTTCAAGTTAGAGAGCATCATAATTCCGACGATAATCAAAATTGGTGCTGTCGCAGCTGAAGGAACAATGGCTAGAAGTGGGCTAAAGAAACTTGATAAGGCAAAACAGATAGCAACTACTAAAGCTGTCAAACCGGTACGTCCACCAGCACCGATACCAGCTGCTGATTCGATATATGTCGTAACGTTTGAAGTACCTGCAATGGCTCCAACAGAAGTCGCCACCAAGTCAGAGTAGAGAGCCTTGTCCAACTTGTTTGACTCATGGTTTTCACCACTTGTTGCAATGATCCCAACTTTTTCACCTGTACCGATAAGGGTACCGATGGTATCAAAAATATCTGTCAATGAGAAAGCCAAAATAGCCATCAAGGTTTCTGGTAAACGAGATGTATTTGAAATCAGTGAACCCAAGCCCTCTGAACCAAGACCTGCACCAAATAAAGTTCCCAAGTCATTAACAGCAGATGCTAGGTTGTTGCTTGCAAAGTCGATGGTAGACAAATCAACAACACCAACCGCAATAGCAAGGACTGTCGTTGTTAAGATAGAAAGGATGATCCCACCCTTGATACCTTTAACGACAAAGAAAATAGTAATAGCAAGACCTGCCAGAGCCACTAGGACAGCTGGATTGTTGAAATCTACCAAACCAGGAACCGCTGCTGAATTGGCTGTAATAGCTGCTTGCGCCTTATCTGCACCTTCACCCGCCACTGTATAAGTACCTGGGTCAATTGAGAATTTCAAGAGACCAGCATTCTTAATACCAACATAGGCAAGGAAAATACCAATACCAGCTGAAATTGCTGAACGAAGTGTTCCAGGAATTGAGTCAATAATCATTTTGCGAACATTGGTTAATGTAATGATAAGAGAAATAATCCCACAGATAAAGACCATGCCAAGAGCTTCTTGCCACTTATAACCCATACCAAATACAACTGTAAAGGTAAAGAAGGCATTGAGACCCATACCTGGAGCTTGAGCATATGGTAAGTTTGCATAGAAAGCCATCATTAAAGTTCCGACAACAGAACCAATAATCGTAGCAAGGAATACACCCTGAACTGGCATTCCAGTTTGTGAAAGCATTTGAGGGTTTACAAAGAGAATATAACTCATTGCAAAGAAAGTTGTTAAACCAGCAAGCACTTCTGTTCGGACGTCAGTCCCGTGCTCCTTTAGTTTAAATAGTTTGTCCATTTTTAATCTCCTTTTGTCATTTTACGAACAATATAACCATTATATCATCTATCATTCAGTTTTTCAATATGTTTTTAAAAAAATTTGAAAATTCTTAGTAATTGTTGTTCCGACTAGTCCCGCTTCTAATCAGCTTTTCTCTCATCTTTTTGATATAATAGGAAGCATCTTATCTGAAACTAGATTGGGGAGGAACTTATGACAAAAAAAATTATCGCCGTTGACCTAGACGGCACCTTACTCAATGGAGAAAGCAAACTATCTGATTTTACCAAAGATACTATTAAACAAATCTCTAAAAAGGGGCACCATGTCATCATTGCAACAGGCCGCCCTTACCGTATGGCCAAAGACTTTTACCATCAACTGGAATTAGAAACACCTATGATTAACTTCAATGGCTCTCTCATCCACCTACCTGGCAAGGTTTGGGAACACGAAAAGTGTCTGACCGTTGATAAAAAATATCTTTTAGATATGGTCGCGCGAAAAGAGGAAATCGAGGCAGACTTTATTGCTGGTGAATACCGAAAAAAGTTCTACATTACAGCACCAGACCATGAAATTGCTGATCCTAGACTATTTGGGGTAGAAAACTTCCAGCCCGAGAATCAATTCAATTCCGACTTGGTAACCAAGGATCCCAACTGTATTTTATTGCAGACTAGAGCAAGCGACAAGTATGCTCTAGCAGAAGAAATGAACAGGTTTTACCAATACCAACTTAATATTAATACCTGGGGTGGTCCTTTAAACATCCTTGAATGTACACCGAAAGGTGTTCACAAAGCCTTTGCCCTCGAATATCTACTCAGGGTTATGAATAGGGACAAACAGGACTTGATTGCCTTTGGAGATGAGCACAATGATACAGAGATGCTTTCTTTCGCAGGTAAAGGCTATGCCATGAAAAACGCCAATCCAGCCCTACTCTCTTTTGCAGATGACCAATTACCACTAACCAACGAGGAAGATGGCGTTGCTCACTTTTTACGCGAGCGATTCCTTTAATAATTGTAGCAGTCTCATACCTCTCTTGTAGAAAATTCTACAAGAAAGGTATGGGGCTTTTCCTTGTCCAAGAATAAAAAAAGGAACTTGTCCCAGCCTTATCTAGGCGCAAGTTCCTACATTTTCTATTTCTTTAAAACAATACGATCAGAAATTTCACGATCCATATCATCAATGATAATTTGATTACCATCTGCTACATAAACTTTGATGTCATCTCCAACAAAGACTCTCTGGTTTTCTGGTTCGAAAGTTACCTTCTTAATTTCCTGATCACCATCAGGCTCTACTTCCGTCCATGTTCCAGTATTACCAGTAACAACGAGAGTAATGCTATCTCCCTCATCTTGCCCTTTATAGGTTCCATCAATGTTAGTTACTGAACTAGCCGTCGAACTAGAAATAGTCGTTTCCACTTGCTGACCAGTTGTTACTTCCGTACTGGTGCTTGCTTGAGTTGAAGGAGCTGCCTGCTCTTTTGGTGAACATGCAACTAAGAGACTAAGACTTGCCAAAGAAGCAAGAGAAAGTGTGAATTTTTTTAGTGACATCATGTCTCCTTTCTTTTAGTGGCTTAAAAACAGAATAACCCTGCCGAGCCACCACACCTTTACTATAACAAATAAAGATAGGAGGGTCAATCAAATGACTTTTGTTTCATAAGACAAGCGCGAACCTCAGATATAAAATAGAGAGAGCCTGTCACAAATAGCAAGTCTTGCTCCCCTGCAGAAGCTTCAAAATTATCTATAAAATCTCGATATGAAGCAATGCTTGTATAATCTCCAAAGTCTTGCTCTTCCAAGGAACCCTGATAGTCAAAACTCGTAACATAGAGAGCTACATCAGGCAAATGCTCTGTTAAATAAGTAAGCATCCCACTATAATCTTTCCGCTTTAGCGCACCAAATAGGATTTGAGGCTGATACCCTTGCTGTATTTTTTCTTGGATAAACTCAACCAAACGCTCTAGAGCTTGTAAATTATGAGCGCCATCTAGGTAAATATGCTTGGTGACAGCCTCTAAGCGCCCTGCCCATTTGGTCGCTTGTAAGGCATGTCGAACCGCTTCTTCCCGAACAAGTTCTTGTCTAGCTTTCATAAATAGAAGAAAAGCTTGCAAGGCAAGAGCTGCATTTTCCTCCTGATAGGCTCCCTCTAATCCCAATATTAGGTGGTGCAAGTCAGCTAGAGAAGAATAGAAGTTCCCATTTCGGAAAGAAAAATCTTTGTTAGCTTGGTAGAGAGTCACACCCAAATCATTCGCAGTCCTTTGACAAACCAACTGTGCTTCAAGAGTTAAATTTGCAATCACAGCTGATCTCCCGGGCTTAAAAATTCCTGCTTTCTGCTCTGCAATTGCTGCTAAACTATCGCCCAAGGTCTCCTGGTGATCGAGGCCGATTGATGTGATGACTGCAATCTCTCCAGTTACCACGTTGGTTGTGTCTAACAGTCCCCCAATCCCGACTTCCAGCAAAACCAGATCCACTTCCTGCTCTTTAAAATGAAGTAAAGCAATCAAGGTCAGCAACTCAAAAAAAGAGAGCTGATCGTGGGTTTCTAAAAGTCTTTGCTCCATTGCTTTGACTTGATCTGCTAAACGAATAAAATCTTCGTCCGATATGGGTTCACCATTAATGCAGATACGGTCATGGATGCTGACAATGTGGGGCGAAGTAAAGGTCCCTACTTTCTTGTCATGAGAAATAAACAACTCTCTCATAAAAGCAATAGTAGAACCCTTGCCATTAGTCCCTGTGACATGGATTATAGGATAAGATTGTTCAGGATTTCCTAGTAAATTTACAGCTTCTTGTATCCGTCCCAAACCAGATCTAAAGTTCAATCCAATCCGACTATGAAGCCATTTTTCTACTTCAAACATGCTTGTCTCCTTAATAAAAAAGGCGGTGGGACAGAAATCAATTGACGAAGTCTCGATTTCGTAGTCCCAGTCTCGCGAGGCTTCAACAATTCATTTGATTGTTGAAGGTTGCGGATAGAAAAAATGAAATTTTTCACCAAAAAGTCCAATCAACTATCGCGTCAAAATTTGATGGCTAATAAAAAACGAGGCCGGGATTTTTATCCCAACCTCTTACCTAATTAGCTAATCCCTAGCTATATTTTATTTCAATATAAACTAAAAACGTCCCCCGAACTTACTGACGGTTTTTATTTTTAGCGTCAGGCTAAAAACGTTCACCAGATTTTCCTGCTTTTTCTTATTTCTAGAAGCAGGGCTGATACAGTCTACCAGACTACCTGCGTTTCTATTTTCTAGCGCAGTGCTAAAAACATCCCCCGGATGTTCCAACTCTTTCTAGTTTCTAGGAGTTGGGCTAAAAACGTTCCCCGGTCTCACCAGTTCTCTCTTATTTCAAGGAACTGGGCTGATACAGTCTACCAGACTGTATCACTCCTCCATAAAGCTGTTGAAGACTTCTTCAATCATGTTCCACTCATCTTCTGAATCTTCTGGGATTGGTTGCAATTCGCCTTCTGTCCCATCTTCATTTTCAGTGAATGAGTATGCTTGGATTTCCACTTGTCCATCTTCGTCTTCTTCTGCATTAACTGGTACTAGAAGAACATAGTTTTTACCAAACTCTTCTTTGCCATCAATTGTTAAAAGAATTTCAAACAAGGTTTCATTTCCCTGCTCATCTACAAGTGTAATTAATTCACGTTCTTCGTGATCGTGGTTGTGATTGTGTGACATATTATCTCCTCTGTCTTAAAATTTTCTATCTAAATAATTTTGTAAAATTAACTGAGCTGCTAATTTATCAATAACTTTTTTACGCTTATTGCGACTAATATCCGCTTGCTCAATCAACATACGTTCTGCAGCTACCGTAGTCAAGCGCTCATCTTGGTAGTCTACCGGTAAACCAAAGAGATCTACCAACTTTTCACCATATGCCTGACTAGCTTCCACCCGCGGTCCACTAGTGTTGTTCATGTTTTTTGGTAAACCAACAACAAAGCACTCCACCTTATAGCTATCAACCAATTCCTTGATTCGTTCAAAGCCAAACTGACCTTGATCTTCATTGATTTGGATGATTTCAAGTCCCTGAGCCGTAAAACCTAGTGGGTCACTAATCGCTACTCCTACTGTTTTTGAACCAACGTCCAATCCCATAATTCTCATAGATTATAGATCGACTCCTTGTCCCTTAAGGTAGTAGCGAACCAATTCTTCAACGATTTCATCTCGCTCATACTTACGAATCTGATTACGCGCATTGTTATAACGAGGAACGTAAGCTGGGTCTCCACTGAGAACATAGCCTACAATCTGATTAATCGGGTTATAGCCCTTTTCGTTCAGAGAAGCATAGACATCTGTCAATGTTTCGCTGATTTCTTTTTTATTGGAATCATCCAATTTAAAACGTACGGTTTCTTCAGTAAATCCCATTCTAACACCCTCTTTCCTTAGAATACTATTATTATAGCACATTCACAGTCGTTCTTCAAATAACACTGTCTGATTCTACTGATTTTCTGCGATCTGCCTATTGAACAGTTGCTCCATTCGCAACTCTGCTTTCAATGTATTCTTCAGGTTCGTTTTTCAAAAGATTCTCTAAGCCAACATTCTTTATAAACTCCGCTTCACTAGCTTTCTTGATATCCATAACTTGGAAATCATAGCTAGTTTTTGTCTCCATTTCAGATTCATTTAGGAGGCTAGTTTCAATTGTAAAACCTGTTATCTTTCTAGCTTCTTGAACTGTTTCATCCTTATCTTCAGCTTCTTTTAAAGCTTTTTTGGTTTCTTCTAAACCTTGCTCAGTAATAAACTGCTTTAGATCATCTGTGACTGGACGTTTCTGAATAATAGTTAAACTCAAAAATTGCTTACCTTTGTATGTAACTATTTGGGTCTGTTGATTTCCATTTTCATCAACAGGCAAAATAATAGTCTTGGTAACCACTGTATTATTAGTTGCATTTTCTAGGATGGGTAAGGTTGCTTGAAGAGCTTCTTGCGTACTCTCAGTCGTAGACTCTGTAGACTCTTTTTTTTGTCCACACCCCACCAACATAAACAAAGCAATGAGCATTCCGATTACTAACTTTTTCATAAATCTTCACCTTTTTAAATTGATACATATTAGAGAAGGCTAGGAGTTATTCCCAGCCTTGATGTTTTATAGTGCAGCACGCAAACGTGCTTCAGCATTTTCTACATTTCGTACAGATCGCGGCAAGAAAGCTCGAATATCATCTTCTTTATAGCCAACTTGCAAACGTTTCTCATCTACTAGAATTGGACTTTTTAGGATACGTGGTGTCTCCATGATTAAGGTGAGCACCTCATTGACACTCAAATCTTCGATGTCAACACCTAGGGCTTTAGCATAGCGATTTTTTGATGATACGATGCTAGCAATTCCATTATCTGTCTTAGTTAAAATATCAAGTAGTTCTTCTCGCGAAATTCCTTCTTTTCCAAGGTTTTGTTCCTTATAAGTTAACTGGTGGGCATTGAGCCAGGTTTTAGCTTTTTTACAGCTAGTACAACTTGAGACTGTATAAATTTTGATCATGTACCTACCCCTTTCGCTACATGTTTCTATCAGTATAATCTATTATACCATAAATAACATCGGACTTGCGACCTATTTTTGAAAAAAATTAACTTTTTTTGAGATTTTCGAACTTTTTTCTTGACAAATTACGAACTATAACCATTCTTTATATTTTTTTATATAAAAATTCTTGATTGTTGTGACACTTATCATATACAAGAAAATAATGAGGGCTAGGAATAAGAAGTAAGGAATTCCCAATGGTGCTAAGCGAAGGACGCCAGCTAATGCTCCATAAGGCAGACTAGATACGAAAATTGCGGCAACCAAGGTTGTCAAGATCACAAGCCAAGCTGGTCTGCTTTGTACAAAAGGAACTTTTGCCGTACGAAGCATATGGATAACCATGGTTTGAGACCACATAGATTCAATGAACCATCCTGTTTGGAATAAGATAATAAACTGAAGGGCAGATTCAGCCCCGTGAACATAATGGTGGCCTGTCACCAAAGGAACAATGATAAAGTAGAGGAAAATAAAGGTCAAAATGTCAAAGACAGATGAGATTGGACCCATCCAAACCATAAATCGCGTAATGGATTTTGCTTCCCATGTATGGGGTTGTTTTAGGAAGTCTTGATCCACGTTATCAAACGGCAATGCCACACAAGATAAATCGTAGACTAGGTTTAGGACAATGAGATGAACAGGAGCCATTGGTAAAAATGGCAAGAAGATACTTGCAACCAATAGTGAGAAGATATTCCCAAAGTTTGAACTAACGGTCATCTTAATATATTTGGTCATGTTGGCGTAGACCTTACGGCCTTCAACGATACCTGTTTCAAGAACCATGAGATCCTTGTCCAGCAAAATAACATCAGCTGTTTCCTTTGCGATATCTACTGCTGTATCAACGGAAATTCCAACATCTGCCACCTTCATAGATGGAGCATCATTAATACCGTCACCCATATAACCAACGACATGGCCATTTTTCTTCAATTGTAGAATGATGCGGGCTTTTTGGTCAGGTGACAATTTAGCAAAGACTGTTACACTTTCAACCGCTTCTGCCAACTCTTGGTCTGTCATTTGGTCGATATCAGCTCCCAAAAGCATCTGCTCAACATCCAAACCAACCTTTTCACAGATGGCTTGGGTTACTTTTTCATTATCCCCAGTTAAAATTTTTGTTCTGACACCATGCTCAAACAAAGCTTGGATAGCGGGTGCTGCAGATGGTTTTGGTGGATCCAAGAAGGCAAGGTAACCCGTAAGGATCATGTCACTTTCATCATCCACAGCATAGGCATAATCTTCACGTAGACCTGACTTGTAGCCAACACCTAATACACGTAAGCCTTGACGATTTAATTGACCAACTTCTGCCAGTACTTCTTGACGAATTTCTTCAGTAATAGGGATTATTTCTCCACGATATTCCACATGTGTCGAAATGGTCAACATTTCTTCCAAGGCGCCTTTGGTAACCATACTAACAACATTGCTATCATCTTTGACGATAACACTCATGCGTCTGCGCTCAAAGTCAAATGGAAGTTCGTCGATTTTTTGGAAGCTGGTGTCTAGATTTTGTAGGATAACATGTTCCTTGGCTTCTTTTTCAGTTCTACTGATGATGGCACGGTCCATCAAGTTTTTCAAACCTGTTTGAAAATGTGAATTTAGATAGGCTCTTCTTAAGACTGCCATATCCAAATCACCATGGATATCCAAGGGATATTCTAAGACAATCTCATCTTGCGTTAGAGTTCCAGTTTTATCCGTACAAAGGATATCGATTGCTCCTAAGTCTTGGATAGCATTGAGTTTTTTGATGACTACCTTTTCCTTGGCCATGATAATGGAACCTTTTGCTAAGCTGGCTGTAATAATCATCGGAAGCATTTCTGGTGTCAGTCCGACACCCACGCTCAAGGCAAATACTCCAGCCTCTAGCCAGTCTCCATCGGTTAAACCATTTGCAAAAAACACAATCGGAACCATGACAAGCATCAAGCGGATCAAGAGCCAAGAAATGCTGTTCATTTCACGTTCAAAAGAAGTTGGCTCATCGTAAGTATTAAGAGTTTGCTCAATAGCTCCCATCAAGGTATCATCACCAACCGCTAGAACCATAGCTGTAGCACTTCCTGAGATAACGTTTGTCCCCATGAATGCCAAAGATTCTGCTTCTAAGAGGCTATCTACATTTTGACTAGTCGCTTTATTTAAAGCAAGCTTTTCAACTGCATCACTTTCTCCAGTCAAACTTGACTGTTGAATGAAAAAGTCGCGGGATTCAAATAAGATGACATCTGCTGGAATCATGTCTCCCGCACTCAATTTCACGAGATCTCCCACAACCAACTCATCGATTGGCAACTCTTGTTCAAGGCCATCGCGAATAACAGTTGCAGTGTTGACAATCATTTTTGAAAGGTTGGTTGTTGCCTTATCACTCCGCAACTCTTGGACAAAACGAATGCCTCCTGAAATCAAAACCAAGACAACGATAATAATAGAGGTCGTAGGGTCCTCTTGGCCAGGTTTGGCAAGCCAGACGTTTGTAACGAGAGAAATAAAGGCAATCACAAGCAAAATGATTGTGAAAGGATTGATAATGGACTCATAAATCTTTTTATAGATGGAATCCTCTTGACCCTTGGTAATCGTGTTTTCACCATATAGGTCACGGTTTTCTTCGACTTGTTCTTGGTCTAAGCCTTTTAGACTTGTATGGTAAAAAGCTAGACTGTCTTTGAATGGTGTTTGAATAGCTGCTGCTAATCTTTCTTTTGTAGTTTTCATTGGTTTCTCCTATCTGTATGAATAGTGATTTCATACTCAATGAAAATCAAAGAGCAAACTAGGAAACTAGCCACAGGATGTACTTGAGTACGGCAAGGCGACGTTGACGTGGTTTGAATTTGATTTTCAAAGAGTATCATACACAGAGACCAATCACTTTATAGGGACAGAACGACACAAATCAGCGATTGGCTGTGTATGTGCGGTTCTGGATGGTCGTCAATTTGCATCGTTTGTCTCCTTTCTTTGTTTTAAAACAGCAGAAAATCCTGCCATAAAATGGCAGGACTAAAAAACTGATTATCTGTTTTCGTTCAAGCTTTAACTCCATAGGGCGATGTAATGAGCTTAGTCTTGACCTTCGCGACCAGGACTGTTGACCAACGAGTAGTGTCTCCACTGCTTTGCGGTAGTCATCCGTATCCCTATGGTAGCCTCACCTACCGTTTTCGCCTTTCAGTATAAACCTTTAACTAGTAAAAGTCAACCATTTATCTCATTTTTCTTAGATTACGATTAATTCTTTTGGAGCAAGGGTTAATAACTCACAACCGGTATCTGTAATCAGGATATCGTCTTCGATACGAACCCCGTATTTACCTTCAATATAAATACCTGGTTCATCAGTCAAGACCATACCAGTTTTGATAACTTCTTTGGAAATTTGGCTAAAGTAAGGTTCTTCGTGGATATCAAGCCCGATACCGTGCCCGATACCGTGAGTAAAGTATTCTCCATAGCCTGCTTCCACAATAATATCACGAGGAATCTTGTCAAAGTCACGGAAACCTAAGCCAGCCTTAGCTTGGTCAATTAATGCTTGGTTGGCTTTTAAAACAGTGTTGTAGATTTCTGCTTGTTCGTCGCTGACATGGTCTAGGTAGATGGTACGAGTCATATCACTCACATAATGCTCGTAAAGGCATCCGAAGTCCATGGTAATAGCTTCGCCTAGTTCAACTGACTTGTGCATTGGGTGGGCATGGGGTTTAGAAGAGTTGATACCGCTCGCTAAGATGGTATCAAAAGACAAACCTGCTGCTCCCAGCTCACGCATACGGAAATCAAGGAAGTTGGCAATTTCAATCTCTGTCTTACCAGGCTTGATAAATTCAAGCGCATCGTGGAAAGCTTGATCTGAGATTGAACAAGCCTTACGAATAGTCGCAATCTCTGTTTCATCCTTAATCATGCGAAGCGCTTCAACAAACTGTGTCTGAGGAATTAATTCCAAACCTTCAAAAGCGGCTTGCATGCGGTGGTAATAAGAAACCGAGATTTCATCTTCAAACCCGATACGAGAAAGACCCATGTCTTTCGCAATTTTTGCGATAGTAGCCAGCTCGTCACGCTCTGCAAAAATCTCAAAACTAGTAACTTCCTGCTTAGCAGCGATAATATAGCGGGCATCTGTCACTAAGACCTGACGGTCACGACTGATAAAGACTGTCCCATTTGAACCCCAAAAACCTGTCAAATAGTAGACATTTTTAAGGTTATTGATAATGATTCCATCTAATTCTTTTTCTTGCATTTTATCGAGAAATGCTTGCACACGTTTATTCATGATGTAACTTTCCTTTCAAATACTGTCCTGTATAGCTAGCTTCATTAGCAGCTACTTCCTCTGGAGTTCCTGTTGCAATGATGGTACCACCACCAACACCGCCTTCTGGTCCTAAGTCGATAATATGGTCTGCTGTTTTGATGACATCCAGATTGTGCTCAATCACGAGAACTGTATTTCCATCATCGACAAAGCGAGACAAAACCTTCAGTAGACGCGCGATATCCTCGGTATGAAGACCAGTTGTTGGTTCGTCTAAGATATAGAAAGACTTACCTGTCGAGCGCTTGTGGAGTTCGCTAGCTAACTTCATCCGTTGAGCCTCTCCTCCAGAAAGTGTCGTAGCTGGTTGTCCCAAGGTCACATAGCCTAGACCAACATCTTTGATAGTCTGGAGTTTGCGTTGAATCTTAGGAATATGTTGGAAGAAGTCCACCGCATCATTGACTGTCATATCCAAGACTTGCGAGATATTCTTTTCCTTGTAGTGAACTTCTAGGGTTTCACTGTTATAGCGGGTTCCATGGCAGACTTCACAAGCTACGTATACGTCTGGCAAGAAGTGCATCTCAATCTTGATAATCCCGTCACCTGAGCAGGCCTCACAGCGACCACCCTTGACATTGAAACTGAAGCGACCCTTTTTGTAACCTCGAATCTTGGCTTCATTGGTTTGGGCAAAAAGGTCTCGAATATCGTCAAAGACACCTGTATAGGTTGCAGGATTGGACCTTGGTGTTCGTCCAATCGGGCTCTGGTCAATGTCAATCAAGCGGTCTACATGCTCAATCCCTGTAATCACCTTAAACTTTCCAGGCTTGTCTGAATTGCGATTGAGCTTTTGAGCAATGGCTTTTTTGAGAATACTGTTAATGAGTGTCGACTTCCCTGAACCAGACACCCCTGTCACCGCAATGAATTTCCCGAGTGGGAAGCGAGCGGTGATATTTTGTAGGTTGTTTTCACGCGCTCCAGTCACCTCAATAAAGCGACCATTTCCTACACGGCGTTCTGACGGCACTAGAATCGCACGTTTTCCTGATAGATACTGTCCTGTAATTGACTTACTGTTGCGAGCCACCTGCTTAGGCGTTCCTGCTGCTACAATCTCTCCACCAAAGACCCCTGCACCAGGGCCAACATCAATCAGATAATCGGCTTCTCGCATGGTATCTTCATCATGTTCTACTACGATCAAGGTGTTTCCCAAATCACGCATCTTTTTCAGACTGGCAATCAGACGGTCATTGTCCCTCTGGTGAAGACCGATAGACGGCTCATCAAGGATATAGAGAACTCCTGAGAGATTGGAACCAATCTGGGTTGCCAAGCGAATACGCTGACTCTCCCCTCCTGATAGGGTTCCTGCCGAACGAGAAAGGGTCAGATAGTTGAGTCCGACATTATTGAGGAAGGTCAAGCGGTCTTTGATTTCTTTAAGAATAGGACGAGCGATGATAGCTTCATTTTCAGATAGGCTTAGTTGATCAATAACCTCCAAATGGTCTGCGATGGAGAGGTCTGAAATTTCTCCAATATGAGGGGCTTTCTCTCCTCCTACACGAACGGATAAGGCCTGATCGTTGAGGCGATAACCGTGACAAGTGCCACAAGTTAGCTCATTCATATAAAGGCGCATCTGTGTGCGGGTGTAGTCACTATTGGTTTCATGGTAACGTCGCTTAATATTCCCTATAATACCTTCAAAAGGAATGTCGATGTCACGAACCCCACCAAATTCATTTTCATAATGGAAATGGAATTCCTTACCATCTGAACCATAGAAAATGAGATGTTTCTCCTCCTCAGACAAGTCCTCAAAAGGAGTATCCATATCCACTCCAAAGGCTGTCATGGCTTGTTCTAGCATATTTGGATAATAGTTAGAAGAGATAGGATTCCAAGGTGCTAAGGCTCCCTCACGAAGGGTCTTGCTAGCATCTGGTACGACTAAGTCCGTATCAACCTCTAGCTTGATCCCCAAACCATCACACTCACTACAAGAACCAAATGGTGCATTGAAGGAGAAGAGACGAGGTTCTAGTTCCGGAACTGTAAAGCCGCAAACTGGACAAGCATAGTGTTCTGAAAAAAGCAACTCTGAATCATCCATAGTATCGATGACCACATAACCTTCTGCGATACGAAGGGCTGCTTCGATGGAGTCAAAGAGACGACTACGGATACCTTCCTTGATGATAATACGGTCTACCACCACATCAATATTGTGTTGCTTATTCTTTTCAAGTTCTGGAACTTCGGTCACATCGTAAACAACTCCATCGACACGGACACGAACATAACCATCCTTTTGAATCTTTTCAATCAGCGTCTTATGCTGACCCTTTTTCTTACGAATGACAGGAGCCAAAATTTGCAAGCGTTGGCGTTCTGGCAATTCCAAAACCTTGTCCACAATCTGTTCAACAGAAGAAGCCTTGATAGCCCCATGACCATTGATACAGTAGGGTGTCCCTACACGAGCATAGAGGAGACGTAGATAGTCGTTGATTTCCGTCGTTGTCCCAACCGTCGAACGAGGATTTTTACTGGTCGTCTTCTGGTCAATGGAAATGGCAGGACTGAGACCATCGATAGAGTCCACATCTGGCTTTTCCATATTGCCCAAAAACTGACGAGCATAGGCTGACAGACTTTCTACGTAGCGGCGTTGTCCTTCTGCATAAAGGGTATCAAAGGCTAAACTAGACTTTCCTGATCCAGATAGTCCCGTCACCACAACTAGCTTGTCACGCGGAATTTCCACATCTATATTTTTTAAATTATGGGCGCGTGCCCCATGGATGACAATCTTATCTTGCATGTTACTTCTTTCTAGTCCATTGTTGCTTTCCATTATACCAAAAAAAGTGAAATTCTATTACCAAAAAAGCCGAATTTGTAGTATAATAGTACGGTGTCAAAAATCACTTTATACTCAATGAAAATCAAAGAGCAAACTAGGAAACTAGCTGCAGGCTGTACTTGAGTACGGCAAGGCGACGTTGACGCGGTTTGAATTTGATTTTCGAAGAGTATTAACACAGAATAGATTAGGAAAGGATCGGAGATATGAAACAAGTCTTTCTCTCAACAACAACTGAATTTAAAGAGATTGATACGCTCCAGCCGGGCACTTGGATCAATCTCGTCAATCCTTCACAAAGCGAATCAATGGAAATCGCTTCTGCCTTTGATATTGATATCGCTGACCTCCGTGCACCACTCGATGCGGAAGAAATGTCTCGTATTACCATTGAAGATGAATACACTCTGATCATCGTAGACGTTCCCATTACTGAGGAGAGAAATAACCGCACCTACTATGTGACCATTCCCTTGGGGATTATCATCACAGAGGAGGCTATTATTACTACTTGCTTGGAACCTCTCCCACTTCTAGATGTCTTTATCAATCGGAGACTTCGGAATTTCTATACCTTCATGCGTTCGCGCTTTATCTTTCAAATCCTCTACCGCAACGCTGAAATTTATCTGACAGCCCTTCGTTCAATTGAACGTAAGAGTGAGCAAATCGAAACCCAACTTCACAAGTCTACTCGAAATGAAGAATTGATTGAACTCATGGAGTTGGAAAAGACCATCGTCTACTTCAAGGCCTCTCTTAAGACAAACGAGCGCGTGATTAAAAAACTGACTAGCGCAACTAGCAATATTAAGAAATACCTTGAAGACGAAGACTTACTTGAAGACACCTTGATTGAAACGCAACAGGCCATCGAGATGGCGGATATCTATGGAAACGTCCTTCACTCTATGACAGAGACCTTTGCCTCTATCATTTCAAACAACCAGAACAATATCATGAAAACCTTGGCCCTCGTGACCATCGTTATGTCTATCCCGACTATGATTTTCTCAGCTTACGGAATGAACTTTAAGGATAATGAAATTCCTTTAAACGGAGAACCGCACGCTTTCTGGCTCATCGTCTTTATCGCCTTTGCTATGAGTGTTTCCCTCACTCTTTACCTCATCCATAAAAAATGGTTCTAAACAGGAGTTATTATGTCACAGATTGATTTAAAAGAATTAACAAAGAAAAACCAGGAATTTATCCATATTGCAACCCAGCAATTTCTCAAGGACGGGAAAACCGATGCCGAAATCAAGGCTATCCTTGAAGAAGTCATTCCTCATATCCTTGAGGAGCAACCAAAAGGAGTGACAGCTCGTTCTATCTACGGAGCACCAACTCACTGGGCTCATAGTTTCAGCGAAAAAGAGCAATACGAAAAAGAACATCCAAAAGAAAACGACGATCCAAAATTGATGATGTTGGATTCAGCCCTTTTCATCACAGGATTATTTGCAGTAGTTAGCGCCTTGATGAGCTTCTTCTCAAACCAACCCGTAGCTTACGGATTGGTAACACTTATCAGTGTAGGGGCCTTTGGTGGAGTTGCCTTTTACCTGCTCTACCACTTCATCTACCGCTACTACGGACCAGATACTGACCGTAGCCAACGCCCACCATTCTGGAAATCACTTTTGGTCATGTTAGCAACCATGTTTGCCTGGGTTCTCATCCTCTTCTTGAGTAACTTCCTTCCACAAGCCATCAACATCAGCTTACCACCTCTTGTTTTATTGGTGATTGGAGGAGCTCTCCTTGCCCTACGTTTCTACCTCAAAAAACGTTTCAACATCAAGAGTGCAAGTGCTGGACCTGCTAGATATTAAGATAAACAATAAAAGTAGTGTGTTTTACAGACAGACTACTTTTATTATGGCTCCAAAGCTTTTTTTTATTCTCCAAAGAAAAGTAGCTACATTTTCTAAAAACGTTCTAATGTAAAGGCTTCCCTTAGAATCCCGAGGTTTTGTCCTTGAATCCAAGTTGTTTTTCTGTTATACTAATAAAGTAATAAGGAGAAGTATATATGACTAAACAGAGAATTAATCAAATTGTTGGTTCAATTGGTGCCTTTATCGGAATTATTGTATTTATAGCCTACATCCCCCAAATTTTTGCCAATTTACAAGGAAATAAAGCTCAACCATTCCAACCTTTATCAGCAGCTGTTTCTTGCTTAATCTGGGTCATTTATGGATGGACAAAAGAGCCTAAGAAAGACTGGATTCTAATCATTCCAAACTCGGCTGGGGTTATCCTTGGCGGACTGACCTTCCTTACTGCTCTATAAGAATGCAACTACTATAAAAAGCAACCACATCGAGCGGTTGCTTTTTTGCTTACTTTCGTGATCTAAAAGCCTTTTTCTGATTCTAATTCTTGTTGTTTCCCCTCTTCTTTTGTGATACAATAGCATCAATCTATTTCTAGGAGGATGAGATATGGTTTCTACTATTGGTATTGTTAGTTTGTCTAGTGGCATTATCGGAGAAGACTTTGTCAAACACGAAGTGGACTTGGGTGTCCAACGTCTCAAGGATCTGGGACTTAATCCTATCTTTTTGCCCCATTCGTTAAAAGGCTTAGACTTTATCAAGGACCATCCTGAAGCGCGTGCGGAGGATTTGATGCAAGCCTTTTCTGATGATAGTATCGACATGATCCTATGCGCCATCGGTGGAGATGATACCTATCGTTTGTTGCCCTACCTTTTTGAAAATGACCAACTAGAAAAAGTTATCAAACAAAAGATTTTTCTTGGTTTCTCGGATACAACCATGAACCATCTCATGTTGCATAAACTAGGTGTTAAAACTTTTTATGGTCAATCCTTTTTAGCAGACATTTGTGAATTAGACAAAGAAATGTTAGCCTATAGCCTTCACTACTTTAAAGAATTGATTGAGACGGGAAGAATCTCAGAAATCCGCCCTAGTGACGTTTGGTATGAGGAAAGAACTGACTTCAGTCCCAAAGCTCTAGGAACACCTCGTATCAATCATACAAATACTGGTTTTGACTTGTTACAAGGAAATGCCCAGTTCGAGGGAGAAATCCTCGGTGGTTGCCTCGAATCTCTCTACGATATCTTTGACAACTCTCGATACGCAGACAGCACGGAGCTCTGCCAAAAATACAAACTTTTCCCTGACTTGTCAGACTGGGAAGGAAAGATTCTCTTGCTAGAAACAAGCGAAGAAAAGCCTGAACCTGATGATTTCAAAAAAATGTTGCAAACTTTAAAAGAAACTAGGATATTTGATGTCATCAGTGGACTCTTGGTCGGGAAACCTATGGATGAAACCTTCTATGACGACTATAAGGAGGCACTATTGGATATCATTGATAGCAATATCCCAATTGTCTATAATTTGAATGTTGGTCACGCAACTCCAAGAGCTATTGTCCCCTTCGGAGTCCACGCCCATGTAGATGCAACGGAGCAAGTCATTCGCTTTGACTATAACAAAAAAAGCTGAGATAAGTTTCTCAGCTTTTTCTCTTGTATAACTACTAAAATGTCACATACTACTGATAACTAAAATGATAAAGTTGAGGCTGTTCCCTAACATGTGAACAAGTAGGGGATAGTAAATATTCTCCTTTTCTTTCACATAAATAATAGAAAAGGCAAGGCCCCCACCTAGGTAACCGACTGCACTGATCCACTCGGATAAATCCAAACTGTGCATATGAGTAAGCGCAAATGCAAGTCCGACTATAAAGATACTCAACCAAGTTGGCAGACTTTTTCTCAAATATCTCAATAGAGTTTGACGGAAAAATAATTCTTCTACCAGAGGTCCAATGATACAGGCGAAAACTGCAATCAGTAATGGTTGTTCTTGAAAGGTGCTTTCAATATTAGACTGGTTTAGACCTTGTCCGTCCAGTCCCAAAAACTGCCTCAACATTTCTGATATAGAGCCAAAGACAACAGTCATCAGAATGAGAAAGAGGCAGCCTTTTAAAACGCCAAAGAAGAATTTTCTCTTAGTTTTTCTAATCTCATTCCATTGTTGGATTAATTTATCCTTGAACAAGAAAGAGCCATATAGAGCTAATACTACATAGACTAGATATTCTAGATAATTCGCAATGGCAGATGGCATCACAGAAGCCAGCAATTTATCACCATCAAACACAAAAAGAACTGTATAGAGAATCGAAAAAATCAGAATTCCCTTATATTTGTTAGACATCATTTAATTTTCCTTTCCATTCACAATCATTCTCATGGTCGTCAACTAATCCTGCCGCCTGTAAAAAGGACAAGACAGCGACTGGCCCAGTAAATTTGAAGCCTCGTTGTTTGAGATCCTTGGATAATGTCTCAGATAAGGTCGTCTTAGCTGGTGCTTGACTGTAGTCCGGGACATCATTGACCATGGTTTTCCCATCTACAAAAGACCAAAGATAAGCATCAAAAGTTCCGAATTCTGCCTGCACTTGTAGAAATACTTGAGAGTTGGTACGCGTCGCAAATATCTTAGCACGATTTCGGATGATCGCTACATTGTCCATTAAAGCTTCCAATTCTTCATCAGTCATGTCCGCAACATCTTGAACTTGATAGTCATGAAAAGCTTCCCGAAAGGCTTGGCGTTTATTGAGTACCGTTTCCCAAGAAAGACCAGCCTGATAGCTTTCCATGCAAAGCAACTCAAAAAGCGCTCGGTCGTCATGTAGGGGCCGTCCCCACTCCTCATCATGGTAGGCCACATAGAGAGGGTTGTTCATTTTAACCCAGCCACAGCGTTTTGGCATAGCCTTCTCCTATTTCACCAACATCTTAAGAGCAGACTTGATATAGTTCTCTGCTGTATCGGTCGTACCTTCAAAGAATTTCTTAATTTTCTTGAGCTCTGTTGTCTTGTAGCCCAGTGCCAACATGGCTTCCATAGCTTCTTCCAGTTCTTGGTTGTCACTGCTAGATGGAGCCGCAGTTTTAGCAGGGAGATCGTCTCCTGCCACAACCACCTTACCTTCTAGATCCAATACCATCTGTTGGGCTGTTTTCTTACCGATTTTAGGGAACTTGGTCAAGTAGGTAATGTTCTTAGTCTCAATGGCTTGAACGAGGCCTGCATTGTCATCAGCTGCGATGATGGCAAGAGCGGAAACAGGACCAATACCTGACACAGAAATCAAGCTGAGAAAGAGATTTTTCTCGTCTTCTGAACGGAAACCGTAAAGTAGATGAGCATCTTCACGAACAACTTGATGCACATAGATTTGTGCTTCTTGGTTGACTTGCCCTGAGTAGGCATAAGGGTTAGCTACATGCAGAATGTAGCCGATACCGTTAGCTTCTAGGACGATGTATTTAGCAGTAATTTTGGTAATAATACCCTTTAGATATTCGTACATAATTTTCCCTTCAATTTATACTCAATGAAAATCAAATCTAAACTAGGAAGCTAACCTTAGGCATAACTTGAGTTAGGCAAGGTAAGGCTGTCGCAGTTTAGAGAGATTTCCGAAGAGTATTAGTATTTTCCTAGCTCTCGGAGGCTAGTATGATTTTCCTGAATGCGACGGAACATCTTTTCCATGTCCGACTTGGTAAAGTGGACCAAAACAGGGCGTCCGTGTGGACAGTTGTAGGGGTTGTCACATTGGGAAAGCTGATAGAGAAGCTGTCGCGCTGAGTGGTCATCGATACGGTGGTTGGCCTTGATAGACCGCTTGCAAGACATCATAATGGCCAACTCTGCTCGGTATTTCTTGATCGAAACTTCCTTGGTCAAGAGAAGCATATCACACATCTCATAGATACCTGACTCGATTTCCTCCTCTGCCATCCAAATGGGATGTTCGCGCAAGATAAATTGATTCTCCCCGTACTCTGCTAGAAAGACACCAACTTCCTCTAAAAGAGACATTCTTTCCTTGAGACGAAGGGCATCATCCGCAGGAAATTCAAAGATATAGGGCACTAGGAGTTGCTGCTGACTCTGGTCAACATTGCCAATGCTCTCACGGTACTCCTCATACTTAACCCGTTCCTGAGCCGCGTGCTGATCTATGATGTAGAGCCCATCTCGACCTTGGGCAAAGAGATAGGTTCCATGCATCTGACCGAAAAATTCCAACTCTGGGAAGCTTGAAGATTCTTCCCGCTCCAACTTATCATAAGCCTTATCAAGACTAGCCAGGTCTAACTCTGGATGGTCCAGTTGGTCATAGCTAGCAGGCTTTCTCTCTGCAAAATGCAGTTTAGCTGGCTTGGTCATCTGGTCCAAGGTTTCCTTGGCAAACAGATTCAAATCCTGTTTCTCTTCATTCAGGTTCACCTGATGGTCTGCCACCTCAGCTTGTGTCGGTCTTGTCAGCTCCGTTTGCTCGTAGTAAAGATTATTTTCTTTAAGTGGGAGAATGGTTTGCTCTACTTTTTCACGATTGCGAACCGTAGATTTAGCCAGATTTTCCAAGGCATCTGGAATCAAGGTCTGGTCCTTGAGACTCTTTGCAATAGCTTCTGAAACCAGCGCCATTAGTTCTCTTTCCTTGGAAATCCGCACCTCTTGCTTGGTCGGGTGCACATTGACATCTGCTAGATAAGGGTCGATATGGATGTGAATCACAGCCAGTGGAAAACGCCCCACCATGAGTTTGCTACCGTATCCATCTAAAATAGCACGATTGAGCAGGAAGTTTTTGATATAACGACCATTGATAAAAAGGCTGATATAGTTACGATTAGCCCGCGTCAATTCCGGCAATGAGACAAAACCAGAAATTTCAAAATCTAGGTCAGCATTCTCAATTTCAACCATCTTTTTAGCACTGGCTAAACCATAAATCCCAGCAATGGCTTGACGCAGTTGACCCGTACCAGCTGTTCGAGTCATTTCCTTGCCATCACTAATCAGGCTAAAGGAAATCTCAGGATGGGCTAGCCCCAGACGATTGACAATATCAATGATATGAGATAACTCTGCCTGCTGGCTCTTCATATACTTGAGACGAGCCGGTGTATTGAAAAAGAGGTCTTCCACACAAACCTTAGTCCCAACAGGACTGGTCGCTGGAATGATTTCCTCAACTTCTCCCCCACGAGCCACTAGCTTGGTCCCGTGACTGGCACCATCCACCGCTGTCAACAGAGTCAAAACACTGACAGATGCGATAGAGGGCAGGGCTTCACCACGAAAACCGAGGGTCCGAATCCGAAAGAGATCCGCTTGGTTCTTAATCTTACTGGTCGCATGACGACGGAGAGCCAACTCGACTTCATCGTGGGCAATCCCGTGACCATTATCTGTGATTTGGATCTTCTTAAGCCCAGCTTCCTCGATTTCAACGATAATCTGGCTAGAGCCAGCATCAATGGCGTTTTCAACTAGCTCCTTGACTACACTAGCAGGGCGCTCGATAACTTCTCCTGCCGCGATTTGATTGGCCAAGACTTCTGGCAATTCAATTATATGAGACATTTTTCAGCCCCTTTCTCAACTGTTTTTATCTATTTCTCTGAAAATAAGCTAGTGCTATTATACCATATTTCACTCGTTTCCAAAAAAGTCCAAGCAGCAACTTTCTCCCCTAAGATACTAGGCTATTTCCTGACTTTGTGGTACAATAGGTAGAAACAATATTTTAAAAAGGAGAAAAGACACATGCACATTTTTGATGAGCTAAAAGAGCGTGGTTTGATTTTTCAAACGACTGACGAAGAAGCTTTGCGTAAAGCCCTAGAAGAAGGTCAAGTTTCTTATTATACTGGCTACGATCCAACTGCTGACAGCCTTCACCTAGGTCACCTTGTCGCAATCTTGACAAGTCGTCGCTTGCAGTTAGCAGGTCACAAACCTTATGCGCTCGTTGGCGGTGCTACAGGTCTCATCGGAGATCCGTCCTTCAAAGATGCTGAACGTAGTCTCCAAACAAAAGACACAGTGGATGGCTGGGTCAAGTCTATCCAAGGACAACTTTCTCGCTTTCTTGATTTTGAAAATGGTGAAAATAAAGCTGTCATGGTCAACAACTACGACTGGTTTGGCAGCATCAGCTTCATTGACTTCCTCCGTGATATCGGAAAATACTTCACTGTCAACTACATGATGAGCAAGGAGTCTGTTAAAAAACGGATTGAAACAGGGATTTCTTACACTGAGTTTGCCTACCAAATCATGCAAGGGTACGACTTTTTTGTCCTTAACCAAGAGCACAATGTAACCCTCCAAATCGGTGGTTCTGACCAATGGGGAAATATGACAGCTGGTACAGAATTGCTTCGTCGTAAGGCTGACAAGACTGGTCACGTAATCACTGTTCCACTCATCACAGACGCAACTGGTAAGAAATTTGGTAAATCTGAAGGGAACGCTGTTTGGCTCAACCCTGAAAAGACTTCTCCATACGAAATGTACCAATTCTGGATGAATGTTATGGACGCTGACGCTGTTCGCTTCTTGAAAATCTTTACTTTCTTGTCACTTGATGAGATTGAAGACATCCGCAAACAATTTGAAGCAGCTCCACACGAACGCTTGGCTCAAAAAGTCCTCGCTCGTGAAGTCGTAACACTTGTACATGGAGAAGAAGCCTACAAAGAAGCTCTTAACATCACTGAGCAACTCTTTGCAGGAAACATCAAGAACCTTTCTGTCAAAGAGCTCAAACAAGGACTTCGTGGAGTGCCAAACTACCAAGTTCAAACAGACGAAAACCACAATATCGTGGAACTGCTCGTCTCATCTGGTGTAGTTAACTCAAAACGCCAAGCCCGTGAAGACGTCCAAAACGGAGCCATCTACGTCAACGGTGACCGCATCCAAGACCTTGACTATGTCTTGAGTGACGCAGATAAGTTAGAAAACGAACTGACTGTTATCCGTCGTGGTAAGAAAAAATACTTTGTATTGACTTACTAAATTGTTCAACATTTACCTATAAATAAAGGAGTTACCCTCGAGAAAGGTAACTCCTTTTTGCTGTTAATAACTCTCATCTATCTATTTTTAATAGACAGGCTACGCAGTACAATGCGCAAGGTTGTTAGATTATGTAAGATAGAGAGGTTTGAAGGACTGAGCCAATTAAACAAGCCAAAGCCAATCAAACTACTATTTACGACAACGGTATCTTGAATATTCTTCTTGATGAGTGTTTGCAAAGATGATGATAGCCAATCCAACTCTTGGAAGAAATCCAAGCGATTATCTAACAATAAGATATCACTCATCTGCTTAGAAATATCTGCACTCTCATTCATCACCACACCGATATCTGATTGGGTTAGAGCCGCTGAGTCGTTCAACCCATCCCCAACCATCAAAATAGTGTGACCTGCTTTCTGCAGTTCCTCTACTAACTCAAATTTCCCATCAGGTTTCAAGTCTGTATAGACCTGATCAAAGGGCAAATCTTTGACTAATTCCTCTGTTCTAACCAAGGTGTCCCCTGTTGCCAGAATCAATTTTTTCCCTTGCGCCTTAAGTTTCTCCAAGGCTGCTTTTGCTTCTTTTCTCAAAGGAGTATGAATGCAGAACATTCCAATCAATTCATTCTGATAAGCCAAGAATAAGAGATTGTAGTGACTCTTGTACTCTTCAATTAAAGCATTTTGTTCTGAACTGATATGAATTTGCTCATCCTGCATCAAGACATAATTTCCAATAAGAACTGGTTGCTCATCTATATGAGATTTGATTCCCTTGCTTGCGATATATTGGAGTTTCCCATGCATTTCCTCATGTTCAATCCCCTCCATCTCAGCTTGCTTGACGATGGCATTAGCAATAGGATGATAAATGTGTTCCTCAAGACAGGCACTGATTCTGAGAATATCCTCCTCACTATAGTCCCCAAAAGGTAACACCTTTTCAACTATAGGATAACTAGTTGTGATTGTTCCCGTCTTATCAAACAAGAAAGTATCAACTTCCAGATATTTCTCCAGAACATCTCCATCCTTAATCACCATTTCACGATTCAACCCCTCCTTGATAGCTGTCAAATAAGCTACAGGAGTAGAGATTTTCAAAGCGCAGGAGAAATCGACCAATAGGAAAGAAATAGCCTTAGAAAAAGAACCTGTTAATAGGTAAGTCAGACCAGCCCCCAAGAAATTATATTTGACGACCTTGTCCGCCATTTTGATGAAATAGCGTTGTTTCGTTTTCTTGTTTTCTTCAGATTTCTTCATCAACTCAATCAGTTGTAAAATCCGGCTGTTCATCTGATTATCGGTTACACGAATGCGTAACTCTCCAGTTTCTAATACTGTATTTGCACAAACCAAATCAGACTCTCTTTTTTCAACTGGAAAACTCTCTCCCGTCAAGGAACTTTCGTTGACCATACCTAAACCTGAAACTACTTGTCCATCAAACAGAATTTCATTTCCTTGAGATAGGACCAAGACATCTCCTATTTGAACATCGGAACTCTTGATACTAACGACCATATCCCCCTGTACTAAGAATACGTCGCTCTCTTTTGCAAGAAGGCTTTGTTCTAAATCTGTTGCAGTTTTTTTCAAGGACCACTGATCTAAATGATTCCCCAAATCAAGCATAAACATGATATTGCTAGCTGTCTTGGATTGGTTCATAAACAAGGACAATAAAATCGCCGAACAGTCCAAGACCTCCATCGTTAGTTCCTTACGCGCTAGTGTTTGATAGGCTTCTCTAATATAACCCAAAGCCTGATAACAAGTCCATATATAGCGAATAGGATACGGCACAAAACTACGAAAAATCATACGCTTAATCGCTGCACCTGAAACAATAGAATAAGCACTCTCTTCTCTACGAATGGGAAGAGTCATCAACTCAGAAACTTTCCCTTTATCAATTCTTTTTAAAAAGGCTTCTGCATTGTCTAATACAGAGAAGCCTTCTTTTATGCGTAGAGTAAAGTGCTGTTGATCCATGTAAAACTGGATAGACTCAATCCCCTTTTCATCTCTCACCAAGGAACGAAGATAGTCTTGAATATCCAAGGTGAGTGAAAAAGAAGATGATAGTCGGATATGTTGGTATCCTCTATGTAGCACTTTAAAAGACATACTATTCCCCTATAAGGCTATCTAATTGCTCTTCTTTTTTCTCTTGCTCATACAAATATTTGGCATCTTGCAAGACATCGTCTCCATGTTGTTTCACAACAGAAACAGATGCATCTAGCCCGTCTTTCAACTTGTAAGCCTTAGCCAAAGCTTTAGAATAACCTTTTTTAGCTTCCTTACTTGCTAATATTTTCAAACCAAGGGTACCAAATGCGACACCACCTAAAAAGAGTGATGATTTTTTCGCAACTTTTGCAACGGTTAATACTTCTTTTAACATACTTATTTCCTCCTAGATATTATTATATAGCAATTTAGATATAAAAGCAATTTAATTTTGGTACTTTAAAAAGTAATTATACTACTATTTAATTCTATTACAAATCATCCTAAAGTTGCTTTCATTTGCCTCTTTTGATACACTTAAACTATGAATACAAATCTCAAACCTAAACTCCAGCGTTTTGCTTCTGCGACTGCCTTTGCCTGCCCTATCTGTCGAGAAAATCTGACTCTGGTAGAGACTAGTCTCAAGTGCTGCAACCGTCATTCTTTTGACTTGGCGAAATTCGGCTATGTCAATCTGGCACCTCAAATCAAGCAATCTGCCAACTACGACAAGGAAAACTTTCAAAATCGCCAACAAATCCTAGAAGCTGGCTTTTACCAAGCTATTTTAGATGCTGTATCTGACTTGTTAGCAAATTCAGAAACTAGCACCACAATCTTAGATATCGGTTGTGGCGAAGGTTTCTATTCTCGCAAGCTCCAAGAAAGTCATCCTGACAAAACCTTCTATGCCTTTGATATTTCCAAAGATTCCGTTCAAATCGCTGCCAAGAGCGAACCCAACTGGGCAGTCAATTGGTTCGTTGGTGACCTGGCTCGTCTTCCTATAAAAGACGCTAGCATGGATATCCTGCTTGATATCTTTTCGCCTGCCAACTATGGAGAATTTCGTCGCGTTTTATCCAAAGACGGTATCTTGATAAAGGTTATCCCAACTGAAAATCACCTCAAGGAAATCCGTCAAAGGGTACAGGACCAGCTGACAAACAAGGATTATTCTAATCAAGATATCAAGGAGCATTTCCAGGAACATTTCAGCATCCAATCTATCCAGACTGCTTCCCTGACCAAATCCATTACAGCAGAGCAAAGACAAGCTTTACTCAGCATGACACCCCTCCTCTTTCACGTTGACCAAAGCAAGATTGACTGGAGCCAACTGACAGAGATTACCATTGAAGCAGAGATTTTGGTTGGGAAAGCACTGTAAATATATTTTTGAGATACTACAAAGCCCGCACCTCTTCTTGAGATGCGGGTTTAAATCACGATTTTTCAAGTATCTATCCGAAAAGTGGAAAAATTTTAACCTCTCCATTTATTTTCGATTTGAAATGACAAATTTATCAATAAATAGCAAGTGATATAAGGCAAGTGCTACCCCATAACAACATCCATGAAAAGAGATTTCTTGATGAGTAAGTGGAAATGAAGAACTATTACCCATATAAAGGCATGACCAAATTACAAAAAGAATCCAAAATAAATCAGTCCATTTATATTTTGAAAAATATTTTTTCCACATAAGAACATCCTCCTTCTTTACTACAATACTATTATAATACTGTTTGTAAACGAATACAAGAAATTTGAGGTAACAGCTAAGAAGAACCTTAGGCTTAAAGTTAGTACAACCAGCCTTCTTAGTGTTCTCTAGGTTTGATTTTTAAGTCTAGAAATTATTGACAAATTATTTTTTCTTTTGAGACCAGTCAACCTCAAATCCATAACATTCAAAAAAGCGAATTTCAATTGAAACTCGCTTTTTTGCTAGATAGTGTAATAACTATTAAATTATATATCTTAGTTCAAGTGCCAGATATCTTCGTTGTACTGAGCGATTGTACGGTCAGATGAGAAGAATCCTGCTTTAGAAATGTTAACGATAACTTTGTCCAACCATGCGTCACGGTCTTCGTAGTCAGCCAACATTTGCTCTTTAACTTTGATGTAGTCTTCCAAGTCAAGAAGAGTCATGAACCAGTCTTTGTTGATTAATTCGTTATAAAGACGTTCCAAGCGTTCAATCTTACCAACTGCAAGAACAGCGTCACTCACGATAAAGTCAACCAATGGTTTGATCGCTTTACGAGCGTAGAATTCGCTTGATTTGTAAGCTGATTTTGCGTAAAGGTCGATAACAGTTTCTGAATCTTCACCAAAGATGTAGATGTTTTCGTCTCCAACCAACTCAGCGATTTCCACGTTAGCACCGTCCATAGTACCAAGAGTCAAAGCTCCGTTCAACATGAATTTCATGTTACCAGTACCTGAAGCTTCTTTAGAAGCAAGTGAGATTTGTTCTGAGATATCACATGCTGGGATAAGGAAGCTTGCTGCAGTAACGTTGTAGTTTTCAACCATAACCACTTGTAAGTGTGGTGCAACTGCTGGGTCGTTAGCAATCACTTCTGACAAGCAAAGGATCAAGTGGATGATGTCTTGAGCAATTGTGTAGGCAGGAGCTGCTTTACCACCAAAGAAGACTGTGATTGGACGAGCAGGGATGTTACCAGCCTTGATGTCAAGGTATTTATGGATAACATACAAAGCGTTCATTTGTTGGCGTTTGTACTCGTGAAGACGTTTGATTTGGATATCAAAGATAGAGTTAGTATTGATTTCCACACCTTGGTGTTCTTTCAAGTGACGAGCCAATTTACGTTTGTTGTGGGCTTTGATGCTTTCCAATTTTTCTTTGACAGCAGCCTTGTCTTCGTATGAAAGAAGGTCTTCCAATTTAGAAGCTTCATGGTGCCATTCGCGGCCAAGGATTTCATCCAAGTAGTGAGACAAGCTTGGGTTAGCATGCATGAGCCAACGACGGAAGGTGATACCGTTTGTTTTGTTGTTGAATTTTTCTGGGTAAAGATCGTAGAAAGGTTTCAACTCAGAGTTCTTCAAAATTTCTGTGTGAAGAGCGGCAACCCCGTTTACGCTGTATCCATAGTGGATATCCATGTGGGCCATGTGTACACGATCGTTTTCATCAATGATTTGAACAGCTGGATCTTTGTATTCAGCACGAACACGACGGTCCAATTCTTTGATGATTGGTACCAAGTGAGGAACCACTTCTTCCAAGAATTCAAGAGGCCATTTTTCAAGGGCTTCAGCAAGGATTGTGTGGTTTGTGTAAGCAGTCATGCTACGAACGATAGAGATTGCTTCATCAAGTTCGAGACCACGTTCAGTCAAAAGACGGATCAACTCAGGAATCACCATTGATGGGTGCGTATCGTTGATTTGTACAACTGCGTAGTCAGCAAGGTCATGCAAGTTGCTTCCTTTTTCGATTGCTTCATCGATGATCAATTGAGCACCGTTTGAAACCATGAAGTATTGTTGGAAGATACGGAGCAATTCACCTTGTTTGTCGCTATCGTCTGGGTAAAGGAAAAGAGTCAAGTTGCGAGCGATGTCTGTCTTATCAAAGTTGATACCATCTTCGATGATAGAAGAGTCAACTGAATCCAAGTCAAACAAACGCAAGCGATTTTTAGTAGCTGTTTTGTATCCAGGTACATCGATATCGTAAAGAGTAGATGTTAATGTGAAGTGTGCAAATGGTACTTGGTAGCTACGGCTTGAGCGAACCAACCAGTTTTGGTCAGTCAACCAAGCGTTAGGAATTGTTTCTTGTTGGTTGTTTTTAAGAACTTGTTGGAAAAGACCAAAGTGGTAGTTCAAACCAACACCGTCACCGTTCAAACCAAGTGTAGCGATTGAGTCGATAAAGCAGGCTGCCAAACGTCCCAAACCACCATTACCAAGTGATGGTTCCAATTCTACTTCTTCGATTTCGATCAACTCTTTACCTGCGTCAGCAAGTTCTTTTTTAACTTCGTCATAAAGACCAAGGTTAATCAAGTTGTTTGACAAGAGTTTACCAATCAAGAACTCAGCTGAGATGTAGTAAACTTTTTTCTTACCAGTGTTCACTGGTTTTTGGCTGCTTGCAAGTTTGCTGTAGTTAAGAAGAGCAAGGTAAAGCTCCTCATTGCTACATTCTGCGATAGATTTATTGTAACGATTTTGTACAAATTCTTTTAATGGTAACATTTTTATGTCTCCTGATAATGTCTTATTTCTTTAATTCTACCAAATTTTCATTGATACGGCGATAAATTGTAGTCAAGTCAAGCAAAGTTTCTTCGACAGCAGGAGTCAATTGTTCCTCTGTCATACGCCATGACCAGTTTCCACCAAGAGTAGATGGGAAGTTCATACGAGCTGAACCATCCAACTCTAGCAAATCTTGCATAGTTGCAATCGTCATGAAACTTACTGATGCGAAGGCTGTACGAAGCATAGCATGCACTACTGTTTCGTACTCTTTACGGTTTGTGTAGCGTGCCATGTACTCACGAGTTGGATCATCAATCTCATCACGGTACCAACCAAGAACAGTGTTGTTATCATGTGTTCCTGTGTACATAACAGAGTTAGCTGGTGCCAAGTGTGGGCTGTCGATACTTTCGTCTTCTGGATTGAAGGCAAATTGAAGGACCTTCATTCCTGGGAATCCAGTACGCTCACGAAGCTCGATGACTTCATCAGTCATGAAACCAAGGTCTTCAGCGATGATGTTCAAGTCACCAAGTTCTTCTTTAACCGCTGCAAAGAGTTTGTAGTCAGGTCCTTTCACCCATTTACCAGGGGCCGCTGTTTCAGAACCAGCTGGGATTTCCCAATAAGACTCAAATCCACGGAAGTGGTCGATACGCACGATATCGTAGATTTTAAAGCTTTCACGCAAGCGTTCAATCCACCATTTGTAACCATCACGATCCATTGCTTCCCAGTCATAGATTGGGTTACCCCAAAGCTGACCAGTCGCAGAAAACTCATCTGGTGGGCATCCTGCGATGCAAGTTGCTTTCCCGTTTTCATCTGTTTTAAAGAGATGTGGATTTGCCCACATATCGCTTGAATCTTCCGCTACATAGATTGGCATATCCCCCACAATCTCAATGTGGTTTTCGTTAGCGTATGCTTTCAATTTCAACCATTGTTGGAAGAAAAGGTATTGGGTTACGCGGTGGTAAACAAGCTTGTCAGCTAATTTCTCACGGTAGCTTTCAAGAGTTGAAGCTTTACGCGCACGAATATCTGCATCTGGCCACTCTGTCCAAGCAAGATTATCAAAATGCTCCTTGATAGCCATATACTCTGCAAATAGTTCAAGCCATGATTGGTTGTCTTGAGCAAATTTTTCGAAGTCTTTGACATCTCCGGCTTCAAGGAAACGTTTGACAGCTTTCTCTAGAAGCGGACGACGTGCATAGTAGATTTTAGCGTAGTCAACTTCAGTTGGGTTGCTACCAAAGTCAATCCCTTCAAGATCACTAGCATCTAGTAAACCTTGCTCAACCAAGATATCAAAATCGATAAAATGAGTGTTCCCAGCAAAGGCTGAGAAGGATTGATAAGGAGAATCTCCGTAGCTCGTTGTTCCTAAAGGAAGGATTTGCCAGTAACGTTGCTTTGTACGAACCAAGAAGTCAACGAAATCATAGGCGCTTTGACCAAATGATCCGATTCCGTAAGCTCCTGGAAGTGATGAGATGTGCATCAACACACCACTTTGACGTTTTTTCATAATAGCACCTCGCGTGTTTGTAGTTAAGAGTTTCATATTTATATGCGCAAACGTTTGCGTCAACTCAAGTATAACCCATTTCTAAAATAATTGCAAGCGTTTGTAAAAAAACTTTTTCCAACTTTTTTCTGGTTAAATTTTGAAATTCCCTATATTTTAATTTTTGAAATGATTTTCATTCGGCTTATTTTGATGCAATCGTTTGCCTATTCTTTGCTTTTTAGAATAAAGTTTATAAATCGTGAACTTTCTACTATTATATAGCAATTGCAACTTGTTGGTAATTTTTAAAATTTTTTTAAATTTTCTTTAAATTTTCTAAAAAAAGACTTGCAACCGTTTTCTATTTGTGCTATACTAAGTTCATAAGGGAAAACGTTTGCGTTCCCTAGACTATAAAACTTGTTATTCTTTAGGAGGAATACACTATGTCAACTAAATTCATGAAGAGCGCTGCTGTACTTGGTACTGCTACTCTTGCTAGCTTGCTTTTGGTAGCTTGCGGAAGCAAAACTTCTGATAAAGCTGCTGATTCTTCTGCATCAGGAAGCCAAGAAATCACTTTCTATGTTGAAGACCAGTATAAAGCCTACGCTGAAAAAGTTGCTGCAGCTTATGAAAAAGAATCAGGTACAAAAGTTAACATCAAATCTGGTGACCAACTTGGCGGACTTGACAAACTTTCACTTGACAACCAATCAGGTCAAGCTGCTGACGTTATGATGGCACCATACGACCGTGTGGGTAGCCTTGGTACTGATGGACAACTTTCAGAAGTTAAACTAAGCGACGGTGCTAAAACAGATGATACTACTAAATCTCTTGTAACAGCTGCTGACGGTAAAGTTTACGGCGCTCCAGCCGTTATCGAGTCACTTGTTATGTACTATAACAAAGACTTGCTCAAAGAAGCTCCAAAAACATTTGCTGACTTAGAAAACCTTGCTAAAGATAGCAAATACGCTTTCGCTGGTGAAGATGGCAAAACTACTGCCTTCCTAGCTGACTGGACAAACTTCTACTACGCATACGGACTCCTTGCTGGTAACGGTGGTTATGTATTCGGTCAAAATGGTAAAGATCCTAAAGATATCGGTCTTGCTAACGATGGTGCTATCGCAGGAATCGAATACGCTAAAACTTGGTACGAAAAATGGCCTAAAGGTATGCAAGATACTGAAGGTGCTGGAAACTTGATCCAAACTCAATTCCAAGAGGGTAAAACAGCTGCTATCATCGATGGTCCTTGGAAAGCTCAAGCATTCAAAGATGCTAAAGTAAACTACGGTGTTGCAACTATCCCAACTCTTCCAAACGGCAAAAACTACGCAGCCTTTGGTGGTGGTAAAGCTTGGATCATCCCATCAAGCACTAAGAACCTTGAAGGCGCTCAAAAATTTGTAGACTTCCTTGTTTCAACTGACCAACAAAAAGCATTCTACGATGCAACTAACGAAATCCCAGCTAACACTGAAGCTCGTGCTTACGCTGAAGGTAAAAAAGATGAGTTGACTACAGCTGTTATCGAGCAGTTCAAGAACGCACAACCAATGCCAAACATCTCTCAAATGTCAACAGTTTGGGACCCAGCTAAAACAATGCTCTTTGACGCCGTAAGCGGTAAGAAAGATGCTAAAACAGCTGCTAATGATGCTGTAACATTGATCAAAGAAACAATCCAACAAAAATTTGGTAACTAATTGATTGATTCAAGGGAGATAATTTAAACATCTCCCTTGATTTTTAGTTATATTGACAATGTTTTCAGCGATTTTGCTGATTAGCATAGAGCTCAATGCTCATATCTTATGAAAGGAGCACTCATGGAACAACAACCAAAAAAAGCAGCCTTGCTTTCATTGATTCCTGGGTTGGGACAAATCTACAACAAACAAAAAGCTAAAGGTTTTATCTTCCTTGCTGTAACAGTGGCTTTTGTCCTCTATTTTATAGTACTTGCAGCACCTGAATTGAGCAACTTAATCACGCTTGGTGAAAAACCTGGCCGTGACAACTCTCTCTTCATGTTGATTCGTGGTGCATTCCACTCTATTTTTGTAATTGTTTATCTAGCCTTTTATATTCTCAATATTAAAGACGCTCACACTATTGCAAAACGTATCAATAATGGCATCCCTGTCCCATTGACACTTAAGGATATGATTAAAGGTATCTATGAAAATGGGTTCCCTTACTTGCTTATCATTCCATCTTACGTTGCCATGACATTTGCCATCATCTTCCCGGTTATTGTAACCTTGATGATTGCCTTTACTAACTACGATTTCCAACACTTACCACCAAATAAATTATTGGATTGGGTTGGATTGACTAACTTTACAAATATCTGGAGCTTGAGTACCTTCCGTTCAGCCTTCGGTTCTGTCCTTTCTTGGACTATTATCTGGGCTTTATCTGCATCTACTTTGCAAATCGTACTCGGGATCTTTACAGCTATTATCGCTAACCAACCATTCATCAAGGGTAAACGTATCTTTGGTGTTATCTTCCTTCTACCTTGGGCGGTTCCAGCCTTTATCACTATCTTGACATTCTCAAACATGTTCAACGATAGTGTTGGTGCTATCAATACCCAAGTTATCCCAATCTTTGCTAAGTTCCTTCCATTCCTTGATGGAGCACTCATTCCTTGGAAAACAGACCCTACTTGGACTAAGGTTGCCTTGATTATGATGCAAGGTTGGCTTGGATTCCCTTATATCTATGTCCTAACTCTCGGTATCCTACAGTCTATTCCAAACGACTTGTATGAAGCAGCTTATATCGACGGTGCAAACGCTTGGCAAAAATTCCGTAGCATCACTTTCCCAATGATTTTGGCTGTTGCGGCGCCTACTTTGATTAGCCAATACACCTTCAACTTCAACAACTTCTCTATCATGTACCTCTTCAATGGTGGTGGTCCTGGTAGTGTCGGTGGTGGAGCTGGTTCAACCGATATCTTGATCTCATGGATCTACCGTTTGACAACTGGTACAGCTCCTCAATACTCTATGGCAGCTGCCGTTACTTTGATTATTTCAATCATTGTCATCTCTATTTCTATGATTGCATTCAAGAAACTACACGCATTTGATATGGAGGACGTCTAAGATGAATAACTCAATCAGAATCAAACGTAGACTGACTCAAACCCTTACTTATCTTTACTTAATTGGACTTTCAATCGTTATTATCTATCCTCTTTTAATCACGATTATGTCAGCCTTTAAGGCCGGTAACGTTGTGGCCTTCAAGCTCGACAGCAATGTCAATTTCAGTCTTGATAACTTCAAAGGGCTCTTTACAGAAACCTTGTACGGCACATGGTACCTCAACACTTTGATCATCGCCTTGATCACTATGGTTGTTCAGACAAGTATTATCGTACTTGCTGGTTATGCCTATAGCCGTTACAACTTCTTGGCTCGTAAACAAAGTTTGGTCTTCTTCTTGATTATCCAAATGGTGCCAACAATGGCCGCTTTGACTGCCTTCTTCGTTATGGCCCTCATGTTGAATGCCCTTAACCATAGCTGGTTCCTCATCTTCCTCTACGTTGGTGGAGGTATCCCTATGAATGCTTGGTTGATGAAAGGTTACTTTGACACCGTGCCAATGTCTCTTGATGAGTCTGCAAAACTTGATGGTGCAGGACATTTCCGCCGCTTCTGGCAAATCGTTCTCCCTCTTGTTCGCCCAATGGTTGCTGTACAAGCACTCTGGGCCTTCATGGGACCTTTCGGAGACTATATCCTCTCTAGTTTCTTGCTTCGTGAAAAAGAATACTTTACAGTTGCCGTTGGTCTACAAACCTTCGTCAGCAATGCGAAGAACTTGAAGATCGCCTACTTCTCAGCAGGTGCTATCCTCATCGCTCTTCCAATCTGTACACTTTTCTTCTTCTTGCAAAAGAACTTCGTTTCAGGACTTACAAGCGGTGGCGACAAGGGGTAATATACCCCCGCCACCCTTTTTCATTTTTGACCTTGTACATCGATTGTCTGGTGAAAAACAAGAGCTTGCTGAGATTACCTTGTTAGTTAGTGGACGAATCATAACAAATATTCACTTTTACCAAGGATTCTACTATCCCCGCTTGAAATAAAAAACATTTCTCTATATAATACTCATATAGAAAAATGCTTTAGAAAGAAATCTATGTTACCCTATCCATTTTCTTATTTTAACAGTATTTGGGGACTTCGTAAGCCCCTCTCTTATCGTTTTGGCCTAAACTGGTTTCAACTGATTTTTACCAGTATCTTCTTGATTAGCTTATCCATGGTGCCCATCGCGATTCAAAATAGCTCTCAAGATACCTACCCCTTAGAGACTTTTATCGATGATGTTTACTCTCCACTTACAGATAGTGTCATTATGGACTTAGCTTCAAATGCTCAGGTAGTAGATGGTAGATTTGCCTACACCGGAAGCAATCCGAGTCAGCCATCTATCCAATTGGGAGATCCAGAAACTTCCACTTATCCGGAAGAATTACTTCTCAACTTTCGAGCGGATCAACTGGTGATTAGTAAACAAGGAAAAGAGTTGACAAATATCCATTATCAAGCCATTACTACTGAAAGTTTCCAAAGCAAGGAAAACTTAACAAAGGCTATTTCTAAAGACTGGTATCAGCAAAATCGTGTCTACGTCAGTCTCTTTCTTGTCTTAGGTTCTTTCTTCCTATTTGGACTCAATTTCTTTATTGTAGCCCTTGGCGCTAGTCTATTACTCTACTTCACTAAGAAATCGCGCCTCTTTTCTTTAAAAACCTATAAAGAGTGCTACCATTTCATTTTGAACTGTTTAGGTTTACCAACTTTGATTGCTATGATTTTAGGGCTTTTGGGTCAAAATATGACAACTTTGATCACAGTTCAAAACATACTTTTTGTACTTTACCTGGTAATTATATTTTACAAGACCCATTTCCGTGACCCAGACTATCATAAGTAGGAGATTATTATGCCTGTTACGATTAAAGATGTGGCCAAGGCTGCTGGTGTTTCACCATCAACCGTAACCCGTGTTATTCAAAACAAATCAACCATTAGTGACGAAACAAAAAAACGAGTTCGCAAGGCTATGAAGGAACTCAACTACCATCCTAACCTTAATGCCAGAAGTTTGGTTTCTAGCTACACCCAAGTCATTGGTTTAGTTCTTCCAGACGATTCAGATGCCTTTTATCAAAATCCTTTCTTTCCTTCTGTCCTTAGAGGGATTGCTCAAGTTGCTTCGGAGAATCACTACGCTATCCAAATCGCAACTGGAAAGGACGAAAAGGAGCGTTTAAATGCCATTTCCCAAATGGTTTATGGTAAACGTGTAGATGGACTTATCTTCCTCTACGCTCAAGAAGATGACCCTTTGGTCAATCTAGTCGTTGAAGAACAATTTCCTTTCCTCATTCTAGGAAAATCACTTTCGCCTTTCATTCCACTTGTCGATAATGACAATGTCCAAGCTGGTTTTGATGCGACAGAGTATTTCATCAAAAAAGGATGCAAGCGAATTGCCTTTATCGGAGGGACCAAGAAACTATTCGTTACCAAGGACCGCTTGACAGGTTACGAGCTAGCTCTAAAACAACACCAACTTCCTCTCGATACTAATCTGACTTACTTTGCTACTGAATTTCTTGAAGATAATGGTTATCGCTTTAGTAGACTTCTCTTCAAACACAATCCAAATATTGACGCTATTATTACCATTGATAGTCTCCTTGCTGCAGGGGTCTGTGATTACATCGCAAAACACCAACTGGATGTCCCTGTCCTCAGCTTCGACTCAGTCAATCCCAAGCTCAACTTGGCGGCCTATGTCGATATCAATAGTTTGGAGCTTGGTCGTGTTTCCTTTGAAACTATTCTCCAGATTATCAATGATGCTAAAAACAACAAACAAATTTGTTACCGCCAGTTGATTGCCCACAAAATCGTTGAAAAATAAAAAGAACCAACTCTGACAATGTGTTCAAGAGTTGGTTTTTTATATTTGCTACAGAAAGTATTAGTTTTCGGTTTCTACAAATCGTCCGAGGATATGAACATTCTCTGATACGGACACAAAGGCTGAGGGATCTACTTGTTTCATGATGAGTTTAAAGTCATTAAACTCAGCACGAGTGATGACTGTAATCAAAACAGCTTTGCGCTCGTGGTTATAAGTTCCTTCTGCATCATGAATAATCGTTGCTCCACGATGCAATTTATTGTGGATTTTTTCAATCACGGCATCGGGATTGCTGGTTACAATCGTCGCCTGCATCTTTTTCTGCTTGGTGAAGACGGCATCTGTAACACGACTTGATACGAAAATGGTAATCATAGAGTAGAGGGCGTATTTCCAACCGAAGGTCAAACCTGCAATCAACATAATAGTTCCATTGACTAAGAAGGAAATGCTACCAACATTTTTTCCTGTTTTCTTACGAATAGTGAGACTGACAATATCCGTTCCACCACTGGAAATATTGTGACGTAGAGCAAAACCAATCCCAAGTCCCATCACTACGCCCCCAAATAGAGCATTGATAATGGGATCCTCCGTTAGAGTTACTACTGGCACAAACTGAATGAAAAATGAACTCATAGATACCGTAATAAAGGTAAAAATGGTAAACTTCCGGCCAATTTGACGCCAAGCCAAAATCATTAAGGGAATATTGATACAATAGAAAGCTACAGAGATTGGCAAATGAAAGCCAAACCAGTAATTGCTTAGTGTTGAAATGATTTGCGCCAAACCAGTCGCACCACTAGAGTAGACATGTCCTGGTTGGAAGAAGAAATTGACGGCTACAGCTGATAAAAAACCATATATCAGAGAAGCTGAGATTTTTTCATCGTACTTTTCTCGAGAGATACCTTGTAAGATACCTAAGATTTTTACGCGATGAGCAAAGCGACGCAAATAATAGTGCCACTTCTTAGTTTGTTTCGTTTGTTTCATCTTGTTCTACTTGTAGATTGAGTTCTTCTAGTTGTTTAAGAGCTACTGTTGATGGTGCTTGCGTCATTGGATCAGTCGCCTTGTTGTTCTTAGGAAAGGCAATGACTTCGCGGATATTTTCTTCGCCTGCTAAGAGCATTACAAGGCGGTCAAGTCCGATAGCCAAGCCACCGTGTGGTGGGAATCCATAGTCCATGGCTTCCAAAAGGAATCCAAACTGGTCATTTGCTTCTTCTGTTGAGAATCCAAGGGCCTTGAACATGCGTTCTTGGAGTTCTTTTTGGTTGATACGAAGGCTACCACCGCCAAGCTCATAACCGTTCAAGACGATGTCGTAGGCAATAGCACGAACCTTAGCCAAATCACCTTCAAGCTCATGCGCAGTATCTGCTTGAGGAAGCGTAAATGGATGGTGGGCGCTCATATAACGGCCTTCTTCTTCAGACCATTCAAACATTGGCCAGTCAACTACCCATAGGAAGTTAAATTTGTCGTTATCAATCAAGCCAAGCTCTTTGGCAATACGTCCACGAAGGGCCCCAAGTGTTGCATTGGCTACTTCAAGCGTATCAGCCACAAAGAGAACCAAGTCTTTATCTTCAAGACCAAGCGCACTTGTTAAATCGCCTTGAATGCTTGTCAAGAATTTAGCAACTGGTCCGTTCAATTCTCCATCAACAACCTTGATCCAAGCAAGGCCTTTAGCACCATACTGCTTGGCTACTTCTGTCATCTTGTCGATGTCTTTACGAGAGTAGTTGTCTGCTGCACCTTTGACCACAATGGCTTTAACGGCAGGTGCTTCTGAGAAGACTTTAAAGTCCACACCTTTGACAAGATCTGTCAAGTCCTGAAGCAACATCTCAAAACGAGTATCAGGCTTGTCAGAACCATAAAGGGCCATAGCATCATCGTACTTCATACGAGGGAATGGCAACGTTACTTCAATCCCTTTTGTTTCCTTCATCACGCGCGCAATCAAGCCTTCTGTGATATCTTGGATTTCTTGCTCAGTAAGGAATGAAGTTTCCAAGTCGACCTGAGTGAACTCGGGCTGACGGTCACCACGCAAGTCTTCATCGCGGAAACATTTGACGATTTGGTAGTAACGGTCAAATCCAGCATTCATCAACAACTGTTTTGTAATCTGCGGGCTTTGAGGAAGTGCGTAAAAATGCCCTTTATTGACACGAGATGGCACCAAATAGTCACGCGCTCCTTCTGGTGTTGACTTAGAAAGGAATGGCGTTTCCACATCGATAAATTCCAACTCATCCAAGTAGTTGCGGATCGAATGTGTCACCTTGGCACGAAGCTTAAGGTTTTCCAACATCTCTGGACGACGAAGGTCAAGGTAACGGTAACGTAGACGCGTATCATCGTTAGCCTCAATGCCATCCTTAATTTCAAATGGTGTTGTTTTGGCTGTATTAAGCACAGTAAGAGCCGTTACATTCAGTTCGACCGCTCCAGTCGCCAGTTTATCATTGGCCTGCTCACGTACTGCAACTTGTCCAGTCACCTCGATGACGTATTCACTTCGAAGGCTTTCAGCCGTTGCCATAACTTCCGCAGAAACTTTCTCAGGATTGATAACCAACTGCATAATCCCTTCACGGTCACGAAGGTCGATAAAGATCAATCCACCCAAGTCACGACGACGGGCAACCCATCCTTTCAAGGTAATTTCTTGTCCGATGTGCTCCTCACGAACACGACCAGCATACATACTACGTTTCATGTTTTCTCTCCTCTTGTATTCTGTTACTATTTTACCATAAAAGCGCAGGCTCTTCATGAAAATCAGCAGAAAAGTTGAGAGAATCCTCTTATAAATGAAAAAATCCAGCAAAGTCATTCGCTGGATTTGGGTTTTCTTTATTTTTTACGCTTTTCAGCAATCTCTTCTGTCTTCTTAGGAAGGACAATTTCTGTCACATAAGCCGTCGCAAATCGTATCACTCCTGCGATAGGAGCAAAGATAACCGCTAGATTGTTATAAAAGAAATCCCCCTTAATGAAATAGACAAGTAGGCCGATGACAAAGAAGAGAAATACAGCCTGAATGACTGCTAATAATAGTACTCGCTTCATAATTTCCTCCTGAGTCTATTATAGCATCATTATCATGACAAATGAAATTAAATTATTTAAGGCATGCAATCCCATGCTATAAGCCAGACCACCCTTGCTGATATAAGCCAATCCCATGCTTAAACCAAGGGCACTATAGACTAGGAATTGTTGAGGAGTAGTAGGGAAATGGACAAGTGCAAAAAGTACAGTGCTTACAAGAAGAAAGAGAGCTGTTTGCTTGACATTATCTTGTTGAGGGAATACATAGCGAGCTAACATACCTCTAAAGGTCAATTCTTCTGTTAGGGGTGCAAAGATAACCACCATAAAGAAAGAGAAAAGAGGTTGATTATGAGTCAATTCTTCTACCATCTTTTGACTGACTGATGGATCATTTGGCAAAAAGAATTGAGCAACAATGGCAAGGGCCCATACCAAGGCTGGCAGCCAGATGTATTTGTTAAGGGCTGTTTTTTCAATCGTAACGGTTCCTGTCTTATACCACTTGTAGGTAACGAAGGTGAAAATTCCTGCTAATAAGACATAAATTGGGACAGCAACATATTCAGGCGCACCCATTTTCATGGCTTCTAAGCCTACGCCCTGAATAAAACTATAGACCATAAGAAATGATAAGAAGGCAAGGCTATACCAGCCGATATTTTTAAGTGTTTTCATAAGATTCTCCTATTTTCCTTTATAACTATTTTTCAATACAAAGAGACTTGCTAGACCTAGAACAAGGATCCATGCCAGTAAAAGGCAAAGGTTTCCCAGAGACAACTCTCCTCCACCTTCTTTTAATAAACCTACCAAAGGACCGATAAACGAATAGTCCAACAGTTTTTGAACCGTATCATTTTGAAGAGCAATCGTAGGTAAAAAAGAGACGATTAACATAGGGAAGATACTATAAACTTGCGCTTTAGATTGAGTATCTGACACCGCACCGATTAGAAGGTTGAGAAAAATAATACTAATAGTTGCTAGGAGCAAATAGATAACATAGGCAAATAAGTAACTTGATACATCTACTTTAAGATAGGTGGGAAGTACAATCATAGCAACTAACATTATCAGAATAGGGAGAACAAGCATACTGAAAGTATATTCTGTTGCTGTCACACCACTTAGAATGAGTGATTTGAGATTTCGTTTTTCCTTATCTTCTGCCATCATAATCGATACCATATAACCACTTCCCATGCTCAAGACCATCGTCAAGCTAGCAGATAGTAAAAATAGGCTCAGTTGTCCATTCTTATTTGAAAATTCATTTAATAAAACAGCAATACCAAAAGGCATCAATAAAGTTGCTAACAAACTTGAATTGCTAATAAGGACTTGTAATCTTAACCATAGTAGGGCATTTAATTTTCTAAACATCTAACTTTTCTCCTGTCAATCTGATAAAGATTTCTTCTAGAGTTGGCTCACAAGAGTGAACCACCATCAAATCTGTCGTGTCTAAATGTGGTAATTCTTCAAATGGAACTATCTGTTCTCTTCCATCTTTATAAGCTACACGTACTTTCTTATCCACATGGTATTTTTGAATAATCTCTTGTGGACTTCCATACTCTATTAAATTTCCCTTATTTAAAAGAGATAAGCGATCACAAAGTAAAGTTGCTTCATTCATATCATGCGTGGTCAGAAAGATAGTTGTCCCAGCTTGCTTTAATTCTTGAAGTAGGGTATGAATCATCTTAGATGTTGTAGGGTCTAGCCCACTGGTTGGCTCATCTAGAAAAAGAATCTTAGGAGCATTAAGAAGGGCACGGGCCAAGAACATTCTTTGTTTCATTCCTGTAGAAAGTTTTTCTGCGATAACATCTTTAGCATCTGCCAAACCAACCTGTTTGAGCACCTGATTTACTCTATCTGACTTGAGGCCATATAACTTAGCGTAAATGAGAAGATTTTTGTAAAGACTCATCTTTTCATAAAAACCACTGCCATCACTAACTATACCAATTTGTTCCAAATCATTTGAGGTTAAATCTTGAGAGTTCTTGCCTAACAAAATTGTTTTACCTTGATCTGCAGTTAACTGGCCTGTCAAGACGTTGATCATGGTTGTTTTACCTGAGCCAGAAGGGCCAAGAAAACCAAAGATTTCACCCTCCTTAATCTCAAAAGAAATCTGATTAAGAGCTTTTTTGCTCCCAAAACTTTTGCTTACATTTTCAACACGAATCATAGAAACTCCTTTATTTGAAATAACGTTTTATCATCGGTATCTGCATTATATTGATATAAACATGGACAACAGCTACGGCTAATAGGGCTAATAACTGAATTTCTCCTGTGAGTACAGAAACGATATCAATCAAAATATACAAACCTGGTAAAACATATTGGTTTAATTGGAATAAAACCCGAAAACTCTGTTCCAAATTAGCTTGTCGTTCTCCTTCGTCGTAAGAATTTATATAATCTAACACATCCTTTGGAATAGAGAAAAATGCCAAATCAAACTGACGAACAATCGAAATCGTCTTGAAAAGATATTTTTGAAGTACTGCAACTAAAATAAGAGCTGGGAAAGAAAGTCCTAGAACGATAGAACTTGTATGGAGTATTATCACTTCATTCATAGAGATAAATAAAGCTAATATAGTCATAACTGAAGCAATGTTAAACGCAAGCGTACCGAACTCAAGATTTCGATACATTTGCACATAATAAGTTTCATTCACATCGTCATCTATTTCCATTTGATATAAAGCATGGAATTTCCGACTCTTTTTTAAGAAATAGATAGTTAAAAAAATGCTAATCAAAGCTATCAATAAACAAGATGCTGAAATCCAAGGAACTAGAGTATTCAAATTAAAACTTGTACCCAATGCCCAAGCACGGCCCGCAAGCATACCAGTAAAATAGCCGAAAACAACCATCACTAAGAAGTATAAAATTCGTTTCTTTTTCATATTCATCCTCCCTCTAAACTAATCCAGCCAACCATTGACCAAAAGCTTTTCCTGATTCAAAAATAACGGTCAAGCCTTCTGTTCCAAGTGATACTAAAATCAAACAAACAGCAAACAAGAGAATAGCTTGATTTCTTGCTTTTTTCGCTCCATCTCCTAATGACTCATTGCCAAGCCAGCCTGCTAGATAAGCATAGAGAGCTACTGTTATAATACCGAACTCCGTCGAAGAAAGAAACAAGAAGACTGTCATCAAACGAACGACGTTGGTCTGGATGTTAAAATAATTTCCTATACCCGCACAAACACCTGCAAGTTCTTTGTGCTCAGTATCTACTTGAAAACCTGCTAAAAATTCTTTCATAATTCTTCTCCTTTTACGATCTCTTTAAACTTTATCTTTTTCCCTACCCATCTAAAGACTAATAGTAGCACTATATTATTCCAGAAGAGGTACTTGCCTTCTACGAACGTAAACCAACCAAATAGGCTTCCAATCATAGCCAAAAGATTTACGATAAACACAACTATAGATAGATAATAAATCACTTTATACTTGTTCATCACTCATCCTCCTCTAAGCGAAAGACCGACTCGACCGGCTCATGGAATATCTGAGCAATCTTCAGGGCAATGACGATGGATGGGGTGTACTCATCCCGTTCTAGCAAACTGATGGTTTGCCTGGACACGCCAGCTAGTTTGGCCAGCTCGGTTTGATTCAGGCCATCGCGAGCCCGAAGCTCTTTTAGACGATTTTTTAGTTGCATGTCACACACCTACTCTCCGTCAAATTCAACAGTTTGGATATCCTCAATACGTTGCAACTTGAATTTTTCTTTCCCCTTTTTATCAACATGACGTAGTTTGACCCATTCCTCATCAACATCCACAACTTCCCATAAATTTGTTCCAAACACTTGTCCAACGATTGTTGGGCTTTTCCCAATTAATTCTTGCAATAATCTTGACATATCGATATTTCCTTTCTCTTTTCTTTCGATTACCTTTAACCTCTTCTCTAACCGCTTGATTTTTTTAGATTGACTACTATAAATCAAGACGAGAAAAGGAAAAAAAATCCATACCCACATGTGGCTCCCTCCTATTTTTTTATTTCTTAACTTGATTTCATTGTAACACATCTTTTTATTTTTGACAAGCATATTTGTCAAAAAGTTTAAGATTTTTGTCATTTTGTAAAAGAAAAAGGTCAGGAATGCTATCCTGACCGAAAAACTTGCAGAACACCATAAGTAAAAATCCCCCTAGAAACCAGCTTCTACCACTAGCTACTAAGGGGCTTTTATTAATCAAGAGATTCTTCTTGTTCTTTATATTTAAGTCGTGTGAAATAAAGAATAATGACACTAATAATTGTTATTACCGTACCAATAAATCTGCCCTTTTGTGAGAAGACAAATTCAACTTTATGTTGTCCAGAAGTAATTGGGAAAGATAAGAAACTATTCCATGCTTTTGAAGTTGGAACATCCTTTCCGTCCACTTTTACTTTCCAACTTTCGCTATACGGAATCGAAGTCATCATGAATTTGCTATCATCTGTAATATCTACAGATCCAACGATATGAGTATTCGAAAACTTCTCAACTTGTAAACCTTGAGCTTTTCGATTCTCCAATACCTTTTGAATTTGATTAACATCTGCACGATAAACTCCTGCTTGGGAAAGATCTACCTTATCTGTTTTAAAGCGAAATTCTAAGATACTTTCTTTTCCTGCCGCATTATCTGCAAATTGCCAAAGTTGACGTTGCGTGTTTCTCTTAGAATGAGTGAACCATTTCCCGTTTAACAATACTGAATATTCTTTTTCCGAATTTAGAGAGGCTGGCACAAAGAAGTAATAAGTCAAATCTGTTTGAGGAGTAATTCGATAGCGGACAATTGCTTCCTTACTGGAATCTTCACGTTTATAGACCGCCGTACCCTTTTCTTTATTTACATCTTCCGCTACTAGATTTTCTGTCTCAACTTCTCCAAAGGCAAGTGGTTTAAAGTACTCTAAATAATTCTCTTGATTCTTTTGGACACCTTCCATAGAGTTGAGTATGATATCTTGATTCTTCACAGCATTATTGGTACCAAAGTTGATATTTCTCGTTAAATCATTTGTTGCAAATGCTAGTGGGAATGAATTAGGATTTTTATAGACAATATAGCGTTCATCTTCATAAACTTTTTCAGTGAAATAACGATTCATATCGTAACGACTAGCAAAGCGAGTAAAATACATTTTATCAGGATGAGCGTCTTTCTCCTTTTGATCGATATCCTTAACATCCATGTAATAACGAATACCATACAAGGCATCTGTTAGAGGAGTCCCATTTTCGTATTCAGTCGCAGCATTGATCCCCAAATCACCCATATAAGCGAATTGGTCCATAGTCGTGCGCTCCAAGCTCGAACTGAAGGTACTTAAGCCTGGGTAACCCACAAGTGATGGAACGGTCCGTGAATATGCAAAAGTGGTTGCTATTCGATAAAAAGGTTGATCGGCATTTTCTTGAATGCTATCAGTCACTCGTTTTACAGATACCGTTGCATCTACAAATTTATCTACATCTGCATAACCCAAGGTCACCTGTGATAAGTAGGCATTGTATCCTAGTTCAAATATCGTTAGCGTTGATAGCAAAACAACTGCTAATCGAGTCATTCTCGGACGTAATAAAGCAAGAATGGCTAGATAGACGGTTAGGGTTAGGACTACTTGAGAGAAAAGATAGCCTATTTGCAATAATACAACTAAAGTACAAATAACTACTGTTGCAATCAGCAAGCGTATTTTTTTCTCTTTTAGAGTTTTGGAGGATCTATCCCAATAAAGGTAGAATCCTGCACCTGTTCCAATCACAAGAAGAAGTAAAAAGATGACATAGTTGCTGGAAATAAACTGGGTCAAATTTTCCGGTTGTTTTTTCGGAAGGTAGGTAAATTTCTTGGTATAAAGATAGATTGCTGAAAGTACTAGAAGCGCAATTGAAATCAGTTTCCCCTGGCGGGAAGTCTCTATCTTCTCTTTCAGAACCTGATAAGCTAAAATTAGCATAAAGAAAGAGAAAAGCCATGAAAAGCGGAAGAAGAAGCCTGCAGGATTTTGCCCCATATGCCAAATCTTACTAACAAATTCGTTAACAAAAGAAATTAGGAAGATGAGGGTAACGATTCCAGCTGACCATCTTCTTTCCTTCAAGATTTTAGTTGATGAGAAGAATAAGATAAAACCGATAAAGCCGAGTGCTCCGATATAAATGTTCGGTAAATTAGGACCAGCTGACCAGCCTGATGTTGTGTCAAATCCTCCGATAGTTAATTTCGACAATATATCTAAAGGATTAATCTGAAAGGCAAAAGAAAATCGCATTGCATCTCCTACTTGTCCCTTACTTTCAAGCAAGTTGAAAAATACAGGAACTAGCAAGATTGAAGCTGTTGCCACTCCGAGCACAGAGTAGATGAAGGCCTTAAACAATGGGTGAATAAAGGTCTTTAATTTTTGTTTCCAATCGCCTTCAATTGAGAGACGAGGAGACACATAATAACAGGCATACAACACGACAAAAATTGAAATCATATAGCCCATATAGAATTGTAGAAGAACTGTTAAACCTAGTACAAAGGCATATGGATAAGGTGCTTCTCCATCTAACAATTTTTCAAGATAGATAATAACCAGAGGAAGCATAATCATAGCGTCATAAAAAATGACGTTCATTTGGTAGGATACCAACATTCCTGAAAGCGCGTAGGCTGTCGCAAATAAGGGTACCATCCAGATTTTTGATTCTGCTCCTTTGTAGCGTTTAACTAAGAGATGAGCAAAGGAAAAACCAATTGCTCCATATCTGAGCCAAATAGTGAGAAAAACCGCTAGCCCATAGTGTTGGAAAGGTAGGATAATATAAAAAATATTGAAAGGACTCATTAAGTAATAGCCCAAAACTCCTATCATGTCTCCACCTAGAGACTTGGTAAAGGAATAGCTTAGGCTACTTAAATCACCTGAGAAAACGGCATTCTTTAATAAACCAAAAAAACTAATGTACTGTTGACCAAAATCAACCGCCATTAAACTTTTATTCCCAAATGGATAGCTACCCATGAAAAACCAAACAATTAACATGGTCATCATCGGTAACAAAGCACTCATCATATATAGTAGTGCTTTAGAATGTTTTTTTCTAAATTCTTGCCAGTACATTAACCAATTGTGCATTATTGATTTCTCCCATGTAATTTTAACCAATCTTATCTTCTTCAGCTCTAGCAATATTGGTTTTATCAATAATAAAATGAGGACGTTGCTTCACTTCATAGTAAATTTTCCCAATATATTCTCCAAGGACACCAATAAAGATAAGTTGAACACTACTAAACAAAATGATCGCTGCTATTGTAGTGAAATAACCACTCGTATAATCCGAAGAAAGGATGAATTTACAAAACTCATAAACAATATAGAGTAAGGACAGTGCCATACTAATAAAACCAAACTGGATACAAATCCTAAGTGGACGATCATTAAAAGAAATGAGACCTTGCACTGCATAGTTCAAAGACTTTTTAAAGCCAAACTTGCTTTTTCCTGCCTTACGAACTTCATTCTTATAAGGAATGACCTTCTCTTTAAAACCAATCCATTCATATAGTCCCTTATTAAATCGATTATACTCTGGCAGAGAAATAAATACATCGACAGCTCTTTTACTTAATAAACGTAACTCGGATTTCCCGTCGGTAAGCTTAACATCCATTGAATGATTTGAAAATGCGTAAAAACAACGAGCAAAGAAACTACCTACTGCAGATTCACCTTCTCTACTCCTTTGGCCGCTAACAATATCGTACCCCTCTTTGTAAGCTTCCACAAATAAGGGAATCAGGTAGGGTGGATGTTGCAAATCTCCATCCATTACCATAACAGCATCCCCTGTTGCATATTTAAAGCCAGCGAGAATACCACTCTCACGTCCAAAATTTCTACTAAAGCTGATATACTTCACGTTTGGATTTTCGCTTGCAATGCTATCAATTAGCTCCAGAGTCTTATCGCTACTCCCGTCATCGATATAAAGAATTTCATACTCAGATAGCTGTTCTGAAGAGAGCATACTATTGAGTTGTTCCGAAATAGCTTTATGTGTTTGGGCTAGAACTAATTCTTCATTTAAAAGTGTGATAAGAATTGAAAGTTTCATCTAAATGCTCCATTATATTTACTTTTTCAAAAAGGAGAGAGCCACGCTCTCTCCTCTCTAAAGATACTCATCTATTATTTATTAGAATGTTTACGTTTCAATACAACTGTACCAGATAGGATTACGATACCCGCAATGACTAAACCTGCTCCAACTGTTTCACCAGTTTGAGGGAGAAGTTTACGTCCCTTTTCCGTATTTTTTAATCCTTTCTGAGTTGTAGGTTGATTAGTATTTTCTGTTGTTGAATTACTTGTTTCCTTTGTAGAAGTCTCTGATGATGGAATTACTTGTGGTCCTGCTTGATTCGTAGGATGTTCAGTGTGTGTTCCTGACTCCTTCGTTGTAGCCGAAGTGGTCGTTGGCTCCTTCGTTGTGGTTGTGCTATCACCATGTGTAGGGTCTTCTACTGACGGAGTAACCGGTCCTGCTGGATGTGTTGGCTCCTTCGTTGTGGTTGTCGAAGTTGTAGTCGACTCCTTCGTTGTGGTTGTCGAAGTTGTCGTTGGCTCCTTCGTTGTGGTTGTCGAAGTTGTCGTTGGTTCCTTCGTTGTGGTTGTCGAAGTTGTAGTCGACTCCTTCGTTGTGGTTGTCGAAGTTGTCGTTGGCTCCTTCGTTGTGGTTGTCGAAGTCGTCGTTGGCTCCTTCGTTGTGGTTGTCGAAGTTGTCGTTGGCTCCTTCGTTGTGGTTGTCGAAGTTGTCGTTGGTGCCTTCGTTGTAGTTGTCGAAGTCGTAGTCGGCTCCTTCGTTGTGGTTGTCGAAGTCGTAGTCGGTTCCTTCGTTGTGGTTGTCGAAGTCGTAGTTGGTGCCTTCGTTGTGGTTGTCGAAGTCGTAGTCGGCTCCTTCGTTGTAGTTGTCGAAGTCGTAGTCGGCTCCTTCGTTGTGGTTGTCGAAGTCGTAGTTGGCTCCTTCGTTGTGGTTGTTGAAGTCGTAGTTGGTGCCTTCGTTGTGGTTGTCGAAGTCGTAGTTGGTGCCTTCGTTGTGGTTGTCGAAGTCGTAGTCGGCTCCTTCGTTGTAGTTGTCGAAGTCGTAGTTGGTGCCTTCGTTGTGGTTGTTGAAGTTGTTGACTCTGGAGTCGTTGTCGTTGTTGAAGTCGTTGAAGCGGTCGTTGTAGTTGACGTAGTTGTAGTTGTGGTGGTTGTGGTTGTAGTTGTAGTCTTATCACCACTAGCAGTACCTGAACCACTTTCCAATCTTGTCAAAGCAGTGATTGAGCGAGGATTAGCGAAGTTTGTTGCTGACCAATCTAATAAATTGCTAACATTAGTTCCCGCAGGAAGTTCTGAAGCCAATTCCGTTGTATACTCAATATACATAGCCCAATTCCAGTTATCACCGAAGTTAATGGTAAAGCCTGTGATTTTTCCTTCAGCATTTCGTGTGAATTCAGCTTTTTTAGTAAAGTTATCAATTGGTTCCAATTTAAGAAGCGCAGCTTCATTAGGAATTTTCTTTGGTTGAGTTGCATAACGAACGGCACGAAGAGAACCTTCTACAAGAACTTGTCCGTTATCGCTAAAGTCATCTTTGATAACCATGTTATCTAGCTTATCTTGAACAGCATTTAATATAATACGCCATTTGATTCGTTTAGGATTTTCAGGATCTTGGTAACCATATTTCATTTCATAGTCACCTATCTCACCCGTATCAGTTTTGTAATTGAGAGTGTATTGTTCAGTTCCAAACGTAAATGTATATTTACCAGGCTGTGTTAGTGTAGTTGTATTAGGACGCACAGAGTACTTTAAAGCCATAACTTTGTCTTGATAATTCTTAGAAAAGTAGTCTGTAAATGTAATAGTTACTTTTTGTGTACTTGGATCAGTAACAGCATTAGCAACTACCTGACCGTCACTATGCAGAATTGGGAATTCTAGCTTAGTTACTAAACCTAATTCCTTAGGAAGATCAAGAACAAGAGTGTCACCTTCGTTAATTTGTTGAGAATCTGGGAAAGAGATTGTGTTTGTAGCTTCCATCGTCTTTCCAGTAACAACTTCGGTGTCAGCTGTCAACGGCTTCCCATCTACTGTAATTGCCGTCTTGTTCGTATAATTTGTAATATCAGTGGCAAATACTGTTGTAAGTATTGTCAAAGATAATACAAGCATACTAGCAAAAGCTAACACACGCATATAGTTCTTTTTTAGATTACGCATTGTTATCTCCTTAAATTTTATCAGTTATATAATAGCATTTTAGAGGATATTTTTCAAGAATTTGATGCTATTATAATCAAAGCATTCGGTTTTTGATAGAGTAGTCATTCCTTTATCGAATATATTAACCATTAACTGTTGACTTTTATTATGACAGATGAATCATTACTCTTGATAAACGTACAATCGGCCCACTTTAAGAGACTCACTTACTTCTTTGATTTATCTTCACATCTACTTTATTTTGCTTAAGCGCCTAGCTAAAAAATCATTAAAAGTCAAAAAACCAGGACGTGACCTGGCTTTTTGTTTAGTATTTAAAATCCTAATTTTTCAAATACTTCAGAGAAATTTTGACAGATAGCATCAAGTGAAACTTCTAGTTCTTCTCGAGTTTGGTTGTTCTTAACCTTGACTTGTCCACTTTCAACTTCGCTCTCTCCCAGAGTGATAAGAGTCTTAGCTCCAAAAACATCGGCTGATTTGAACTGAGCTTTGAGTTTACGGTTGAGGTAATCACGCTCTGCTTTGAAGCCTTGTTGACGAAGAGCTTGTACCAACTCCAAGGCTTTCAGATTAGCTCTTTCACCAAGAACAGCAATGTAGACGTCTAGAGCATTTTCAATAGGAAGTGCCACGCCTTGTTTTTCAAGGACTAGAAGAAGACGTTCTACACCAAGTCCAAAACCAAATCCAGCAGTTTCAGGACCACCGAAGTAAGCAACCAAGCCATCGTAGCGACCACCTGCACAAACTGTCAAATCATTGCCTTCAATCTCTGTGATAAACTCAAAGATGGTGTGGTTGTAGTAGTCCAGACCACGCACCATATTGGTATCGATGATATAGTCTACTCCGAGATTTTCCAACATCTGGCGAACAGCATCAAAGTGGGCTTGGCTTTCTTCATCCAGGTAATCCAAGATAGACGGTGCATTCTCCACTGCCACCTTGTCTTCTTTCTCCTTAGAGTCCAAGACACGAAGAGGATTTTCCTCCAAGCGACGTTGGCTATCCTTAGACAAGGTCTCCTTGAGCGGTGTTAAGTAGCCAATCAAGGCTTGACGGTAAGCCGCACGGCTCTCAGGATTTCCAAGAGTGTTGAGGTGCAATTTGACACCTTGAATGCCAATTGCTTTCAAGAAGTGGGCTGCCATAGCGATCGTTTCTACATCGGTAGCTGGATTGCTAGAGCCAAAGCACTCCACACCAATCTGGTGGAATTGGCGCAAACGCCCTGCTTGTGGACGCTCATAGCGGAACATTGGACCCATGTAGTAGAACTTACTTGGCTTTTGCACTTCTGGTGCGAAGAGTTTGTTTTCCACATAAGAACGAACAACTGGAGCAGTTCCTTCTGGACGGAGGGTAATATGACGGTCTCCCTTGTCGTAAAAATCGTACATTTCCTTGGTTACGATATCAGTTGTGTCTCCAACGGAACGACTGATGACTTCGTAGTGCTCAAAAATTGGGGTACGTACTTCTGCGTAGTTGTAGCGTTTGAAGATTTCACGCGCAAAGCCTTCAACGTACTGCCACTTGGCAGACTCAGCAGGTAAAATATCCTGCGTTCCTTTTGGTTTTTGTAATTTCATAGGGAATCCTCTTTATAACTTAATAGTCCTATTTTACCATAAATGAAGGGATTGGGACAGTGTGAAAATAAGACTAACACCTAAATTTCATTTTTGAGATTAAGACTAGCTAGGAGAATCGCAAGCAAGGAAAGTCCAACAAACAGAGCCCATGTTAACTGTATATCCCATACTGCCACCAGTGAAAAACAGGCCGTCCCCACTGGTATAGATAGAGTAAACAACAAACCTAAAAAATTACTGGTACGAGAGAGAACCTCTGGAGCAAGATTTTTCATGAGCAGAGCACTAATTTTTGGAGAAATTTTCCCAGAAACATACATGGTAAAAAAGACGAAAAGCATCCCGAGCAAGACTTGGTTTAACAAATTAGATAGACCAACTAGACTGGCTCCTAATGTAACCCACATCATCAATCTAGGCAGAGATTGCTTCCCAAAATAATCATTGCCCGTAAGGCTACTGATGATAACCGCTAATAAGGTAATCAATTGTAAGATAAACAATGCATCCTTGTAGGAAAAATTCAGTAAGGAATGATTTAAAAGGAAGATGTTATAGATACCACCTAAGGCACCACCCAAAGCATTGATAATCAAGATAGCAAAGAGCATAAAACCAAAGTTTTTCTGTCCACTTTTAAGAAAAACGAGACGTAAGTTTCGGTAAATCGTTAAAAATTGATCTTTGATAGAAAGTTTCTCATTTTTCAGTGATTTACTATCAACAAGTGGAGTTGATAAGCTTAATTCAGCCCTTCCTAAAAAGAGAATGAGAGCTGAAACTAGGAAAAATATGGCATTGATTCCCGCTACGAGCGAAAAGTTCTGTGTTGACACCCCTAATAGCCAAACTCCAAAAGCTTGCCCGCCAATCGCAGAGATGTAGGTAATAAACTGCGAAAAGGAATAGGCCTCCATCAGATCTGACTCTGCGACCTTTTCTTTAACGAGAGGCATTCGCAAGCCACCAGCAAAATCACTGGCTACATCACTAAGAACATTGATGAGGCAAAGGGTCGAAAAGGCAAAGAAACTAGCTTGCTGAACAACTAGGGCTGCTAGAAAAAATAAAACCGCCTGAAATAAACCAACATAGGTCATCCATTTGACCTTGTCCTTGGTATAATCTGCCCGAATTCCCACAAAAACTGTAAAAAGAGTTGGAAGCATCATCACAACATTTGCCATAGCAACAGCAAACGATGCTTGCGGTAAAGTTGAAGCGTAGACCACAAATACCAAGTTAAAAATAGAAGCACCAAAAGCATTGAAAAATCGTGATAAACTCAAAACTCTGTAAGCTTGATTTCTTAGTAATAGTTTCATATAGATTCCTTTCTTTCTCACATTCTGCTTTTTTGGTAGTTCTAGTATAGCATCAAGAATCCCTCGAGAATACTTTTTTGAATATATGCAACAGATTAAACGAATAACGAAAACACTAGAATTTTCTACTACTAATAAGTATCTTCACAGTCCTATCGTTTCAATTTAATTTACCTAGTTGCAGATATTCAACACTCTATGACACTTCTATAATAATCTGCAGATTTGCTACAACCAATCATTTCAAAAATACGGACAGCGTCCTCCATTTTTCTCTGTCCTGCCTCCGCTCTTCCTTGCTTACTATCAAGCAAACCTTCTGCCCATAGGTAGACTATTCGAAAATAGGTTTCATTTTCTTCAAAGAAGTTCTTTTCAATTTGTTTTTTGAAATAGAGGGCATTGGTAAAATCATCAACTTCAATACAGGCCATAAAACCATTGAGAAGCAAGGTGTGCATCATATTCCGATTTTTCCCCACTCCTTGCAAGAAATCTGACTTCCGCAACATTTCCCGAGTATACTTTGTCAAAAGCTGGACCGATAAAAGAGGAGAGCAGGAAGAAAAGAACGAAAGTTCATAGAGCCCCCAAATTTCAACAGAAAATAGATAATCATGTAGGACTCTTTCTTCCTCAGAGGTCAATGTAACCGTCTCATCAATAGCTTTCATATAGGATTTTATCAAAATAGCATTGAGAATGTGTTGCTGTTTATCCTTTGAAAAAGGAAGTTGTTGATACTCTCTCTGGTAGAGAGTATGCAAAGATGTTAAATCTTGTGGGTCTATAGCCTCAAACATCCTGTTTCTAAATTCAGAATAGGCATCCTGATGAAAACCTCTCGCCAAAAATAACAATTCTTCCATACTCGCATGAATATTCTCCAAAGCTGTGATTAACTTTGGAGCAGATATTTCACTTTGACCATTTTCAAAACGCGACAATAAGGATGCTGAAAAGCGTCCACCTGTTGCTTTTCTCAAGGAGATTTTTCTGGACTCCCTTAACTCTTTAAAAACTTTTCCTAAATTCTTCATCCTCTTACCACTCGTCTTTTATTTTTTCTTATTTTACCACATTTCCTAATAAATACTAGTTCCAAGCCAGCATTTACAATCTGCCACAGGCATGATACAATGAATAACATCAGATATACGAAGGAGAACTTATGAAAAAGAATATCTTGACAACCCTTGTAGCTACTCTTGTCTACTTTCTCTGTATCGGAGTGGGGGTTCTACTAGGGAATCTTGTCGACCACACTGGAAATATGTTTTACGCTCCTGCCTTTTCTGCTCTTGTAGGTGGTAGCGTCTATATGATCCTTTTAGCAAAGGTGCCTCGTTTTGGAGCGATTACTATGATTGGACTTGTGATTTCTCTATTTTTCCTCGGGAGCAAGCATGGTGCTGGAGCCTTTCTGCCAGGTATTATCTGCGGTCTTGCAGCAGATGGCATCGCTCACCTAGGACATTACAAGGATAAGGTCAAGAACCTTCTTTCCTTCCTAGTTTTTGCTTTTGGTACTACTGGTCCCATCCTACTCATGTGGTTGACCCCTCAAGCCTATATCGCAACTCTAATCGCTCGTGGAAAATCTCAGGACTATATCGATCGCATTATGGTTGCACCGAATCCTGCTAATATCCTCCTCTTTATCACAAGTATTCTCATCGGCGCTTTACTTGGTGCCCTGATTGGACAAGCATTGAGCAAAAAATTAGCACATAAAACATCATAAAAAAGAGCCATAAGGCTCTTTTATTTATGACTTAATTTCTTGGTCAAGAAATCTCCCAAGAACTGGATTGTAAAGATAATCAAAATAATGATGATAGTCGCAAGAATAGTCACATCATGATTGTAACGGTTAAATCCATAGGCGATAGCTACGTTACCAATACCACCTGCTCCGACCGCTCCCGCCATGGCTGTTTCACCGACTAGTGAAATCAAGGTTACAGTCGTCACACGAATCAAGTCTGGAAGACCTTCTGATAGGTAAACGCCTACGATGTCCCAGAATGTCGCTCCGCTCGCTTGAGCCGCCTCAATGACACCACCATCTAGCTCAGCTAAGACAACCTGCACCTGACGGGCAAAGAAGGCAAAGACTGCAAAAGAAAGAGGTACAAGCGCTGCATTTGGCCCAATACTTGTCTTCACAATCAAGTGAGAAAGTGGTGACAAGATAGCCAAAAGGATGATAAATGGAACTGCACGGAAAATTGAGGTAATCTTGTCTAAAATCCAGAAAACAACTTTATTTTCCAGGACACCACCCGGAGCCGTTAAGACAAGGAAAAGACCTGCCACGAGACCCAAGAACCCTCCGATGATGAAGGAAAGAACTGTCATATAAAGAGTTAGGTAAATGGCTGTTCCCCAGCCTGCCTGACCAGACCAGCCCATCTTATAGACATTTGGTAAGTAAGTTTGAATCAACTCTGTCATTCTACTGTCCTCCCTTCAATACTTTTAGTTGCACACCTGCTTGACGAATAGCTTCTTGGGCGCCTGCTAGCGCTTCTTTTTCCCCTGACAAGACAACCACAAGCTCACCAACAGGAGTACCATCCAAAATTTCGATGTTTCCATAGAGAATATTTGCTGTTACTTGGTAGTGCTTGTACAATTCATTCAAAAGCGGCTCATCTGTAGAGGCTCCTGCATACTTGAGTTGCACCAAGAGGCTATTCTCAGACAAATGCTCCACAATTTCTTGCTTCTCAATCTTGACCATGGCTTCGTCAATACCAGTGGCAGTTGAGATAAAGTCTTGAGTCAAAGGTTGTTTAGGGTCCGAGAAGATTTCAAGGACACTGCCTTCTTCAATCAAACGGCCATCCTGCATAACTGCCACACGGTTAGCAATATCTTTGACAATCTGCATTTCGTGTGTAATCAGGACAACAGTCAAGCCTAATTTTTGGTTCAAATCTTGCAACAAGGCTAGAATTTGCTTGGTTGTCTTAGGGTCAAGAGCAGAGGTTGACTCATCTGAAATCAAGATTTTTGGATCATTTGCCAAGGCACGCGCAATAGCCACACGTTGTTTTTGGCCTCCAGAAAGCTGTGAAGGGTAGTTTTCGGCACGATCCGCCAAGCCAACCAAGTCTAACAACTTAGCTACTTTGGCTTTCTTTTCTTCCTTGCTGAGTCCAGAGTGTTTAAGGGCAAAGGCTACATTCTCCTCTGCTGTTTTTTGACTCATGAGGTTAAAATGCTGGAAAATCATTCCGATATCTTGACGTTTACGACGCAACTGCTCTGCCGTCAAGGTCACCTTGCCATCAAAAATCACATCGTCGTCAATGGTAATTTTGCCTGCAGATGGTTTTTGCAAAAGGTTAATCACCCGGACTAGAGTGGATTTTCCTGCTCCAGAATATCCAACGATTCCGTAGATATCCCCTTCTTGGATGTGAATGGTCACATCCTTGACCGCTGTGATGGTTCTTTTCTTTTGGTGGAAAGTCACATCAATCTGGTCTAATTTGATAATGTCTCTACTCATAACTTCTAATCAGCTCCTCTACTAATTCAATATGGGTGTAATAATCGGCGATTCGCACATTTTCATCTCCACCGTGGTCTCGGCTATTGGCATTTCCTAGACCAAAGGCAACCATAGGTACTTCTAAGGCATCAAATACCGTATGCATGGGACCTGTACCAGCTGTTGTCGGCAAGACAGATACGCCCTGTGGATAGAATTTCTTGGCCAGCTCAATGACATTGAGAATGGCCGGCGCACTCATGTCACTTCGATAGCTCATCTCACCCAAAGTATAGTACAATTCTACCTTATCAAAGCCATTTTTGTCTAGTTGCTTCCGAATTTTCTCTAAAACATCATGTGGATCTAAGCCAGGAACCAAGCGGACTTCTAGCTTAGCGCTAGCTTCTGCTGGTAGAATCGTTTTAACTCCTTGACCTTGATAGCCTGACTGAATCCCTTCGATATTGAGCGCTGGCTCAAAAAAGAAACGTTTTAGAAAGGCTGTGCGTTCCTCTTGTAATAAAGGCAATTCTAAACCATATATATGATTGATCTCCTCTGGGTTTCGTTGGGCGTAGGTTTCAACCAAGGCTAACTCACGTTCGTTCGGTTCCTGCACATCATCGTACAAACCTTCTACCAAGATACGGCCGTCGGCAGCGCGAAGACTTGTCAAAGCTTGAATGAGATACCATGGAGCTGATTCGATGACTCCACCATAGCTAGAATGGATATCCACGTCTGCACTCTTAACCTTGGCATCAAAGGTCACAATTCCCTTGTTTCCACCAGAGATTTCTAGCTGCTCTAAGGCATTCTTTGTTCCTTGTTCCCAGACTAATAAATCTGCGCCTCGGAGTTTGTCCGCATGTTTTTCTAGATATTTGTCCAAGTCCATAGAGGCAGACTCTTCAGCTCCTTCCATGATAAAGCTGATGTTAACAGGGAGATCGTCATGATCTTGCATGTATTTTCTCAGAGCGCTCAAGCGAGCAGTGATATGCCCCTTGTCATCATCAACCCCGCGCCCATACATAATGCCATCACGCACAGAGAGTGTAAAAGGATCCTCGGTCCAAACTTGATCACCATCTGCTGGTACTGTGTCATAGTGGTTGTAGAAAATGATAGTCTTAGCATTTGGTCGTGAACTCTTGAAATGCGCCATGACAAAAGGAGCTGTATACGTCTCATCAATCTCGACTTGGGCTCCCGCATCCTTGAAAATCTCACCCAGATAGCGAGCAACTTCTTTTAAACCAATTTGCTGGGCAAAAACAGATTTTTTAGAAATTAAGGTACGCAAGATTTCGAAATAATACTGGGTAACAGAATCCTGCTCAAATTTTTCAATTTGTTCTTTTTCACTATAAAAAACCATTTTCTCACTACCTTTCTATGAGGGACTTATTTATTTTACGACGTTTAGATAAAAGCAAGAGGTGGAAAATCTCTCCACCTCTCTATATCTTATTACCAAACTGGTTGATCCAAGCCGTCTGAAGTTTCTTCGATAACTTTTTTCACTTCATCAGTGTGGTAAGCTGCGATAATTTTCTTGATTGCATCAGCTTTAGGTGATGATTCCCAATCTTTTTTCGCAACGATGATGTTGTACCATTGTTTTGAGTTTTCGTCAGCTTGCTCTTTAAAGAGTGCTTTCTTGTAGTCCAATTTTGCTTCTGTAACGAATGTGTTGTTTACAACAGCTGCATCAACTGATGACAATGAACGAGCTGTTTGGCTAGCGTCCAATTCAGTGATTTTCAAGTTCTTTGGATTTTCTGTGATGTTTGCGATTGTCGCAAGCGCAGTTCCTGAAACGTCCAATTTGATCAAACCAGCTGATTGAAGAAGGTAAAGAGCACGACTTTCGTTAGTAGCATCGTTAGGTACAGCGATTTCTCCGTTTGCTGGGATGTCTTCTACTTTAGTGTACTTGTTTTCTTCTCCGTTTTTACCTGAGTAAAGTCGGATTGGTGAGATATAAGTATCTGCAATCGCTACAAGATCTTTACCGTTTTCTTTGTTCCAGTTGTTCAAGAAGTTATAGTGTTGGAAAGCGTTCAAGTCTACTTCACCATCAGCAGTTGCTTTGTTTGGTTGTGAGTAGTCTGTAAACTCTGTGAATTCCAATTTAATTCCGTCTTTTTCAACTAATTCTTGGATTTTATCCCAACGTGCTTCCTCAGAACCGCTACGGTTGACTGTTGCAATTTTAACAACTGTTCCGTTGTCTGCTTTCTTTTCTGAATTTCCGCAAGCTGCAAGTGCAAGGCCTGCTACTGTAGCGATAGCTGCTACGCCTAACCATTTTTTGATTTTCATGATTCGTTCTCCTTTAAAAATAATACCGTAATAGTATCTCATACTTTATTTGATTTAGCAAATTGTTTTAAGATAGGCAGGGCTATAGTTTAAAACTATATACCTACAGAATGGAAAACCATCCATCTACCAGAGAATGGATGATTTTAGATTACTATTTAATATCAGCTTCTGCTGGCAGGTAAGAGCCACCAAAGAACTGTTGAGATAGTTTTTCAAGGGTTCCATCTTTGTAGAGTTCTTGGATGCGTTTGTCCACAAAAGCCTTCAACTCATCTTGACCTTTGGCAAGAAGTGGGTAAACGTAAGGTTGTTGGTCGCTTGGAAGTTCGATGACTTTCAAGTTATCCAAACCTTGGTTTTTAATAACAGTCTCTACACCAATTTTATCAAAAATCTTGTAGTCAAATTGTCCATCGCTCAAGCGTACCATGATTTGTTGGAAATCTGCCTTAGTATAGTTAAGAATAGTTGGGTTATCTGCGTGTTGTTTGTTGTATTCTTCCAACTGTTTAGCTGATGTAGTGGCTTGAACAATCTCAGTCGATTTTCCACCGATATCATCGAGAGACTTGATACTGTCGTCGTCTTTCTTCACTACAAGGACACTAGGATTTTGGGCAATTGGTGCTGCATAGAGATATTTATCCGCACGTTCTTTAGTATAACTAAGATTGTTGACAGCCATATTGTAGCGGTCAGCATCAAGTCCTGCAAAGACACCTGACCATTCTGTCTTTTCAAACTTAACATCATACTTGTCAGAATCTTTAAAGATAGCGCGAACGACTTCAATCTCGTAACCTGTCAATTCACCATTTTCTTCATAGATAAATGGTTTTGGTGAGCCGTTAGTTGCTACGACGATTTCTTTCTTAGCAGTTGTTGCTTCACCTGATGCCGCATCTTTCTTCTCACCACCTGAACAAGCTGCCAGTACACCTGCGGCAACAAGCCCTAAAGCAGCAAGTGACGAATATTTGATAATTTTCTTCATAATATTTCCTCCAAAATAGAATATAGTCTTATCTTAACAGAAAAAAAGCAATTACGCTATTATATGATTTCTATCTTTGCCATAAGTTTTCTTTATGTCTGATTTAAAAGACAAGACGCAAGATAGCTATTAAGACAACCCCAAAAAGAACCGTTCCCACCAGATTACGATAGCGAAAGGCGACAAAGCCTGTTGGAAAAACTGCGATCAAGTCTAACCATTTGATGTGAGGGAAATCTCCAACCTTACCTGTTGCCACACTTGATAAAATCAAGGCAAAGATAATAGACACCGGTAGGAATTTCAAAAAACGCTCGACAATAGCTGGCAAGCCCTTATACTTGACCAAGATAAAGGGAATCACACGTGGAATCCAAGTTACTAGGCCTGAAAAGATAACGGCTAACAAAAGATACCTACTGACCATCCAAAATCACCCCCATAGTACAACCTAGCAAGGTCGCAAACAGAACAGCTAGTGACTGAGACACCACTGTCAACAGTATAAAGAAGGAAAGGGCAACTACTCCTAAAATAATGAAGAGGTTGCGCAAGGGAATTCTTCTTTGCATAATCTGGAATTGCGAAGAAAAAATCCCAATAAACATACCTACTAAGGCAAAGTCAAGACCGAAAATCTCAGGATTTGGCAAAAGACCACCGAGAGCAGTCCCAACAACCGTTCCCACAAACCAAGCTACATAGCTATTTAGATTATTACCATGCATCCACATAGGATTAACCTTATCCGTATGAACCAACTCTCCCATCAAAACACCATAGGTTTCATCAGTCAAGATACTAGACATGCCGATATTGTGCCAGAGACTAGTATGACGGAAATAGGTTGACGCATGCAAACTCAGCAAAAAGAGACGTAGATTGATCAAAAAAACAGTCATGGCAATAGCAGCCACAGGCGCTTGGACTGCAATTGAGGCCAACATGGCAAACTGGGCACTCCCAGCATAGACAAAGAGGCTCATCAGGCCCATCTCAACAGGTGTTACATAGGGAGCTCCGATAATGCCACAAGCAAGGCCGATGCTAACATAGCCCAGTGCTGTTGGCACTGCTGCCTGTACTCCCTCCCAAAATCCTTTTTCTTTCATAAAACTCCTTACCAGTGTTTCAGCAATCGACTGCTTATCAACAGTCACAATGAGGACTATTATAACACAATCAAAGAGGAGAAAAAAGTTTGCTGACTGACCAGAACAGAAAAAGACTGGAAACCAGTCTTATCTATGTAATGTAAAAATTCTAATAAGCATAATACTCAAACACCAGTAAGCTGACGATGATAGTAAAATCCTCTAAAATAACAAAGGAAGTATATGCCCGATACCGTTATAGACTATATGCAGTCCAATAGGCCAATAAATAGACTTTGTTACTCTAAACAAGACGGCAAATATAATACCGCCGCCCATATATGAGAAAAAGTCTGTCAAGACCCAACCATAGTCACTGATATGCAGGATTCCAAATAAAGCAGCCGAACCAAGTACGTCCAATCCCCATTTCTTCCCTTTTTCCAAGGCTGTCATCACCAAGCCACGATAAATCATCTCTTCAAAAATGGGACCTGCAATCACAGGATAGAAAAAATACATCAAAAATGCCGTAGCTCCTGTGAAAGTCGGAGCAGCGAGTTGGTAAGCAAGTCCATTTTGAGTAGGTGGGAATAGGAAAAATTTAATGAAATTCCAAATAAATAAAGCAAGAAAAGCTAAAAAAGAATAGAAAAGATAGGACCCTTTAAATTTTCTACTGTTGATTTGTTGCCATTTTCCTGCCTGAACCATTGCAATAAATGCAAACAGAACCACAAGAAAATTTAACATCATATCCGAAAAATAATAGCCAAATTTAGATAGACCAGCAGTAAAATCGTTGTTTAAAACCAGACCACTGAAGTACTGGTAAGCAATGACAAGTAGAATGGCTACAAAAAAGTAGTAGCGTGAGATGAGCTTTTTCATTCTTTTTTCTCCTATACTATGGAATGAAGACAGTATAACACGAAAAATTCCATATTTTTAAAAATCGCATATTTGATATTTTTTCTGATAGAAATTTCACATTTGCGATTTCTAACTAATCGATAAGTGCTTTGTATTGCTGTAAGCGTAATTCAAAAAGGGCTGATAATTGTGGGTTTTCTAATATTTGCAGAGATTGGATAAAATGTTCAATCTCTTTTTGATTGCTTCCCTTGGTTTGAAGGAAAACACTCATTTTCTTTAAAAATTGCCACAGTAATTTCTCAAAAACATCGTACGGATGAAGCATGCTCTCCAACTCGGCTTCAAAGATTGGGATGTAGGAGAAAAGTTTGCGCTCCATGAGCTCTGAGATGATATTGAGATAGCCACCTTTCAAATACAATCGATTGTGCACTAACTCTTTGAATTCCTTGGATTTTTCGAGTAAGGAGGTGGATAAAAAGATGAAATCTTGATTGCTCAAAAAAGGCATAGTATTACAAAAGATATAGAGTTCAAACCAGGTCCAAGACTCGATAGCATAAAGGTAGGTAGTTAAAAACTCACGATCCTCCTCTGCTAGTGGGTAACTTTTATCCAGTGAATGGATAGCATTTTTAATCACGATGGCATTCAAACGACGATAGTTCTGCGCCATCTGTTCTTGCTCAACTTCCTTCAACAATTGCTCTAAACCAGCTATATCTTGATGAGCAAAGCGATCCACAACCCTTCTACCAAATCGCATATGTGGAGATTCTTGGTAGTTGTTGAGCTTGTGCCCAAACTCATCAAAGGTCACATTTATCCCTTGGATAGCTAGAATCAGCTTATCCGCAGACAGCATGGACTGCCCTAGTTCGAACTTGGATAGCTGAGAGGCTGTTAGTCCAGCACAAGCCACATCTGACTGCTTGAGCTTTCTTGCCAGGCGTAATTCCTTGTAAAATTCTCCTAATTCCTGCTTTTCAATCATAGACAAACTCCCTTTTAAAAATTCCCTTTACTATTCTATTCGTAAAAACTTTTTACTTTTTTAATATATTATAAAATATTTAAGCAAAAAAGCCAGCCTCAAGCTGACTTTCTATTCCATAGTTTCAAAGGCGAGACTTGGTTTGGCGTTTAGCTCCAAGCCTGCAAAGTTTTCTTTGTTCCACTCGCTGACGCTGGCATAGGCAATCATACCTGCATTGTCTCCACAGAGTCGCAGGGGAGGAATGATCACCTTAACGTCAGTGATTTCTGCTGCTAGGCGTTCTCTGAGTCCTTTATTAGCCGCTACACCACCAGCCACGACTAGGGTTTTAACAGGATATTTCTCCAGAGCCTTCTTGGTTTTTGCCATGAGAATATCCAGAACTGCTGCTTGGAAGGAGGCACACAAGTCCTCTGTGGACAAGGTTTCTCCCTTTTGCTCGGCATTGTGGTGAAGATTGATAAAGGCAGATTTCAAACCTGAGAATGAAAACTCCAGATTATCCTCCTTAATCATGGCACGAGGGAAATCATAGATATCCTGACCTTGATGGGCCAACTCGTCAATCTCCCGACCTGCTGGATAGGTCAAGCCCATGACACGACCTACCTTATCATAGGCCTCACCAACCGCATCATCACGAGTTTCCCCAACAATCTTGTAATCACCAGCCTCAGAAACATAGACCAACTCTGTGTGCCCACCACTGACTAAAAGGGCTAGTAAGGGGAACTCCAAGGGCTCGACACTTTGAGCCGCCATGAGGTGACCAGCCATGTGGTTAACAGGGATAAGTGGAAGTCCATGTGCCCAAGCAAAGGCCTTAGCAGCTGACAAGCCAACTAGTAAGGCTCCGACCAAGCCTGGTCCATAGGTAACAGCCACAGCTGTCACATCCTCTTCGGTAATCCCTGCTTCTGCCAATGCCTCCTCAATACAGGCTGTAATGATCTCGACATGGTGACGACTGGCTACTTCTGGTACTACGCCCCCAAAACGTTTATGGCTTTCAATTTGACTGGCAATGACATTGGACAAGAGCTCGTCATCATTTTTTAAGACGGCGACACTGGTCTCATCGCAAGATGTCTCAAATGCTAAAATATATCTATCCTTCATCTATTTCTCTCTTCATGATAATGGCGTCCTCGACAGGATCATGGTAATAGGCCTTTCTCTCAGCGATGACATCCATCTTTTCTTTCTTGTAAAATGCTTGCGCTCGTTGGTTTGACTTTCTGACTTCGAGAAAAATCTCCTTGTCTGCTGGTAATTGAGCAAACAAGGCTGAAGCTATCTCCTGACCTTGATAAGCTTGCTTAACGGCGATTTGCAGGACTTCTGCTTCAAAGATATTTTCCTGAACAGCTAGAAAACCTATCACTTCTATCCCATCGTAGGCTAAAGCATACCAGGTTTGGTCTTGGGACAGGTCTGCTTGGATTTGTTCCAGCGTCCAAGGACTGACTGGATAAACAGCTACCATGACAGCATAGATGGATTGAGCCAAGTCAGGCTGCTGTTGGATTCGTTTGATCTCTATCATAGGCGTTTAATGTAAGACTCGCCAGACTCGGTGTGATTCTTGAGCCAGTTTTCCTCAGCTTCGACACGCTTGAGGTAATTCGGCACAAAATCGTGCAAGGAGTCTGCTTCCTTGTCCCAGGCCCAAAGAGCAAGATTAACTGCATTTGGCAGGGTTTCTTGGTAGTTAGCCTGTGGCAGTTGTTCTTGGATTTGATCCACAAAGGCTCCAACTTCACCAACAAAGGTTACCTGGTCGGCATCCTTGACTTTTTCTAACACCTCTTCAAAAGATAGGTGCGCTTCTGGAAAGACTGGCTGGGCATTTTCATAAAATCCTGCATAAACGTTGTTACGACGCGCATCCATCAAGGGAACGAAGAATCCTTCTTGCTGATGTGGTACCAGAGCTAAAAGGCTAGACATCCCTACTAACTCAATGTTTAGGGTATGAGCTAGAGTCTTTGCAGTTGCTACTGCGATTCGTAAACCTGTGTAGCTACCTGGCCCCTCTGCTATGACGATTCGATCCAAATCCTTTGGTGTCAAATCCAAACTCGCCATTAAGAAATCAATGGCAGGCATGAGGGTAATACTGTGATTTTTCTTGATGTTGATCATAGTCTCGGCAAGAAGCTGCTTGTCCTCTAAAATGGCTAGAGAAAGAGCCTTGCTGGACGTATCAAAAGCTAATACTTTCATAACACATTCCTATCTTTTTGTCTGTTTACTATTATACTACAAAAGCCGACACATGGGAATTTTCTTTCTCTCCAAACAAAAAAGGCCTACCTCTTAAACAAAGAGGAAGGCAAAAAAATAAAAAAAGTTGTAGCTTTTTCCTATCTTTTCCGAATATATAAGTGAACAAGAAAAAAGGAGGAAAGTTCAATGACAAATTTTGACGTTCTTGACAATCAATTTTTATCGTTATCTGAAAATGAATTGTCAGATATTGATGGTGGTCTCGCTCCCTTAGTTATCTTTGGAGTAGCAGTATCTTGGAAAGCTATTGCAGGTGGTACAGCACTTGTAGGGTCTGGTTTGGCAGCTGGTTATTTTTTAGGAGGTTAGTATGATTAAAGGTTTGGATAAGTATTGTGCAATTTCTAATAAAGAATTGCAAGGAATCAAGGGTGGTTTTGGTGTAGGTGTTGGTATAGCTTTATTTATGGCTGCTTACACTATCGGGAAAGATATTCGTAAGAAATTTGGATAAGTCATGCTAGATAAAAGGCACATTTTTAGAAGGGTAAATTTTATTCTCTTCATCTCTTATAGTTTGCTCATCATTTTCAATGATTTAAACATAATCGTTACACCTTTACCAGTTGATTCATCTGTTTGCATTGTTTTATTTTTATGCTTCAACTCGATTTTTGAACAGAACAATGACTACTGTAAAAATAAGGATATGGCCTGAAAATGTATCCTCTGTTTGAGGGAAAATTGGACACCTAATTTAAAAAATCCACCTTATCTTAATAGTTGAGGTGGATTTTTGTATAGCTGAATTCGGTATATTTCTATTTCCTATTAAAGATAGATATTAGTTCAATCACCAGATATAAATAAACAACTGAAGTTAAGTATTCAAACCAAAGTAAAATACAAACCAGACCACATAAGTCACAAGGAGAAGGAAAAACGAATACAGAGTCACGAAGCCAATCTTCCATAGGAATTTGACCTTCCGATGCTCTAGCAGAGTATACAAAACATTGCCACCGTAAACACAAGCAACAAATGCCACAAAGGCCAGAAGACGAATGATAATAGCTAGTTGAAACATGTCCTGCCCTCCTTCATAAGGAAAAACCTCTTTTCTAACTTTATTATAGCATTTGAATCTGAGGTCTTCAAATACTTATACAAGGCAAAATGAAACGTATTTCACGCTCCTTACTTTCAGGTTTCCCCTCTTTTACTAATTCCCCTTTTTATGTTATAATTGAGATAATTGTAACGAATCAAGGTCAATAAAGACAAAAAATGAACTGGAATCAAACCAGTTTCAAACTGAGCATTTTTGAATATAGCTGACCTGAAAGCAGAAAGGAAACATATGATTTACAAAGTTTTTTATCAAGAAACAAAAGAACGCAGCCCACGTCGTGAAACAACACGCTCACTCTACTTGGACATTGACGCTAGCTCAGAACTTGAGGGCCGCATCATTGCCCGCGAACTTGTTGAAAAAAACCGTCCAGAATATAACGTAGAATACATCGAACTCTTGTCTGACAAACTACTTGACTACGAAAAAGAAACTGGCGCATTTAAAATTACGGAGTTCTAATATGGCCTATACTCTTAAACCAGAAGAAGTGGGCGTTTTTGCCATTGGTGGTCTAGGAGAAATCGGGAAGAACACTTACGGTATTGAATACCAAGATGAGATTATCATCGTCGATGCTGGGATTAAGTTCCCAGAGGACGATCTACTTGGTATCGACTACGTTATCCCAGACTACTCCTACATTGTAGACAATATCGACCGTGTAAAGGCTCTTTTGATTACTCACGGACACGAGGACCATATCGGAGGGATTCCATTCTTGCTCAAGCAAGCCAATATCCCTATCTATGCAGGTCCACTGGCTCTCGCCCTTATCCGTGGAAAACTTGAAGAACATGGCCTTTTGCGTAACGCTACACTTCACGAAATCAACCACAACACTGAGTTGACCTTTAAAAATCTCAAGGCAACTTTCTTTAAAACTACTCACTCAATTCCAGAACCTTTGGGGATTGTTATCCACACGCCACAAGGTAAAATTGTCTGTACAGGTGACTTCAAGTTTGACTTTACTCCAGTTGGGGAACCCGCAGACTTACACCGAATGGCAGCCTTAGGGGAAGAGGGTGTACTTTGCTTACTTTCTGACTCGACCAATGCTGAAGTACCAACCTTTACTAACTCAGAAAAAGTCGTTGGTCAATCCATCATGAAGATTATCCAAGACATCGAGGGACGTATTATTTTCGCATCCTTTGCCTCAAATATCTTCCGTCTCCAGCAGGCTACTGATGCTGCTGTCAAGACTGGCCGTAAGATTGCTGTCTTTGGACGTTCAATGGAAAAAGCTATTGTCAACGGGATTGAACTTGGCTATATCAAGGCACCAAAGGGAACCTTTATCGAACCTAATGAAATCAAGGATTATCCAGCTGGAGAAGTCTTGATCCTCTGTACAGGCAGCCAAGGGGAGCCCATGGCTGCACTATCTCGTATCGCTAACGGAACTCACCGCCAGGTACAATTACAACCTGGTGATACAGTCATCTTCTCTTCTAGCCCAATCCCTGGAAATACAACCAGCGTTAACAAACTAATCAATACTATTTCCGAAGCTGGAGTTGAAGTTATCCACGGTAAGATCAACAACATCCATACATCTGGACACGGTGGTCAGCAAGAACAAAAACTCATGCTCCGCCTAATGAAGCCTAAATATTTCATGCCTGTCCATGGTGAATATCGCATGCAAAAGATCCATGCTGGACTAGCTGTTGATACTGGAGTTGAAAAAGACAATATCTTTATCATGAGCAACGGAGATGTTCTTGCCCTTACTGCAGATTCTGCTCGTATCGCAGGTCATTTCAATGCCCAAGATATCTATGTCGATGGAAATCGTATCGGTGAAATCGGTGCGGCCGTCCTTAAAGATCGCCGTGATCTTTCTGAAGATGGTGTCGTACTTGCTGTTGCAACAGTAGACTTCAAGACACAGATGATTATTTCTGGCCCAGATATTCTCAGTCGTGGTTTTGTCTACATGCGTGAGTCTGGTGATTTGATTCGTCAAAGTCAACGTATTCTTTTCAATGCTATTCGTATCGCTTTGAAAAACAAGGATGCCAGCATCCAATCTGTCAATGGCGCCATTGTTAACGCCATCCGACCATTCCTTTACGAAAATACTGAACGTGAACCGATTATCATTCCGATGATCCTCACACCAGATGAAGAATAATAAAAATTCTCTGAAATCCTATGACTTCAGAGAATTTTTATTATTTAACGACAATTTCGTAACGAGTTTTGCTAGTGAAAGTCTGACCTGCTTTGAGAATCACTTGATCCTTAAAGTCGCTGTGGATAGCATCTGGTAAAGCTTGAGCTTCAAGGGCAATACCGTTGTGCTGGATCATAGGTTTGCCAGCTACAAGTACGCTTTCATCCACAAAGTTTGCTGTATAAACTACAAAGCAAGGTGCTTCTGTCTTAAAGAGTAAGAAGCGACCTGAACCCTGGTCATAGAGGAAACCAGCATTATCATGCCCTTCAGGAAGAGCAAATGGATGGTCCAAACCAGACACGATTTGGATTTGTTCATCTTCTTCTGCAAAGATATCCTTGAGCAAAGCACCATTGTAGATATGTTTGACCACATCACGGTTAGCATTGGGAGTTTTAGCTGGGACACCGTCAGGAGCGATTGGATAGATACCTTCTGTGTTTAATTGGAAGACATGACGGTCAATCGTCCGAGTGAAATCACCAGACAAGTTAAAGTAGCTATGGTTGGTTGGATTGACCAAGGTATCTTGATCTGTCGTCACCTTATAGCTAACTTCATAGGCACCGTTTTCTTCCAACTGGTAGCTAATCCAAATCTTGAGGTTACCAGGGAATCCTCCTGTACCATCCGCACGCTCAGTATAAAGTGTCAAACCATTGTCGCTGACTTCGACAAGTTCAAACAAGTTAGAGTCCCAACCTGTAGAACCACTATGATTGCAGTTGCTAGCATTGTTAACTTCAAGCTCATAAGTCTTGCCATTTAGTTCAAAGGTCGCACCTGCAATACGCCCAGCCACAGGTCCAATGCTTGCTCCATGTTTTGGACTATTGCCAACATAGCTTTCAAAATTATCAAATCCTAGGATGACATTGGCAAAATTACCAGTCTTATCAGGAGTAACATAACGTAAAATAGTCGCTCCATAGGTCATGATTTCTAGTTGGTAACCAGCATCCGTCTCAAAAAGATAAGCTAAGACATCCTTGTCATCAACTTTCCCAAATACACGTTCTGTGTATGCTTTCATCCTTCTCTCCTTTATACGTTTTCGTTAAGTAAAATAAACCATAGAAAGCGTATTCACTTCCTATGGTTCAATTCTATTATGTAAATACTCCTTTGTCAAGCCTCTATAAAATAGATTCTTTTCAACAAATCTTACAAGTATAATCTTTAAAATTCAACACGCTCAGTCCATGAAGTTGCTGTTTTTTGAAGTACTTTATTGAGTTCATCAATGTTTTCAAAACCAGTTGTACGAAGCCATTCGCGAGCAGCTGCTTCACCGTCTTTGATATAAGCTTCAACTGATCCAGCCCATGTTGCACGTCCACAAAGAACACCATTGAAGTTTGCACCTGATTCGTGGGCAAATACAAGAGTTTCTTGGAAGAGTTTAGCTGACACACCTGCACTCAAGTAGATGTATGGCAAGTTAGTAGCTTCGTCTTGAGCTTTAAAGAAGGCTGCTGCTGCTTCACGTGTATGAACAATTTCGCCATCACCAAATCCTTCAACGTATTTAACGTTAACTGGAACTTCCACCTTCAAGACATCAATGTTAAAGCGTGGGTCTGAGAAGACCTTCATAGCACCGATAACCTTGTGAGGTTTCACTTTAGCGTATTCAGCAGAACCTGCGTCCGCAATCTTTTCATCGTAAGCCAAGATTTCAAGGAAGAATGGAATGTCTTCAGCCACACACTCAGAACCAATACGTTCAATGTAGGCTTGTTTTTGTTGGTTAAGTTCATCAGAGCTATCTACGTCATAGTAAAGCAAGAACTTAACAGCATCTGCACCTTGTTCCTTGATACGTTTTGCAGACCAAACATCCAAGCAGTCCGGCAAGCGTTTTGTACTTGTTGTATCGTATCCTGTTTTCTCATAGGCGAGAAGAAGACCTGCATTTGGATCAAGAGCTTTTGTAGCTGGAAGTCCGTACTCAGGGTCAAGTAGCATAGATGAAGCATATTTAGTCAATTCATCTGCCACTAATACTTTTAGTTCTTCCATTTGAGCTACAGTTGGCTCCTCTGTTTGGTATTGAGCCATAAGGCGTTTCAAAGCACCACGTTGGTCAAAAGCAAGAGCTGAGATGATACCATTTTCATCTGAAAGTTTTTGCATACAAGCAACTTTATTAGGACTTAATTTTAATTTACTCATAACTATATCCTCTTTATTTAAACTCATGAATGATAACACCTTGAACTACACGGTTTACAGTACCAGTAGGAGATGGTGTATCTGGTCTATTGCCGACTTTAAGCGAAGTCAAGAGTGAGAAAAGTTGACCATAAATGATGTAAGGGAAGACACGATAAACATCACTCAAGACACCTCCACAACCAAGGGCTACTTCCTTAACATTTTCAAGGCCAAAAGTTTGATCGCTCAAAAGCACAACACGACGAGCGATTTGATCTCCTGCAACTTCACGCACCAAGTCCAAATCATACTTGCGAGTGTAGTCTGTGGTTGAACCAAATACTAAAACAACTGTATCTTCGTTGATCAAAGATTTTGGACCGTGACGGAAGCCAACTGGGCTTTCATACATAGTAGCAACCTGACCAGCTGTCAATTCCAAAATTTTAAGCTGGGCTTCGTGAGCAAGTCCGAAGAATGGGCCCGCACCTAGATAAATCACTCGGTTAAAGTCTAGGTCAACCAATTCCTTCACATCCTCGGCATTATCTAGAACTTTACGTGCAAGACTAGCTAATACTTCGAAACGTTCAGCTTTTACAGAAAACTCAGTCGGATCAAAGACTAAGAGAGCTGTCAGCATCATAGAAGTAAAACTAGAAGTCATGGCAAATCCAGCATCGTTAGAAGCTGCTGGTTGTAAGAGCAAGAGATTGCGCTCATCTCCATGAGCTTGAAGAGCTAATTCCCCTTCAGCTGCACAAGTAATAGTCACTTGATAGAGCTCATCAACCAAGGACTTAGCCAAATCCACCGTTGCTACACTCTCTGGTGAATTTCCACTACGTGCAAATGATACTAAGACTGTAGGAACATCTTTTTTCAAATATGTTTGTGGGTTTGCAACAATATCAGTAGTCGCAATGGCATTGAAATTCCACTTGCGTTCATCATAAACTTCTTTAAAGTAAGGGACCAAAGTATCTCCTACATAAGCAGAAGTTCCAGCTCCTGTTAGGATAACCTTGATATATCCATGCTTATCAGCGATACCTTGCAAAAAAGCTGCAATTTCTTGGCGTCTCTCTGAATAAGCCTCAAAAGCTTCTTTCCAAACATCTGGTTGTTGGTAAATTTCTCGTGTGGTGATCTCTGCTCCCAACTCAAGCAATTCTTCTTTTGTATAATCTAGCATTGAAAACCTCTAATCTATTATTATATTATTTCCTAGTTAAAAGATGGGAATGGGACTTAATCCCACCCCCATTTTTAATTTCTGTTGTCAAATCTTATTCGTCTTCGTCATCATCGAAGCCCGCCAACAAATCATTTACTTTAACAATGCTTTCTGATGCACGAGTTTTATAGTCGGCATCCATACCAGTTAGGCTTGCATTGATAAATTCAATCACCATTGGAAGATTCATTCCTGCATAAAGTTCGATGTTACGACCTTCCATAATTAAGCGACTAACCACATTACATGGTGTGCCTCCAAGGAGGTCTGCAAAGACGATAAAGTCGTCTAAACCTTGAACAGCAGCGTCAAATTTAGCAGTAAATTCTTCTGGTCCATCTTCTGGAAGAAGAGCCACCGCATGAATGTTTTCTTGTGGCCCCATAATCATTTCTGTGCTGCCTTTGAGCTCTTCACAGAAACGTCCATGGCTCACTAAAATTAACGATTTAGTCATATATTATGCGCCCATTCCAAGCAAGAATTTTCCGATGAATGAAAGTCCAACTGCAAGAGCAATGATGATACCGATTGCTTTTGTAGAGTTCATACCTTTCTTACCAAGCAACCAGAAGATGAATGCTGTGAAGATTGCTGGAAGCAAGCGTGGGAAGATTGAGTTCAAGATGTCTTGGAAGTCAATCATTTTCTCACCGATTGGCAATTTGTAAGAAATTTCAAAGTTGATCATTGTTGCTACAAGAGCACCCATCATGAATACACCAAGTACAGATGCAGCGTCAATCAAAGCTGTTAAAGTACTTTGCATGTTGTTGATAAGGTTAACCCCTTCTTTGTAAGCAAATTCCAATTGTTTCCAACGGAAGATGTCATACGCTACTGCAACTGCGATCCAAAGGAAGATACCCCATGGTTGGCCAGCGATAGCCATTGTTGCAGCGATAGAACCCATGATAGCTGGTACAAGTGAACCGAAGATAGTGTCTCCAAGAGGAGCGAATGGTCCCATCAAACCTGTCTTGATACCGTTAACCGCATCTTTAGAGACAACGCCATCTTTTTCTTCCATGGCAAGGTCGAAACCAGCGATGATAGTGTGGAAGAATGGTGAAGTGTTGAAGAATTGAGTATGAACTTTCATCATTTCTTTCAACTCAGGAGTCCCATCTCCATACATTTTACGCAATTGTGGCAAGATCATGTAAAGGTAACCTGATGCTTGCATACGCTCGTAGTTCCAACCTAATTGGAAAGTGAACAAGCTACGTTTGTTAATTTGATTAAAATCTTCTTTAGTTAATTTGTAATTAGAATTCGTCATCTTCAATTTCCCCACTTTCTGATTGTGTAGAAGGTGCTGCTACAGCAACTTTCTGGCTATTCTTAAAGTGAACAACTGCAAGGAAGATACCTACGATAGAGATACCGATCATAGACAAACCTTTGAAGTTGTTTGCAAAACCAATAGTTTCAGCAACTTCAGCAGGAAGAGTACCAATAATACCAGCAACAGCTCCACCAAGACCTGTTACGTATGAGTAAAGAACAGTCAACATAGCTGTCAAACCGAATCCCATAGCAAGGTAGTGAAGGTTACGTTTAACTGGAAGGTAACGAAGCAAGATAGCGAATCCAAGACCTGGAAGCATACGACCTGCAAGAGTCAAACCGTCTGCAACCCATTGGAATTCTTTAACAAGGTTTACAACTGCTTGTACGAATTCTCCACCGAAAGCAAGGGCGAAGAATACTGGAAGGGCACGTGAAGCAGCCCATGGAAGCGCACCAAGAAGGTAGTTGCGTTCGATTGCTTTATAGTCGAAGCGTTCGATCGCAGCGTCAATACGGTGTGCGAAGAATGTAGTAGTCATACGACCAAGTACGTCGAAGTAAGTCAAGAGTGCTGCTACTGGTACAGCGATTGTAGTGATCGCAAGATCTGTTTCGATACCTTGTGAAACTGAGAAAGCTGTCGCAAGAACCGCACCAGAAGTTGCGTCGATACGAGAAGCACCACCGAAGGTACCTACCCCAAGGACAAACAACTGCAAGCTACCACCGATAAACAAACCAGTTGTCAAATCTCCCATGACTAAACCAGTAATGAAACCAGCGAATACAGGGGAACCTGCAGAAGAAACGATCGTCAACTCATCACAAATTTGATAAGCTGAGTACAGAGTGAGTAGTAAAATTTGCCACCATTGTATCATAACAATGACCTCCTAAAAATTTTTTCCTATTTTAATAAGCTCAAAAAGTCTGAAACTGGATCATTTGGAACCATTTGAGCAGTAAGTTTAACACCTTTTTCCGCCAATTTGTGGAAATCTTCCACGTCTTTATCAACTACGTTGATAGAACGAGTGATAGCACGTGTTTCTGGTGTTTGCGACATATTGCCGACGTTGAGAGTTTCAAGCGGAACTCCTGCTTCTACCAAACCAAGAAAACGGTCTGGTTTACGAGCCACGATAAAGAGACGTTGGCTGTCATATTTACCAGCAAGAAGATTCGCTGCCGCTTTTTCAACCGACAAGATACTAAGTTTTACACCTGGCGGTGTAGCAAGTTTCAAACCGCTCTTTTCAATATCGTTGTTAACAACTTCGTCGTCTACAACCATAATGCGAGAAACATTTAGCTTCCCAGCCCAAAGATTGGCTACTTGACCGTGGATTAAACGTCCATCGATACGGCATCCTACTATTGTCATAAGTTTTCCCCCTTTATGTGTTTAAATGTAGGTTTACTAGTTAAATGTATGTGCTCCTTGTACTCCCCTTCAGTTTCAAAGATAATGATGCGGTTAGCACCCTCTTTGAGGTAACTATGTGGAATATAAAGCGATAGGGTCGGACCAACGTTCCAGAAGCGTCCTAGATGATGACCATTGACAAAGGCAATCCCTTTACCAAACTCAGAACAATCTAAATAGGTATCCTTTGGAACCTCAACTTCAAAGTCGAAGGCGTAAAAGGCTGGTTGCCCTTCTGTCCATCCTTTAGAAAAATCAATCTTCTCAGGATTATCTAATGGAAGTGGATAGTGTTCCCAGTTGAGCAAGAAATGTAGATCCTTGCAAACTCCTGTACGGATTCCTTTCCGCTGGGTATCTGCTAGGAATTTATGCCCATAATTGACACGTCCCATATTTTCAATAAGGATATCAATCTGCGAAAGCTTTTTCTTTTCTCCTTGACAGAAGATATCTTCACCAATCTCTGTCTGATATTGGGTCGCAGTCCATTTGCCATCAATAAAGAGTTGAGCTCTATCACGGCCGTCAATAATGCGAAGTTTTTCTTCTTCTGCATCCCAACTAGCTTCTGTACGATAGAGTAGGTAACCATAACTTTGTCCCAGTTCCTCCATTTTCTTAGGATAGAGGCTTTCGGTTGGACTTGCAAGACTATCCAAGGTTGCAAATAGGGAAGCCTTTTCGACTAGTGGAATGGATTCCATTTCCATGCTTTCCTTGTAGAGTGGCTCCACCTGTGGATACTCTGGATAGTAGGTTGCCATCATTTTCTTCACTGCATGATATTTGGCAGTAGGATTTCCCGCCTCATCTAGCAGAGCGTCATAATCATAAGATGTTACTTGTGGTAAATCAATAGTTCCTCGTGCTGAGCAACCATTCATAAAACCGAAGTTTGTTCCACCATGGAACATGTAAAGGTTGATAGAGCCTTGCTCCAAAACCTCATGAACGGCTTCTGCCAATTCTTCTGCATCGCGTTTGATAACTGGCTCTTTCCATCGATTGAACCATCCATCCCAGAATTCCATACACATGAGTGGCCATGTTTTGCCATGTTCATCAAAGAATTCTTGCATCTGCGAGAAATTGAAATCGGCTTTCGAGCCAAAGTTCCCTGTCACCAAGAGGTCATCCTCAATTAAGGTTCCAGCCTTCAAGGTTGCTCTCCATGGGCCGTCAGATGTAAAGAGCGGACAGCTGACTGCGCGTTCTTCCATTAAACGTCGAATCTCACGCAAGTAGGTTTTGTCTTCACCATAGGATCCATACTCATTTTCAACTTGCATCATGAGGATGTTTCCACCATTTTCCAACAATCTTGGAACAAGACGCGGAAGCAAGTGATCATAGTAACGACCAACCATCTCAAGGTAAGCTGGATCAGAAGAACGGATTCTCATCTCCTTTGTTAGGAGCCATGCAGGTAAACCACCAAATTCCCATTCTGCACAGATAAATGGAGAAGGGCGTACAATAGCATATAAGCCTAAGTCCTGTGCAGTTTGAAGAAATCTCTCTAAGTCAAGATTCCCTTCAAAATTAAATTCTCCTTCAGTAGGTTCATGCATGTTCCAAGGTACGTAAGTTTCAACTGTGTTAAAACCTAATGCCTTGAGATTGTACAATGAGTGATACCAATCTTCCGCAGGAACTCTAAAATAATGAATCGCACCTGACAAAATCTTAAATGGTTTCCCATCTAGATAGAAATGATCTTCAACTTCAAATCTTGTCATTCTTCCTCCCTGTAAGAGCATAAGTTTGCGCTTTCATTTATTGTTATATCAACTATAACCTAATAGGGAGATATTGTCAATACTTTTTGAAATTTTCTTCAATTTTTTTCTATTTTTTTACTGAATCTTTTCCAAAAATCTTCTCAAAACCTTTAAAATTGGGGATTTCTTGAGCATACAAATTTACTTTGCCAAACTACAAATTACTTTGATATAACTTAATATCTTAGCCTATTATTTTATTTTTAATAATAATTTCTACTAATCTTTCTACTTTTATGTTAAAATTATTATGGAGAAGGAAAAAACGAGGTGAAAATATGGCAATTCCAAAATACCAATATATAAAAGATGAATTAAAGAATAAAATTATTTCTGGTCAATTTGCTAGCGGGGACAAATTCTACACTGAAGCTGAATTGATTTCTATGTATGATGTGAGTTCAATCACAGTTGTCCGCGCCTTAAATGATTTGGCTAAAGATGGATACATTGTCCGCCAGCAAGGTAAGGGAACCTTTGTAGCCCGTGCTCGCAAACATAAACTAGTTGAGTTCTCTGATGTTGAAATCTTTGAAACAAAAGATGATAAAGTGACTGTTCTTTCTATTGAACGTGGCAACAACTTGAAATATTTAGAAAAACTCGGGTTACGTGGCGACCAATTCTACTATAAGATTGAACGTATCCGTGAATCTAATGGAGTTATCTATATCTATCATAACTCCTATATCCCTGAGCAATATATCAATGCCAACTATCCAAATCTTGAATATTATAGTTCTATCTATACTCGTTTCAAATTGGACTACCACATTCACATGAATGACGAGCACTTTGAAGAAATCAACGAGATTGTCTTCCCTACTCCCCAAAATCCAGCTTCTGTTCTAGGTATCGATACTAAGTTCCCAACTGTTTTACAAACCAAGACAACCCGTCTTGAAGCGACTGGTCAAGTCTTAGAATACATTGAGACTTACAAACGTTCTGATTTCTACAAAATCAAATTTATCTCTTGTGATCGTGACCATTAATTATTAAAAGTCTGAGATACTTGTCTCAGGCTTTTTTACATGTCCATTGTAACATCAAGTTTCTTTCTTGAAAACAGTTAGTTAAATATAACTATAATTAGTAACTTTTTTACTAAAAATTGATAAGAAACTAAAAAATATATCATAATTTATAAGTTATTCTATTTTTTATAGTTATTTCTCTAAAAGTCTTGACTTTTAGAGAAACAGAACTTACAATGGAAATAGTTTTTGTAAACGCTACCAAACTAAACAACTTAAGGAGGTCTCACATGAAACCAGACAAACAACAGCATTTCTCCATTCGTAAATATGCCATCGGTGCTGCCTCGGTACTGATAGGCTTAAGTTTCCAAGCCCAAGTAGTGGCAGCTGACGGGCTAACTCCTGTGGCGGAAAGCCAAGCTAGCACTAGCCAAACCGTTCCAGAAACTCCTCCAGCAGCGGAAGAGCCAAAGCTTGTCGCTTCAGTTGAAGAACAAGTTGCCGCTACTTCTGCGTCGGAAACTTCTTCTCCACAGGAAGATCTTGGCACACCTGCACCTGCCATAGCAGAGCCTGTCACAGCTGAAGTAGCTGAAGAAGCTAAGAAAACAGAATCTGAAAATGAAGAAAACAAAAAAGTTGCTAAGGTTGAAGCACCAGCAGTAGCTACAGAGCGAGCAGCTCAAGTTAATGAAAAACTTGCTAAAAAGAAAATTGTTTCTATTGATGCCGGTCGTAAGTACTTCTCTCCAGATCAACTGAAAGAAATTATCGACAAGGCAAAACATTATGGCTATACCGATCTTCACCTTTTAGTTGGAAACGACGGCTTACGCTTTATGCTTGATGATATGTCTCTAACTGTTGGTGACAAGACTTATGCAAGCGAAGATGTCAAACGAGCTGTTGAAAATGGAACTAATGCCTACTACAACGATCCAAACGGTAATCACCTAACTGAAAGCCAAATGACCGACTTGATTAACTATGCTAAAAACAAAGGCATTGGTCTCATCCCAACTGTAAACAGCCCTGGTCACATGGATGCGATTTTGCATGCCATGAAAGAACTAGGTATCCAAAAACCGAACTTCAACTACTTTGGAAAAGAATCTGCTCGTACCGTTGACCTTGATAACAAAGAAGCGGTTGCATTTACCAAAGCTCTGATCGACAAGTATGCTGCTTACTTTGCTGGCAAGTCTGAAATCTTCAACATCGGTTTGGATGAATATGCCAACGATGCTACTGATGCCAAAGGATGGAGCGTTCTTCAAGCCTATAAATGGTATCCAGAAGATGGATTCCCAGACAAGGGTTATGATAAATTCATCGCCTATGCTAATGACCTAGCTCGTATCGTCAAATCTCACGGTCTTAAACCAATGGCCTTCAATGACGGTATCTACTATAATAGTGACACTAGTTTTGGAACCTTTGACAAAGACATCATCGTGTCTATGTGGACTGGTGGCTGGGGTGGTTACGATGTCGCTTCTTCTAAACTACTAGTTGAAAAGGGACACGAAATCCTTAACACTAACGATGCATGGTACTACGTTCTCGGCCGTAATGCCGATGGTCAAGGCTGGTACAACCTGGATCAAGGCTTAAACGGTATTAAGAGCACACCGATCACTTCTGTTCCAAAAACTGAAGGTGCGGATATCCCTATCATTGGTGGTATGGTAGCTGCTTGGGCTGATACTCCATCTGCTCGTTACTCTCCATCTCGTCTATTCAAGCTCATGCGTCAATTCGCAAACTCAAATGCTGAATACTTCGCTGCTGACTACGAGTCTGCCGAGCAAGCTCTTAAAGAAGTTCCAACAGACCTTACTCGCTATACAGAAGAAAGTGTAGCAGCTGTTAAAGAAGCTGAAAAAGCCATCCGTTCTCTTGATAGCAATCTTAGCCGTGCTCAACAAGATACTATTGACCAAGCGATTGCAAAACTCCAAGAAGCCGTTAGCAACTTGACCTTCACTCCAGAAGCTCAAAAAGAAGAAGAAGCAAAACGCGAAGTTGAAAAACTTGAGAAAAACAAGGTTATCTCAATCGATGCTGGTCGTAAATATTTCACACTAGACCAACTTAAACGTATTGTTGACAAGGCTAGCGAACTTGGCTATTCTGATGTGCATCTTCTCCTAGGAAATGATGGGCTTCGCTTCCTCCTTGATGACATGACCATCACAGCTAACGGAAAAACTTATGCAAGCGATGATGTCAAGAAGGCTATCATCGAAGGAACAAAAGCTTACTACGATGATCCAAACGGAACTACTCTTAGTCAAGCCGAAATCACTGAATTGATCGAGTACGCAAAATCAAAAGGCCTCGGACTCATCCCAGCAATCAACAGCCCAGGTCACATGGATGCCATGCTCGTCGCTATGGAAAAATTGGGCATTGCAAACCCTCAAGCTAACTTTGACAAGGTTTCAAAAACAACCATGGATCTTGAAAACGAAGAAGCAATGAACTTTACAAAAGCTCTTATCGGCAAGTACATGGATTTCTTTGCAGGTAAAACTAAGATCTTCAACTATGGTACAGATGAGTATGCCAATGACGCTACCAATGCTCAAGGATGGTACTACCTCAAGTGGTATGGTCTCTACGGAAAATTTGCTGAGTACGCTAATAGCCTAGCTGCCATGGCTAAAGAAAAAGGTCTTCAACCAATGGCCTTTAACGACGGCTTCTACTATGAAGACATGGATGATGTCGAGTTTGATAAAGATGTTATCATCTCTTACTGGTCTAAGGGATGGTGGGGTTATAACCTTGCGTCTCCTCAATACCTAGCAAGTAAGGGGTACAAATTCCTTAACACGAATGGAGATTGGTACTACATTCTCGGTCAAAAACCAGAAGATGGTGGTGGCTTCCTCAAGAAAGCTATTGAAAATACTGAAAAAACTCCATTTAACCAGCTAGCTTCAACTAAATATCCTGAAGTTGACCTACCTACTATTGGTAGTATGCTAGCTATCTGGGCTGATAGACCAAGCGCTGAGTACAAGGAAGAGGAAATCTTTGAACTTATGACTGCCTTTGCAGACCACAACAAAGACTACTTCCGTGCTGACTACAAAGCTCTACGCGAGGAACTTGCTCAAATTCCTGAAAACTTAGAAGGATATAGCACAGAAAGCCTCGATGCTCTCAAGGCTGCTAAAGAAGCTCTGAACTACAATCTCAACCGTAATAAACAAGCTGAGTTGGATACACTAGTCGCTAATCTCAAGGCAGCAAGACTTGGTCTCAAACCAGCTGCAACTCACTCAGGAAGCCTTGACGAAAACGAAAGTCCTGCTGCTGTTGAAAACCTACCAGAATTGGTTGTTAGAACAGAGGAAATTCCTTTCGAAATCATCAAGAATGACAACCCTAACCTACCAGCAGGTCAAGAAAAGATTGTTACTGTCGGTGTGAAAGGTGAACGTACAAATTATCTTTCTGTCGTGACTGAAAATGGTGAAGCACATGAAACTCTCCTTGATAGTCAAGTGACTCAAGAACCAGTGACTCAAATCGTAGAAGTCGGTAATCCTGTCACTCATGTTGGTGATGATAAAGGGCAAGCTACTATTACTGAAGAAAAACCTCGTGTCGTGATTGAAGAGGAAGGAATTCCATTCACTACTATCACTCGCGAAACAGACCAGTTACCTAAGGGACAATCTCGTATCGTGACTGAAGGTGTGAACGGTCGTCGTACACATTTCTATTCTGTGACTACTGCTGCTGATGGTTCTGAAGTGAAAACTTTAATCAACACTGTTGTTGCTCAAGAACCTGTCACTCAAATCGTAGAAGTTGGTAATCCTGTCACTCATGTTGGTGATGATA